>JALHMT010000055.1:4983-38036 GCA_022843905.1 Rubrivivax sp.
GCCTCACTTGCGCAGCACCTGCATCACGACCTGGTCCGTCGTCTGGAATGCGGTGTGGTCGGCGGCCATGGCCGGGGCCGGCATCAGCAGCAGCGTGGTCGACACCACGATGACGCCGGTGCACAGGCCGGCGATCAAGGACATCGCGCGCTCGTGGCGCGGCAGCTCGGGCAGTTCCGGAGTCTGGGCCTGGGCCAGGGTCGGGGCCACACGTGAGGCCGGGACAGACTTGGCGATCGGGGCGGTGTGGATTTGGCGCATGGTGCTCTCCGTGAGGTGAGGGGCTGAACCGGTGCGGGAGGGATGTCTCGGCCGGTGTGACCACAATGTCTGCGATCACGCTGCGGCCGTCCGTGAGCAAGTCGTCCCGCGAAACATGACTTAATCACGGTGCGTCGCTCGCTTAGCATCCCAGGCGTGAACCTCGACACCTGGCTCGTTTACGCGTTGGCCGCCCTGGGCCTGTCCTTGTCGCCCGGGCCCAACGGTCTTCTCGCGCTCACCCATGGCGCCCTTCACGGCTGGCAGCGCACGCTGTTCACCATCTTCGGCGGCGCCCTCGGCTTCGTCGCGGTGGTGGCGCTGTCGATGTTCGGCATCGGCGCCCTGCTGCAGACCTCGCTGGTCTGGCTCACGGTGATGAAGTGGGTCGGCGGCGCCTACCTGGTGTGGCTGGGCGTCCAGGTGTGGCGCTCGCCGCCCATCGGCCTGCAGGTATCCGGGCGGGCCGAGCCGCGTGCCGGCGCCTCGCTGTTCCGCCAGGGCCTGCTGTCGGCGGTGACCAACCCCAAGGGCCTGCTCTTCTTCGCGGCCTTCCTGCCGCAGTTCATCGACCCCGCGCGCAGCCTGTTCGTGCAGTTCCTGGTGATGGCCGGCACCTTCGCCGTGATCGAGGTGGCCACCGAACTGTTCATCGCCAGCACGGCGCACCGCCTCAGCCCCTGGCTGAAGCGCGTGGGTCGGCGCTTCAACCAGGCCTGCGGCGGCCTCTTCATCGCCATCGGTCTGGCGCTGCCGCTGCGCGGCTGATCAGGGCTTCAGCGTACGCATTGCCTCGGCGGCGCGCAGGCCGCCGACCGCGATGCCGTTCCAGTTGCGCATCGTCAGGTCGCTGAAGCCGCGCATGAAATCCGCCTCGGCGTCGTCCAGCTTCACCAGGGCCTCGATCACCGCGGCCATCACCACCTCGGCGGCGCGCGCGGTGTTGCCGTCGTCCATCTTCAGCGCCACGCCCAGGCCGCGCTCGGGCAGGGCGGCGCAGTACACGCCCTCGGCGCCGACCTTGCAGAACACGCGTTCGCCCAGCCGCTCCATCACGCGTGTGTCGAAGCGGCCGCTGCCGGCCACCATCATCGGCGCACGCGCCACGGCCTGGCGCAGCCGACGCGCGGCGCGCGCGTGCTCGTCGCTGAGGCCCACGCCGGTGGCCACGCGCGCAAAGGCATGCGCCAGGTGGCGCAAGGGCACGGCATAGGTGGGGATGCTGCAGCCGTCCACGCCGCGCGCCGCGTGGCTGAGGCCATAACCGGTGGTGGCCTGCAGCGCGCCGGTCACCTCCTGCATCACCGCGTGCCCGGGCTGGACGTAGCCCGACAGGAAACCGCGCAGCTCGCGCTCGCCCTTGCCATCGCCCGCCAGATGGCAGCCCAGGCAGACGAAGCCGGCGTGTTTGCCGGAACAGTTGTTGTGCAGCGCCGTAGGCTGTTCGCCGGCGGCGGCCAGGGCCTTGACCGTGCCGTCGAAGTAGGGCCAGTGCGTGCCGCACTCCAGCGCCGTGACGTCGACGCCGGCCTTGGCCAGCATGCCTGCGGCCGTGCGCGTGTGCACCGCTTCGCCGCCGTGCGAGGCGCAGGCGATGGCCAGTTCCTCGTCGGACAGGCCCAGCGCGTCGGCCGCGCCGCTGGCCACCAGGGGCAACGCCTGCAGCACCTTGACGGCCGAGCGCGGGAAGACCGGCCGCAGCACGTCGCCCAGCGCGGTGTGCAGGGCGCCGTCGGCGTCGACGATGGCCAGCGCGCCGCGGTGCATCGATTCGACGATGCCGCCGCGGTGCACGTCGACGAGGATGGGGTTGGAAGTGTTCATGCGCCCACTGTAGCCGCTGCCCGGACGACCGGCCCGGGCACGCCTTGCGCCGACAATGCCGGGATGACGTCGCCTCCCTCGCTGCCGCCTCTGTCCTTGTGGGGCGTGGACTTCACCTGCGCTCCGCAGCGGCGCAAGCCCGTCACCGTGGCACACGGCCACTTGCGCGGCAGCGTGCTGCGGCTGGAGCGCGTCGAGGCCCTGGAGACGCTGACCGGCTTCGAGGCGCTGCTGCTGACACCCGGGCCGTGGCTGGGCGCGTTCGATTTTCCCTTCGGCCTGCCGCGTGCCTTCGTCGAGTCGCTGTCGCTGGGCTCGACGCTGGCGCAGGTGAGTGCCGAAGTGCATGCCCGCTGTGCCGACCGCATGGCCTGGCGGGCCCTCATCGACGGCTGGGGCAACGGACGGCCGGCCGGCCAGCGGCTGCTGCACCGGCGCACCGACACCGCGCCGGTGGGCGTGCGCTCGACGAGCCCGCTGCAGACCCGCTACGTGCCGGTGGGCTTCATGTTCTACGAAGGCCTGTCGCGCCTGCTGGCGGCCGGCGTCACGCTGCCGCGACTGCACGAAGGCGACGCCACGCGCACGGCGCTGGAAGGCTACCCGGGCCTGCTGGCGCACGAACTGGTGGGCAGCCGTTCCTACAAGAACAGCCTGGCCTCCGACCGGCTCATCGCGCGCAAGGACATCGTCGACGCGCTGGAGCAGGGCCGCACGCGACTGGGCTTGCGCTTGAAACTCACCCCGGCGCAGCACGAGTCGCTGGTGGCCGACGTCTCGGGCGACCGGCTCGACGCCGTGCTGTGCCTGGCGCAGGCGGCCTGGGCCAGCCTGCAGCCGGGCCACGGGCTGCCGTCCGTGGTCGATCCCGTCGAAGGCTGGATCCTGACGGCCTGAGCGGCTCCGCGCGTGCTCAGTGGCCGGCCCGGCCGGCGTCGTCTTCGAGAGCTTCGCGTGCCGTGCGTGCCATGGGCTGCAGCCTGCGCCGGGCCTGCTCGGCACCCCGGGCCTGGCGCTGGCGGCAGGCATCGGCCTGGCTGCGGTAAGCGTCGGCGGACTCGTGATCTCCGGCCTCGGCGCAGACCCGGGTCAGCAGGCACAGCACCTCGGTGCGCGCGCGGAAGTGGTCGTCGGCGTCGAGTGCACGCAGGATGGACTCGAGCTCCCGCTGCGCAGCCTCGGGCTGGCCCAGGCGCGAGAGGCAGCGCGCCAGCCGGCAGCGCGCCTTCAGCTCGACGACACGGAAGCCCTCGCTGCGTGCCTGCTGCACGCTCTGCCGCAGCAGGTCCACGGCGTCGTCGACGAAGCCGGCGGCCATCAGCCCGCCGGCGGCATTGCTGCGCATCAGCACACGCCTGAAGGCATCGGCCTCGTCGGCACACAGGAACAAGGTCTCGCGGGTCTGCAGCAGCAGCTTCGCCCGCGTGAGGGCCGCCAGCTCGTGCTGCCCGGCCTGCACGTGGGCTTCGTGCGCCGGCATCAGCAGGCCGATCAGCGCGATGTGCGCGCGCACCACGGCCGCGCGGTCTCGCTGCGCGCGGGCGCGTGCGAGTGCCTGCATCAGCAGGTGCTCGCCGGGTTCGAAGTCGTCCAGCCAGCCGTGCAGGCTCCCCAGCAGCGTGAGCGCGCGCACGAAGGGCGGTGCACTGCCTTGCCGGCGGGCCAGCGTGAGCGCCGTGCCGGCACAGCCGACGGCTTCGTCGTCGTGGCCCTGCTCGCTCAGCGCCAGGGCCTTCAGGCACATCGACTGGCAGACCTGCTCGGGCTCGTCCAGCGCCATCCAGGCTTCGACGGCCAGGCGCGCCTGGCGCACGCAGTCGTCGACCAGTCCGAGCGTGTAGAACTGGTACGCCACGTCGTGGTGCGCGCCAGCCTGGTCGTGCGCGCTGGCCGAGCCGGCCCATTGCTGCAGGGCCTGCAGGGCTTCGTGCTTGGCGGCGTGCCGGTCGGTGGGGGGCAGGGACTTGAGTGCGGCCACCAGATCGAGCGGTGGCGAAGGAGACTGTTTCATGTCGTTTTCTGGGGATCGCCGGGCATTGTGGGCTGCACAGAGGGCCGTGGGGAGCCTGCCGATACAGGACCCCCCGCGCCCGCGGGCCTGCATGCCGGGGTGAGGCCACTGGAATCCCCCGGAGTCACGGGGGAGAGCGCGGCAACAAATGCGCGGGCCTCACTCGCGCATCATGCAGTCCTGTCATGTCGCCGCTTCCCCGCAAACATCGCGCGCGCAATGCGTCGCCCTCGGGCAGTCCCGAGGCGGCCGTCGCGGGCTTCGCGCCCATCGAGGCCTGGTTCGCCGCACGCGGCTGGACGCCGTTCCCGTTCCAGCGCGAGGTCTGGTCGGCCATGCAGTCCGGCCACAGCGGCCTGCTGCACGCCACCACCGGCAGCGGCAAGACCCATGCAGTGTGGATGGGGGCGCTGGCGCGAGCCGCCGCATTGCCGCCGCCGCCGCGGCCGGGCCTGCAGGTGCTGTGGATCACGCCGATGCGGGCGCTGGCGGCCGACACCACGCGGGCCCTGCAGGAGCCGCTGCCGGCCCTGGCGCCATGGCGCGTGGGGCAACGCACCGGCGACACGCCCAGCGCCGAGCGCGCGCGGCAGGACCGGCGCTTTCCCGAAGCCCTGGTGACCACGCCCGAGTCGCTGAGCCTGATGCTCACACGCGAACACGCGCCTGCCGAACTGGCCGGCGTGCACACGGTGGTGGTCGACGAGTGGCACGAGCTCATCGGCAGCAAGCGCGGCGTGCAGGTGCAACTGGCGCTGGCGCGGCTGCGGCGCTGGAACCCGGGGCTGGTGGTGTGGGGCCTGTCGGCCACCCTGGGCAACCTGGCCGAGGCCATGCACACGCTGGTCGGCGAAGGGGGCAGCCTGGTGCAGGGCCGCATCGACAAGCAACTGACCATCGACACGCTGCTGCCGCACGAGCCCGGCCGCTTCAGCTGGGGCGGCCACCTGGGCGCGCAGATGCTGCAGCCGGTGGTGGCCGAGATCGAGCGTTCCGGGCCGACCCTGGTCTTCACCAACGTGCGCTCTCAGGCCGAGATCTGGTACCAGCTGCTGCTGCAGGAGCGTCCGGACTGGGCCGGCGTGGTGGCGCTGCACCATGGCTCGCTGGACAGGAGCGTGCGCGAGTGGGTCGAGGCCGGCCTGAAGAAGGGCGAGCTGAAGGCCGTGGTGGCGACCTCGTCGCTCGACCTCGGCGTCGACTTCCTGCCGGTGGAGCGTGTGCTGCAGATCGGCAGCGCCAAGGGCGTGGCGCGGCTGCTGCAGCGTGCCGGTCGCAGCGGCCACGCGCCGGGCCGGCCCAGCCGTGTGACGCTGGTGCCCACCAACACGCTGGAGCTGGTGGAAGCCGCCGCGGCGCGCCGTGCCGCACTGGCCGGGCGCGTGGAGCAGCGTCGCACGCCCGACAAGCCGCTGGACGTGCTGGTGCAGCACCTCGTCACCGTAGGGCTGGGCGGCGGATTCGATGCCGACGCACTCTTCGACGAGGTGCACAGCACCGCGGCCTACCGTACCCTCACGCGCGAGGAATTCGACTGGGCCCTGGCCTTCTGCGAGCGCGGCGGCGACAGCCTGACGGCCTATCCCGAGTACCACCGCATCGCGCGGGTGGACGGCGTCTGGCGCGTGCCCGACCGCGCCATCGCGCGACGTCACCGCCTGCAGGTGGGCACCATCGTGGCCGACGCCACGATGCAGGTGAAGTGGCTGTCGGGCGGCACCATCGGCAGCATCGAGGAAGGTTTCATCGCCCGCCTGAACCAGGGCGACCACTTCGTCTTCGCCGGCCGCGTGCTGGAGTATGTGCGCACGCAGGACATGACGGCCTGGGTGCGCAAGGCCAGCAAGCCCAGCGGCGTGGTGCCGTCCTGGAACGGCAGCAAGATGCCGTTGTCCAGCGAGATGGCCGACAGCGTGCTTGAACTGCTGGCCGAGGCTGCCGCGGGCGACTTCTCGCTGCCCGAGCTGCAGGCTGCGAAACCCATGCTGAGCACGCAGATGCAACTGTCCAGGCTGCCGGTGCCGGGCCGGCTGCTCGCCGAGACGCTGTTCACGCGCGAGGGACAGCACCTCTTCCTGTACCCCTTCGGCGGGCGCAACGTGCACATCGGCCTGGCCCAGCTGCTGGCCTGGCGGCTGGCGCGGCTGGCGCCCAACACGTTTTCGCTGAGCGTCAACGACTACGGGCTGGAGATCGTCGCTGCGCGCGAGTTCGACCTGTCCTCGCTGCACGACGGCCGCCTGTTCGACACCTCGGCGCTGATGGCCGACGTGCTGTCCAGCCTGAACAGCGGTGAGCTCGCGCAGCGCCGCTTCCGCGAGATCGCGCGTGTGGCGGGCCTGGTGTTCTCGGGCTATCCCGGGGCGCCCAAGAGCCTGCGCCAGCTGCAGGCCAGCAGCTCGCTGTTCTTCGAGGTCTTCCGCAAGTACGACGCCGGCAACCGCCTGCTCGGCCAGGCCGAGCGCGAGGTGCTGTCGCAGGAGCTCGACATCGCACGGCTGCAACAGGTGCTGCAGCGTCTGGCCGCGCTGCCGCTGGACGTGGTGGCCTTGCGCAGCGCCAGCCCCTTCTGCCTGCCGCTGATGGTGGAGCGTCTGCGCGAGCAGCTCAGCACCGAGAAGCTCAAGGACCGCCTGGACCGCCTGCTGCAGGATGCCGAGAGCCAGCTCGACGTGGCCGCAGGCGACCGCCCGCGGCTGAGCGCTTCGCGGCTGAGGCGACGGCCGCCGCCCGCGGCGTGAAGCATCGCCGGCATCTGCGGGGCGAGTGGGCAGGGCGTGTCGCTGCAGCCCGGCACCAGCCTGCCGATGAGCATAGGATTTCCGGATCGTCGCCATCCAGCCTGCCATGCGCTCTTTCACCACCAAGCGTCGGCTCTCTTCTGTCGCCCCGGGTTGGGCCGGCAGCCTTCGGCACGTTCTGCTGCCGTGCGCCCTGGCCACCGCCCTGCTGGCCGCGGGCCAGGTCGCGGCAGCCGCGAGCATCGAGGGTCGCGTGGTGCGCGTGGTGGACGGCGACAGCCTGTACTTCAAGCCCGAGGGCGGCGGTGCGGCCCTGGAAGTGCGGCTGCGCGACATCGACGCGCCCGAGATCTGTCAGCCCGGGGGCCCCGAAGCGAAGAGGGCCCTCATCGACATCGCGCTGGGCGGCAAGGGGCGGCTCGACGTGGCAGGCAAGACGGGGATTCGCGACCAGCACGGCCGTCTGCTGGGCACGCTGTTCATCGGTGCGGTGAACGTCAACCGCCGCATGGTCGAGGACGGCCACGCCTGGAGCGCTCGATTCAAGTGGGACCGCGGGCCCTTCATGGCCCAGGAGCGCATGGCCAAGGCCTTGTCGCGCGGTCTGCACGCAACCGGCGGAGCCGTGAGCCCCAAGGACTTCCGGACACGTCACGGACCCTGTCGCCAGAAGTGATCTTTCCGCCTGGGTCCGAGTGTTTTCTGCCGTGCCCCAGCCAGCTGTGCCGGCGTGCATCGCCTATGAGCGCGGATGACCGCGCCTGGACCGCGGCCATACCTCGAACGCCGCTACAAGCTGCGATGATCAGGCCGATATTGTTTGCACGCAGCCGGCCCCAGACGATCCTCCATGGCATTGATGATCCCCACAGAGCCGATCGGCAGCATCCCCAGGCCGCCCTCCCTCATCGAGCTCATCGTCGGGTTCCGTACCGGTCGTGCCAGCCGGGCGCAACTCGACCGCGCTTACGACGAAGCCGTGGCGGACACCTTGCAGCGCTTTGCCGACACCGGCTCGCCGGTCATCAGCGACGGCGAACAGCGCAAGACGCACAACTTCGCCTCGTACTGCGTCGAGGGCCTGCCCAACTTCGCGCCCGACGGATTCCGCCTTCAGTTCGTCAACCACGCGCGCCTGTGGCCGCGGCTCACGGCCGGGCCCTTCCGCTTCCTGCACAAGGGCAGCGACTACCTGGAACAGACGATGAAGCTCACGGCGCTGCCGGTCAAGCAGGCGGTGATCTCGCCGTCGGCGCTGAGCTTGTTCTACCCGGGCCGGGATCTCGACGGCTACCCGCGCCAGGCCTTCATCGACGACCTGCTCGACGAACACGAGGCCGACGTGCGTCGTTGCCTGGAGCTCGGCGCCGACTCGGTGCAGATCGACTTCACCGAGGGTCGTCTGGCCTGGAAGATCGATCCCTCAGGCGGTTTGCTGAACAGCTTCGTCACGCTGAACAACCTGGCGTTGGCCCGCTTCAGTGAGGCCCAGCGCCGCCGCATCGGCGTGCACACCTGTCCGGGTGGCGACCGCGACAGCACGCACAGCGCCGATGTCGACTACGCGCTGCTGCTGCCCAGCCTGTTCGAGCTGCGCGCCGGCCGCTTCTACATCGCGCTGGCACGCGAGCCCGATCGCCGGCGGGTGCTCAAGCTCATCGCCCGGCACCTCAAGCCGGAGCAGACGGCCTTCGTCGGCGTGATCGATCCTCTGGACCCCGCCATCGAGACCGCCGAGCAGGTCTGCGAACGCGTGCTGGAAGCCGCCGAGTTCATCCCGCTGGCGCAGCTGGGCACGACCGACGACTGCGGCTTCTCGCCCTTCTGCGACGACCTGTCGACCACGCGGGACACGGCCTTTGCCAAGATCGCCGCACGTGTGGCGGGCACGCGCCTGGCCAGCGAGCGGCTGGCGGCGCGCGCTGCCTGAACCGCTCCCCTCTTCAGCCCGCATCGCCTCCCGACGTGACGCCCAGCCCTCCCGCCGAACCGCAGACCGACGATGTCCGCTCGGACACGCTGCGCGAAGCCCTGCTGGCCACTTCGCGTGCCATCCTGTCCAAGCAGCAGCGCTATGAACAGGACCTGGCCAGTGCGCGCGAAACGCTGCGTCGCCAGAACGACGAGCTCAGGCGGGTCAACTCCATCCTCGAGACCACGCTGGACGCCACGCCGGTGGGCGTGCTGGTGGCGGGACTCGATGAGCGTGTGATGGTGTCCAACCGCCGCTTCACCGAACTCTGGCCCGAGCCCGACCACGCCCGTGCACCGACGCTGCCCATGCTGACCGCAGCACTGCGCCGCTGGGTGCGCGGCCCGGAATCGCTGACCAGCTGGCACACGGCGGTGATGCAGGCGCCCGACGAGGTGCACCGCATGCGCTGGCACACCACCACCGACCGCGAACTGGCCTGCACCGCCGTGCCGCAACGCAGTGCCGGCGAGTGCGTGGGCGTCGTCTTCAACTGGACCGACGTCACCGACGAAGCCGCCACCGCGCGCCTGCGCGCCGCCGCACAAGCCGATCGGCTGGCCAACGCCGCCAAGTCGGCCTTCATGTCGCGTGCCAGCCATGAACTGCGCACGCCGCTGAACGCCGTCGTCGGATTCGCACAACTGCTGGAAACGACTCCGACGGTGCTTGCAGACCCGTCTCTGCTGCAGCAGGTCGGGCTCATCCTGTCGGCCGGCAACCACCTCACCACGCTGGTCGACGACCTGCTGCACCTGTCGAACATCGAGTCGGGCCAGCTGGTGCTGGCGGAACAGCCGGTCGAGCTCGGCGCCGTGGTCTTCGAGACCATCAAGCTGATGGAAGCGGCGGCCGCCGCGCGCGGCATCGCCCTGCGCTACCAGGTACCGGCCGACGCCTGGGTGCTGGCCGACCGCACGCGGCTGCGCCAGGTGCTGATCAACCTGGCCTCGAACGCGGTGAAGTACAACCGCCCCAACGGCCGCGTCGAGCTCGTCGCGCAGCCCGGCGGCACGCACTGGAGCGTGCAGATCCTGGACACCGGGGAGGGTCTGACGCCCTTGCAGGTGTCGCACCTCTTCGAACCCTTCAACCGGCTGGGCGCCGAGCGCGGCACGGTCGAGGGCACGGGCCTGGGACTGTCGATCTCACGCCAGCTCGTGCAGGGCATGAAGGGCCGCATCGACGTGCAGAGCACGCCCGGCGTGGGCAGCGTGTTCTCGGTCAGCCTGCCGGCGACGGCACCGCCGCAGAAGGCTTGAGCGGGGCACGCCGGCTCGTCACTGCACCCGGACCCAGCGCAGTTCCAGCGTGTCGTTGGGCCACTGCACCAGCGTCACCTTGCGCAGCATGGCCCAGGTCAGCGTGCGGCGGTACAGCGGCACGTAGGGCAGGTCGTCGGCCACCATGCGCAGCACGGTGGCCACCATCGCGCGGCGCCGCGTCAGGTCGGGCTCGATGCGGATGGCGTCGATCAGCACGTCCAGCTTGGGGTTGCTGTAGCGGCCGGCGTTGAAGCTGCCCAGGCCGCTGCGGTCGTAGGTGCGGAACAGGCCGTTCAGCGAATTCCAGGCGTCGGGGCTGGCCGTCCAGCCGAATTCGACGAAGCTGGCCGTGCCCTGCGTCAGCTTGGGAAAGAACTGGTTGCTGGGGCTGGAGCGCAGCGTGGTGCGTATGCCCACCTGCGTCAGCATGGCCGCGGCGGCCTGGCAGACGTTCTCGCGCCAGGCCACGTTCACGCAGTCCAGCGTCACCGAGAAGCCCTTCGGGTAGCCGGCCTCGGCCAGCAGCGCCCGCGCGCGCGCCGGGTCGAAGGGCAGTCGCCGGTCGAGCTCGGCCGGCGAGCCGTCGACCAGCGGCGACAGGAAGGCGCCGGTGGGCTGGGCCTGGCCGCGCAGCACCTTGTCGACGATCAGCGGCACGTTCAGCGCGTGGTAGACGGCCTGGCGCACGCGCAGGTCCTTGAAGGGGTTGCGGCCCTTCACGTCGCTGTCCTGCAGTTCGTCGCGCGACTGGTCGAAGGTGAAGTACTGCTGGCCGATGTCGGCCGTCTGCGCCAGCCTGATGCGCGGGTCGGCCTTGAGGCGCTGGATGTCCTGGTAGGGCGGGTCGAGCACGAGGTCGACCTCGCCGGTGGCCAGCGCCGCCAGCCGCGTGGCGTCGCTGCGGATGGTCACGAAGCTCACCTGCTCCAGGTTGCCGTGGCGCTTGTCGGCCCAGCCCCACCACGCGGGGTGTCGGCGCAGCGTGGTGCGCACGTCGGGCTCGTAGCGCTCCAGCCTGAAGGGGCCCGTGCCATTGGCGTGGCGCACGGCATGGGTCTCCTGCCTGGCGTTGAAGTCCTGCGCGCGCTGCACGCCGTGCTTCTCGCTCCAGGCCTTGCTCATGATGGAGACGAACTGCAGCTTCTCTGGCAGCACCGCGTCGGGCGCCTCGAGCTGGATCTCGATCGTCAGCGCATCGATCTTGCGGACGGCCGTCACGCCCTTGAGCTGGAAGGCCCGTTGCGACGGCGGTGCCAGCGCGCGTTCCAGCGAGAACACCGCGTCGTCGGCCGTGAAGGCGCTGCCGTCGTGGAAGCTGACGCCGGGGCGCAGCTTGAAGGTCCAGCGGGTCGGCGCCGTCATCTGCCAGCTCAGTGCCAGCGCCGGCTCGGGCTTGAACTTCTCATCGCGGCCGACCAGCGACTCATGGATCTGGTAGGCCACGCGCGAGTGGTACAGCAGCGCGATGGCGTGCGGGTCCATGGTCTGCGGGTCGAAGGCCGAGCCGATGCGCAGGCTGACGGCCTGCGCCACCCCCGCTGAGCTCAGCAGGAGCAGCAGAAACCAGCGGGCCATGGTGAGGAATGACGGCATGTGCTTGCCTTCGGGCAGGGGGAGGGTGCATTTTGCAGGCATCAAGTCGCAAGGTCCGACCGTCGGGCAGGGCGCTGTTCAAGTTGCCGACAACGCGAGCCGACAAGCCTGAATGACCCTGCCTGCCCCGACGGGCTGTCGGGGCCGTTTCCGCGGCCCCGACCTGCTGCTGTCCTTCGTCCTGCGCGCTCTGCTGTGGTGCGCCCTGTGCGCCGCCGCCGCCAGCGCCAGCGCCGCCGCGCCGTCGCGGCTGCTGGTGCTGGACAACCGTCCTGCCGTCTTCGAGGTCTGGCCTTCGCTGTCGGTGCTGTCCGACCCGAGCCAGGGCGCCACCCTGGCCGAGGTGCAGGCCCGGCGCGCCGAGTTCGTGGCGCCCGAGGTGCCGAGCGGCAACTTCGGCACGCGGCCCGCGGCGGTGTGGCTGCACCTGCCGCTGCACAACCAGTCGGGGGCGGCCGACTGGGTGCTGCAGTTCGACTATGCGATGCTGCAGCACATCGACGTTCACCTGCTGCGCGCGGGGCGCGAGCCGCAGCACATCCGGCTCGGCAGTGCGCAGCCCTATTCGCAGCGTTCGCTGCCCACGCTGACGCACGCCGTGGCGCTGGATCTGCCGCCCGGCGAGCGGGCCGAGTTGTACATCCGCGTGCAGACCGCCACCGCGATGCTGTTGCCGATCAGTCTGCAACGCCCTGCGGCCTTCGTGCAGCAGGCCACGTCCGCGCAGATGCTGCAGGGTCTGTACATCGGCTTGTCGCTGGCGCTGCTGGCCTATGCCGTGTTCAACGCCATCAGCCTGCGTGACGCCATGTTCGCGCAGTACGCCGTGATGCTGTCCGGCATGGTGGTGTTCTTCGCCGTCTACTTCGGCGTGGCCCAGCAGTACCTGTGGCCCGCCCACCTGCCGCTGCTGCCCACGTTGGCGCCGATGGCCATGCTGGTGACGCTTGCCGCGGCGTCGCTGTTCATCGCCAACGCGCTCGACCTGGAGCCTCGGCGCTCGCGTCTGCGTCTGGCGCTGCAGGCCGTGTCCGCCCTGGCGGCGCTGGGCTTCGTGGCGGCGCTGCTGGGGCTCATCGACTACCGCACGCTGCAGTTGTTGTCCTCGTCGCTGGGTCCGGTGCCGCTGCTGCTGGCCTTGCCGGTGGCGGTCCTGCGCATGCGCGGCGGCGATGTCACGGCGCGCTGGCTGGTGCTGGGCTGGGGAGCCTACCTGGTGGGGGCCGTGTGCATCACGGGCCTGTTGCGCGGCGTGCTGCCGGTCGACTTCTGGACGCAGCATGCCTTCCAGTTCTCGACGCTGGTGGAGATGCTGGCCTGGGTGCGCGTGCTGGGCCTGCGCATCGAAGGCATCCGCCGGAACGCGCAGCGAGCCGACAACGAACGCGGTGCGCTGATGTCCCTGGCCCACACCGATCCGCTCACCGGCCTGCCCAACCGCCGCGGTCTGCAGACGGCCCTGCAGGCGGCCCTGGCACAGAGCCGCCCCGACCGGCCGCTGGCCGTCTACCTGGTCGATCTCGACGGTTTCAAGCCCATCAACGACCGGCTCGGCCACGACGCGGGCGACCAGTTGCTGGTGCAGGTCGGACAGCGGCTGCGCCAGCAGGTGCGCCAGTCGGACGTCGTCGGCCGCCTCGGCGGCGACGAGTTCGTCGTGCTGCTGGCCGGCATGCAGGGCGAGGCCGACGCGATGGCACTGGGCTGGAAGCTCGTGGACGCCTTCAACGACCCCTTCGTCGTGGCCGGCAAGCCCTGCCGGGTCGGCCTGACGGTGGGCTTCGCGCTGGCACCGCATGACGGCCAGGACGCCGCCGATCTGCTCAAGCGCGCCGATGCCGCCATGTACGCCGGCAAGCAGCAGGGCCGCAACTGCGTGCGCCGTGGTGGCGCGTCGCCGGGCATGACGGGGCTGGACAGCCAGGTCGCCGCCACACCGTACTGATGGGGCGACCCGGCGGGTCGGGTCGGCTCTTCACCGACGGCCTGCCGGCCCGCGTCAGCGCAGGGACAGGATGGGCCAGCCGCGGACTCTGGCCTCGGCGCGCAGGCGCGTATCGGGATCGACGGCGACGGCGCGCCCTGCGGCGGACAGCAAAGGCAGGTCGTTCATCGAATCGCTGTAGGCCACGCTGTCGAAGTCGCCCAGGCGCTCGCCGCGCGCCGCCAGCCAGGCGTTCAGGTGCAGCAGCTTGCCTTCGCGCATGTTCGGCTCGCCCTGCAGCGCGCCGGTGAAGCGGCCGTCGGCGCCGATCTCGCAGCCGGTGCCGATGAGGTGCTCGATGCCCAGATGCCGCGCGGTGGGCTCGGTGATGAAGCGGTTGGTGGCGGTGGTCAGCACCACGGTGTCGCCGTCGGCCAGATGGCCTTGCACCAGGGCGTGCGCCGCCGCGGGCAGGCGCGGAGCAATGCACTCCTGCACGAAGCGCTCGCGCCAGGGCGCCCACTCGGCCGGCGAGCGCCCCGCCAGCGTGGCGACGTAGAAGCCGCAGAAGTCGCGCGTGGCCACCGTGCCGGCGCGGTAGGCGTCTTCCATGGCCTGGTTGCGCGCCTGGAACTCGCCGCGGTCGAGCAGGCCGTGCTGCATCAGGAAGTCGCACCACAGCACGTCACTGTCGCCCGACAGCAGCGTGTGGTCGAGGTCGAACAGCGCCAGGCGCGGGCGGGGCGGCGTGCCGTCGCTCAAGGGTTCTCTCACGCTTGCCGCAGATGCCAGGCCTTGGGCCGCGTGAAGGCCTGGATGCCGTAGGTCGACAGCGTCAGGCCCACGCCCGAGTCACCGTGGCCCGACCAGGGCAGGCGCGGGCTCACGCGATCGCAGCAGTTCCAGTAGACGCTGCCGGCGTTCACGCGTGCCAGCAGCGCCTTCGCCGCGGCCTCGTCCTTCGTGTAGACGCCGGCCGTGAGGCCGTAGCGCGTGTCGTTCATCAGCGCCACCGCTTCCTCGTCGCCGGCCACCTTCTGGATGCCGATGACCGGGCCGAAGCTCTCTTCCCGCATCAGTTCCATCGTGTGGTCGACGTTGGTGAACACGGTGGGCTCGAAGTGGTTGCCGGGGCCGGGCAAGGCCCTGCCGCCGCAGCGCAGCGTGGCGCCCTTGGCCAGAGCATCGGCCACCTGGGCCTGCAGCACGGCAATCTGCGGCGCACGCGTGATGGCGCCGATGTAGGTGCCGGCGTCCATCGGGTCGCCGGCCTTGAACCCGCCCACGGTGGCCAGGAAGTGCTCGACGAAGGCGTCGTGGATCGAGGCGTGCACGTAGATGCGCTCCACCGAGCAGCAGCTCTGGCCGGTGTTGTACATGGCGCCGTCGGCCAGGCTCTCGGCGGCGGCCTTGGGGTCGGCATCGGCGCGCACGTAGGTCGGGTCCTTGCCGCCCAGTTCGAGTTGCACGCGGATCATCTTGGTGGCCACCGCCTGCGCGATGCGTGCCCCGGTGGCGTGGCTGCCGGTGAAGAACACGCCGTCGATCTTCTGGTCCAGCAGCGCCGCACCGACCTCGCCCGCGCCCACCAGGCACTGCATCACCGCCGCGGGCACGCCGGCGGCATGCAGCAAGCGCGTGATGTGCTGGCCGGTCAGCGTGGCGTGCTCGCTGGGTTTGTAGAGCACGGCGTTGCCGGTCAGCAGCGCCGGCACGATGACGTTGCAGCCGACGAAGTACGGGTAGTTCCAGGCCGAGATGTTGGCCACCACGCCCAGCGGCACGTGGGCGATGGTCTCGTGCATGCCGCCGCCGTCGAAGACGTGTTCGTCGCGGATGGCGCCTTCGGCCTGCTCGAGGAAGAAGTCGATGCGCGGCAGCAGGCCGTTCAGTTCGTTGCGGGCCTGCGAGATCGGCTTGCCCATCTCACGGGTGAGCGTGGCGGCCAGCGTCTCCAGTTCGGCCACGATGCCGGCGCGGAAGCGCTGCACCATGGCGCACTTGTCGGCCAGCGGCACGGCCGCCCAGGCCGGCTGCGCGGCGCGCGCCGTCGCGGCCTTGGCGGCCACCGAGGCGGCATCGTCGGCGGGCAGTTCGGCCAGCAGGGCGCCGTTGGCGGGGTCGTGGATCTTCAGCGTGGGCATGGGTTCAGTCTCGTCGGGTGTGTCGCGTGTCTTTGGCGGCGCGTGCCGCGTCCAGGAAGTCCTGCAGCATGGGCATGTCGTCGAAGGTGCGCGTGTCGCCGGGCTCGTGGAACTCGGGGTGCCATTGCACCGCGGCCACGTACGGGCCCTCGGTCTTGCGGATGGCCTCGACCAGGCCGTCCTGCGGGCAGCGCGCCTCCACCACGAAGCCGGGCGCCAGGTCCTTGATGGCCTGGTGGTGGATGCTGTTGGCCATGCCGCGCCGCACGCCGGGGTAGAGCTGCGCCAGCCGGGTGCCGGGCACCAGCTCGATGTCGTGGAAGTGCTTCTCGTACTGGCCGAGCTGGCGGTGGTCCAGCGCATCGGGCCGTTGCGTGGCGATGTCCTGGAACAGCGTGCCGCCGTGCATCACGTTGAGCAGCTGCAGGCCGCGGCAGACGCCGAACACCGGCTTGCCGGCGGCGATGAAGGCGCCGATGAGTTCCATCTCGTAGCGGTCGCGCACGGCGTCGCCGGTCCAGTCGGGGTGCAGCGCGGTCTCTCGGTAGCTCTCGGGCGCGACGTCGTTGCCGCCCTGCAGCACCAGGCCGTCGAGCGCGGCGGCGTAGTCGTGCAGGTTCAGGTCGGTGCGCGTCACGATGCTGTCCTGCGTCACCGCGGGGATCATCACCGCCATCGCGTGCCCGCCCAGCACCCAGTGCGCCACCGACTGCTCCAGGTAGTGCAGTGTCTTCGTGAAGACGCCCGGCAGCGGCCCTTGCGAGCCGGGGTAGTAGATGCGGGCGCTGACGCCGATCAAAAGAGGCTTGTTTGACAACTCGGGTCCTCCATCAAGCAAACGCCGCGGAACCGGCTTCGCCGGGCCGCTGGCGTTGCCCCCTTGAGGGGGCGCGCGAAGCGCGTAGGGGGTGGTTCATGTCACATCGCTTGAAGGAAGAGCCGCTCGTAGTCGGCGGCGCTCGCCGGGCGCGGGTTGGTGCCGGTGGTGAAGTCGGTGGTGGCCAGCGGCACCAGGCGTGGCAGGTGCTCGCGCGTGACGCCGCGGGCGGCCAGGCCGCCGGTGATGCCGATCTGCAGCTTCAGGTGCTTGAGCCAGGCGATGAAGGCGAAGCCGCCGCCGCTGACGCCGGCCACGTGCGCCAGCTCGTCGAACTTCTTGGGCACCGCCTCGTGGTTCCAGGCCAGCACGGTGTCGATCATCAGCGCGTTGGCCAGGCCGTGGTGCATGTCGCAGACGGCGCCCAGCGCGTGCGCGCAGGCGTGCACCGACCCGAGGTCCTTCTGGAAGGCGATGGCGCCCATCATCGAGCTCATCATCATGTCGGCGCGCGCCTGCAGGTTGCCGGGCTCGGCCACCGCCCGGGCCAGCGCGCCGGCGCCGATGCGCAGGCCTTCCAGCGCGATGCCGTCGCACAGCGGGTGGTAGGCCGGCGACAGGTAGCTTTCGATGTTGTGCGTGAGCGCGTCCATGCCGGTGGCCGCGGTGACGGCCGGCGGCAGCGCCAGCGTGAGTTCGGGGTCGGCGAAGACGGCGCGCGCCAGGATCTTCGCGCTGAAGACCGTGCGCTTGTGGTGCGTGTCGTTCTCGCTGACCACCGAGGACCGGCCCACTTCCGAGCCGGTGCCCGAGGTGGTGGGCAGCGCCACGAAGTAGGGCAGCTCGTTCACGATGGGCCGCACCTGCGGGTGGTCCCACACGTACTCGAGCACGTCGCCGTCGTGCACCGCCATCATGCCGACGACCTTGGCCACGTCGAGCGCCGCGCCGCCACCGAAGCCGATCACGGCATCGGCACCATGCGCCTTGAAGGCCGCCGCACCGGCCATCACCTGCGCGCAGGTCGGGTTGCCGAAGACGCCGGAGAACACCGCCACGTCCAGGCCCTTCAGGTGGGACTGGAACTCGGCCAGCACCGGCAGCGCCGCCAGGCCACGGTCGGTGACGATGAGCGGCCGGCGGATGCCTTGTTCCAGCAAGTGCGCCGCGACGAGCTTGCGCGCGCCCGCGCCGAAGTGGATGGGAGTGGGGAAGGCGAAGCGGGTGATGGTCATGGTCGACTCAGATGATTTCAAAGTATCTCTTCAGTTCCCAGTCGGTCACCGCGTCCTGCCATTGGCGGTGTTCCCACTCGCGTGTGGCAGCGAAGTGGTCGACGAAGGTGTCGCCCAGCCAGTCGCGAGCGATGTCGCTGGCCTTGAAGTTGCGCGTGGTCTCCAGCAGCGAACGCGGCGCGCGGGGCACATTCTCGGCCCCCTGGTTGGTGCCGGTGATGGGCGGCGTGGTGAGCTTCAGGCCTTTCTCCACGCCGTGCAGGCCAGCGGCGATCACCGCGGCCATCGCCAGGTAGGGGTTCACGTCGGCGCCCGGGCAGCGCGTTTCCAGCCGCGTGCTCTTCGGCGACCCGGCGATGACGCGGAAGCTGGCGGTGCGGTTGTCCACGCCCCAGGTCGGCTTCACGGGGGCCCAGAAGCCGTCCACCAGCCGCTTGTAGCTGTTGATGGTGGGCCAGAACATCGGCGCGAATTCCATCAGGCAGGCGACCTGGCCGGCGAGGTAGCTCTCGAAGAGCTTGCTCATCGAGCGTCGGCCCTTGGCGTCGAAGAACAGGTTGTTCTTGCCGTCCGACAGGCTCTGGTGGATGTGGCCCGAGCAGCCCGGGTACTGCTGCGCCCACTTGGCCATGAAGCTGGGCATCACGCCGAATCGCTTGCCGATCTCCTTGGCGCCGGTCTTGAAGAGGATGGCGCGGTCGGCCGCTTCGAGCGCTTCGCTGAACTGGATGGCGACTTCGTAGACGCCGGGGCCGGTCTCGGTGTGCAGGCCCTCGATGGGCACGCGGAAGGCGGCCATCTCGTCCATCAGCGCGTTGAAGAACTCGCGCTGGTCGCCCATGCGCAGCAGCGAGTAGCCGAACATGCCCGGCGTGATGGTCTGCGGCCCCACGCCCTGCTTGGCGGCCCAGCTCTGCGGCGTCTCGGCGAAGTTGAACCACTCGAATTCCATGCCGGCCATGGGCAGCAGGCCCAGCTTCTCGGCGCGCTTGAGCACGCGCTTGAGGATCTGCCGCGGGCATACCGGGAAGGGCGTGCCGTCGGCGTTGACGAACTCGCCCAGGAAGAAGGGCACGTCGCCATCCCAGGGCACCCGGCGCGCGGTGGACAGGTCCAGCCGCGCCAGGGCGTCGGGGAAACCGTGCTGCCAGCCGGTGACCTGGGTGTTGTCGTAGCAGACGTCGTGCGCGTCCCAGCCGAAGACGACGTCGCAGAAGCCGAAGCCGCCTTCGGCCGCGCCGAAGAACTTGTCGCGGTGCAGGTACTTGCCGCGCAGGATGCCGTCGATGTCGCTGCACGCGACCTTGACCTTGCCGGTGTCGCTGGCGCGCACGGCAGCCAGCGCGGGATGCTCCTGCGCCGCGCCGGTCTTCGGGCTGGACTTCTTGCTGGCCATGCGGTGCTCCTGGAAGGAAGGCGTTCAGAGTGCCGGGGCACCCGAGGGAATCCCCATCTCGCGCAAGGTGTCGCCCACGGCGGCCACGGCCTGGCGCATCTCGTTCGGGCCGATGGCGCCGATGCAGCCCACGCGGAAGGTCTCGACCTGCGTGAGCTTGCCGGGGTACAGCACGAAGCCATGCGACTTGGCGCCTTCGTAGAAGCGCCGGAACTCGTAGTTCGGGTGCGCCGGGGCATGGAAGGTCACGATGATGGGCGCCTGCACCTCGGGCTTCAGGAAGGGCTTGAAACCCAGCCCGGCCATGCCGTCGACGAGCGTGCGGCAGTTCTCCACGTAGCGCGCCAGCCGCGCCGGCTGCCCGCCCTCCTCGACGAACTGCGTGATGGCTTCGCTCAGCGCCACCAGCACGTGCGTGGGCGGCGTGAAGCGCCACTGGCCGGTCTTGGTCATGTAGGCGTGCTGGTCGTGCAGGTCCATCGCCAGGCTGAGGCTGTTGCCGGCGCAGGCGTCCAGGATGGCCCGGCGAAGGAACACGAAGCCCATGCCCGGCACGCCTTCCAGGCACTTGCCGCTGGCCGCCACCAGGGCGTCGAAGCGCATGCTGCGGGCGTCGATGGGCAGCGCGGCGAAGCTGGACATGGCGTCGATGATCAGGCCCTTGCCGTGTTTCTCGCACACCGCCGCCACCTCGGCCAGCGGATTGGCCACGCCGGTGCCGGTCTCGCAGTGGATCAGCACCACGTGCGTGATGCTGGCCACGGCCTTCAGGCGCGCTTCGAGCGCGGCGGCCGACACGGGTTCGTCCTCGGCGAAGGCCATGGTGCTGGCGCGCCGCCCCATCATCTCGGTGAGCTTGGCGGCGCGCTTGCAGTAGGCGCCGTTGTCCAGCACCAGCACGTGGCCGTCGCGCGGCACCACGGTGGCCACGGCGGCTTCGACGCTGAAGGTGCCGCTGCCCTGCAGCGGCACGACGACGTGGCTGTCGTGGCCGTGCACGATGTCGAGCAGGCGCTGGCGCACGCTGGCGGTGACGGCGATGAAGTCGCTGTCCCAGCTGCCCCAGTCCTTCAGCATCGCCAGCTTGGTGCGCAGCGTGGTGGTCAGCGGGCCGGGCGTGAGCAGGATGCGGTCGCGGTCCATCGGTGTCTCCTGGTCAGGTGCCGTTCTTCCATGCGGAATTGCGGCGCTCCACCAGCCGTGCGAGCAGCCAGAAGAGCAGGGTTGCGATCGTCGAAGCCGCAGCGATCATCACGGCGCAGGCCGCTGCCGCACCGATCTCGCCGGCCTCGTCGAGGTTCAGGATGGCGATGGACGCCACCTTGGTCTCGGGGGAGTACAGGAAGACGACGGCCGAAATGGTGGTCATCGCGTTGACGAAGAAATAGCGTGCGATGTCGATCAGCGCGGGCGTGCACAGCGGCAGCGTGACGCGCCAGAAGGTCTTGTAGAAGGGCACCTTCAGCGAGGCCGAGACGGCCTCGAATTCCGGGTCCAGCGCCTTCAGTGCCGTCACCGCCGTGAGGTGGCCGGTGGTGTAGAAGTGAATGATGGTGCACAGCGTCAGCAGCGCCATCGTGTGGTACAGGAAGTTCAGCGGATTGCCGGGCTCGTTGAAGAAGAAGATGTAGCCCAGCCCCAGCACCAGACCGGGGACGGCCATGGGCAGCAGGGCCAGCAGCCGCACGCCGCTGCGCAGCATGGGGGCGCGCTGGGTCTTCTCGAGCAGGTAGGCGCCGACGAAGACGATGGCGGTGCCGAACACCGCCGTGCCCGTGGCCAGCTTCAGGCTGTTGACGAAACCTTCGGCGACCCCGGCGTCGAAGAGGCCCATCGTGTAGTGGCGCAGGCTGGGGCTGAGGTTGTAGGGCCAGAAGCTGGTGAAGGACGCGAACACCGCCATGCCCAGCATGGCCAGCATCAGGGCGGCGACCCCGACGCAGTAGAGGGTCATCAGTGCGTCGAAGCGGGCCGAGCGCTGCGGCCGGTAGGGCACGGCGCGTGCCGTCAGCATGGCCGTCTGCTTGCGGCCGACGAGGTGGTCCACCGCGAAGGTCAGCACGGCCGGGGCCAGCAGCAGCACGGCCACCACGGCGCCACGCTGGAAGTCCTGCTGGCCGATCACCAGCTTGAAGACGTCGGTGGCCAGCACGTTGAAGTTGCCGCCGATCACCTTCGGGATGCCGAAGTCGGTGATGACCAGCGTGAAGACCACCAGCGCCGCGCTGATCAGGCCGTACTTGGCGCCGGGCAGCGTGATGGTGAAGAACTTGCGCGCAGGGCTGGTGCCCAGCGCGTCGGCGGCTTCGTACAGGCGGGCGTCGCTGGCGGTGAGAGCCGTCACGAGGATCATCATGGCGTGCGGGAACACGGCGAAGATCTGGGCCACCACGATGCCCGGCGCACCGTAGATCTCGTCGATGCCCAGGCTGGTGAGCAAGCCTTTCAGCGCGCCCTGGTTGCCGAACCAGTAGATCAGGCTGATGGCCGACAGCAGCGATGGCGCCAGCAGCGGGATGAGCGTGATGCCGCGCAGCACGGCCTTGAATCGCATGCAGCTGCGCGTGAGCGCGTAGGCGAACACGAAGGCCATGGGCACCGTCACCAGCGTGACCACGACCGACACCCAGACGCTGTTCCACAGCGACTCCAGCAGCGCCGGCGTCCGGGCATAGCTGATGAAGTTGGCCAGCGCGACGAAGCGGCCGTCGGGGTCCTGCAGGGCCTGCACCAGGATGGCCAGCAGCGGCGCGGCCAGGAAAGCCAGCAGCAGCAGCGCGACGGCGACGATGGCAGCCATCGCGATGCGGTCGGCGGCAGTGGCCTTCAGCGTCGGTTCGCCGGCGTTCGGCAGGGCAAGGGCGGCAGCCATGGCGACAGGCAGCGGTCGTCAGGCAAACAGGCGCATGCGCTCGGGCAGCAGCCGCAGCGGCAGGCTGCCGCCCACTTCCAGCCGGTGTTCGGCCAGGAAGTTCAGCGACAGGTAGACGGTGAGCTTGTGGGGGCCCAGCGCCGGGCTGGCCGCCCGCACCAGGCAGTAGGCGCCCAGGAACTCGATCTTCTCGATCTGCGCGTCGAAGACATTGCTGTCGCCAGGCGCGATGGGGCGGGCCAGCACGTCTTCGGGGCGCAGGTAGATCTTGACATCGGCGCTGTCGCGCCGGTCGTGCGCGCACTCGAAGGGCGTGTTGCCGATGCGCACACGACCTGCACCGTCGGCCACCGCCGACAGCACGTTGACGCGGCCCACGAAGTCGGCCACGAAGGGCGTCGCAGGGTCGCGGTAGACCTCCATCGGCGTGCCCACCTGCTCGATCACACCGTGGTTCATCACCACGATGCGGTCGGCCACCGACAGCGCTTCTTCCTGGTCGTGCGTGACCATGATGGTGGTCACGCCCAGCTTGCGCTGCAGGCTGCGGATCTCCTGCCGAAGGTGCACGCGCACGATGGCGTCCAGCGCCGACAGCGGTTCGTCCAGCAGCAGCAGGCCCGGCGAGGTGGCCAGCGCGCGCGCCAGCGCGATGCGCTGCTGCTGGCCGCCCGACAGCTGCGCCGGGTACTTGTCCTCGCTGCCCGGCAGGCCCACCAGGGCCACCAGTTCCTGCACGCGCGCCCGCGCCTGGGCCCTGGGCACCTTGCGATTGACCAGGCCGTAGGCGACGTTGTCGGCCACCGTCAGGTTGGGGAACAGCGCGTACGACTGGAAGACGATGCCGTAGTCGCGCTGCGCCGGCGGCAGGCGCGAGATGTCACGCCCGGCCTGCTCGATGCTGCCGGCGCTCTGAGTCTCCAGCCCGGCGATGATGCGCAGCAGCGTCGTCTTGCCGCAGCCCGAGGGCCCCAGGAAGCAGACGAACTCGCCCTTCTCGATGTCGAGATCGACGTTGTTCAGGGCGCTGAAATCCCCGAACCGCTTGCCGATCCCGCGCAGGCGCAGGAAGGTGGACACGTCGTTCAGCGCTTCTCCGACTTGGCGTTGTAGCGCCGCGTCCACTCGGCCAGGATGCGCTCGCGGTTTTCCGCCGCCCAGCCGAAGTCCATCTTCACCAGGCGTGCCTCGTAGTCCTTGGGGATGTTGGGCAGCGGTGCCGCCACGCCGGGCTGCGCGGTGATGGCGAAGTTCTTGCCATACATGATCATCGCGTCCTTGCTGCTGGCCCAGTCGGCCAGCTTCCTGGCGGCGTCGAGCTTCTTCGTGCCCTTGTGGATGGCGAAGGCTTCCAGGTCCCAGCCCAGGCCTTCCTTGGGGAACACGAGGTCGATCGGTGCGCCCCGGGCCTTGTTGGCGTTGGCGCGGTATTCGAAGCTGATGCCCACGACGAACTCGCCGGCGGCCGCCATGTTGCAGGGCTTGCTGCCCGAGTGGGTGTACTGCGCGATGTTCTCGTGCAGCGCGTCCATGTACTTCCAGCCGCCGCCCTTGCCGTTGTCGTCGCCGAACAGCGACAGCCAGGCCGTCACGTCGAAGAAGCCGGTGCCCGACGAGGCCGGGTTGGGCATCACCACCTGGCCCTTGTAGGCCGGCTTGATGAGGTCCTTCCAGGTCTCGGGCTTGGGGATGTTGCGCTTGGCGGCTTCCACCGTGTTGAAGCAGATCGTGGCACCCCAGACGTTCATGCCGAACCAGGCGGGCGGGTTCTTCTTGTCCTTGTACTGGCTCATGATGGCGTCGAAGTTCAAGGGCCTGTAGGGCTCGAGCATGCCCTGCTTGTCCAGCAGCGCCAGGCTGGAAGCGGCCACGCCCATCACCACGTCGGCCTGCGGATTGGCCTTCTCGGCCAGCAGCTTGGCGGTGATGACCCCGGTGCTGTCGCGCACCCACTTGAGCTCGATGTCGGGCTGGACCTTGTTGAAGGCCTCCTGATAGGCCTTGAGCTGGTCGGTCTCCAGCGCGGTGTAGACCAGCAACTGGGTCTTCTGCGCCAGTGCGGCACCGGTGCAGAGCACCAGCGCGACGCCGGCGAGCAGGGCGGGCAGGGCGCGCCGACGGGGGGAAGCTTGGACGGGCATCTCGACTCCTGGGATCGTTGTGGGAAGGGACTTGCAGCAAACCCTCGACCATGCCAGCCCGCCGATGACGCCTTGATGACAGTGAAAGGCGCAACTTGCCGTGGCCCGGGCCGGACCGTATGCGGGGCATGATCCGATGTCGCCATCGTCGTGTCAACGGTATTTGGTCGATTGTTGACAATCAACCGCGTCCGCGCTCCAATGCCGTGCATGAAAACCCTGAGCGGTGCGCCTGCCGAGGCCGCTGCACCTCCGGCGCACGGCGCCCCGGCCGACGCCCTGGCGCAAGGGGCCGGCCACGCCCACGCCACGATCGCGCTGCTGCAGTCCAGTTCGCTGGCCAGCGTGGTGCAGGGTGAGCTCGAACGCCTCATCCTTTCGGGCGAACTGGCCCCCGGCACCAAGCTCACCGAGATGACGCTCGCTGCCCGCCTGGGCGTCTCGCGCGGGCCGCTGCGCGAGGCCTTCCGCATGCTCGAGGAAGCCGGCCTGCTGCGCACCGAGAAGAACCGCGGCGTCTACGTGCGCGACATCCCCATCGACGAAGCGGTGGAGATCTTCGACCTGCGCGCCGCGATGGACGAACTGGTCGGCCGCCAGCTGGCCGAGCGCATCACCGCGGCGCAACTGAAGGAGGTGCGTGGCCTGGTCGATGCGATGGAGCGCGCCGTCAAGGCGCAGGACGCGCGCGGCTACCACCTGCTGAACCTGCAGTTCCACGACCGCCTGGTCGAGATGGCCGGCAACCGCAAGCTGTGCGCCATCTACCGCAAGCTCATCAAGGAGCTGAGCCTGTTCCGTCGGCTCAACCTCGCCGACGGCTGGCTGATGCCGGTGTCCGCCGGCGAGCACCGCGCCATCGTCAAGGCCATCGCCTCGGGCGACCCCGAAGCCGCCGGCCGCGCCATGTTCGCCCACGCGATGGAGAGCAAGGACCGCACCGTCGCCAACCACCTCAAGCGGCAGACGGCCTCGGCCTCGTCGCCTGCCGCTGCCTAGTCGATCTTCAGGACACCGAACCATGCTCAACGTCAACCAGCGCAGCTACCGCCTGCCCCAGGCCCCCACCGTGGTGGTGTGCGTCGACGGGTGCGAGCCCGAGTACATCGCGCAGGGCGTCGCTGCCGGCGTCATGCCCTGGATGCAGCGCACGCTGCAGCAGGGCACGGCGCTGGTGGCCGACTGCGTCGTGCCCAGCTTCACCAACCCCAACAACCTGTCCATCGTGACCGGCGCGCCGCCCAGCGTGCACGGCATCTGCGGCAACTACCTGTTCGACGTGGCCAGCGGCACCGAGGTCATGATGAACGACCCCAAGTGGCTGCGCGCGCCCAGCATCCTGGCGGCGCTGTCCGAGGCCGGCCAGCGCTGCGCGGTGGTGACGGCCAAGGACAAGCTGCGCCGCCTGCTGGGCCATGGCATGAAGGGGATCTGCTTTTCTTCCGAGAAGGCGGACCAGGTCACCGAGGCCGAGAACGGCATCGCCGAGGTGCTGTCCCTGGTCGGCATGCCGGTGCCCAGCGTCTACAGCGCCGAGCTGTCGGAGTTCGTCTTCAAGGCCGGCGTCGAGCTGATGAAGAGCCGCCGGCCCGACGTGATGTACCTCAGCACCACCGACTACATCCAGCACAAGCACGCGCCCGGCACGCCAGGCGCGAACGCCTTCTACGCCATGATGGACCGCCACCTGGGCGCGCTGGACGATCTCGGCTGCGTCATCGCGCTCACCGCCGACCACGGCATGAACGCCAAGACCGGCATGGACGCCAGGCCCGACGTGGTCTACCTGCAGGACCTGCTCGACGGCTGGCTGGGCGCGTCGGTCGCCCGCGTCATCCTGCCCATCACCGACCCTTACGTCGTGCACCACGGCGCGCTGGGCTCCTTCGCCACGGTCTACCTGCCCGCCGGCAGCGATGTGCCCGCCCTGGCGCAGCGCCTGTCCAGCCTGCGTGGCATGGAAGCCGTGCTGACGCGCGAGCAGGCCGCGGCGCGCTTCGAACTGCCGGCCGACCGCATCGGCGACCTGGTGGTGGTGTCCGAGCGTTTCGTCGTCATCGGCACCAGCGCCGCGCGCCACGACCTCAGCGCGCTGGAAGTGCCGCTGCGCTCGCACGGCGGCATCTCCGAGCAGCGCGTGCCGCTGATCTTCAACCGGCCGTTGAAGGGCATCGACCCGAACCGCCGCTACCGCAACTTCGACGCCTTCGACCTCGCGTTGAACCACGTCTGACCGTTCTTCGACCGGTCCACCAGGAGATACCGTCCCATGATCCAGGAAAGCCTTCGCATCGCCGGCGAGAAGATCGGAGCCGATCGCAGCGGCGCGCGAGTCATCGAGGTGCGCAACCCGTTCACGCGCGCCCTCGTCGGCACGGTGCCCAAGGCCACCGTCGACGAGGTGCGCCGCGCCTTCGAGATCGGTGCCGCCTACAAGGCCAAGCTGACGCGCTTCGAGCGCGCCAACGTGCTCAACAAGGCCGCTGCCATCGTGCGTTCGCGCACGGCGCAGATCGCCGCGCTGATCACCGCCGAGTGCGGCATCTGCATGAAGGACAGCACCTACGAAGCCGGTCGCGTGGCCGACGTGCTGATGTTCGGCGCCAACGAATGCCTGAAGGACGACGGGCAGATCTTCAGCTGCGACATCACGCCGCACGGTCGCAAGCGCCGCGTCTTCACCCAGCGCGACCCGCTGCTGGGCGTCATCAGCGCCATCACGCCCTTCAACCACCCGATGAACCAGGTGGCGCACAAGGTGGTGCCCTCGGTGGCCACCAACAACCGCATGGTGCTCAAGCCGTCGGAAAAGGTGCCGCTGTCGGCGCTGATGTTCGCCGACATCCTCTACGAGGCCGGCCTGCCGCCCGAGATGCTGTCCATCGTCACCGGCGACCCGGCCGAGATCGCCGACGAGCTCATCACCAACGCGCACGCCGACCTCGTGACCTTCACCGGCGGCGTGGCCATCGGCAAGTACATCGCGGCCAAGGCCGGGTACCGGCGCATCGTGCTGGAGCTCGGTGGCAACGATCCCATCATCGTGATGGACGACGCCGACCTCGACGAGGCTTCGTCGCTGGCCGTGCAGGGCTCGTACAAGAACTCCGGCCAGCGCTGCACGGCCGTCAAGCGTTTGCTGGTGCACCAGGCCGTGGCGCAGCGCTTCACCGACCTGGTGGTCGACAAGACGCGGGCCTGGACCTTCGGCGACCCGAGCGACCCCAAGGTCGAGATGGGCACCGTCATCGACGAGACCGCGGCCGCGCTGTTCGAGGCCCGCGTGGACCAGGCCGTTCGGCAAGGCGCGCGCCACCTGACCGGGCGCCCGCGCGAAGGCGCGCTCTTTGCCCCGACCGTGCTCGATCGCGTCACGCCCGAAATGACCGTGGTGCGCGAGGAGACCTTCGGCCCGGTGTCGCCCATCGTCACCTTCGGCAGCGTCGACGAGGCCATCGCCATCAGCAACGGCACGGCCTACGGACTGTCGTCGGCGGTGTGCACCAACCGCATGGATGTCATCACGCGTTTCGTCAGCGAGCTGAACGTGGGCACCGTCAACGTGCGCGAGGTGCCCGGATACCGGTTGGAACTCACACCCTTCGGTGGCATCAAGGACTCGGGCCTGGGCTACAAGGAAGGTGTGCAGGAAGCGATGAAGAGCTTCACCAACGTCAAGACGTATTCACTCCCCTGGACATGATCCCTCGGTGATTCATCTGCTCAACCTGCTGGCTGCCATCGCCCTGCTCGTGTGGGGCACGCACATCGTGCGCACGGGCATGCTGCGGGTGTTCGGGGAAGATCTGCGGCGCATCCTGGCGGTCAGCTTCCGCAACCGCGCCTCGGCCGCTGCGGCGGGGCTGGCGGTCACCAGCCTGGTGCAGAGCAGCACCGCCACCTGCCTGATCGTGGCGTCCTTCGTCGGCAAGGGGCTGGTGACCACCGGCGCCGCGCTGGCGGTGATGCTGGGGGCCGACGTGGGCACGGCGCTGATGGCGCTGGTGTTCTCGTTCGACCTGTCGTGGCTGTCGCCGCTGCTCATCTTCGCCGGCGTGGTGATGTTCGTCTCGCGCGAGAAGGGCCCCGCCGGCCGCATCGGCCGCGTGCTCATCGGCCTGGGGCTCATCACGCTGGCGCTGCAGTTGATCGTCGGGGCCACCAAACCGCTGACGGCTTCGCCGGCGGTGCGCGCACTGCTGGTGGCGCTGCCCAACGAGATCCTGCTGGACATCCTGGTCGGTGCGGTGCTGACCGTGCTGTCCTACTCCAGCCTGGCCATCGTGCTGCTCACCGCCACGCTCACGGCGCAGGGCCTGCTGCCGGTGAACGTGGCGCTGGGCCTGGTGCTGGGCGCCAACATCGGCAGCGGCCTGCTGGCCATGCTGGCCACCAGCCAGGCCGAACCCGCCGTGCGGCGGCTGCCGCTGGGCAACTTCATCTTCAAGCTCATCGGGGCGATGCTCGTCATCCCGCTGCTGCCGCTGCTGCAACCACTGCTGCAGAACCACATCGGCGAAGGGCCGCAGCAGGTGGTGGCCTTCCACCTGGGCTTCAACGTCGCGCTGGCGCTGCTGTTCATCGGCTTCACCGGGCTGGTCGGCCGCCAGGTCGACCGCTGGCTGACGGCGCCCACCCGCACCGGCCCCGGCAGCGGGCCGCGCTACCTCGACCCGGTGGCCCTGGCCACGCCCTCGCTGGCCATCAGCCTGGCGGCACGCGAAGCCCTGCACCAGGCCGACATCGTCGAGACCATGCTGCGCGGCGTGCTGCCGGTGATGCGAGACAACGACCTGCAGCTGGCCGAACAGCTGCGCCGCATGGACGACGAGGTCGACGAGCTGTACTCGGCCATCAAGTTCTACCTGACGCAGATCTCGCGCGAGGCGCTCAGCGAGCGCGAAAGCCGGCGCTGGACCGACATCGTCTCCTTCACCATCAACATGGAGCAGATCGGCGACACCATCGAGCGCGTGCTGCAGGACATCGAGGACAAGAAGATCCGCAAGGCACGCAGCTTCAGCGACGCCGGCACGGCCGAGATCTGCCACCTGCACGAGCGCCTGATGTCCAACCTGCGGCTGGGCATGAGCGTGTTCCTGGACGGCCACGTGCGCGACGCGCAGAAGCTGCTGGAAGAGAAGGCGCGCTTCCGCGACCTGGAGCACGAATACGCCGCCAACCACATCGCCCGGCTGCAGGACAACACGGCGCAGAGCATCGAGACCAGCTCGCTGCACCTGGACCTCATCAGCGAGTTGAAGCGCATCAACTCGCACATCTGCTCCATCGCCTACCCCATCCTCGAGTCGGCCGGTGCGCTGTCGTCCACGAGGCTGCGGCACTCGCAGCTCGGTGGTCTGGACGACGTCCGGCCCTGACCCCTCCGACCCTCCACAGCCCCCACGCAACATGCTGAGCATCGAAGACATCGCACTCGTGTTCGCGCGCCGCGGCGCCGAGCAGTACAGCGGCGAACCCGTCACCCAGCTGCAGCATGCCTTGCAGACGGCGCACCTGGCAGAGCAGTCGGGCGCCGACGACGAACTGATCACCGCCGCGCTGCTGCATGACCTGGGGCACCTGTTGCAGGATCTGGGCGACACGCCGTCGTTGCGCGGCGTCGACGACGTGCACCAGTACGCTGCGCTGCCCTTTCTGCGCGGCCTGTTTCCCGACCGGGTGCTGGGCGGCATCTCGCTGCACGTCGACGCCAAGCGTTACCTGTGCGCCACCCGGCCCGGGTACCACGACGCGCTGTCCGACGATTCCAGGCGCAGCCTGCTGCTGCAGGGCGGCGTGTTCACGGCGCCGCAGGCCACGGCCTTCATCGCCCGGCCGGGGGCCGTCGAAGCGGTGCAGCTGCGCATCTGGGACGACCTGGCCAAGGCGGCCGACGCGCGCACGCCGACGCTGGCGCACTTCATGGCCTGCGCCGAACGCTGCGCGCTGGTGAAGCGTTGAGGGCCTGGCCCTGACCTGGCCGGTCGTGCTGGCCGTGCTGTTCGGCGCGCTGCTGCACGCCGGCTGGAACGCGCTCGTCAAGTCGGCCGGCGACAAGCCGCTGGACACGGCCCTGGTGCACTTCTGCGGCGCCATCGTCGCGCTGCCCCTGGCGATCTGGGCCGGGCCGCCCAGCGCCGAAAGCTGGCCCTACATCGCGGCTTCCCTGCTCATCCACATCGGCTACTACATCGCACTGGCGGGGGCCTACCAGCACGGCGAGCTGGGCATGACCTATCCCATCATGCGCGGCTTCGCGCCGCTGCTGGTGGCGCTGGGCAGTACCGCCATCGTCGGCGAGACGCCGTCGCCGGCGGCCTGGCTGGGCATCGTGGGCATCACGCTGGGCGTTGCGCTGGTGGGGCTGGCACACCCCGGCCAGGCGCTGCACCATCGAAAGGCTCTGGCCTTCGCCTTCGCCAACGCCGCCATCATCGCCTGCTACACCTTCGTCGACGGGCTGGGTGCGCGCAAGTCGGGCGATGTGCTGAGCTACGTGCTGCTGCTGTTCGTGCTGGACGGCCTGCCCTACCCGCTGCTGGTGGCCTGGCAGCGCGGGCGCGCCGGGCGGCAGGACATGCTGCGCTATGCCCGCATGCGCTGGCCTCTGGCCACGCTGGGGGGCATCGCTTCCATCGGCAGCTACTCCATCGCGCTGTGGGCCATGACGCGCGCCCCGGTGGCCAGCGTGGCGGCGCTGCGCGAAACCTCGGTGCTGTTCGCCACCGTGCTGGCCACGGTGATGCTCAAGGAGAAGTTCGGCCTGCAGCGAGCCATCGGCGCGGTGGTGATCGTGGCCGGGGTGATGGCGCTGCGGGTGGGGTGAGTGCGGAGAGTGGGCGAGCGGCACTGCGCTGCCGCCCGTCGCCGGCATTGAGGTACAACGTAGCCGCCCTCAGCTCGACACCGATCGCCACATGGACCCCCAAGCCTCCGACCTGCCCGAGACCCTGCAGCACCTGCGCATCGACGGCCAGCGGCTGTGGGCCTCGCTGATGGAACTGGCCGCCATCGGCGCCACGCCCAAGGGCGGCGTGTGCCGCCTGGCCCTGAGCGACCTCGACCGCCAGGGTCGCGACCTCGTCACGCGCTGGGCGCGCGAGGCTGGCATGACGGTCACCATCGACAAGATCGGCAACGGCTTCATGCGCCGCCCCGGCCGCAACAACGCCCTGCCGCCGGTGATGACCGGCAGCCACATCGACACGCAGCCCACCGGCGGCAAGTTCGACGGCAACTACGGCGTGCTGGCCGGCATCGAGGTGGTGCGCACGCTCAACGACCACGGCATCCAGACCGAGGCACCCATCGAGGTCGCCTTCTGGACCAACGAAGAAGGCTCGCGCTTCGTGCCGGTGATGATGGGCTCGGGCGTCTTCGCCCAGGCCTTCACGCTGGAACACGCCTACGCCGCCAAGGACAGCGCCGGCCTCAGCGTGAAGGACGAGCTCGAGCGCATCGGCTACGTCGGGCCCGAGGAACCCGGCGCCCACCCCATCGGCAGCTACTTCGAGACCCACATCGAGCAGGGCCCGGTGCTGGAAGACCACGGCCAGACCATCGGCGTGGTCACGGGCGTGCTGGGCATCCGCTGGTACGACTGCACCGTCACCGGCATGGAAGCGCACGCCGGCCCGACGCCGATGGCGCTGCGCAAGGACGCACTGCAGGTGTCCGCGGCGCTCATGCAGGAGGTGGTGGCCTGCGCGCACCGCCACCCGCCGCACGGCCGCGGCACGGTGGGCATGGTGCAGGTGCACCCCAACAGCCGCAACGTCATCCCCGGCCGCGTGAAGTTCTCGATCGACCTGCGCAACGCCAGCGACGCGCTGTGCGAGGCGATGGACGCCGACATCCGCGCCGTGGCCGCCCGCCTGTCGGCCGAGAGCGGCCTGCCCATCGTCATCGAACCCGTCTCGGCCTACCCGGCGCAGCCCTTCCACGCCGACTGCGTGGACGCCGTGGCGCGCGCGGCGCAGAAGCTCGGCTACTCGCACATGCCGGTGGTCTCGGGTGCGGGGCACGACGCCGTCTACATGGCGCGGCTGGCGCCGGCGGGGATGATCTTCATCCCCTGCAAGGACGGCATCAGCCACAACGAGATCGAAGACGCGCAGCCCGAGCACATCACCGCCGGCTGCAACGTGCTGCTGCACGCCATGCTCGAACGCGCCGGCGTCGCGGCTGGCTGAGCCGCTCCCCTCATACGCGGGTGCCCGCCACGGCCGGGAGGCCGGGCTGCGCCCGGGTTTCCCCGGTTGGCCGCCTCGGTGGGGCGGCGGAATACTCCCTGTATACAGCGATAGCGGCTGCTGGCCGTCGGCGGTGCGTGGCTCCATAGGGTAGATGCCTCTGACCTGCGGCGAACTGGCTGTGTTGCTGTATACAGAAGTCCGCCGATGAGTCCACCCCTCCCAGAACCCGACGCCGACGACGCGCCTGCCGCGTCGCAGACCGTGCGCGCCCAGTTGCGCCTGCGCGAACTACTGCTGGGCGGCAGCCTGCTGCCGGGCAGCCGCATCACCGAGCTGGCCCTGGTCGAGCGCCTGGGCATGTCGCGCACGCCCATCCGCACGGCGCTGGTGCGGCTGCAGGAAGAAGGCCTGTTGGCGCCGCTGGCCGGCGGCGGCTTCGTGGTGCGCGACTTCAGCGAGGCCGACATCCGCGACGCCATCGAACTGCGCGGCACCCTGGAAGGCCTGGCCGCGCGGCTGGCGGCCGAACGCGGCGTGGCCGCCGGCCTGCTGGGGGCGCTTCGTGACTGCCTGGCCCGCCTCGACGAGGTGCTGGCCCCGTCGACCCTCAGCGAAGCCGCGTTCACCAGCTACGTCGCACTGAACGGGCGCTTCCATGC
>JALHMT010000056.1 GCA_022843905.1 Rubrivivax sp.
GTGTTGGCGCCGACCGAAAAATGACCCACCCGTGAGGGCCCTGCCGACCCAAATTTGACCCAGGTGTTCAACCTACCCTGCCCGAGATATCCACAGCTGGGCGGGGTTCGAGGAGTGATCACCATGGTGATGATTGGCAAGGTCTTGCGGATGCACCACCGCGAGAAGAAGTCGGTGAGGGAGATTGCCAAGGCGACGAGCCTGGCGAGGAACACGGTTCGTAAGTACCTCAGGCTGGGCAAGGCCGAGCAGCCCCAGTACCGCCGGCCCGCGGTGCCGACGAAGCTCGCGCCGTACGTCGAGCAGCTGGAACAGGCGTTGCGAGCCGACGCGCGGCGGCCAAAGAAGGAGCGGCGCAGCGCCAAGGCACTGCTGGAGCAGTTGAAGGCCGCTGGCTACGCCGGCGGCTACAGCCGGCTGACCGACTACATCCGCGCCTGGCGCGCGGCCCAAGGCGGTGCGACGACGGGCGATGCCTATGTGCCGCTGAGCTTCGAACTCGGCGAGGCCTTCCAGTTCGACTGGAGCGAGGAGCCGCTGGTCATCGGCGGTGTCTACCAGCGGCTGCAGGTGGCGCACATGAAGCTGTGCGCCAGCCGGGCCTTCTGGCTGGTGGCGTACCCAAGCCAAGGCCACGAGATGCTGTTCGACGCCCACACGCGCAGCTTCGCGGCCCTGGGCGGCGTGGCGCGCCGGGGCATCTACGACAACATGAAGACCGCAGTGGACCGCGTCGGCCGCGGCAAGAACCGCGACGTCAACAGCCGCTTCGCAGCGCTGTGCGCGCACTACCTCTTCGACCCGGACTTCTGCAACGTCGCCAGCGGCTGGGAGAAGGGTGTCGTCGAGAAGAACGTGCAGGACAGCCGGCGTCGCATCTGGCTGGCGGCGCGCGAGCAGCGCTTCGGCAGCCTGGAGGAACTCAACGCCTGGCTGGGCGAGCGCTGCAAGGCGCTGTGGGCTGAACTGCGCCACCCCGAGCACAAGGCCTTCAGCGTGTCCGAGATGCTGGAGTTGGAGCGCAGCCACCTGATGCCCAAGCCCGTGGACTTCGACGGTTATGTGCAGGACGTAGCGCGCGTGAGCAGCACCTGCCTGGTCACCGTGGCCCGCAACCGCTACTCGGTGCCGTGCGAGTTGGCCCGGCAGACGGTCAGCACGCGGCTGTACCCACAGCGCGTGGTGATCGTGGCCGACGAACGCGTGGTGGCCGAACACGCCAGGCTCAGCGGCAAGGGTCGCATGGCCTACGACTGGCAGCATTACGTGCCGCTGGTGCAGAGGAAGCCCGGGGCGCTGCGCAACGGCGCGCCCTTCGTGGACCTGCCAGAGCCGCTGGCCAGGCTGCGCCATGCGCTGCTGCGTCATGCCGGTGGCGACCGGCTGATGGCGCAGGTACTGGCGCTGAGCAGCACGGCCGGGCTGGACGAGGTGCTGGTCGCGGCCGAACTGGCGCTGGAGCGGGCGGGGCCCGGCGGGCGCATCAGCCCGGAGCACGTGGCCAACGTGCTGGCACGGCTCACAGCGCCCGAGCGACCGCCCAACGTCGCCACACCACTGAGCACGACCACACCGCCGCAGGCCGACCCGGGCCGCTACGACCGTCTGCGCCGCCTGGCCGAGCAGGAGGCCGACCATGGCTGACGTCATTGCAGAGCTGAAGGCCCTGCGCCTGCACGGCATGGCCGCCACCTGGGCCGAGCTCGGCGAGCAGCGCAACGCTGAAGTCGAGCGCTCGCGCTGGCTGCTGGAGCACATGCTGCAGGCCGAGGTCAGCGACCGCGCCACGCGCTCAGTGCAGCACCAGATGAACAGTGCCAAGTTCCCGGTGCACCGCGACCTGGCTCGCTTCGACTTCGAGGTCTCGCCCGTGGACCGCAAGCTGGTCACGCAACTGGCCAACTGCGAGTTCACGGCCGCCGCGCACAACGTGGTGCTGGTGGGCGGTCCGGGCACAGGCAAGACCCATCTGGCCACGGCCATCGGCGTGGCGGGCATCGGCACGCACGGCAAGCGCGTGCGGTTCTACAGCACGGTGGACCTGGTCAACGCGCTGGAGCGGGAGAAGGCCGAGGGCAAGGCCGGGCGCATCGCGGCCAGCCTGCTGCGGCTGGACCTCGTGATCCTCGATGAGCTGGGCTACTTGCCGTTCAGCCAGGCAGGCGGCGCCTTGCTGTTCCATCTGATGTCCAAGCTCTATGAGCACACCAGCGTCGTCATCACGACCAACCTGGACTTCGCAGAGTGGAGCACCGTCTTCGGCGACGCCAAGATGACCACAGCGCTGCTGGACCGGCTCACGCACCACTGCCACATCGTGGAGACGGGCAACGAGAGCTACCGCGTCACGCAGGCCACGGCAGCCACGCGCAAGCGCATCAAGGCCAGAGAGCAGGAGCGACGCAACAAGGGCGACGAGGCGGGCTGAACAAGCACCGCGCTACAGTTGTCCACAGCCGGCATCAGCCGATGCCGGCCCCAAGCCCTGGGTCAAAGTTCAATCGGCAGGGTGGGTCAAATTTAGATCGGCGCCAACAGTCTACAAGTTCAAACGGTCCGCCGGCACCAAGGGAGCGGCCCTGGCCACGGAGGTGACCCCGGTCCCTTTCGTCGAACGGCTGGCCGCACTCGCCGCGGGCCAGCCGGATCCGGCAAACCCCGATGTGGGCATGCAGGTGACGCCCAGCTGGGAACTGCTCAACGCGGCGGCCCGCTTCAGGGCGGCGCTGACGGCGACGGGAACTCCGGTCGTCGTCCCGTCTACGGCGCTGTCACTTCTGCTCTAAGCATCCCGAAGGCTGGACCTCTGCCGCGACCTGTCGCTCGCACGAACCATCCGGTCGCGGCCGAGCTGCTCCTCGAGGTGGCGCGCCGTCATCCTGACTGCGTGCCGAGCGAGACGACTTCACTCGCCGCCGGGTGCGACCTCCTGCTGAAGAACTGGATGACCAAGGTCATCAAGGGCAACGGCGAGGCGTCGATCAAGATCGACGTCGAGGTCATCGGACCCGGCACGGTCGACCCGCAGGGCCAGGCTTTGCTGAGCTTCGACTACCAGTGCGACTACCGTCGCTTCGTGCACCTCGAACCGGTGTGCAAGAAGTTGGAGAAGGAACTGCCCGGCGCCAGCCGGCAACTGCTCGACACGCTGGATGAAGTGAACTACGTAAGCGCTCAGCGAAGTCATGTTGACGGCGTGACTACAGCGGCGAACGGCTACGCGGTCGGCAGGAGCCGGCAGGCAGTGCCCTTGCCAGGCTACTTCTGAAGCGGCTGGCTTGCCGCGCTTTTGAAACGAATCGGGATGGGCTTGGTTGCATCGAGGTCAGTCAGCTGCCATTTGTCGTTGAACAAATGCCGCAACTTTGCGAACTGATCCACCGCTTGGGCTACGCATGTCGCGGGCGGTATGTACGGCTGCTTGTGATCTGGCAGCCAAGGTACTCGCTGCGGCGGACCTCCCGCCAGGAATTCGACGCGTAGCCAGAGCTCGTCAGTCCATGGCCCACGGTCTGAGCTAAGCACAAAGCTCATTGGCTGCCCGAGCCCGCCAACCACATCGCGGAACCCACTAAACGGCGCATCCGCGACGAACCGGAGATTCAAGTTCATCGCCGCCTCGAACATCAGTCTTCTTGCGTCCTTCAACCCTTCGGCGTCGGGTACACGAAAGTCGAACGCCGCACAGGTAATGAACGGTGCGTCCATTTGCACCTTTGGCGGCTCAGGTTTGCATCCAGACAGCCCAATGACGAGCATGCAAAGCACGGAAATACGCTGAAGCGCATCCGGCATGTGAACATTGGCGGAGCCGATGAACGGCATTCTTCCAGCGAAGACAGCAAACGAGTTCAATCCTTAGTCCGTTCTGGGATGTGGCGGTCGCCACCTGTGAGGAAGCAGTTCAGCTAGGTCGCTGTTCCTGTGCATAGGCAACCGCGTCAGCACATCGTGTAGGTAGCCATAGGGGTCATGCCCATTGAGCTTAGCGGACTGGATCAAGCTCATGATGGCCGCAGCGCGCTGCCCTGCGAGCAGCGTCCCGGCGAAGAGCCAATTCTTGCGCCCGGTTGCCCATGGCCTGATCTGCTGCTCGTCGAAATTGTTGTCGATGGGCAAGGCGGGGTCGGCGAGATAGCGCGTGAGCGCCGCCCAGCGATGCAGGCTGTAGTCCATGGCCTTGGCGGTGGCTGAGCCATCGGGCACCTTCGGCCGGAACTCCAGCAGCCACTTGTTCAGGGCCTGTGCGACCGGTGCCGCGCGCGTTCGTCGCTGTCGCAACCGCTCGTCGGCTGGCAGGTCCTTCACTTCCCGCTCGATGCCGTATAGCTGTCCGATGAAGTCGATGGCGGTGGCCGCCAGCGTGCTCTTGTTGGCCAGGTGCAGTTCCACAAACTTGCGGCGCGCGTGGGCCATGCAGCCCACCTCGGTGATGCCGCCGTCGAGGAACAGCGCCTTGTAGCCGGCGTAGTCGTCGCATACCAGGCTGCCCTTCCAGGCGCTATCGGTGCCGTGACCGAGGAAGGTCCGTGGATGCTGGCCGGAGCGGCTCTCGGTGAAGTCGTAGACCACGGCTCGCATGGTGTCGAAGGCGCCGCTGGCGTAGGCCCAGAGATAGGCACGATGCGTCTTGCCTGTGCCGGGTGCCAGCATCGCCACCGGAGTCTCGTCGGCGTGCAGAACCGGCAGGCGCAGCAGGTCGGCCTTCATTGCATCCACCAGCGGCTGCAGGCGCACGCCGCACACGCCCACCCACGCCGCCAGCGTCGAACGCGGGATGGCCAGGCCGGCGCGCTCGAAGATGGCTTCCTGGCGGTAGAGCGGCAGATGGTCAGAGTGCTTGGCGACGAGCACATGGGCGAGCAAGCCCGAGGTTGGCAAGCCCTTGTCGATGATCTCTGCTGGCACGGGCGCCTGGGTCAACGTGCGGCACTTCGCGCAGGCCCACTTGCCGCGCACATGACGCTCCACGGTGAAGCTGCCGGGCGTGTAGTCCAGCTTCTCGCTGACGTCCTCGCCGATGCGCGTCATCTGGCAGCCGCAGGGGCACGTCGTGTCGCTCGGTTCGTGGTGTCGGTCCACCCGCGGCAGATGGGCCGGTAGCGGGGCACGCTTAGGCCGCTCCGGAGCGGGCTCAGTGTCCTTGCGCTTGGCGGTCATCAGCTCGGCCAGCTGCGCTTCCAGCGCGGCAAGGTCCGCATCGACCGCCTCGTCGAAGAGAGCCTTCTGCTCGGCGTCGAGCTGCTCGCTCTTCTTGCCGAACTTCACGCGCCGCAGCTGCGCCATCTCGAAGGTCAGCTTCTCGATCTTGGCGTCGCGCCACTCGATCTCGTGACGGTCATACGCCTGGCGGTCCAAGAGCGCTCGCACCTTGGCGCTGATATGCCCGAGCCCCGCAGCTTCCAGCGAGGCGATGTCTTCTGCACTGAGGGGCGCGGCGACTGCCATAACGACAGTGTGGTGCGTACCCGGGCCACGCGCATCGGCGCGAGCACCGATTGCGTCACAGCAGCCTGATCGCCCCGTCGTCTTCCACGCGCTGCCACGGCAGGCCCAGCACCAGGGCCTGCAACTGCGGCTGCGTCAGCGGCATGTGCTCCAACGTGACATCGCGAGGCCACGCGAAGCGGCCCTGGTGCAGGCGCCTCGCTGCCAGCCACACGCCGATGCCGTCATGCACGAGCACCTTCATGCGCGTGGCGCGGCGGTTGGCAAAGAGGTAGGCATGGTGAGGCTTGGCGCCGCCAAAGACCTGAACGACGCGGGCCAGGGCGGTCTCGGTGCCGGCGCGCATGTCCAGTGGCGTCGTTGCGAGCCAAACGGCGTCGATGCGGATCAACGCAGCAGCTCGCGCATCCAGGCCGCACAAGCATCCGCGGCGCTGGCTGGCCAGGTCACCGCGACGACTGTCGACCCGCGGCGGACCTCGATGCGGATGGTTCCAGAGCTTGGCTCTGGCGGCGCGGAAGGTGCTGGCATCGGCAGTGCGATGAAGCCAACGGGATCGGGGCTGATGGCCGCTGCGTCGATAGGAGGCTGAGCCCTCTCATGGACCCAACGCCGCAGCAAGTTGGCGTTGATGCCGTGAGCCATCGCCACAGCGGCCATCGAGACGCCCGGCTGCTGCGCTGCTTGCACTGCCTGCGCCTTGAACTCGGCGCTGTGAACTCGCCGACGGCGGCCTGGCGCTGCTTGATCCATAGTGCGTACGTACCCATCAAGTCGTTGATGGATACGAGCATCCTAGGCACGGCTCAGCGGATCAACATGACTTCGCTGGCCGCTTACTGAACTACGACGCGTGCGACATCCTGACGCCCGATGCACTTCTGCACTGGACGGCTGATGTGCTCTGGTATGGCGAGGTCGAAGACGCCGCCGTGATCCAGGCCTACGAGGAGATGAACGGGGAGCCTCTCGACGAGGACAGCCGGTTCGACATGCCGTCGGACTACCTGGACAGTCTCGGCTCTTTCTACAAGGCGCTCGAAATCGAAAATCCGAGCAAGCGCCGTCGGCGCAAGTCCCGGTTTTGGTCGGCGAAGCAAAGCAAGGCGCTCATCGCCGGCAAGTCGCTCTGGGTCCAGCAACTGGTGAGCGTCCTGCAGCGCGTCAGGCAGGCCTCGAAGGCTTTGCCGCAGCGCCTGGGCGAGTTGGCCAGCGAGTTCACGCCGGCCAACAGCTACGGCGGCTGGCGAGCCGAACCGTCGTTCGCGCTCTGGTGGCGTCAGGAAGACGGCATGGGCAACTTCTACGACCAGGTCGTCTCCCAGCGCATGGAGGGCGACTCCTACCAAGCAGAAATCCTGCGCGTCAGGCTCGATCCTGGAAGCGCGGAGCGCTTCGTGGTCTGGATCGAGGCTGCTGCAAAGCTCCTCAGTGAGCTTGATGCGCTCTACACACTCTTAGGAGATCAAGCTGATGCAAGCAAACGCAAGCGTCAACGCGTTCGCAAGTGAAGAGTTCGTGCCGGTCGAGGCGGTCGTGTTCTACGCTCCCCGATCAAAAGCCGGCTCTGAACTGACCTTCGCGACAGTCCACGGCGTTGCCATTCACGGCAATGACCAGCGACTGAAGGAAGGCCGCCCGATCACCATCGAGGCGATGAAGAAGGTCTCGCAGATGTTCGGCGAGGCGTTGAAGGTGAAGCCGACGATCCTGCGCGAGCAGGTTCTGTTCAGCAGTGACGATCTGCTTGTCTGGTGGACCCGGCCCATCCGCCGGCTCTGCTTCTTCGACATCGATTGGCACGCCGGCCAGCCGGGGCGCGACCGCCTGCAAGGCGTCAGCGCCATGCTGCCGATGCCTCCGCTGGTTTGGTGCCTCAAGCGCACCGCTGGCAAGGGGATCTGGCAGGGCATGAAGATCTGGGCCCTCGCTGAAGACAAGCGCCCGACCGAGAGCACGCCGCTACATCGTGCGCCGCTGCTCAACCTTGACGAGGACGGTCGGGTCTGCTGGGGGTCCGGCAAGGTGCCCAAGAAGAGGTCCCAGCAGGACATCGACGAGTGGGAGGAGGCCTTCTTCTCCAGCGTCTTCAGCCACTACAACCACTCCATGCCCCTGAAGGCGAGAGCCCAGCGCGATGAGCGTGAAGTCCAGGTTGTCGATAGTGGATGAGACGAAGCACTTGCTCGGATCGAACTCGAAGGTCGTGATGGGGCTTGCGACACCGTCGCTGCCGGACTCGTAGTCGAACTCAACGACCATCTCGCTTGCGGCTTGCGCATCCAGGATGACATGGTTGTTGGTCAGAAAAAGTGCTGGGCCAACGAGAAAGCCACTACCTTGGGCGAACCCTGTCTTGAAGCTCACCCGACCGACCGCGTTCGCAGCCAGGCGGCCTCGGGATAGAAACTCCACGCCGACCAAGTCCATGGTCGGACCTTGCATCGACTCCGCACCCTCGGCTGATTTCAGCGCACCTCCTAGGTCGATTGCCTTGGCGGCCATCCGAACTGAGGCGAAGAGGGCGCCTGCGTCCCTGGTGGGGATGCCGGCCTTGGTGGCAAGTCGCTTGATGCCCCGGTCAGTGTCGGTCTCGGCACCTAGTGGGTTTCCCCCGGCAATCTGTCGAAGCGAGTGTTCGATTTCGCCGGTCTTAGCAGACAGACGCGTGCGGAACATCTGCCGCAGCTGAGCGACCGTTTTTGAATCCATCCCTGACCTCCGTGCGCCGTGCGGCTGAAGCTCGCTTTATGGCTCGCAAGTATTGCCGGAGGAAGACAAGGTGTGGTGGTCGTTCCGTTGCAGCGTCCTCAGCTTTGACGATGCTTGAGATAGAACGGGCTGCTAGCAGCTATCAAGCGCTGCTCCCTCGAACATTGTCGCAACTGCTTCATCCGATGGCACGGCCGAACGAGTCATGGATATCCTGAGCGAGGGAACGAGGTTGTTCGACGGCCGCGAAGTGGCCGCCGGCTGGCATTTCCGTCCACCGCACGACGTTGAAGACTCGCTCGACCCATTCGCGGGGCGGGGTGATGATCTCAGCGGGGAATGCTGCATAGCTCAAAGGCACGTCGATCCGCTCGCCATGTGCGAAGCTAAGCGGTTCAGCTGAGTTTTCCTTGTACATGCGCAGCGTGGCACCAACGTTCTGCGAGAACCAGTAGATAGAAACGTTGGTAAGCAGCTCGTCGAGCTCGAATCTCTCGCCCAGCTCACCTTGGCCGTCGCTCCAGGTGTGGAACTTCTCCAGTAGCCAGCCAGCCAGTCCCGACGGCGAGTCGGCCAATGCATGAGCCAGCGTCTGAGGCTTGGTGGCCTGCATGTGGCTGTAGCCGCCTTCGGTCTGCACCCATTGCGCCCTCGCGGCAAGCCATTCCGATTCCACCGGCGACAAGGGAGGGGCGTCTTTGCCCAACGGCGGTTGGTAGCTGCCCGAGATGAAGTTCAAGTGCAGCGCGCGAACTGACGCCGGATAGAGCCGGGCCAGCCAGGTGCTGACGCCCGACCCGATGTCTCCGCCTTGCGCAAAGAAGCTGGCGTAGCCCAGACCGTGCATCAGCTCATGCCACAGTGAAGCGACCTTGCGGCTGTTCATGCCTGGTTGAGTAGGCGCTGCGGAGAAGCCAAACCCGGGCAGCGATGGAACGACAACATCGAACGATCGACGGCCGGGAAAGCCGTTTTGCTCGGGGTGCGTGAGCATGGGCAGTATCTTGACCATCTCCACGAAGGAACCGGGCCAGCCGTGCGTGATGACCAGGGGTGCCGAGTCACTGTCTGCGCCCTTGGCATGAACGAAGTGGACCGCATGGCCATCCAGTTCGGCGACGAACTGCGGCAGCGCGTTGAGCCTGCTTTCCGCAGCGCGCCAGTCGAACTTCCCCCGCCAGTACTCGACGACATCCCGCAAGGCCAGGCTCGGCGTGCCGTCCTCCCAGGCAGGGCCGACGTCGTCGGGCCATCGCGTGCCATCCAGGCGACGGTGGAGGTCCGTCAGGTCCCGTTCAGGGATGTCGATGCGAAACGGGGTGATCTTCATTTCAATCTCAAACTCACGATATGTCTAACCTTGATGGCACGACCGCCGACCGTTGAGGCCGTGCCTGCTGAGCCGATGATGCTCACGCATCATCGGTCGTACTTGGCTAGGTCCTTGAAGATCAGGCGTCCCCAGCTGTTTCTGCGCACCTGAACGAACAGGCCACCCTTCGAAGGCCCGCCGCGCTCGATCGACGCGCGATCAAGATTCTCTGCGAGTACAGAGATACCCCTTCGCCACTCGTCCCGGTGGTACGGGCGTGACTTCAGGCAAATCGCTTAGACCGCCAAACTTGCCGTACGCACTTATGCGAGTTGCTCCAGTTCCGTCCGAAGGAGGTTGCTCCGCAGGTCGTTCAGGTCGCTACGGAGCGTGATTGCCTGACGCTCAGTGAGTTGCATAGCATGAGCCACGGAGGTCGGTACAAAGCTGCAGACCGATTGCAGCGCCCGACCAGCTTCCGTCAAGGTCACGATGACCAGCCGTTCATCGGCAATCGACCGGCGGCGGGAGACCAAACCGCTACTTTCAAGATGCTTGAGCAGGGGTGTCGTTGTGCTCGAGTCCAGGAATAAACGCATACCTATCTCCGAGACGGTCAACTCGTCGCGCTCCCAAAGAACGAGCATGACCAAGTACCTGGGATAGGTCAGGTCAAACTGCTTGAGCACGCGGCGATAGGTTCGCTGAACTCCCAGCATCGTGGAATAAACAGCAAAGCAGACCTGCTCGTCCACCACCTGAGGCGAGGATTCGGTCGTGGCGGCGAGCGAGGTCATACCATGAGGCTCAGAGAGCGCTCCAATCAAGTCTCTTGCCAGACGACGGGAGAGCGGTCTGAGGCCTCGTTCCTTTCCGCGAGCCATTGAGTAGGCGACTTGCCAACGCTCCGCGTGAAAGCACGGGTAAAAGCCGCTGCACTTGTGTAGCCAGCTTCGGCTGCAGCCCACTTTGCCGGTCGACCATGCAGCAGCATGTCCTGCGCGACGCTCACGCGCCAGGCGCTGAGATAGGCCGTTGGTGTAACGCCCAGCACCTCGTGGAACCGCTCGGCGAAGCGAGCGCGGGACATTCCCGCCTCCTCAGCTAACCATTGGAGGCTCCAAGTGCGCTTCGGGTCCTCATGCATGGCAGTCAGGCTCCGTGCGAGCCCTATGTCAGCCAAGCCGGCTAGTAGACCTCGCCTGGCGCTACCCGCGATGATCTGGTGGCGAATTACAAGGATGAGGATGTACTCAAGCAGTCGTTCAAGCGCCGTCTGGCGGCCACTTTCCGTTCCCGCAAACTCAACGAACAGCAACTCGAGTGCGGGTTGCAAGTGAGGTACTTCACGAAATGGTAGGACTACGACCGTCGGTAGCGCGAGCGCCAACGGTGACCTGGACTGCTGGCCGATCTCGACGGTAGCGCACAGCAAATTTGCGACATGGCCCTCGTCGGCGGTAATGGTATGAGGCAACCCACGAGGCAAGAAAACTAATCCGGGCTCACCAAGGTGAACAGGACTTTCACCCCTCGGCTGGACAGTCATGCTGCCGGAGCGCATTAGGTGTAAGTGACCTAGTTCAACCTCGTGATAGTCGTTCAGCATCTCGCAGACCGTGCCGCTAAAGGCCATCTTGGCCGAAGGTCGGAAGCGAGTGAATAGTGTGTTTAGAGGATCATCCATATTGGTTTGCGATTCCGTTGCAATAGTGTTTTCATCCCTGGCCCCAGGATAGCGCCAGCATTCTCTGCTTAGCCGCAGTCGCGGCCACCGAAGTTTTCCTTACCGACTGGTACGAATTGCAAAAGGAAATCGGACGCATCGGTCACCTTTCTCGATTTTCAGCGACCTACTATCAAAGATGTTGTGCGACATGTTCGAGAAGGACTGGTGGATCACAAGGAGGCGTCTGCTATGAGCAATTGCAAACAGATGACTAGGAGCCTCTCCGACGCGATGGATAGACAACTGGACGCTGAGCAAAGTGAAATTCTTGTGCGACACCTTGTGGTCTGTACGGGGTGCCGCAGATTCCATGATCAGTTAATCACAATTCGCTTGGGCATGAGGGATCTTCCTCCCATCCGCCGTTCATCCAATGTCTCGTCTCCCGACGAGAGCTGTGATGCTCAGGCTTTCCCTGCCCTGAATCTGTGACTTTCTGAGTGGCGGTTGGCACTTCGCTGACGCAGGTTGCATGCTGAGTATGCGACCAACGCGCGCAAGCAGGCCCTGTACCGCACCGTTAACCATCCAACTATGGGCATGAGTATGAACAAGACTGAAACTGCGATCTTGGCCGGAGGCTGCTTCTGGGGCATGCAAGATTTGATCCGCAAGCTTCCGGGGGTGAGTGCCACGCGTGTTGGCTACAGCGGCGGCGATGTTCCGAACGCCACCTACAGAAATCATGGCACACACGCCGAAGCAATCGAGGTCATCTTTGACCCTGACCGCATCAGCTATCGAACACTGCTGGAGTTCTTCTTCCGGATTCACGACCCGAGCACACGGGATCGGCAGGGCAATGATCGCGGTAGCTCCTATCGCTCGGGGATCTATTACACGACCGCTGAGCAACATGGCGTCGCGAGCGCGTTGATTGCTGACATTGATGCGTCGGGCATCTGGCCGGGAAGGGTTGTCACTGAGGTAGCGCCTGCCGGCGACTTCTGGCAGGCCGAGCCGGAGCACCAGGACTACCTTGAGCACCGTCCGAACGGCTATACCTGCCACTATCCGCGCGGACATTGGACTCTGCCGAAGTCAGAGGCGTCCGTAAAGTAGGTGATAGGGGAGGGCTGCGCTCTCCCCACCCTGCAGCTCGTGAAAGCGGTGCACGTGAAGTACTCAGCTATTCGCGCGAGCTGCATGGTTTGCACATTCGATGGCAGCCGGAGCACTTATCAGCGGGCAGGGTGCATTTGAGTGCGTGGCGGCTCGAAAGGCCCTCTCGGCGCGGCGCCGGCCTACGAAGACGTGCCCTTTCGACGAAGTCACCGATGCGGATGGACCAGTCGCAACACTGGATCACGAGAGGCCCATCCTTGACCGCGCCTTCAACAGCAAGTCATTTCCTATGAACCTTGACCACTGAGCAAAGATGATAAACATCAGTATGCAGACCGGCATCACCGACGAGTTGGCGCCCGAACTCGGCGTGACGCAATGGATTGATGCCTCCGGTCAGCCCTTGGCCACATTTGGACTGGACAAGATGCCCGGTGCTTTCAAGGTGATCTTTTGCTTCCAAGATGCCAATGCTGAGTGCCATCTGACGGGGTTTCCCGCCATGGCAAGCTTGGTTGATGCATTCCGCGGATCGTCGTATGTAAGCTTCGCAGCTGTGCAGACTGTCTTTGAGAACTTTGCTTCTAACAGCTACGAGCGCATGGTGGCAAATCAGCGTCGTTACGCGTTGCCCATCGTGTTCGGCCACGACGCTGGCGAGGGTCGCGAAGGTGCTGGCTCAGTGTTGATGCAGCGCTACCAGAGTGGTGGAACTCCCTGGTTCATCATCGTCGACCCTGAGGGCGTGGTGATCTACAACCAGTTTCAGATTGATGTCCACAGGGTGGTGGCAGGCTTGAAACGAGCCGAATCCGCGTCGCCACTGACCAAGCCGGATCCGAGCATTCTGACTTGGCGGGGCGTGCTGGAGCTTGCTCGCGACGGCAACCCACCTCCCCCTCGCCGACTGGAGCTGAGCGACGCCGAATGGCGTCGACGTTTGAACGCGGAGCAGTACCGCGTAATGCGGCAGGCTGGAACGGAGCGCGCTCACAGCTCGGCCATGTGCACGCTTTTCGGACCAGGCGTCTATGCTTGTGGATGTTGCGACACCGACCTCTTCGACGCTTCCAGCAAGTTCGATAGCAAGAGTGGTTGGCCAAGCTTCACGCAGGCGCTCGCGCCGGGTCTCGTCGCCTATCACGCAGACCGTAGCCACGGGATGACGCGGGTGGAGACGACCTGCAACGTGTGCGGCGCGCACTTGGGACATGTCTTCCCGGACGGGCCGAAGCCGAGTGGTTTGCGCTTTTGCATGAACGGGGCGTCGTTGCGGAAGCGTTGAGTTCGAGTTTCAAGCCCCGGAGGCGTTGCCGGGCTATCAACAGGTCGGAGGCGCGTTTGGCAAAGCAAACGCGCCTCCGGTTTCTATAGCGCGCTTGTACCGGCAGCCGGTATGTGAGGGTTCATGAGTCAATTCGACGTTGATTTGTTTGTAGTTGGTGCAGGCTCCGGCGGAGTGCGCGCGGCGAGAGTGGCCGCTCTTCACGGTGCTCGCGTTGCAATTGCTGAGGGTGCGAACTACGGAGGCACCTGTGTGCACCGTGGATGCGTGCCAAAAAAGCTTATGGTGTATGCAAGCCGGTTCCCCGACCAGTTCAAGGCTGGAGTTGCGTTTGGGTGGAGTACCGACGCACCAAGCTTTGACTGGAAGAGACTCATCGGCAACAAAAACGTCGAGCTTGCAAGGCTAGAGGGTATCTATCACCGCAACCTCGTTGGCGCCGGTGTCCAGACATTCAGTGAGAACGCTGAGCTTGTGGATGCGCACACCGTGCAGCTTCGGGCGAGTGGCAAGCAGATCACTGCGGAGAGAATCTTGATTGCAACCGGCGGCGTGCCTGACCGGCAACTCTTCGAAGGATCTCATCTCACGATCACCTCCGATGAGGTATTCGACCTGGCGGAGTTGCCAGGACGTGTCCTGATTGTCGGGGGAGGCTATATTGCCACCGAGTTTGCCAGCCTCCTTCGGGGACTTGGTAGCGAGGTGACGCAACTGGTACGCGGGCCGTCGCTGCTTCGAGGATTTGACGATGACATCGTCGCCGTCCTTGATGAGCAGTTGCGGAGACGCGGCGTGCGGCTCTGTATGAATGAGAGCGTGAAGCAGATCTACCCGAGGAATGGTGCACTGGATGTCACCGCGACCAGCGGGCAAGCGTTCGATGTTGACGTGGTGCTGCTTAGCACTGGCCGGCATCCCAACACCCGCAACCTCGGTCTAGATAGGGCAGGCGTTGAGGTCGACAGTCGCGGGGCAGTTATTGTCGACAAGAGTGGGCAGACCAGTGTGGAATCAATCTACGCTGTTGGGGACGTGACAAATCGCCTCAACCTCACACCGATTGCGATTCGTGAAGGGCAGGCATTCGCTGACCGGCACTTTGGGAAGCTTGAGGTGGCAGACTTGGACTACGCCCGTGTACCCACGGCGGTCTTCACTACACCTGAGGTTGGCGTCGTCGGCTTGTCGGAGAAGCTTGCCAGGGCGAACTTTCCGCACGTGCGCGTACTGAAGACTCAGTTCGGGCCGATGGCCAGTTCATTCGCTGGGTTGCAGGACCGAGTCGCTATGAAGGTGGTCATCGACGAGGATACAGACCGAGTTCTGGGAGTTCATATCCTCGGTGATGGCGCCGCCGAGATGATTCAGATGGTGGGCGTCGCGCTAACCGCAAACGCGACGTGGAAGGACTTCAGACAAACAGTGGCACTGCATCCGACGATCGCGGAGGAACTCGTCACGCTCAAAGGCTGACGTCAGTCATGTCACGGCGAACTTGTTCACTTCCCGAAGGTGTCCCAAAGGCTCGTGATCTTGCTGACAAGTGCATGCGATTCGAGCTTCACGTGCTCCGCGCTGGACTTCATCGCAAGATTGGCTCGGGATAACCCTTGGGTTGCTTCTTCAGGTAGACGATAAGTCAACACAACTGGCTGAATGGTGAAGCCCCGTGGCGGCGGGTATGTTTCCCTGCGTGCGATTATCTTGAAGGTATAGAACCGAGGGACATCAGAAATGCCCATTAATCGATCCTTCATGGGCCGCAACCGCGGCGGAAACGACCACGGCGGGCGTCTGCCGCCTGGGCAATCGCTGACGGATGGCTTCCCCATTCTCACAGCTGGGCCGAGACCACGCGCGCTCCCACGGGGGGATTGGCGCCTGGCGCTGAAAGTGGGTCCCAGGAAGGTCCACGAATGGACATGGGAGCAGCTCCATGAGCTGCCGCAGATCGAACAGGTGGTTGACATCCACTGTGTGACGACGTGGTCGAAGTTCAACACGCGTTGGCGGGGTGTTTCGATTGATACCTTGTTGGCTTCCGCCGGAATCACGCCACCGACGCCATGGGTACTGGCTCATTCTTTGGACGGCTACAGCACCAATGTGCCTTTGGACGACTTGGTTGGTGGTCGGGCAATGATTGCTACGCAGTTCGATGACAAGCCTCTTGAAGAGGAGCACGGCGGCCCAGCCCGTTTGCTGGTGCCGCATCTGTACCTATGGAAATCCGCCAAATGGGTAACCTCGTTGCAGTTCACAAACGTGAATGAGGCCGGATTCTGGGAGCTCCGGGGCTACCACATGCGCGGCGACCCGTTCAAGGAAGAACGATATGGCTGATGCGAGCAATGTTGCCGGCCATCTCGAATGGCAAGACGCTCGCATTGAGGCCATTGAACGGCTTAGCCCCCTTGTTCGGCGCGTAGTTTTGCGTCCAACGGTATGGCATCGCCCACTGGCCGGTCAGCACCTGAGCATTCGGCTCACAGCCGATGATGGTTATCAAGCCCAGCGGAGTTATTCACTCTTATCGCCTCCAGAACTGGAGGGGTTGTACGAGCTGGGCATCGAGCGCCTGTCGGACGGTGAGGTATCCCCATGGTTTCACGACGCGGCGCAGGTCGGTGACTCAGTTGAGATATTGGGGCCGGTAGGGCTGCACTTTGTCTGGCGACCAGAGGACGAGCAGCCAGCGTTGCTCATTGGGAGCGGCTCGGGCGTGGTGCCTCTGCTTGCGATGGCGGCACACCATGCGCATTCGCGCAGCACCTCACCCATGGTGCTGGTGGTTGCCGTCCGCACGATGGTCGATGTGATGCTGTGGCCAGAGTTGCAGCGCTGGGAGGAGCACGGCAAAGGCTTTCACAGCCGGCTGGCCCTTTCGCGAGATATTGCGGCCCCTCGAACTCAGGACCGAATTGGTCGTCTAAACGAGGCCGATTTAGCAGTTGCGCTCCAACGACTGGGTGACCGTGCAGCCGCCTCCGCCGCTGTTTACGTGTGCGGTAGCAATTCCTTCGTCGAGAGCGTCACGACCATGCTGCGGGCGCTGCGAGTGCCTGATGGAGCCGTTCGCACCGAACGGTTCGGTGGCTGAACAGCTTTGTCGACAAAACTCATGAGAACGGTCGAGCAACGTGACTCCACAACAGCGTGGGCTGGGTCCTGCTTGCCGATCTGTTCTTGCGTGTCAGGCGGCTTACGAGTGCTTGCAAGAGCCAATGTAGTCCGCTGACGTCCACACCGTAGCCAATCGACCCGTGCAGCATGGGCCGTACCTAAGCGCTACGTGTTGTGTGCAGTCCGAAATTTCGACGACGGCAGCACCACATGAGCAGCAGACCTGCCTGCGAAGGCGCGACATCACCAGCGCCACGCGTCTATATCGATCCGTTTTCTGGTGATAGTCCGCATGCTCGCCGTTACGGTGCGTCCTGCTTGTGTCACTGGTACTTCTTTGAACCTTTGTCTCGCCAAGTAGGAGTGATATGTCGATCGCGCAAGCGCCAAATAGTCTGCAAACTGACGCTTTTCGGAAGGACGTTCTAGAGGGGCTAACTGCCACGCCAAAGCGCTTGCCTAGCCGCTGGCTGTATGACGGGGAGGGTTCTCGACTCTTTGAAGAGATCACCACGCTCGACGAGTACTACCTGTCACGGTGCGAGAGCGCCATCCTGCACGAAAACGCTAGTGAACTAGCGGCCTTTGCAGGGGCAGATGCAATCCTGATTGAGTACGGGGCTGGCGCAGGCATCAAGAGCCAGGCGCTACTGACTGCGCTTAATGCTCCTGCAGCCTACGTTCCGGTGGACATCGCAGACGAGTTTCTGTCGTGCACGCTTGAGCGCTTCGGCGGTCGATTCCCGGAGCTACCCATATGTCCCGTAGTGGCCGACTTCACTAGTGACTTCGATCTCCCCCCGCTTCCATCCAGCGGTCGGCGAATTGCCTTCTTCGCAGGGTCAACCATTGGTAACCTGGATGAAGGAGAGGCTGTCGAACTTCTCATGCGCATGCGGATCCATGTGGGGGAAGGAGGGCGCGCGCTGATTGGGATGGACCTGATAAAGGACCTTGGGACACTTGCGAAGGCCTACGACGACCGTGGGGGCGTTACTGCAGCGTTCAACTTGAATGTTCTCAGACGCATCAACCGTGAGATTGGAGGCGGGATCCCGCTTGACGCCTTCGTGCATGAAGCTCGCTGGAACCCGGCAGAGCGGGCCATCGAGATGCATCTGCGCTGCGTTTACAGCTTCAGTACCTCGGTTGGCGGCCAAGTGGTGAGATTTATTGTCGGCGAGACCATCCACACCGAGACATCTCGCAAGTACGACCTGCCGCGGATCGACCGCCTGGTTGAATTGGCGGGTTGGACACGTCGAGGAACCTGGAACGATGAGAAGTGCGCGTTTGCTGTGGTCGGACTAGAAGCCTCCCAGGGAGGCGAGTCGTCAGCACTTGCAGCGAGTACATAGCCCTGCGACGCCGTGCGCTTCTCTTCTCCGGCGGGGGAGCTGAACCGAAATCCAAACCACCAAGGACATTCATCATGTGCGGCATCGTTGGCACCCTAGCAGCTACCCCCGTCAACCAGGTCCTCTACGACGCGCTTCTGCTTTTGCAGCACCGCGGCCAAGATGCCGCAGGCATCGTCACGATGCAGGGCCAGAAGTGTTTCATGCACAAAGCGCGGGGCATGGTTCGCGACGTCTTCCGCACCCGCAACATGCGGGCGCTGCCCGGCAATATCGGCCTCGGGCAAGTGCGCTATCCCACCGCCGGCAATGCCTATAGCGAGGAGGAGGCTCAGCCCTTCTACGTGAACGCGCCCTTCGGAATCGTGCTTGTGCACAACGGCAACCTGACGAACTCGCTGGCATTGAAGGATGAGCTTTTCGAGATCGACCGCCGCCACATCAATACAGACAGCGACACCGAGGTGCTGATTAATGTGCTTGCCCACGAGCTGGAAATAGCCGCTCGCGATCTACCGCTGACGACCAAGGAGATATTCGCCGCCGTGCGCTCCGTGCAAAAGCGCATCAAGGGCAGCTATGCCGTCATCGCGCTGATTGCCGGCCAGGGCCTGCTAGCCTTCCGCGACCCGTTCGGCATCCGTCCGCTGTGCTTTGGCCGCTCGGGCAAAGGAGAGTTCATGGTCGCCAGCGAGAGTGTCGCCTTGGAAGGCACTGGGCACCAACTCGAACGTGACTTGGCGCCCGGTGAAGCGCTGTTCGTCGACATGACGGGAAAGATGCATACCGAGCAGTGCAACGACAACTCGACGCGGAACCCCTGCATGTTCGAGTTCGTTTACCTGGCCCGCCCCGACTCGGTGATGGACGGCATCTCGGTTTACCAGGCTCGGCTGAATATGGGCGAGGCGCTCGCTCAACGTGTGATCTCGACGATGCCGCCCAACGAGATCGACGTCGTCATTCCAATTCCGGAAAGCAGCCGCCCGGCGGCGATGCAACTGGCCCATCGCATCGGCAAGCCCTACCGAGAGGGTTTCGTGAAGAACCGCTACGTTGGCCGCACCTTCATCATGCCGGCACAGGGCACGCGCGAAAAGAGCGTGCGCCAGAAGCTCAACGCCATCGGCCTGGAGTTCAAGGGGCGCAACGTGCTGCTGGTGGACGACTCAATCGTACGCGGCACCACGTCGAAAGAGATTGTGGAAATGGCCCGCGAGGCTGGTGCACGCAAGGTTTACCTCGCGTCCGCCGCGCCGCCGGTCCGCTTTCCCAACGTCTACGGCATCGACTTACCAACCAAAGAGGAACTCATCGCTCATGGCCGAACGGTTGAGGAGATCCGCGAGTACATTGGTGCTGATGCGCTGATCTATCAGGATATCGAAGCGATGAAGCGCGTCGTCGCCGAACTGCGACCAGGAATACAAGGTTTCGAAGTCAGCTGCTTCGAAGGCCATTACCTGACGGGCGACATCAGCCAGGCTGACTTTGACGGCATGCGTGAACAACGCAAGAAGCGGTACGTCGAAGCCGAGCATGGTGACGAAGCAACTTAATGTTGTGAGTCCAGGCCTGCAGAGACTCTAGCCGTCACGCTGAGCAAGAGCGGTACTCTCAACGCGGTTGCTTCACCAGCACTGGGTCCGCTCGGAACCTGTCGCCGAAGAGCCGCTTAAGTGCCGAGACTTTGGGCAGGTCGTTGAAGACGATGTACTGCTGCCGTGGATTGTTCGTCATGTAGTCCTGGTGGTAGGTTTCCGCAGCATAAAAGTTCCCCGTCTCCTCCAGCTTGGTAACGATGGGTTTTCCGTAGAGCTTCGTGGCGTCCAACTGAGCAATGTAGGCCTGAGCTGTATCGCGCTGCGCCGCGTTGGCCGGAAACACCGCAGACCGGTACTGCGTTCCGGAGTCGGGCCCCTGGCGGTTCAGTTGGGTCGGGTTGTGCGCGACGGAGAAGAATATCTGCAGCAGCGTCCCGTAGCTGACCTGTGCCGGGTCGAACGTCACCTCTACAGCCTCTGCATGACCCGTGCGGCCACTCGTTACCAGCGCATATGAAGCGGTGCTGGCTGGGCCGCCGGCGTAGCCGGAGACAGCACGTTGCACTCCCTTGACGTGTTGGAACACGCCTTGCACGCCCCAGAAGCAGCCACCAGCAAACACAGCCTTCTGAAGGCCGGCGTTGACCGGGGCTGGGTCTTTGACCGGCGCGGGGATGCGGACCGGGTCTTCAGCGGCTACGCAGGCTGTCATCGTGCTCAGTAGGAGTGATCCGGCGGCTAAGGCGTGGGCGAGACGCCGACGGGATGAGACCATGTTCATGATTTACTCCTGGAAAAGTGATTTCAACCGAAGGTGAAGGCGTATGCCGATACACCTGTGTCTAGAAACTCAATGCTGAAAGTTCGCTCGCTGCCCGAGCTGCCAGGTTGGCGAATGAGTTGGTACAAGCGCTGCTCTTTGACGATGCCGCTGCCATCGGCTGCGATGTCAGTGCCGCGAGCAGGTCCGGGTGGCTGTCCATCCAGCAGCACCCTGAAGCGCACTGGCTTGCCCTTGGCGTCGGGGGCGAGGACCAAGTGCAGGTCACGTGCCTTGAATTTGTAGACGATTCGGCCAGCGGGGGCAGCCAAGGTGGCCTTTTCGTCGCCAATAGTCCACCGACCTGTGAGGCCCCAACCGTTGAGCGGCAGTTGGTCAGGCAACGTGTAAGTTGTTGGCTGGTCTGGGACTGCCTTCGGCATCGAGGCGAAGTTGCTGGCCCGCTCGTAGCCGACGTAGGTTTCAGGTGAGCCTACAGCGGTGGTGTCTCCTGCCGCTTGTTGCGCACCTTGGCCCTTCACCTCGACCAAGCCGTGTGCGTCATCGGCGCTGCCGGCTTCCCGCAGCAATTGTTGGATCACGCGCTCAGTCTCTGCGTACTGGCCCTCACCGAAATGTTTATGACGCAACTTGCCCTGCGCATCGATGAGATAGTGCGCGGGCCAGTAGCGGTTCTTGAAGGCTCGCCAGATTGCGAACTCGTTGTCGATGGCGACAGGGTAGCCGACGGCAAGGCTCTTCGTTGCCTTGATGACGTTGCCTATGTCGCGCTCGAAGGCGAACTCCGGGGCGTGAACGCCGACAACCACCAGTCCTTGGTCGCGATACTTCTCTGCCCATGCCTTGACGTAGGGGAGGGTGCGAAGGCAGTTGATGCAGGAGTAGGTCCAGAAGTCAACGAGCACCACCTTGCCCCGCAACTGGGCTGCATTCAACGGCTCTGTGTTCAGCCACCGGGTAGCACCCTCAAAACCCGGCGCTAAAGCTTGGATCGGCAAGGCTACATCGTCGTGGGCAGCGCGGGTCGTGGCCATCATGGCGCCTCCCTCTGCAGGTGCCATTGCCTCTCCGCTCTTTGATGCGGATTGCATGGCCATCGCTGGACCGCCGCTCATGGCCATCACACCCTCCGGCTGCGGCTCACCTGCAAAGTGGTCGACAAGTCGTTGTTCGAGCTTGCTGGTAGAGGACAAAGACAACTCGGCCAGCACACCGGTATCGGCGCCCATAGCGATGGCAACCACAGCGACCAGCATCGTGCCACCGAGGCCGCGACGCAGCCATTCTCCCGCTCCAAGTGACCGTCGTAGCGCAGCAGCCACTCGGCCACCAAGAAGCAGTGCAGCGGCCAGCGAGGTTGCTGCGCCCATGGCGTAGGCGAATAGCAGGAAAGTGGAGTGGCTATTGGCGCCTTCGAGGGCAGCACCGGTCAGGATCAGACCGAGGATTGGTCCCGCGCAAGGTGCCCAGAGCAGACCGGTCGCCACACCCAGCAACATAGAACCCCCAGCACTCGGCTGGCTACCTGCGCGTTCCGTCAACCGAGCCCCAGCCGCGACGAAAGGCTTGGTCAACCGTTCGGCGAAACTGGGCCAGAGAAGCGTCAGCGAGAAGAACGCAACCAGCGCGAGCGCAATCCAGCGACCCCATTGGTTAGCCGAAACAACCCAGGCGCCGCCGACCGCAGCTAGCGTGGCGACAAAGGTGAAGGTCAATGCCATGCCCGCAAGCAGTGGCAATGCGCTGCGCGTGAAGTGTTGGCCAGCGCGCGCGAACACAAACGGCAATACCGGTAGCACGCACGGGCTGAGGATGGTCAGTACGCCACCAAGGTAGGCCAGAAGTATCAGCAGCATGGGATATCAGGCAGTTTGCGCCGCAAAAGTCAGAGATATGCCGTTGATGCAATAGCGAAGGCCGGTAGGTCGCGGGCCGTCGTCGAACACATGGCCCATGTGGCCACCGCAACGGCTGCAATGAACCTCAATCTCCACCATCCCGAAGCGCCTGTCCTTGCGTGTAGCGACTGCGTTGTCTATCGGCTTCCAGAAGCTCGGCCAGCCAGTTCCACTGTCAAACTTGGTCTTTGACGAGAACATCGGCAACGCACAGCCCGCGCAGGAATAGGTACCAGCTCGGTGCTCGCTGTTGAGCGGACTACTTCCCGGGCGCTCGGTGGCCTCGCGTCGCAGAACCGTGTACTGCTGCGGCGTAAGCTTCGCTCGCCACTGTGCATCGGTGAAGGTCACTTTGAATTTTTCAGCGGCTAAGGCGCCGCCTGTCAGCGACAGTGACGAAAGCGCAATAGCGCTATGGGTAGCCGTGAAAAGCATATCGCGCCGCGTGGTCATGTGAACTCCTGGATGGGGACTGGCCGTGATGATGCGCGGCCGGCGTCCGAAAGTCCTCACGAAGAGTTAAAAGAATCGTGAACTCTTGAAAGCGCCGCTCGCAGACAATGAGGAATGCCGAACCCACGCCGCATACTCCTTGTCGAGGACGACGCCCACATCGCTGATGTGCTCACGCTGCATCTGCGTGATGAAGGGTTGGAGGTCGTCCACTGCGCTCGCGGAGACGAAGGCCTCATGCAACTGGAGCGCGGAGGGTGGGACGCGCTGGTGCTGGACCTGATGCTGCCGGGCGTAGACGGTCTGGAGATTTGCCGCCGCGCCCGGGCGATGACTCGTTACACGCCCATCATCATCATCAGCGCCCGGTCTAGCGAATTGCATCGCATCCTAGGGCTGGAGCTCGGCGCCGACGACTATCTCGCCAAGCCGTTCTCGGTGCTGGAGCTGGTAGCGCGGCTACGGGCACTACTGCGGCGCGTTGATGCGCTGGCTCAAAACGCTCGGCTTGACGCCGGTAGCCTGTCAATCGGTGATCTGGAGATTGAACCGATTGCACGGGAGGCCAAGCTCGCTGGTGCGGTCTTAGAGCTTACGCCTCGTGAGTTCGACTTGCTGTACTTCTTTGCACGGCAACCAGGCAAGGTGTTCTCTCGCATTGATTTGCTCAACGCTGTATGGGGCTACCAGCATGAGGGCTACGAGCACACGGTCAACACCCACATCAACCGGTTGCGAGCGAAGGTTGAGCCAGACCCGGGCAACCCCCAACGCATCCTGACGGTGTGGGGGCGAGGCTATAAGTTCGCGGAGGCAGGTAGCACGGCATGAAGCTGACGGTCACACAGAGGCTTTCGCTGACATTTGCTTTGCTACTGCTGCTGTGCAGCGGCATGTCAGCGTGGATTCAACTGCGCTCAAGCCGCATGCATGAGATGGAGGTGGTGCAGGGTCTGTCGCGCGACCTGGCCAGCAGCATCGCCCGCGACACCCAACTGACCGATTCGCATGGCCTGATGCCCGATGCTGTACGCCGGCTATTTGACCAGCTGATGCTTGTCAACCCCAGCGTCGAAGCTTACTTGGTCGAACCTGATGGCCGAATTGCAGGACACGCGGCGCCCGAGGGTCGCCTTAAGCGAGAGCGTATTGACCTGGAACCCGTCAGAAGCCTCCTGGCCGACCAGCCTCTGCCTATCCTTGGCGACGACCCTCGCAGCTCGGACGGGCGGAAGGTGTTCAGCGCTGCGCCGCTACGCGTTGGGGGTCGAGACGTTGGCTACGTCTATGTGGTGCTCCTTGGCGAGGCGCATGATCAGTTGAACGCGCGCGGTTCCAAGCATGCAGTACTGACAACGGCTCTTTGGTCAATCGCGATGGTTGCATTTTTGTGCCTGGTTGCAGGGCTCACCGCATTCACCTTCATCACGCGGCCATTGCGGCGGTTGACGCAGTCGGTGCGAGGGTTCGACATCAACGGTCCGCCCCCTGAGCTACTGCCACCGCCCGCAATCGCAGTGAACAGTCGCGACGAGATTGCAGTCCTGGATGGCGCTTACCGCCAGATGGTGGGCCGCATTGGCGAACAGTGGCGGGCGCTAACCCGTCAAGACCAGGAGCGTCGAGAGTTAATCGCGAACGTCTCGCATGACCTGCGCACACCTCTTTCTTCTCTCCACGGCTACTTGGAGACGTTGCTGCTTAAAGACGCCACTTTGGAGCCAGGTGAACGACGCCGCTACCTGCATATCGCTATTGATCAGAGTCGGAAGGTCGGGGAGCTGGCGCAGAGTTTGTTTGAGCTGGCACGGCTGGAGTACGGTTTCGTGCAGCCAGACTTCGAGTCCTTCTCGATGGTGGACCTGGTCCAGGACGTATTTCAGAAATTCGAGCTCCGAGCCGAGTCCCGGCAAGTGGCGCTTAAAGCCACCTTTCCGCCTCAGCTGCCTCCCGTGCGCGGCGATTTTGGGTTGATTGAGCGAGCGCTCAGCAATCTGCTGGATAACGCGCTCCGCCATACGCCGCAAGGCGGCGCTATCGAGGTCACCCTGACCTCAACGGGCAACGAACTGCAGGTGATGGTCACTGACACGGGACCTGGCATCGCGCCTGAGTTGCGGGAGGCAGTTTTTCAGCGTCCGTTTGTGGTCGGGGGTGCACGTCGGGACGGCGGGCTCGGTCTGCGCATAGTCCATAGAATCTTGGAACTGCACGAGCGGAGCATCGAACTGGTCGATTCGTCTGACCCCGGTGCTTCTTTCCGCTTTTCACTACCGATTGCGCGTTTGGGCTAGTTGCTTCTTGTAGGAGCACGAACTTAGAAGTCCGACAACTTACGACCATCGACCGCAATCAATTGGTCCAGGCGAATGACTGTGTTGTCGTCTGCGTACAAGTACTCAGCGCCGTCACTGGTTCGCACATCGAGCACCACGGCGGTAGTGCTTGCTGGTTGACCCGCCCCATCAAGGTACTCAATGACCATCCGTCGGCGTCGCATCGCCGCGGCTTCTAGAAAATCGTGAAACTCACAGCTAATTGGCTGGTAGTCGCTCATGAATAGCCTTCCGAAATTCTTGCTGGGGCTAGTTTGCGGCTTTTTGCCGAGTGAGAGCAACTGGTGTTGGGATTTCCACGTTTGCCGGCAGATTCAAATGCCGTTGATGAGGCTCCTTCTGTGCTGGCGCGACGTCATGAGTCGCGTTCCACTTCACCAATTTCTGGGCCTGGGCCGACCTTGGTCGCACCGAGGGCGCCGGTGGATCGGTTCAAGACGATAAGCAAACGATTCTGGACCCATTGGTAACTTCATTTTCGTACCCTCGTGCGATCGGGATACCGGGTCTATCGGCTCGGGGGATGCCCACGGAGTAGAACTGGCGCCAGCGACAGCCCGCACCTGGATCGACGTGTCGTGGCTACGTAAGTGCGTCAAGCACACCGAGACGTCCATTTACCTCACCGAAGTCGAGCACTTGCATAACGTCACGGCCAACACATTGAATATGAGCCCTCAAAGAGTCGCCGTTGAATCCAGCAAGCCGACGCAGCCAGAGCGCGGCGCCGGCCCCAACTTGGACGAACGGTTGGTGAAACACCAGAAGTCCTGCCCCCGCCGCCTGTCGGCAACATTTTGCGAGTTTCCTCTATGAAAATTCTCCGCCGTCTTTTAGTCCTTCTTGCAGTCACCTGCCTCGCGCTGCCGGCGCTCGCCGCTGATTTGCGCGCCACACCCGAAGAGGCCAAGGCCATGCTGACCAAGGCCATCGCCCATGTGAAGGCCGTCGGGCCCGACAAAGCGCTGGCCGACTTCATGGTCAAGTCTGGTCCGTGGGTCGACCGCGATCTCTACGTCAGCGTCTACGACATGACCGGCAAGACTTTGGCGCACATCAACCCCCGCATGGTCGGCAAGGACAACATAAATGTGCAAGACGCGAACGGCAAGTTCCCCATCAAGGAGCGTTTCGAGATCGTCAAGGCCAAAGGCAAGGGTCAGCAGGAGTTTGCTTTTCTAAACCCGATGACCAAGCAGATCGAAGCCAAGCTGATGTACTTTGAAAAGGTCGGTGACCTTGTGCTCTCCTGCGGCGCCTACAAGCCCATTTGAGCAAGGCATGAAGCCCTACATTGGTCGTTCGTCAATCGGCGCCCAGATCGGTTACGCAGTCAGTGCCGTCTTCGTCGGACTGCTTGTGGTCCTCGGTGCTGGCCTGTTTGGCCTGCACGAGGTCGGGAGCCACATCGCCGAGTTAGTGAACGTCAGCACGGTCAAAAGCGACCTTTCTTCACAACTGCAACTGGACATCATCCGTCGCGTAGACACCGTGCGCAACATCGCGCTGACGCAGGAAGTCAACGCGATGCAGAGCGACCTGCAACGCAGCGATGAACTGGTCAAGAACTACGCGGCAAACCGCGCCAAGCTGCTATCCCTTGAGCTATCGCCGGCAGAGAAGGCCGCGCTCGACAAGGTCGACGTCGCCGATGCCGCGGCCGCGCCGTTCCTGAAGCAGTCGCTGGCGCTGGCGCGGTCGATGCAGCCTGAGCTGGCCGCCGAAATGCTGACTGGGAAGCTAGGTCCTGTGCAAAAGCAGTGGATGGCCGCGCTCGACGAACTCGAGGCGGCTACCCAAGCCGGCCGTGCCAGCGTTCTGGCTGCGACGTTGGACTCACGCCAGCTTACATTGGTCAGCATGTGCGTCGCGGGCGCCCTGGCAGTTGGCATCGGTGCTTTGCTGGCCACCTTACTCGCCCGCCGCATATCGCGCCGGCTGCAGATGGCGATGTCGGTCACCCAGCACATCGCGGACGGCGACCTGACCTCGCGCGTCGAGCACGGCGGCAGCGACGAACTGGCACAGACGCTGGTGGCGCTGGACGGCATGCAGAGCAAGCTGCACGGCACGATCGGCGAAGTCCGCCAGGCGGTGATGGCAATCGAGAACGCCGCTGGCGAGATCGCGTCGGGTACCAACGATCTCTCGGTCCGCACTGAGCAGACCGCAAGTAGCCTTCAACAGACCGCAAGCTCGATGGAGGAACTGACCGCCACCGTGAAAAGCTCGGCGGACAACGCGGTCGTAGCACGCCAATTGGCCGAATCAGCATCGCGGGTTGCGGAACGCGGCGGCGCGGTGGTTACTCAGGTGATCACGACGATGCAGGACATCAACACTAGCTCGCGCAAGATCAGCGACATCATCGGCGTCATTGATGGCATCGCGTTCCAGACCAATATCCTGGCCCTGAACGCGGCGGTCGAGGCGGCTCGCGCCGGTGAACAGGGTCGCGGCTTTGCGGTCGTCGCCAGCGAGGTGCGGGGCCTGGCGCAGCGATCGGCACAGGCGGCCAAAGAGATCAAAGGCCTGATTGGCTCCTCTGTCGATAAGGTCGAAGCCGGCTCCCGGCTGGTCAGCGACGCCGGTGCGACGATGTCCGATATCGTCGCTAGCGTCCGCCGTGTCAGCGACGTCATCGCCGAGATCTCGCGGGCCGCCAGCGAGCAGACCCAGGGTCTCGGTCAGATCAATATCGCTATCGGTCAGCTCGACACGATGACACAGCAGAACGCGTCCCTCGTCGAGGAGAGCGCGGCGGCTGCGGAGAGCATGCGCGAGCAATCGGTGCGGCTGGCAGAGGCGGTCAGCGCCTTCAGGCTGCACGCCATCTGAGGTTCTGGTTGTCGAACTACCTTGCTTGCGTCTCAACAGGAGCAAGCAATGAATGCAATTGGTTATCAGATCGCGTGGAGCATTGGTCGCGACGATTCCATTGTCGATAACGAACTGCACGAGCTCGTTGAGGCCGACACGACGCGCGGAAAGTGCGTGCAGGAGATTCTCTGATGAACAACGAAAAAATAGAGGCCATTCAATGAGCACCCCGAAGGCTTACGTGATTTTCATTAAAGAAAGCATGCACGACGAAGTCGAGATGGCGCACTACAAGGCGGCTGTCGGCGCGAGCTTCAAGGGCCACTCTCCCGGCTTTCTTGCAGCTTATGGCGCATTGGAGGTCGTGGAGGGCGCGCCAGCCGAGGGAGTGGTAATTCTTGAGTTCGCGGACATGGAGAAAGCCCGCGCGTGGTATCACAGTCCAGCCTATCAAGAAGCGGCGCGGCATCGATTCGCCGGTGCCGTATACCGCGGGATGATCGTCGAAGGAATTGCTCCGCCAAGATGAAACCATGAAGCTTCGCTTTGTCGTTTGTGCGTGTCTGACTGCCGTCGCGCGCATAAGTGAGACATGTTCTGCACACGGACTTGACCTTGAATCTTCGATCAGTCGATTTGAATTTATTGGTGGTGCTCCAAGCACTACTTGATGAGCAACACGTCTCACGCGCTGCGCGGCGGCTATCGCTTTCGCAGCCGGCGACTAGCAACGCGCTCGAGAGGTGCAGGATTGTGTTCGGCGATCCACTTCTCCATCGAGTCGCAGGTGAAATGCGATTGACGGATAAAGCTGAGGCTTTAAAAAGCCCTCTGAATGAAGCGCTATCTTCCGTTGCAGAAATATTCGGATGTACTCCAGCTAATGGAGTGATGCGACAAACGATTCGGCTGGCGATGGCCGATCAACCCGGAACGACAATTCTAGTTTCCATAGTACGAAGAATCGGGGATACGAATCCGAATCTCGACTTGATACTCCTGCCATGGCGCTCCAAGGATGACGCGCTTAATCGATTGGAAAATGGTGAAGTGGACATAGCGGTGTCGGACTTTGGCCTCCTGGCACCTGAATACTGTCAGGCCAAACTTCGAGCCGACCCCTATGTGGTTGCCATGAGACGATCGCACCCTGCCGCCGATGGATTTAACCTAGAAAGATGGCTTGCGTGGCCTCACATTGTTGTTTCCGGGAAGGGCAGTAAGCGTGGATCACTGGAAGACATTTTAGCGAAGCTGAAGCTTCGACGTCGTGTAGGCGCCGTGGTGCCGAACTTCAAGATGATTGAGCCGTTGCTTCTCCAGACTGACTTTATTTCATTCGCACCGCGAAGTGCTTTATCAGGGTTTGATTTGGCAGTACTAGAGCCCCCGTTGATCGTTCCAAATTATGAAATGCACATGGCCTGGCATACGCGGCGCAATGGGGACGCAACCCTTCAGGCGATCATTGGAATAATCAGCGCAAGTTTCGGAGACCCTGTGGCGGCTTGATCCGAGTACGCCATCAGCTTCCCTTAAGGGAATAGCGCACGCTATTGCTACAGGCATTGCGGTCGTGCGGTAACGTGATGCCGCTATCGCAGGTTCGACCGGACTGAAGCACGACAAGCACAGGGTAAGGCGGCTGCGCCGCCCTTTGAGACAGATAGCCTGGCACGCTACACCTCGCCACTGAGACGTGGCTCAGTGGCGTACTGCACGCGAATACCGGCCGACGGTACGGTATGTGTGGGTATCTCGACGAGCTGCGAATCTCCAGATTGCCTGGTGTTCAGACAGCAAACTGACTGTGTAACTACTTCAGTGTCTGCAGATACGCGAGAATGTCTTGTCGCTTTTTGGGGTCTTGCACTCCGGTCGGAAACACATTACCCATTCGATTGCCAGGAATGAGCTCCTTGGGCTTCTCAAGATGCTTGTCAAGGTTTTCGGTAGTCCAGACGATTCCAGAGTTGGACATAGCCGGAGAGTACGCATATCCAGGAAGCTTCCCAGCTTTTCGCCCCACTACGCCCTTCAGGGAAGGGCCTATACCGGTTCCTTCACTGGTCACTGAATGGCAGGCGGCGCAATTTATACCAAACGCGAGTTTGCCAGCAGCGACGTTATTGCCGGCGCCCTGACCCGTAACGGCGCTGGCGTGGTCTGGCTTGTCTTTTGCGTGATCGCCTTTGACGGCATCCTTCGGAACGGTTGCCTGCCCCTTAGGGCCGAGCGCAGGGTAAGCGTACGTGTATACCCAATCAGAGTGTTTTGCTGGAACGTGGCAGCCTAGGCAATCCGTCTTGTAGTTGGTCGATATTTGCTTTTTTGTGGCTGGATCAAACTGTGCCCATCCCCAACCGTCACCCCACAGCGGATTCGGCTGAAAGCGCTGCTTTGAATCCTTGATCATCAGGAACCAAGTTTTTTTCTCCTCCGCCCAGGACGCGTTACCCGTCGTATGCGCGGAACCCAACACTGCAGACACCTCCTTAAGAAGCACTGCGCCGTCAAGGAACTTGCCTGTCTCGTTGAAATTGGATACATCCACGGGGCGGGTGTAGACGGCATGAATCTCGGCCACTCCCGCAGAACCATTGACTGCCCAGGATCCAATGAAAACATAGCCGTTTGGGAAATCAGCCGGAAAGCTGATGTTCCCATCCGCGCTAACAAAGGACGAATACGCATCCACTCCAGTCTGCACGCGTTCAGGTTGTTTGCACCCCGATGCGAATAGCAGAAACCCAATCGCAATGATTATCGCCCCTGCATTTTGCAAACGTTGCTTACTCATGTGGCTCCTCAATCGCATCTCGGCGTACTGTCAGCTCTGCGAGCGGCATCTGGAGAAAACTCTCAAGACTTGGCGGCGAAAATCACTTTTTAGCCATCGACAGGGTCGGCAGGGGAGTGAGAATTGGCTTGTAGAACTTGATGTAGACCATGTCTTCGTGGGCATTGGCCATGTGGCAACCCGCGCACTGCTCAACCGGTTTGTTGGCAGCTTCGACCAGATATGGCGGAGCTGCGTGATTGAAGTTGAAGTAACCCCAGTTGTTTGTTGCCGAGAAGCGCTTGCTGTCCTTGACGGCTACATCAAGACCATTGACCGGTCCAGGGAAATATCCTCGACCAGAAGGTGCAATGCGCGATCCGTCCGGAAACTCGCCTTTGGGATCGTCAACCAGTTGCAGTTCCTTGATCATCATCGTGCCTTCTGGCCACTTGCCTGTCGCGCGATAGGCCTTAAACGCAGCGGGCTGGACGTACACATTGTGAAACTCAGGGAAGCCCGCTTTGCCATCGTTTAGACCGTGAGGCGTGAATGGGGCGCCGATGAAGACCATCTCTCGGAAATCTTTTGGTTGGACCAGTTTCCCATCTGAAGCCCAGACAGGTGGTACATCAATCTCTGGGTATGCTGGATCCGTTCCAACTGCTAATGCGACACGCTCGCTCATGCGAACAGGGGCGGCTGCGCTGGCATCGTCGGGCTTTTTTCCACAGGCCGTTAGAAAGAGAAGCGACAGCGATAGTGCAATACTTCCAAGACCGCCGAAATATTTTGAGTAGAAGAGACTCATGAATACCCCCGTTTAAATAGTTGGAAACAAGTGCGCAGCAATACTCCACAAAAGTTTCAGGAGGATTTGGCGCTATCAGACTAGCCGTTGCAGGTTCGCTGACAATTCAGTCCTTGTCCAATTGGCATTCAAAATATTCCGCTATTGAAGCGCTCAATGATCTATGTGCGCACCTCATGCGCACTGACTGTTGCCGTACACAGGACGGGAGAAAATGCTCAATTGCGTCGAGATCACTACCGCAGGTACTTCATGCGCGTCAAAGTAGCTATCACCTCCAAGCCGTAGCTCCCGCCCGAGAGCGTCCCACTGGACTCGTCTTCTCCGACCGTGGTCGGGGTGAACGCGGTCGGGCATGTAGGTCTCAGGAACCCCTTTGTCTTCAAAAGGCAGCCGCGGCCGAGATCCCGGAAAGTCTGGTCTCGCAGGTCCTGCTGGCTAGCTTGAGCGACGACCGATTCGGGGCTCCCATCGTGGTTCCGTGCTCGCGCCACAATCGTTCCCAGGGGGAGAACCAGAACCAGAAGCAGGTCGTCACGACATGCCGTCTGGCCGCTGCAGCGCTGCCTGCGATGGCCGTCAACAAGTGCACCTCGCCCATCGGCACGATGACGTTTCAGGAGGCGGCTGTCCCACCGGGCAGTCTGGTTAGTCCATCGGAATGCTGACCGGCAAAACCAAGCCGCCGAAGACATCAGCTGTTCGCAAGACCTTGCGTTGGTGATGTCTGAGGAGGGTCTGAAGCGGGCGGGGCAGAAGCAGCCTGAAGGACCCGCCGTCCGCAGAGTTCAAGGATGTCCGGGTCGTTGATGGAAAGGTCCTCTGCGGGCAAGCCAATGTGAAGGACTCGCACGCTGGGCACGTTTATCGGTCCTGGTCTTGGCTGCACTGAGGAGCGCTGATGAATCGGTTCAAGACGATGGGTAAACGCTACTGGACCCGTTGACCATTCAATTTCCATAATCTCTCGAACTGGGGCTATCTTGTCTGGGTACTGTGGCGGCGTCCCAGGCGGCCTGTGACTGACGCTATGGTGTGCCACTGGCGAAGCAATCGAGCACGGCCTGGACCGGTTCGGTATTGATGTAGTTGAGGCAATGTGATGTCAAAGGTCCCCGCCAGGTCAGCAAACTTCGCGCTTCAATACACAACATGAGCAGCAGCCTTCGAACCCTAGTTACCCAGCACGCCGGCGATGGTCGGTTGGAGGCGATCGTGCTCAGGCCGAAGCGCCGTGAGCCAGCTGTGTGGGGCGAACGTGTCCAGATTGAGCCGGGCCGCGGGGTGCTAGGGGACCACCGATCTGAAAAGCTTCGGGTCGGTGACGAGTTCCTTCGCCGCGAGGTCACCCTTATCCAAGCCGAACACCTGCCTCTTCTTGCGGCCTGGGCAGGTCGGGATAGCGTTGATGCTCGAGAACTGCGACGCAATCTTGTCGTCGGCGGAATCAACCTGTTGGCTCTGGACTCACCTTTCCCCGGCGACAGGCGGCTGGTTCGGATTGGCGATCAGGTGCTATTGGAGGTGACAGGGCCTTGCGCTCCGTGCTCACGGATGGAGGCCATCCTCGGTCAAGGTGGATATAACGCTATGCGTGGCCACGGCGGCATCACCGCTCGCGTTATCCAGGGCGGGTGGATCCAAGTCGGCGATTCTGTGCGATCGCTTAGCGAAGCAGATGCGCTTCGCAAAACGGTGACGGTGGGCGAGGTACCAATTCTCCCACTCACCCCTCTGAGTGACGGCATGTTGCACGAACCGAACTAGGAGATTTAGTGAAAGCAATGACGGTCGATGAGAAGGAGCTTGGCTCGGGGCATGTCCACCGAGTAGACCTGATGCCACCGGCAGGCCAGACCAGGGGCGACGTCTCGTGGCTACACATGTGCATCAAGCATGCTGAAACAGCCGCTTACCTCGTCGACGTTGAGCGCTTGGATAAGGTCACGGCCGACGCAATGTTGCGGGAGGAAACGCGGTCCCGGATCCTGGCCCAGGACGACGGAGTCATGGTGCTGCTCAAGGCAATGCGTCAAGGCGAGGGGTTCAAGCCTGAGGACATGATCAGCCTGAGAGTGTGGATAGACGACGCGCGCGTCATTACCACCCGTGAAGCTGACGTTGACCCCATTCTTGACCTGCGGGACCAACTTGCTCAGGGCAAAGGGCCAAGCACATCAGCTGGATTCCTCGCGGACTTGATTGATGCGCATCTCTCAGAGGTCGGCAGCACCGTCGACTCGCTTGAGAAAGTACTCGACGGACTCGACGCACATCGCTTGACCGACATGAAGTTAGGTGAGATGGCTTGCGGCGAGTTGGCTGCCTGCTCGCTGACGATTGCCGGATTGCTGCGTCATTTGAGCCCGCAACGAGTTGTCTTTGAGCGGCTTTCGGGGCTGAGTTATCCCTTTGTTGCCGACAGGCATCGCGCTCGATGGGGCGAGGCGCTAGACACACTGTTGCTGCTCCTTGAGTCGCTGCAGTCCTTACGCGAGCGGATAACGATCGTCACTGCACAGGTCCAGCGTATGCAGGATCGTCATCGCGCCAGGCAGAGCCAACTCTTGAGCGTCGTGGCCGGAGCATTCTTGCCCGCCACCTTTGTTACTGGACTTCTGGGCATGAACGTCGCCGGCATTCCGCTAGCGGATCACCCTCTAGCTTTCGCCATGGTCGCGCTGATTTGTGTGGTCTTCGCGAGCGTGACGCTTTACTGCCTAGGCCGCCGCAGGTGGTGGCACTCTTGAAGGCGTTTGGGGACGAAGCGTTGTTTCTTCGATTTTCTCAAAGCGATCTTCTGCAATGCGCTGCGCAGAGATGTAGACCTCTTGCGGCACTCGCTCACCGCCATATATCGCCAGCACGGTGACATGGCAGTCTGCGTCACAGCGGCGGCCAGGTCGCTGTCCGTCTAACCTTCGGCGGTGAGCAAGACCCTCCAGGGACTGGACCAGTAGCTAGCACATGGCTGACCGTCCGATGTGAACCCGATGGATGACTACTGTTTCATGACCCGCGACGTTGCCGATTTCGAAGGTCATATGTGGGCGACGCCCTGGTTGGGCCTGGCAGCAGTGTCCGCGGACGCTGGGTGAACAAACTTCATCTGAAGGCTTGGCACTGATGGCCAGGCTCAAGCCGGGATTGGTCAATTGGTCGGTGCGTGAATCGCCATGAGTTCATCGATCCAGTCCATGAAGGCGCGCAGCTTGGCGCTGACGTGCCGCGTCGGCGGGTAGGCGAGGTACATCGGCATCGGATCGAGCTGCCAGTCGTTGAGGACGGGCAGCAGCTCGCCGCCTGCCACATGTGGCTTGGCCATATAGCTGGGCAGCCATAGCAGGCCCATGCCGGCCAGCCCTGCCGCCAGGTACGCGTTGCCGTCGTCGGCGGAGACGACATAGCGGCCCCGGACCTCGACGAACTCCTCGGCTGCGCCCCGGATGCGCCGCATCGGCATCGTTGCCACTCGGCCAGTGCCGGAGCGCAGAAAGCCGACGATGCGGTGGTGCGTGGCGCCCTCAAGCTCGCCGGGATGCGTTGGAGTTCCGGCGCGCTGGAGGTAGCCAGGGGTGGCATAGACGCCTAGCTGCAGCTCGCCGACGCGCCTTGCTATCAACGATGGTACGGTGACCTCACCGCCCCGCACCACGCAGTCGACGTTGTCGCCAACTACATCAACGATGCGGTCGCTGACCCCCATGTCGATCTGAATCTCCGGATAGCGCGTGTGGAACTCAGGCAGCGCCGGCATCAGGATCATGCGAGCGAATGGGCTGGGCACGTCCACGCGCAGCCGCCCGCGGGGCGCGGCCGAGACGCTGGCTAACCCGGCGTCGGCATCCTCCAAGTCTGCCAGCACGCGCACGACGCGCTCGTAGTAGGCAGCGCCCTCCGGCGTCACTGAAACCCGGCGCGTCGTGCGATGCAGCAGCTTGATGCGCAGCCGCGCCTCCAGCTGCTGCACCAGCTGAGTCACGGTTGTCTTGCTCAAATGCAGCGTCTGCGCCGCCTTGGTGAAGCTGCCGGCCTCCACGACGCGGGCGAAGGCTTGCAGCGCATCAAATCGATCCATCGGGGGGGAGGTGAGGTCGCGAAAAGGTGTAGGGAGTGAGGGCGGGGCGGCGATTGTCCTGAATCGCCAAACAGTCATTGTGCGACCTGCTTGTTTATCGCGCCGCGCGGATTTCGTAAAGTGCCGGTATCCGATTCTTCATAGACCCCTGCAAGGAGTTCCCTCATGTCCACACGCGACGTCGTCATGCCCGCCAGCCGCCATGCGCTCTACGATCTGCATCGCTATTCACCGGCTATCCGCTCGAACGGACTTCTGTTTGTATCGGGGCAGGTCGGCAGTCGGGCCGATGGCTCGCCTGAGCCGGAGTTCGATGAGCAGGTGCGCCTCGCATTCCGCAATCTCAACGCCATCCTCGCTGAGGCGGGCTGCAGCTTCGGCGACGTCATGGATGTGACGGTGTTCATGGTGAACCCGCAAGACCATTTCGAACGCGCCTGGGCGGTGGTCGCCGAGTACTGGGGCGAAGCACCGTATCCGACTGTCACCGCGGTTGGTGTCACCTGGCTGGCTGGCTTCCAGTTCGAAATAAAGGTGATTGCCAAACTTCCCGAGTCCCAGCCCGCCGCGGTCTGATCGCCTGCGAGGGCCGGGCGGCTCAGCCGCGGCAGGCCGCTTCGATGGCCACGACGTCGATACTGACCATCTGCATCTTTGCCTCGAAGACCCGGGTCGGCGCCGATGTGATCTGCTGCTAAAGGAACACGTTGGAGAAGACTTCCGGGGCGCCGTCGCTATAACCTCTGCTCAAGTCCTGAATGATTCGATGGGCTATCAAGCTGTAAGACTTGCTGTCACGTAGTAGGCCGCGGTCTAGATCGCCGTGGAAATTGCTGTGTGGTCTGCCTGCCAGTGCGGCTGCCGCCGAGCCTGTCGACTCGATGGCGTAGCACTTTGCGAATGGATGGGCAGCCTGAAACGCATCGGCATCGAACTGAACGTCCCGGCGCCCGCCAATGAAAACGGCGCCCTGCATGCCAGGGGTGCGAACCATCAGCTCACGCATGGCCGCTGCGTGCCCCCGCGCGTTCAAACTGAGTCTGTTGTTTGGAGTTACGACCAGTATCCCAGCCGACCAATTGCAGAAGGGCGGGACAGCGCCGTAGGCCAAGTCGAACTCTGATGCGAACACGATGACGCTCGCCTTGCGAGCGCCCATGTCGCTGGCTAGCTGAAGCATCATTGGCGTAACGGAAGGGTGTGCATGACACACAATTCGATAGTTGTGCGTCAGCGCCGCGCGACCCAGCGCTGAGGAAGCATCTCTGATCCGGGCGGGGTAGATCGGAGCCGACTTTCTTGAATTGTCCCAAACCTCCACTTCGCTAGGCTCAATCTCAAGAGATTCGCGCTCGTCCATGGCGCTCGGAACATTCGCCGAAAGAAGCAATGCTCGACCACCACCAAGCTCGTACTCGAGGCCATCCCTGTCGTGCAAGATGTAGTCTGGCTTGCGTTGGAAACGCATTACAACTCCTTGTCGCCCGCGAAAGCCCATATGTGCGTCTCCTTGGGCGTGGAGCCACTGGCGCTTCGGGGCGCGTCAGCCAGCCACCGGAGTGCTTCGGCGCGTGGATCCTTTGGATCGCATTCGTTATAAAAGCAGCAGCCGACTACCTGCTCAACCGTCGACACAAAGTACGCGTCGTGCAGGGTGACCGCGGTGGGGCGATGTGGAAGAACTCGCACAAAGTACTGTTGACCCGTGGAATATGAGAAGGTGAAGTCGCCGGGGCTCTGATGTGAAACTACTGAGTCGGGGTCGAGCATCTCTCTAGCGAAAGGCACTAG
>JALHMT010000057.1 GCA_022843905.1 Rubrivivax sp.
GACCCCTTGTTTGCCAACGGTTCATCTTTCCGAAGTCGCACTGTAGTTCGGATGCCGCGCCGGAGCGGGACGGCCCGCTTCTTCGAACTCAGGCTGCCGCGGAAGGCCAGTTCGTAAGCGCCAGGCCAATACATGTCGATGCCTGCGGGCGCCACGTGTCCGCCCGCTCGGTTTGGGATCGCATGGCCATGGCCTGCCCGACACCTCGCCACAATCCCCCCATGCACATCGCCATCCTCACCTTCCCCGGCTTCAACGAACTCGACTCCTTCGTCGCCCTCGGCGTCCTGAACCGCATCAAGAAGCCCGGCTGGCGCGTGACGCTGTGCTGCCCCGGGCCCACCGTCACCTCGATGAACGGCGTGGTGGTGCATGCGCAGTCTGCCTTGGCCGAGGTCGGCGCCGCGGATGCGGTGCTGGTCGGCAGCGGCATCCAGACGCGCGAGGTGGTGGAAGACGCCGGCCTCATGGCGGCGCTGCGGGGACTGGACCCCGCGCGCCAGCTGATCGGCGCGCAGTGCTCGGGCACGCTGGTGCTGGCCAAACTCGGCCTGCTGGGCGCCGTGCCGGCGTGCACTGACCTGACCACCAAGCCCTGGGTGCAGGCCGCCAGCGTCGAGGTGCTGAACCAGCCGTTCTTCGCCGCGGGCAATGTCGCCACCGCCGGCGGTTGTTTCTCGGCCCCTTACCTCGCCGCCTGGCTCATCGCGCGCCTGGAAGGCGAAGACGCCGCGCGCGCGGCCTTGCACTACGTGGCGCCGGTGGGTGAGAAGGACGACTACGTCGCCCGGGCCATGGGCAACATCACGCCCTACCTGCCCCCGCGCTGAGGCTGGGCTGTATCGGGCGGCGCTGCTGGGGCTGCCCCGTGCGTTGCGCTGTGAGGGCTGGCTGAGCCAACGCGGCTGAATCATCAGTCCAGGGGATGACAAGCCCCCGGCGCCGGGCCAGCCTGCGCGCTTGTCAACCACTGTCCGGTTGCCACCCAACCTCTTGCCCACATGGCCGAAGCGCGCCCGGCGTTCCCCTACACCGCGCCCACCAGCTACCTGGTGAAGTGGCTGGTGCTCAGCGGCGCCGTCGCGGTCTGGCAGGCCATCCTGTTGGTCAAGAGCCAGGACGGCTTCGTGACGTTCCAGTTCTTCGGGATCCCCGCAGGCAACGACACCCTGTCCATCGGCATCGCCTTCCTGTGCAACCTCGCCGGCGCGGCCGTCGTCGGGCTGGCCTGGGTGCGCAGGACCTCGTCCACCCGGCGCCTGGAATTCCACGACAGCTATCTGCTCGCGCCGGCGTCGCGCTGGCTGCTGTCCACGTATGAGCAGGTGATCGCCTACAAGAGCGTGTCGAAGCTGCAGGTCGTCAAGTCGGGCAGGAAGCGCGTGCTTCGCGTTCATCACCGCGACGGGCGCCTCGACGTGCAGGAAGAGCTGATGTCGTCGCCCGGCGACTTCGACCGCTTCCACGCCCTGCTGGCCGGCCAGGTGGCGCGCCGGGTCGAGGGCCCTCGCTGAGTGGCCCGCCGGCTGGGCGGCCAGGCGGTGGCAAAATTCAACACGCTGTAGGCGCGCGACATGGACGTCCTGGCACTGTTGTTCCTGATCGTGGCGGCTTGCCTGCTGATGCTCGTCGCCCCGGTGCTTCGGGTGCGCGAGTCGTCGCACCGGGCCGCCCATCGCAGCCTGATGATCCAGTCGCTGCCCTCGGTGCTCGCCGTGCTCTGGTGGAAGCTGGCGGTGTCCGGCGCACCGCCCTCGATGCCACCGGCCATGCCCGACATGGGCATCGCGCCCGCCCTGGCCTTCGGCCTGCAGCTGCTGGCCACGCCGCTGGCGCTGCGACATGCCACGGTGACGCCGGGCGCACGTGGCGTCTACACGGTGCTGTCGGCCATCGCCGCGATGAGCATGGTGGTGCTCTATGCCGCGGTGCAGACATTCTTGCCGCCGAGCGGCGATCGTTCGAAGTACGCCGCCCATGACCGGATCCGCAGCGCTTGCCTGTCGCTGAACAGCGGCAGGTTTCAGGGCCCGCGCGCTGATCTGGAAAAGTACTGCGACTGTGCCGGCCGCCGCGTGGTCGCGGAAGTCGGCCTCGACGCGCTTCGCAAGGCGCAGGCGAGCGGCGCGGACGCGGTGGATCAGGCACAGGTCGCGGTGGCGTTCCTGTCGGCACAAAGCAGTTGCGCGCAGGAGCATTTCGGCCAGAAGCAGTGACGCTCGTCTTCCTTTCGTCAGTGGACTGCCCCGTCCCGAGCTGTTCTCGTTGACGGCGGGCGGCCACCTGGCCAGCACACGCGGACCGTCTACCGGGCGGCTGGCTGCTGCCGTCTCACCCCCGCTCGTCGAACTTCAGGATGCACCGCGCCACGCGTGACAGCGGCATCACGTCGTCCACCGCGCCGGCCTTGATGGCTTCCATCGGCATGCCGAAGACGACGCAGCTGGCTTCGTCCTGCGCCACGGTGCGTGCCCCGCGCTCGTGCATGTGCTTCATGCCGCGTGCGCCGTCGTTGCCCATGCCGGTCAGGATGATGCCCAGCGCATCGCGCCCGGCGCAGTCGGCCACCGAGTTGAACAGCACGTCGACCGACGGCTTGAATCGGTTGACCGGCGGCCCGTCGGCCACCACGGCGTAATACTGTCCGCCCGACTTGCGCAGCTGCAGGTGCGAGCCGCCCGGGGCGATGAGGGCCAGCCCGCGTTCCATGCGGTCGCCGTCGCGCGCTTCGCGCACGTGCATCGCGCAGACGCCGTCCAGCCGCGTGGCGTACATCGCGGTGAAGTTCGGGGGCATGTGCTGCACGATGGCGATGCCCGGCGCGTCGGCCGGCAGTTCGGTCAGCACCGATTCGATGGCCAGCGTGCCGCCAGTGGAGCTGCCGATGGCCACGGGCTTGTTCATCGCCAGCGCGTGCAGGCCGGCCGGCTTGACGGCCGGCGCTGCCGTCGGCCGCGCGGTGCCCGCTGCCGCCCGCTGCTGCGGGCGCGAGCGGGCTGCCGCCTTCAGGTTCTGGATGATGTCGAGGCGCGAGTCCTCCAGGAACTGCTTGAGCCCCAGGCGTGGCTTGGCCACCACCGCGACGGCGCCGGCGGCCAGCGCGTCCAGCGCGATGTGGCTGCCGGCTTCGGTGAGCGTCGAGCAGATCACGGTGGGGATGGGCCGTTCGACCATCTGCTGGCGCAGGAAGCTCAGGCCGTCCATGCCGGGCATCTCGATGTCCAGCAGCAGCACGTCGGGCCGGCACTTGCGGATCATGGGGGCGGCGATCAGCGGGTTCGGCGCGGTGCCGGCCAGCTCGATCTCGGGGTCGCTGCCCAGCAGGTGGTGCAGCGCCTGGCGCATCACGGCCGAGTCGTCGACGGCGAAGACCTTGATGGTCATGGCGTTTCCTGTGAAGGTGTTGGCGTCACGCAGCGCGCCGGTAGGCGCCGGGGCCCAGCGGCTGCAGCGGCACGCAGCTCGACAGCCGGCCCTCGGCCGTGCCGATGAAGAACAGCCCGCCGGGGCGCAGCTGGGCGGCCACGGCGTCCACCACGGCGGCCTTGGTGGGGGCGTCGAAGTAGATCAGCACGTTGCGCAGGAAGATGACGTCGAAGGGGCCGGGCACGTCGATGGTCTCGCACAGGTTCAGCCGGCCGAAGGCGACGCGAGAAGCCACCTCGTCGCGCAGGGCGACCTGGCCTTCGGCCTCGCCTTCGCCGCGCAGGCAGTGGCGTTTGAGCTGCTGCGGCGTCAGCTCGCGCAGCCGTTCGGCGGGGAACACGGCCTCTCTGGCCTCGCGCAGCACCTGATCACTGATGTCGGTGGCCAGGACGGACCAGCCCGGCCGCGTGCGGCCCTGCATCTCCAGGTCGGTCAGCAGCATGGCGATGCTGTAGGCCTCGTCGCCGTAGGAGCAGGCCGCGCTCCAGGCGGCGATGCTGCGCGGCGGGCCCGACGACAGCTCGCGCTCCAGCAGATCGAAGTGCCGGCGCTCGCGGAAGAAGTAGGTCTCGTGGGTGGTCAGCAGGTCGACCGCGACCTGGAACTCGTCGGCATCGGCGCGGCCGCGGATGCGCGCCAGATAGGCCTCGTAGCCCGACAGCCCCAGCCGCTGGATGCGCTGCCCCAGGCGCGAGGCGACCAGCGCCTTCTTGTGCGGCGGCAGCGACAGCCCGACCGCGCCATGCATCAACGCGGCGATCTCGCCGAAGGTGTCGTCGCTCAGCATCGGTCCGCTCCTCGCGTGTGCCACGACCCGGCCCGCGCCTTCATGCCATCTCGGCCTCGGCCGCGCGGTCGCACAGCCGGGCCATCTCCTCGACGTCGAGCGCGCGGTCGGGCTCGAGCAGGATCACGAAGCGCTGCCCGACCTTGCCGATGCCGCGGATGAACTCGCGCCGGATGGCGCTGCCGAACTCCGGCGCCGGCTCGACGTCGCCGTCGGCCAGGCGGATGACCTCGCTGACGGCGTCGACCAGCAGGCCCAGCTCGATGCGCTCGCCGCCGCGCCGGGCGTCGAAGATCACGATGCAGCTCTTCTTGCCCAGCTGCGCCGACGGGCGGCCGAAGCGCGCGTTCAGGTCGACCACCGGCACCACCGCGCCGCGCAGGTTGATGACGCCCCGCACGAAGCCGGGCATCAGCGGCACCGCCGTCATCGGGCCGCACTGGATGATCTCGCGCACGGTGCGGATGTCCATGCCGAACACCTCGCTGCCGAGCCAGAAGGTGAGCACCTGCGACAGCCGGTCGGGCACCGGGACGCCTGGGTGTGATTCGTTCATCGGTCGCTCCGCGATCAATAGGGCCGGAAGTTGCCGCGGCCGTTGGCCACCTGGCGCTCTGGTGCCGCCGTCGTCACCGGCCGCACGGCCGCGGCCAGCGGCTTGACGCCTCGTGATGCGGCACGCGGCGGCGAGTTCGGTGCACGGCGCTCCACCGGCGCCGCGGCCGCCGTGGTGGCCAGGCTGAAGAAGGCCATCGACTGCTGCAGCTGCCCGGCCTGGCCGGTCAACTCCTCGGCGGTGGCTGCCAGCTCCTCGGAGGCCGAGGCGTTCTGCTGCGTGGCCTTGCTCAGCTGGCCCATGGCGCTGCCGATCTGCGTGACCGACTGGCTCTGCTCCTGCGACGCTGCGGCGATCTCCTGCACCAGCTCGCTGGTCTTCTGGATCGAGGGCACGATCTCGTCGAGCAGCTTGCCGGCGTGCTCGGCGGTCGAGACGCTGCTGCCGGCCAGGTCGCCGATCTCCTTGGCCGCTTCCTGGCTGCGCTCGGCCAGCTTGCGCACCTCGTCGGCCACCACCGCGAAGCCGCGGCCGTGATCGCCGGCCCGTGCCGCCTCGATGGCCGCGTTCAGCGCCAGCAGGTTGGTCTGGTAGGCGATGTCGTCGACGATTCCGATCTTCTGGGCGATCTGCTTCATCGCCGACACCGTCTGCGACACGGCGGCCCCGCCCTGGCCGGCCTCCTTGGCCGCCCGCGTGGCCATGCCGTCGGTGACCGTGGCGTTGTCGCTGTTCTGCGTGATCGAGGCCGACATCAGGTCGACCGAGGTCGTGGTCTCCTCCACCGAAGCGGCCTGCTCGCTGGCCGCCTGGGACAGGCTCTGCGCCGTGGCGCTGACCTGGTTGGCCGCGCCGATCAGCGCCTCGGCGGCGGCCTGCACCTCGTCGATCACCGAGGCCAGCTTCTCGCAGCTGGCGTTGGCGTCGTCCTTGATGCGCCCGAAGACGCCCTCGTAGTCGCTGTCGATGCGCTGGCCGAGGTCGCCGCTGGACAGCGCGGCCAGCACGCGGCCGACATCGCCGAAGATCACGCTGGTGGTCTCGAGCAGCGAGTTGATGCCCTCGCAGAGCTGGCGCGGCGCGCCGGTCTTGCCTTCCAGCGGGATGCGCTGCTCCAGGTCGCCGGCCTTGGCCGCCTCGGCCACCGCCTGCGCCTGTCGAACGGCCTCGGCCAGCATGTCGGCGGCCCGCACCTGCGCGGTGATGTCGGTGGCGTACTTGACGACCTTGAAGGCGCGGCCGTCGGTGTCGAAGATCGGGTTGTACGAAGCCTGGATCCAGACCTCCTTGCCGCCCTTGCCGATGCGGCGGTAGCGCCCCCCGTCGTATTCGCCGCGGCCCAGGCGTTCCCAGAACTGCCGGTACTCGGCGCCGGCGCGCTCGGTCGGCTCGACGAACAGGCTGTGATGCTGGCCCTGGATCTCGGCCAGCGTGTAGCCCACGGTGGCCAGGAAGTTGTCGTTGGCCGTCAACACCTTGCCTTCGAGCGTGAACTCGATGACGGCCTGCGCCTTGCCGATGGCGGCCAGCTGGCTGCGCGCGTCGGCGGCCTGCAGCTGGGCGGCGGTGATGTCGGTGGCGAACTTCACCACCTTCGCCGGCCTGCCGTCCAGGCCCACCACCGGGTTGTAGCTGGCCTGGATCCACACCTCCTTGCCGCCCTTGCCGATGCGCTTGTATTGCCCGGCGTCGAACTCCCCGCGCCCCAGCTTGTCCCAGAAGAGCCGGTAGGCGGCGCTGTCGCGGGCGGCAGGATCGACGAACATGCTGTGGTGCTGGCCCCTGATCTCGTCCAGCGTGTAGCCCAGCACCGCCAGGAAGTTGGGGTTGGCGTGCAGCACGCGGCCGTCGAGCGTGAACTCGATGACCGCCTGCGACTTGCCGATCGCCTGCACCTGACCGCTCCACTCGGTGGCCTCCAGGCGCGCTGCCGTGACGTCGCTGGCCATCGACAGCACCTTGACGACGCGGCCGGCCTCGTCCTGCACGGGGGTGTAGCTGCCCTGCAACCAGACCTCGCGCCCGCCGCGCGCCAGGCGCCTGTAGACGTCGGCCTGCGGGCGGCCGGCCTGCAGCGCGGCCCAGAAGTCGCGGTCGCCGGTCGAGCGTGCCTGCTCGGGGTCCACGAACAGGCTGCGGTGCTTGCCCACGAGTTCGTCGGCCGCGTAGCCCATCAGCTGGCAGAAGTTGCCGTTGGCCTGCATCACGTGGCCCGCGGGGTCGTATTCAACGCGCAGGTAGCGGCTGTCGACGGCCGCGACGATGCCGGCCGTGGCGGCCCGGTGGGACCGCAGCTCGTCCTCGGCGGCGGCCTGCGCGGCACGCAGCCGGACGGTTTCCTGGCGAAGGTGTTCGAGCTCGATGCCGGCGAACATGCGGGCCAGGAAACCGGGTTCGGTGGCGTGAAGGTCTTCAGGGGTCTGGCGCGAGGACATCAACGGGCTCCTTCAAGGGAATGACGGTCGGCAGACGGCGCGGCAGCCGTTGCGGACGAGGGGGACGATGGGTGGGACGGCGCGCGGGGCGGCGGGGAGGCCGGCCGTGCGCCTGCGGGTGGTGCCGAAGCCAGTTGCCCCAGCGTGTCGACGTCGACGATCAGCGCGACCTCGCCGGTCCCGAGGATCGACGAGCCGGAGATGCCGCGCAGGCCCCGCAAGAGGCGGCCCAGCGGTTTGATGACGGTCTGGTGCTGGCCGAGCAGGCCGTCGACGCGTACGCCGAAGCGCCGGGCGCCGCAGCGCACGACGACCACGCTGCCGCGCTCGGGCGCGGGCGAGTCCAGCGCATAGAGCTGGCGCAGGTCGATCACCGGCAGCAGCCTGCCGCGCAGATCGACGCAGCCGCGGCCCTGGGTGTCGGCGGCGCTGGCCGCGGCGCGGCTGTCGATCACCTCGACCACCGACTCCAGCGGGAAGATGAAGCGCGAGGCGCCCACGCCGACCAGGAAGCCGTCGATGATGGCCAGGGTGAGCGGCAGACGGATCTCGATGCGGCTGCCCTGGCCTTCGACGCTCTCGATGGTGACCGAGCCGCGCAGCGCCTCGATGTTGCTGCGCACCACGTCCATGCCGACGCCGCGGCCGCTGAGGTTGGTGACGGTCTCGGCGGTCGAGAATCCGGGCTCGAAGATCAGCCGGTGGATCTCGTCGTCGGACTCGGGACGCACGCCCGGCGCCAGCAGGCCGCGCTGCCAGGCGCGCTGCAGCACCTTCTCGCGCTGGATGCCCCGTCCGTCGTCGCTGATGCGGATCAGGATGCTGCCCGATTCATGGCAGGCCGACAGGGTCAGCCGGCCCTGTGCTGGCTTGCCGGCCTCCTGCCGGTGCGCCGGCGTCTCCAGGCCGTGGTCCATCGCGTTTCGCACCAGGTGCATCAGCGGGTCGGCGATGCGTTCGACCACCGCCTTGTCCAGTTCGGTGTCGCCGCCGACGATGTCCAGCGCGATGTCCTTGCCCAGCTCCGCCGCCGTGTCGCGCACCACGCGGCGAAAGCGTGCGAAGGTGTCGCCGATCGGCACCATGCGCAGCTTCAGCGTGCTGTTGCGGATGCCCTCGATCAGGCGCGTGATCTGCTGGTTGGCCTCGATCAGCCCGCGTTGCCGCGTCTGCCGCGCCAGCAACGACGCGCCGGCGCCGGCCACCACCAGTTCGCCGAGCAGGTTGATCACCTCGTCCAGGCGATGCGCATGGACCCGGATGTAGCCGCCCTCGTCGGCGGCGGCCGCCTCGCGGCGACGTGGTGTCGCCGGGGCGGCTGCCGTCGGGGTGGCAGGGTCGTCGCTCACCAGAGGGTCTTCCGGGGCATGACCGTCGTCCGGTGCAGCGCCGGCGACCGGGTCGTCGATCGCCAGTTCCAGCGAATCCATCACGAACTGGAAGGCGCTCTCGAGGTCGGCACGTGGCTGGGCGCTGTGCAGCGCGAAACGCAGCCGGAGGTGGCAGGCCTCGGGGTCGATGACGTCCAGGCCGGGCACGGCGTCGCGGTCGCAGACGACGTCCTCGCAGCGGTCCATCTGCTCCAGGTAGGCCATCATCGACAGGGGGTCCATGCCGTCGCGGAAGGTCTCGCAACCGAAGCGCACCGTCGCCTGGCATCGACGCGGGACCGCGGGCGACGCAGCGTCTGCCGGTGGTTCGTCGCTGCCGCCGGGCGCCTGGGCGCCATGGCCGGACGCGGCCTGGAGTTCGGCCACCAGGGCGCTGCGCTGCCGTGCGGCCTCGTCGCTGCCGGCGCCGAGGGCGGCGGCGTTGTGGCCGGTGGCGTTGGCCACGAGATCCCGGATGGCATCGTTGCTCTTCAGCAGCACGGTGCTGAGCGCCGGCGACAACTGCAGCCGGCCCTCGCGCAACAGGTCCAGCACGGTCTCGACGTGGTGGGTGAAGCCGACGAGCGCGTCCAGCCCGAACAGTCCCGCCGAGCCCTTGACGGTGTGCGCGCAGCGGAACAGCGCGTCGAGCAGCTCGTGGTCGGTGGGCGCGTCTTCCAGCTGCAGCAGCAACTGCTCGAAGGCGGACACCTGCTCGTTGGCCTCCTCGACGAAGGCGGGCAGCAGGTCGGCGACGAAGGTGTCGTCGAAAGGGGCGGCCATCATGCGGCGGTCTCCGAGCACGCCCTGTCGAGCAGGAAGCCGGCACCCAGGCGCCTGCAGACGGTGACGAGCTCGGCCGGCGGCGCCACCAGCTGCAGCGTGCGCCCGCGCTGGCGCAGCGTGTTGGACAGGGCGATGAGCCACTGCACGCCGGCGCCGTCGATCTCGCTCAGGCCCGCGACGTCGAGCACCAGCGCTTCCTGACCGTCGTCGTCGTCGAGCAGCCAGGCCTGCCACTGCCGGGCGGCCTCCGTGACCGAATAAATCGTCAGCTGCGGCGGCAGCGGGGGTGGCGCGATCCTCATGGCGCGGCTGTGAAGCTGCGGGACGGCGCCACTGGCCGCTGGGCATCTCGGTCCGCCGTGAGGGCGGGCAAGGCGGGGAACCGGAACATCGTTGAGTCCATGAAGCATCCCGTGGTGTAGGCCAACCCAGGCCAGCAACCGGCCTCTCGCCGGACCGCTGTCTTATTGCAACCAAATGTTTTATCGGTAGCATCAATTTGAACTTGATAGCTTTGATACAAATGAGAGAAACTTTTTTGTCGTCGGATCACCGGGCCCTTGGCGCCCGGGTGGCGCCCGGGTGGCGCCCGGGTGGCGTCGAGCGGCCTGATCCGCACGGGGCGGCCCGGCGCTGCGGCTCCCATCGGGTCGGGTCCGCGCATCAGCGACTCCATCGCGTGAGGGCAAGGGCAGGGAACCCCCTGCGCGCACCCTTGCCGTGGCAATCTTGCGGCCTTGAACATCCTCCAGGCCATGTCATGAAGCTGTTGGCCGTCCTCACCGCCGCTGCCGCCATCGATGGGGCGGGGTGACCAGGAACCTCGAACCTCCGGCGGCGCGAACCACGCCTCGCCTCACCATGCAACAGTCACTCGGTCTCGTCTGCCTCGTCGTCGCGGACTACGACGACGCGCTGGCCTTCTTCGTCGGGAAGCTGGGCTTCGAGTTGATCGAAGACCGCTTCGTGCCCGAGCAGAACAAGCGCTGGGTGGTGGTCGCGCCGCCCGGGTCGGCCGGCGGTGCGCAGCTGCTGCTGGCTAGGGCGTCCGCGCCCGAGCAGGTCGACCGGGTCGGCGACCAGACCGGCGGGCGGGTCTTCCTGTTCCTCTACACCGACGACTTCTGGCGCGACCACCGGCGCTTCCAGGACCAGGGCGTCGAGTTCGTCAGGCCGCCGGTGGAACAGCCGTACGGCACCGTCGCGGTGTTCAAGGACCTGTACGGCAACCTCTGGGACCTGGTGCAGATGCGCCCGCGTCCGGGCACCTTGCCGCATGCCTGACGCGCGCCCGCCCCTCACCCTGCGCCTGCTGCGCGCGGACGACCTGCCCCTGCTGCACGACTGGCTGAACCGTCCGCACATCGTCGAGTGGTGGGGCGGCGAAGCCGAGCGGCCCTCGCTCGACGAGGTGCTGCGCGATTACCAGCCCGACGCGATGGCCGCCGAGCGCGTCACGCCCTACATCGCGATGCTGGGCGACGAGCCGGTCGGTTTCGCACAGAGCTACGTGGCGATGGGCAGCGGCGACGGCTGGTGGGAAGACGAGACCGACCCCGGTGTGCGCGGCATCGACCAGTTGCTGGCCGATGCCTGGCGCCTGAACCAGGGGCTGGGCACGCGCCTGGTCGGCGCGCTGGTCGAGCGGCTGTTCGCCGACCCGGCGGTGACGAAGCTGCAGACCGACCCCTCGCCAGACAACCAGCGCGCAATCCGCTGCTACCAGAAGGCGGGCTTCGTGCGGCAGGGCCTCGTCACCACGCCGGACGGGCCCGCGGTCTTGATGGTGCAGACGCGGCAGGACTTCGAGCGGAGCCGGCGTCCAGGCTGAACCCTGGGGTAGGGCATCAGACCCCGCAGTCGACCCCCTGATGACCCAGGTGCTTCTCGAAGGCCCCGAAGTCGCGGTCACTGTGCAGCAGCCCGTAGCCATCGGCGATGCACCGCGTCGCGACGATCACGTCCACCGTGCCGCGCAAGTCCACTCAAGCCGTCATGCAGCTGCGAGGTATATTTTCGGCAGCCCAGGCCTGGACCCTGCCGCCGCCGCCGCCCGCTTGACCACGGCCCTGAACGTCCACCACCAGCCTCCCTCCCATGCAAACCTTGCTGTCTTCAACCGCTGTCGTCCTGGCTCTGTCGATGGCAGGCTGCGCCGGCCACTCGCACTACGCCGGCATGCAGAACCGGGAGATCAAGGCGCTCTCCGCGGACGACATCAGTGGCTTGCGGGCCGGGCAGGGGATGAGCCTGGCGCTGGCGGCCGAGCTCAATGGCTATCCCGGACCCCTGCATGTGCTGCAACTGGACCGCCAACTGGCCCTGAGCGCGGAACAGAGGCGACAAACCGAAGACCTGATGGCGAGGATGCGACGGGATGCCATCGCCGCTGGCGAGGCACTGCTTCAAGCGGAAAGACGTCTGGATCAACTGTTCGCGACCCGGACCGTGACACCCGAGAGCCTGTCCACGGCACTTGCCCAGGCCGCGCAGGCGCGCGAGAAGGTGCGAGGCGTGCATCTCCAGGCCCACCTGGAGCAGGTTCGAATCCTTTCCGAGCAGCAGGTCGCGCAGTACAACCGCTTGCGGGGCTACGGCGGCTGAGGGCCGACTCGGTGACAGGGAAGGTCGTCGCGCCATGATCATCCGATTCGCCCTCTTCGCCGGCCGCGTCGACCCGTCCGACACCGCCTCGTTCCGCGAAGCCGTCCTGGCGGAAGTCCTTCCTCTCTGGCGCGCCTTTCCGCGGGTGCTGGCGGTCCAGGTCTGCTTCCCCGACGAGCGGGACGAAGGATCGCCGGAGCTCGCGCTGATCCTGGCCATCAGCTACCCGGACCTGCCCGCAGTGCAGGCCGCCCTTGCCAGTCCCCAACGCGCCGCGGCCAAGGCAGCGACCGAGTCGGTGCTGGCGCGCTTCTTCCAGGGCCAGCTCCATCACTACATCACCGAGGCGCATGGCCTGGAACTGAAGGACTGAGGGGCCGGGAAGGCCTGTCGGTCGAGCCGACCCCACGCCCGTGGCGGTCCGCGACGGTCAATACGCGGGGATCAGCTTCGAACTGCGCAGCACCGCCGGACGAGAGCTCTGCAGGCAGACTTCCACCCCGCCGCCCGACTGACCGAACAGCGGCGCGACGGTGCCCATCTTGACGACCGTTCGGGCCTGGAGTTCGTATTCGAGGACGTGGCAGGCCGGAACGGGCATGGGCAGGGCGAACCGTCCGACCGCGGCGAAGCCGGAATTGGCGTGGACGAGTTCCAGCGGAGTCGTGAGGTAGGTTCCCTTGAGCAGCTGGCCCTGCTGGAACCTGGCGTCGTTGGCGGACTGGATGAAGCGGTGGAGCCTGGTCTTCGCAGGAAGGGTCACGCTGGCGATCAGCGGGAAGGCGCCGGCGGCGCTGAGGTAGGCCGGTGAGATCTTCAGCGCGGCCAGCGTGGCCGCCGCGCTCGCGCGGTTCGGCATTGCAGATCCGAGCTGCACCTTGCCGTCCTTGCGGGCAGGCAGCGGCTTGCCCGCCAGCAGGTCCTCCACGTCGTAGTGCTCGTCGTCTCTTTGCAGGGGCAGCGCGGTGCCGTCCGACAGCACGGCGTAGGCCGTGCCTCCCGTGGTCCCGTGAGCCACGAAATAGCCGAGGCCGGTTTCCCGTTCGACCCGTGCATTTGCGTTCGGCAGGACGAGAAGCGACTTGACCCGATCTTGTCTCTTCGACGCCATGGTTCGATCTCACTTTCTGTGTTCGACCCGTCCATGCTGCCTGTTCGGCGTCGAATGATCCAGGCGCTGCTCCACCGGATGGGGGAAGGACCTGTGACACCGCGGCTTCGGCGGCTCGGCAGGATGAATGAAGCCGGATGGACAACGGCACTTCGTGCAAGGCATGATTTGTGGCGGCGGCGCAGTGATGTCAGGTAACCGCCAGTCCGCAGCTGATCTCGATCAGGATGGCATCGCACCTGGCGCACTGCAAAGGAACCGACCTTGCCTCCTCCCCCTGCTGGTTCTGCCGCCACCGACCCGACGCTGGACCACCTGCGCGAGCAGTTCGCGGCCGGCCATGTCGAAGCGGCGCGCGCTGCCGTGCTGCAGTTGTCGCCGCAGGGCCGCAGCGAGATCGAGGCGCGCCTCGGTGCGGCCACCGTCGCGCGGATGGTCCGCGCTGCGCGAAAGGTGCGCACGGCGGTGCTGGGTCGTGTCGTGGTCGTTCACGGCATCATGGGCGGCAAGCTCGCGACGGTGGATCCGTCCGGCGACGAAGACCTGGTCTGGATGCACTACCTGCGCCTGGTTGCCGGCCGCATCGAAGACCTGACCCTCGATTCCAACGCCGAACCGCTCGATCCGCGCCTCCGCGTGGTGACCCAGGGCCTGCTCGACGAATACATGCCCCTGGTGTTCGAGCTGTCGCAGCGCTGGCGGGTGCTGCCCTTTGCCTTCGACTGGCGCCTGAACATCGACGGGTCCGCGGCCCAGCTGGATCGCGAGATCCGGCGGTGGTCGGGCGGCGAACCGACGCATGTCGTGGCGCACTCCATGGGGGGCCTGGTGGCACGGCGCTTCATGCAGCTCTTCCCCGCCACCTGGGAGGCGATGAAGGATCCCGTCGGGCTCCGACGCGGCGGAAGACTGGTGATGCTGGGCACGCCGAACCGCGGTTCCTTCGCCATCCCGCTGGTGCTGACAGGCCAGGAAAGGACGCTGAAGCTGCTGGCGGCCTTCGACCTGAAGCACGACATGAAGGAGATCCTGAACGTGGTGAACACGTTCCCGGGCTCCTACCAGATGCTGCCTTCGCCGGCATCCCATGCCGGCGACGACCGGCTGCGGCTGTACGACGCGGCGGAGTGGGGCGGGTTTCCCGTGCCGCAGAAGTATCTCGACCTGGGTCGTCGATTCCAGGAAGAGATGGAGGCGGTGCAGGACCCGCAACGGCTGGTCTACGTCGCGGGCTGCAACCAGCCGACGCTCCACGGCATCCGCATCGACGGCCCGGGTCGGTTCAGCTACCGGGAAACGCTCGACGGCGACGGCCGCGTACCGCATGAGCTGGGCCTGCTGCCTGGGGTACAGACCCTTTATGTGGAAGAAGTGCACGGCGATCTTCCCGCCAATCAACGGGTGCTCGCCGGCATCCATGAGCTGCTCTTGACCGGCAACACGGCGCAGCTGCTGCCGTTCAAGCCGGCCAAGCGCGACTTGCCGCCGTCACCCGCGTGGCGCACGCCGGACCAGATCGAACCCATGCCGCCCGCCCTTCCGGCCACGCGCGCCGCCTTTCGATCGCTGAACCGGGACGACGCAGCCGCGGTCGAATCGGCCCTGCTGGCCTCGTTCGTCGGAGGCCGGGAGATCGCCAAGGCGCGGGCCACGGCGACTTCCAAGGCGGCTGACGATGCACGCGCGAGGTCGAAGGCACGACCCGGCGCCTCACGAAGGGCGCCCCTCGTCGTGGAAGTGGTCTGGGCCGACATCACGCAGGTGGATGGCCAGGTGCTGGCGGCCGGCCACTACGAGGGCGTCGAACCCCAGGCGGGCGAGCTGGCGCTGGATCGAGCCGTGTCCGGCGTGGCACCGGGCGACGAATGCAGCCCCGACGCGCTGCTGATCACCTCGCACACCCGGCGCGGCATCCTGCGCGGCGCGGTCGGCGACATCAACTTCTTCCCCTGGATGCGGCGCCGCAAGACGGTGGCGATCGCCGGCATGGGACACCCGGGCACCTTCGGGGTGACCGCCTCGCGCCGCACCGCCCGAGCCCTGGCCGAGTCCCTGGTCGCCATGCCGAAGGTCGAGACGGCCTGCACCTTGCTGATCGGGTCCGGCAACGGCAACCTCGACGTTCCTGGCGCGGTCAAGGCGCTGATCGAGGGTTTCGAGGATGCACTGCACGGCAGCCTGCAGAACTCCAGCCTGCAACGCATCCGCATCGTCGAGCGTGATCTGCGCAAGGCGCAGTTGATTGCCGAAGCGCTGCACGCGCACCCGCCCGTCGACGGCATGCGCCTGGACTCCCGCCTGAAGGCGGGCCGAGGCGGTGCATTCGGTGAGCAGATTGCCGTCTCGGCCATCCTGTTGGCTGCCGCGCTGCGCGTCCGGGGCGACCGGTCCGCTGCAGGCAAGGCCGCCGCCGCGGTGCTGCAGGGTGTGGACGCGTCGGCGGAACTGCGCCGTGGCTGCGAAGACTTTCTGCGCGGCCTGCCGGTCCCCGAAGACGCAGACCTGCTGTTGCAGGCGGGAAACCTGGGGTTCGGCCGTCTGCCCCGGGGCGGCGCGCAGGGGCGAGCCCCCACCCGCATGTCCTTCGTTCGAGACAACGGCGGTTCAGGCATTCGCTCTGCGGCGATCAGCGACAGCGCCGTCGTGGCCGAGCGCATCGTTCCGGTGGACTGGTCCTTGGTGGACGAGATCATCCGGCGCACCACGGATCCGCAAGACCTGTCCGAGCTTCCTGGCATGAGCCGGCTGATGGCCACGCTCCTGGTGCAGCGCGACTTCCGCGAGAAGCTCGACATGGGCGACAGCCTGATCGTGGAAGTGGACCGCAGCACGGCCCGCATCCACTGGGAACTGCTGGAGAACTTCCACGACGCCAAGTCGCAGAACCCCCTGGGCCTGGACAAGCCGATGGCGCGGCAGATGCGCACGTCCTACAGCCCGACGCCGCCACGGCCCTACACGCCCAGAGACAAGCTGCGGGCGCTGGTGATCGGGGACCCGGGCGATCCCGACCAGGGGCTGAGCCTGGAAGGGGCGCGATCCGAGGCCCTGGAGGTCACCGCGCTGCTGCGCGGCATGGGCATCGAAGTGGATGCCTTGATCGGCGCCCCGAACGTGCCCCGCGTCGGGCCCCTGCTGTCGATTCCTGCTGCGACCATCTTCGACGTGCTGTGGCTGATGAACTCGCACGACTACGACATCCTTCACTTCGCAGGCCATGGCGTGTTCGATCCCGAGCAGCCCGACAGCGCCGGGTGGCTGTTCGGTGATCGCTGCTTCACGGGCCGCGAGATCGCCAACCTGCGCACCATCCCGACCCTGGTGGTCGCCAACGCGTGCCTGTCCTCGCAGACATCCAACTTGCGTGCCGATGCGTCGACCCCGGGGGCTCGGCCTTCGGACGATACCTTGCTGCCCACGCTGGTCGACGAGTTCTTCATGCGCGGTGTTCGCAACTACATCGGCACGGCGTGGGAGGTCAGTGACACGGGTGCGGCGCTGTTCAGTCAGGTGCTGTACAAGGCCCTGCTGGACGAATCGGGTGGCGCCACGCCCTCGACGCTGGGCCAGGCGCTGCGCGCTGCAAGAATGCATCTGAGGTCCAGGCAGGATGCCTTCGGGGCCCTGTGGGCGGCGTACCAGCACTATGGTGACCCGGACGTGAGGCTTCGCGTCCTGCGCCATGGAACCCCTTCGGATCGCGCCGGCGGTGACCCCCGGTCCGCGGATGCCATGTCCAGCAGAGGGCGCAAACGGCCGGCATGACGACACCGCGGCGGGCGGGGCCTGCGCGAACCGCGCAGCAGTTCCACCCTGGCTCGTGCTGTGCGCATTCTGTTGTCGCAGCTTGTCCCGGACCTTCGTCAATACAGAGGATGGCCTACCTCACCCGATCTTCTATGCTGGCCCCGTTCCATACCGCGAATGCAACGGCAGACAGACCATGAAACCACACTTCCTTGCCGCAGCGTTGTTGGCCTCCTCGGCGTTTGCACAGGAGCCGATCGCGCAGTTTCCCGAGGGTGCTTCAAGCATCACCGCCGAAGCGCTCACCGCTGCGATGGGCGGCAAGACGTTCATGGCACAGCCGGCCAAGGGCCCGGCCTGGCGGCTTCAGTACAACGCCAACGGCTACTTCTTCGTCAACGTCGGCAGCTTCGCGGACAACGGCAAGTGGAGCGTCAAGGACAGCACCGTCTGCACCGAAGGGCGCCAGATCAGGTACTTCTGCAACGAGTTTCAAAGCAAGGATGGCGTCCTGTACATGAAGCGCGAAAGCGGAGAGGTTCTGAAGCTGGTCCCCCGGTAACGTCGCGCAGACCTGACACGCGCTGCGTCTGGGTGGTCTTCCTGCCCAACGTGCCTGCCGGCGTGGTCTGGTGGCTGGCGCACTCTTGACAGCTTCCACTTTGTGCTGGCCGACAGGGTGACCTGCAGGGCGCAAGACAGTCGGTGAACGCGGAGGGCGGGGGTGAACCTCCGGCTCCCAGGTTCAGGGCTGCTGTCTCTCGCCACTCGGCACGGGATCGGCCTCGTCGGGCACCTTGGGTGTGTCCGACGCGTGATGCTCCTTCTGCGTCTTCTTCCCCAACTGCGGTGTCTTGTCGGCACCCGGCGCGAGCTCTTCACCGCGCTTCTTCTTCTCCTGGCGCACCTTCTTGTCATGGGCAATGTCGCGGGGGTCGGTCATCGTGGTCCTTCCTGCTGTGGAACACCCATGTTCGCCCTGCGCGGCGACCGTGAGGGTAGGACAATCCGCCACGTCAGCACGGACAAGACCGCATCCCAGGGGCGCCAGGCGACGCCGGGACGGTTCCAACCGAAGGAGCATCACCATCGACGCGCTTGCCGTCACGGCCATCACCAACTTCGTCTTCGCTGCAGAAGTCTTCTTTCTCTGCGGCATGCAGATGCAGGCGGTGAAGGAGAAGTGGTCTGCCTCCTGGCACTGGGGGTTCGCGCTGCTGTTCCTGGCGGTGGCGGCCCTGCTGGGCGGCATCGACCATGGCTTCGTGGAAGCTGCGAACCTGCCGCGCGAAGGGATCCGAAAGCTCACCTGGCTGATGGTCGGCGGGGCCACGCTTTTCCTCGCGCTGACCACGGCGTGGCAGTTCTTCTCGGAGGCGACCGCCCGCGCCTTGTCGGCTCTTGCTGTGGTCCAGCTGGCGGCCTTCGTCGCCGTCGTCCTTGCCTTCGACACCTTCTTGGTCGTGGTGCTGAACTACGCGCTGGTGGTGATCCTGCTGCTGGTGATGAGCGTGCTTCGACTGGGCCGTGGACAGGGATCGCTGCCGATGATCATCGGCATCGTGATCCTGGTGCTGGCGTCCATCGTCCAGGCGCTCGAGCTGACGCTGCATCCCCTGGTGAACGGCGACGCCCTCTACCACCTGGTCGCCATGCCGGCCCTGCTGTTCATGTACCTGGGCGGCCGTCATCTTCGCAAGTCCAGGACCCCGTGACCTGCACCTAGACTATGGGGGCGGCCGCTTCTACGACGGCTTGCCGCATGGCGAGTTTCAGCTGGCAAGGGGCGACCGAATGGTTGAGAAGATCCAGTCCGGACAGGGCATGGAAGCGGGCACGCAGCACGGTGTGAACCAGGTGGAGCCCGAATGTCGCGGTGCCCGCGCTTCGGACTTCCCCGCGCTGCAGCGCATGCTGGAGCTCTACCAGCACGACATCTCCGACCTGTACGACCAGGATCTCGATGAACGGGGCGAGTACGGCTACGACCTGACCCGCCACGTCGACGCGGTGGATTCGTTCGCTCACGTGGCGCTCGTCGATGGCCACTACGCCGGCTTCGCGCTCGTCGGGCCTGCCTTCGTCACGCAGACCGACGGTTGGTGGATGGAGCAGTTCTTCGTCCTCAGGAAGTACCGTCGCGGCCAGGTGGGGGCTGCCTTGGCGCGCCATGTCTTCCAGAGCCATCCCGGCGCCTGGGAGGTCGGCCAGATGCCCGGCAACCTGCCAGCGCAGGCCTTCTGGCGCAAGGTCATCGGGCGCATCAGCGAGGGGCGCTACACCGAGAGCCGGCTCACCGAAGGCCGCTGGAAGGGTGTGGTGCAGCGCTTCCGCTTCGATCCCACGAATTGATCGGCCGATGAAGAAGGGGCCCGAAGGCCCCTGTCTGACTCACATCCCCGCGTAGTTCGGCCCGCCGCCGCCCTCGGGCGTGACCCACACGATGTTCTGCGTCGGGTCCTTGATGTCGCAGGTCTTGCAGTGCACGCAGTTCTGCGCGTTGATCTGCAGGCGCTGGCCGCCGCCGTCGGCGGGCACGTATTCGTACACCGCGGCCGGGCAGTAGCGGCTCTCGGGGCCGGCATAGTGCTCCAGGTTCACGGCCACCGGCACCGAGGCGTCCTTCAGCGTCAGGTGCGCCGGCTGGTTCTCTTCGTGGTTGGTGTTGCTGATGAACACCGACGACAGGCGGTCGAAGGTCAGCACGCCGTCCGGTTTGGGGTAGCGCTTGGGCTCCACCTGGGACGCCGCATGCAGCCGCTGGTGGTCGGCCTGGTGGCGGTGCACGGTCCACGGCGGGCTCTTCATGCCCAGCTTGGGCAGCAGCCACTGTTCGATGCCCGTCATCAGCGCACCGATGGTGTTGCCCTGCTTGAACCACTGCTTGAAGTTGCGGCTGGCCTGCAGTTCGGCGTGCAGCCAGCTCTTCTCGAAAGCCTCGGGGTAGGCCGCGAGTTCATCGTGGCTGCGGCCGGCCTTCAGCGCCGGGGCGATGGCCTCGGCCACCAGCATGCCGGTCTTGATGGCGGCGTGGCTGCCCTTGATGCGCGCGGCGTTCAGCGTGCCGGCCTCGCAGCCGATCAGCGCGCCGCCGGGGAACACCAGCTTGGGCAGGCTCAGGATGCCGCCGGCCGTGATGGCGCGCGCACCGTAGCCGATGCGCTTGCCGCCTTCGATGTGCGCGCGGATGGCCGGGTGCGTCTTCCAGCGCTGCATCTCCTCGAAGGGGCTGATCCAGGGGTTCTGGTAGTCCAGGCCGGTGACGAAGCCCAGCGTGACCTTGTTGCCTTCCAGGTGGTACAGGAAGCCCCCGCCGTAGGTGTGTTCGTCCATCGGCCAGCCGGCGGTGTGCACCACCAGGCCCGGTTTGGCCTTGGCGGGGTCGATCTCCCACAGCTCCTTCACGCCCAGCGCGTAGCTCTGCGGGTCGCGGCCTTGGTCGAGCTGGTACTTGGCGATGAGCTGCCGGCCCAGGTGGCCGCGCGCACCTTCGGCGAACACGGTGTACTTGCCCACCAGTTCCATGCCCAGCTGGAAGCCGTCGTGCGGTTGGCCGTCCTTGCCCAGCCCCACGTTGCCGGTGGCCACGCCGCGCACCTGGCCGGCGTCGCCGTACAGCACTTCGGCGCCGGTGAAGCCGGGGAAGATCTCCACGCCCAGCGCCTCGGCCTGTTCGCCCAGCCACTTCGTCACCGCACCCAGGCTGATGACGTAGTTGCCTTGATTGTGAAAGCAGCCGGGCACCAGCCAGTCGGGCGTGCGCGTGGTGTGGTTCTCGCCCAGGAAAAGCACCTCGTCGCCGCTGACGGGCTGGTTCAGCGGCGCGCCGCGCTCCTTCCAGTCGGGCAGCAGCTCGTTCAGCGCGCGCGGGTCCATCACCGCGCCGCTCAGCGTGTGGGCGCCGGGCTCCGAGCCCTTCTCGAGCACCACCACCGAGAGCTCGGCGTTCAGCTGCTTCAGCCGGATGGCCGCCGCCAGGCCGCCGGGGCCGCCGCCGACGATCACCACGTCGTACTCCATGGCTTCGCGCGGGCCGTGGGTGTCCAGGATCTCTTGCGGGGTCATCGGCGTGCCTCGGGGCAGGGCTGGGGAACGGATCATTCTAAGAGTGCGTGCTATCGTCATCCGGTGTGGTCTTGTGTGTGTTCTAGAGGAGCTGCTCCATGTCCTACAACATCGACCTGTCGGGCCGTGTGGCGATGATCACCGGGGCCTCCAGCGGGCTCGGCGAGCAGTTCGCGCGCACGCTCAGCCGCGCCGGTGCCGGTGTGGTGCTGGCCGCGCGGCGCATCGAAAGGCTGAAGACGCTGCGCGCCGAACTCGAGGCCGAAGGCGGCGACGCCCACGTGGTGGGCCTGGACGTCACCGACCCCGACAGCATCCGTGCCGCCGTGGCGCATGCCGAGACCGAGATGGGGGCCATCGACATCCTGGTCAACAACTCGGGCGTGAGCACCACGCAGAAGCTGATCGACGTCACGCCCGACGACTACGACTACATGATGGACACCAACACGCGCGGTGCCTTCTTCGTGGCGCAGGAAGTGGGCAAGCGCATGATCGCGCGCAGCAAGGGCACGGCGCCGGGCACCTTCACCGGCGGCCGCATCGTCAACGTGGCGTCGATGGCCGGCCTGCGCGTGCTGGGCCAGATCGGCGTGTACAGCATGAGCAAGGCCGCGGTGATCCACATGACCAAGGCCATGGCGCTGGAGTGGGGCCGCTTCGGCATCAACGTCAACGCGCTGTGCCCGGGCTACATCGACACCGAGATCAACCACCACCACTGGCAGACCGACGCCGGCCAGAAGCTGGTGCAGATGCTGCCGCGCAAGCGCGTGGGCAAGCCGCAGGACCTGGACGCGGTGCTGATGATGCTGTGCGCCAACGAGAGCCACTTTGTGAATGGCGCCGTCATCGCCGCCGACGACGGCTTTGGAGTGTGATGACACCCACCCCCGTAGCGCCTCCGGCGCTCCCCTCAAGGGGGCGACCCCAGCGGACCGGCAGAGCCGGATCCGCGGCGTCCGCTTGATGGGGCCTCAGGCGAGTACTTGAACTCCATGCGAATCCTCAGTCCTCTGGAAGCGCGCGTGCTCGGCGTGCTCATCGAGAAGCAGCACACCGTTCCCGACACCTACCCGCTGTCGCTGAACGCGCTGACGATGGGCTGCAACCAGAAGACGGCGCGCTCGCCGGTGATGGAGGCCAGCGAAGGCGACGTGCTGACCGCCGTCGATTCGCTGAAGGCGTCGAGCCTGGTCTTCGAGGGCAGCGGCAGCCGCGTGGTGCGCTACGAACACAACCTGGGCCGCGTGCTGGCGGTGCCGGGGCAGAGCGTGGCGCTGCTGGCGGTGCTGATGCTGCGCGGCCCGCAGACGGCGGCCGAACTGCGGCTGAACTGCGAGCGGCTGCACCGCTTCGCCGACATCTCGTCGGTAGAAGGTTTTCTCGACGAGATGGCCGGCAAGTCACCGGCCCTCGTCATCAAGCTGCCACGCGCCCCGGGGGCCCGCGAGGCGCGCTGGGCGCACCAGCTGTGCGGCGAGATCGACCTCAGCGCCCTGCCGGTGGGCACCGCGGCCGACCTGCCCGCCGCCCGCACGGCCGACGTGACGCAGGGCGAGATCGCCGCCTTGAAGGCCGAGCAGCAGCGCCTGCGCGACGAGGTGGCGCAGTTGCGCGAATTCGTTCAGCGCCTGGCACGCGAGCTCGGTGTGAGCGAAAGCTGAGCCAGAGGACCGACACGATGCGATTCACCGTGCCCGCCGAGAAGAAGCTCACCCATGAAATGGTGATCCCCATCCGCTGGGGCGACATGGACATGATGGGCCACGTCAACAACACCGTGTACTTCCGCTACCTGGAGATCGCGCGGCTGGAGTGGCTGTTCAAGGTGGGCGGGCCGCCCGACCCGTCCGCCACCGGGCCGGTGATCATCAATGCCTTCTGCAACTTCATCAAGCAGCTGGAGTTCCCCGGCGACATCCTGGCCAGGCACTACGTGGCCAACCTCGGCCGCACCAGCTTCGACACCTACATCACGCTGGAACGTACCGACGACCCGGGCGTGATCTACGCCGAAGGCGGCTCCAAGACGGTGTGGACCGACTTCAAGGCGCAGAAGTCCACGCCGGTGCCCGAGTGGATGCGAAAGCTCATCGAGTAGGGCGCAGGTGAGCACCCTGCAGGTCATCGACGCCCGCCGTGCCTGGCTGCGCGAGGCCATCCGCCGCATCGAGGCCGACTTCCAGCGCTCCAGCGACACGCACCTGATCCCCGTGGCGCTGCCGGGCTTCCCGGGCATCGACCTCTACCTGAAGGACGAGTCCAGCCACCCCACCGGCAGCCTGAAGCACCGCCTGGCGCGCAGCCTGTTCCTGCACGCGCTGTGCAACGGCTGGCTGCGCGAGGGCGGCACGGTGGTCGAAGCCTCCAGCGGCAGCACGGCCATCAGCGAGGCCTACTTCGCTCGGCTGCTGGGCCTGCCCTTCATCGCGGTGATGCCGCGCAGCACCAGCGCGCAGAAGATCGCCGCGATCGAGTTCCAGGGCGGCCAGTGCCACCTGGTGGACGACCCTCGCGCGCTGTACGCCGAGAGCCAGCGTCTGGCCGACGAGCGCGGCGGCCACTACATGGACCAGTTCACCTTCGCCGAACGGGCCACCGACTGGCGCGCCAACAACAACATCGCCGAGAGCATCTTCACGCAGATGCGGCGCGAGACGCACCCCTGTCCGGCGTGGGTGGTGGCCAGTGCCGGCACCGGCGGCACGCTGGCCACCATCGGCCGCTACGTGCACTACTGCCGGCACGCCACGCGCGTGTGCGGCGTGGATGCCGAACGCTCGGTGTTCTTCGACTTCTTCCAGACGCGTGATGCGTCCCTGGCCCTGGCCCAGGGTTCGCGCATCGAAGGCATCGGCCGGCCGCGCGTGGAAGCGTCCTTCGTGCCCGGCGTGCTGGACGCCATGGCCCAGGTGCCCGACCTGTGGAGCCTGGCGGCCATGCGTGCCCTGAGCGAGGTGCTGGGCCGGCGCGTGGGCGGCTCCACCGGCACCAACCTGGTGGCCGCGCTGGCCTGCGCGCAGCAGATGAAGGCCGGCGGCGAATCCGGCTCCATCGTCACGCTGCTGTGCGACGACGGCGCGCGCTACGCCGCCACCTACTTCGACGACGGCTGGCTGCAGTCGCAGGGGCTGGCCTGTGGCCCCGAGCAGCAGGCCGTGGCGGCGCTGATGGCGTACGGCCACTGGCCTGGCGCGCTGCGCGAGTCGCTGCGCCTGGCCGGTGCACTGGCGCCTGCCTGAGACCGCAGCAGCCTCCTTGGCGCCTGGTCAGGCCATGAAGGACATGCGCCGCACCAGGCCGCGGAACTGCGACGAAGCGCAGTTCCTCTGCACGGAAGCGATGCCGGTCTCCACGCCCGAAGTGCGCGCGTAGACCTCGCTGCGGCCGACGATGCGGCCGTCGGGCATCTGCAGCACGAAGTAGCGGCCGCCCCCGGCGGTGCGGCGCGGCTCGAAGTGCTGGCGCTCGTGCGCGTTGTTGCGGATCCACTCGATGGTCTCCAGTGCGGCATCGCGCGAATGGTGCACGGTGCCCGAGAGGATGACCTCGTGGTTGCCGGCTCGCAGGTGAAAGCTCACCGTGCCGTCGCCTGCTTCGATCATCTGGTAGTAGCCAGCCATGGGGAATCTCCTTGAGGTCGAGGTTCGGAAGTGAAGGGCATGAAGCGGGAGTCGGGGTTCAGCGCGGCGCCGCAGCAGGCTGCGGCAGGTCGCGGACCAGTTCGTGGTCTTCGCCGAGCCAGTCCCGCAAGGCCATCACGCGCTGCCGACGCAGCCGCTCGGCCGAGTCGGCCAGGGCATCGGCGTGCTGCGCGGCGGCCACGGCCCGTGCCGAGGCGCCGGCCGCCATGCGGGGCAGAGCCGGCCTGACGGCATCGCGCAGGCGGGGCATGCTGGAGAGGAAGAGGCTGAGCATCTTGGTCACGAAGTCTGATAAGTCCTGGAGCGCCGTGCTCATGAATCACGGCTTGGACTTGATCTTCGTGACACCCGTCCGGCGGCAGACCATCCCTGGGGATGGCTGCAACCCCTACCCCGGTCGGGGTCCGATATCAGGGGCATCCCCAGCCGCCGCGGGAGGCGGCTGGAGTGCAGGACCTTTAAGGTGCGGGCACGAGGCGGTGCTTGAGCGCCTTCAACACCGCTTCGGTGCGGTTCTCGACCTGCAGCTTGGCCAGGATGTTGGTGATGTGGAACTTCACCGTCGGCACCGCGATCGAGACCTCGGCGGCGATCTCCTGGTTGTTCAGGCCGCGCGCCATCAGGCGCAGCAGTTCCAGCTCGCGCGGCGTCAGGTCGGCCCCCAGAGGGTCCTGGCGCGACGCCGCGATCAGCGCATCGGTGACCTCGGGTGCGAACAGGCGCGTGCCGGCGCGCGCGGTGCGGATCACCGTGATCAGCTCCTGGGCCGAGGCGTTCTTCAGCAGGTAGCCGCTGGCCCCGGCGTCGATGGCCCGCTTGACCTGCACCGTGTCGAGCATGCTGGTCAGCACGATGAAGCGCGTGTCGGGCATCTGCGGGCGCAGTGCCTCGATGGCGGCAATGCCGTCCAGGCGCGGCATCACCAGGTCCATCAGCACCACGTCGGGGGCCGCGGCGGGGACGGCGCGCAGCGCTTCCGCGCCGTCGGCAGCCTCGCCGACGAAGGCCAGCTCACGGTCGCTGGCGATGGTGGCCGCCAGGCCCTGGCGGATCATCGGGTGGTCGTCGACCACAAAGACTCGGATGGCGGCCATGGGATTCAGTCCTTCTGCAGTTCGATGACCAGCTCGGTGCCCTCGCCCGGCGCACTGCGCACCGACAGCGTGGTGCCCAGCTCGGCGGCGCGGCTGTTCATGTTTTCCAGGCCGAAATGACCCGGATGCGCTTCGTCGGCGTCGAAGCCGTGGCCGTTGTCGGCGATGCGCAGCCGCACGTGGCCGGGGCGCAGCACGGCCCATTCGATCTCCGCCCGCGTGGCGCCGCTGTGGCGACCGATGTTGGACAGCGCTTCCTGCGCGATGCGGTAGAGCTGGATGCGTTCGGCCGAGGGCAGGCCGTCGTCGTCGCGCGAGATGCTCTGCATGATCTCGACCCCGCCGCGGCCGGCCAGCGCCTCGATGGCCTGCTGCAGCAGGTCGGGCAGGCGCATGCCTTCCAGCGAGTCGGGCTTCAGCTCGAACATCAGCATGCGCATCTCGGCCAGCGCGCTGCGGTTCAACCGCTCCAGCGCCTCGGCCTGCACCTGCGCGGCGCCTTCGGTGGCGCGCACCACGGCGCTGGCGATGAGGTTGGCGGCGAACAGCGTCTGCGAGACGGCGTCGTGCAGTTCGCGCGCGATGCGGTTGCGCTCGGTGATGACGGCGACGTCGCGTTCGCGCGCCAGCAGGTGGGCATGGCGCATCGCCAGCGCGGCCTGGCTGCCCACGGCGTTGAGCAGACGCGCGCGTTCCTCGTCGAAGTAGTCGATTTCGTTGTGGTCCACCCGCAGCACCCCCAGCACCTCGTCGCGCACCTTCAGCGGCACCGCCATCCAGGCCTTGGTGGCGCGGTACAGCGCCGAGGTGCGCGCGTCGTCGGTGACCAGCTCCCACAACCAGGAGAACAGGCTGCTGCGGGGGCGGTTCTCGACGAGGGGCCGCGCTTCGCGCTCGACCTGTTCGTAGCGCTGCAGGTTGCTGCGCGACAGCCGCCCGCCCAGCAGGCCCTGCAGCACCAGCGGGTCCTCGTCGGCGCTGCGACAGCCCATCAGCACCACCGGGTTGCGCGGCTGCAGGTCGGTGCGTGCCCAGACCGAGGCGCTGGAGTAGCTCATGGTCTGCTCCAGCGCGCCCAGGGCGTCGCCGACCAGCTTCTGGATGTCACCGCCCTTGGCGAGGTCGATCGACAGGTCCTGCAGCGAAGACAGTTCCTGCCGGCGGTGTTCGAGCTGCACGCCGAGCGCCACCGCCTTGGCGATCAGCACCTGTTCGCGCTGTCGTGCGGCCTCGAAGGCGCGGCGCACGCCCACCGTGGCCTGGTGCATCTCGGCCGTGACGGTCGACAGCGGCACCGTCTCTTCGGGCAGTGACTCGGCGCGTGCCAGCTCCCGGGCCACGCGGGCGGCATGCATCAGCCCGGCCGCCGTGCGCTGCGCCAGGGCCGCGCACAGGCCGGTGGCCAGCACGCCGGCCGACACGATCCCCAGCACCACGGCAGGTCCCAGGTGCAGGCTGCCGGCCCCTGCGGCCAGCACCAGCGTCGCGACGCCGCCGGCCACCCCATGCTGCGCCGGCATCGACAGCCGCTCGAAGCCGTGCTGCAGACGACGCAGGACGTTCTCGGACGCCGGCGTGCCTGCAGGCGGTCCGGAGGGCGGCGGCGAGGGCAGGGCGTCGGCCATGGTCTCAGCCTTGCGGGCCCGCATCGTTGCCGCCCGCCAGGCCACGCGGTGCGGCGGCTTCGCGGCCCGTGGGGCCGGCGCCGCCGGCGAAGGAGGCCTCGACTCTCTCGAGCACGCGCCCGGCGACGTGCCGGCCGCCGACGCCGATGGCCACCGCCAGTCCGATGGCGATGCCGCCCACCACGGCGCCGAAGGCGATGGTGATGATCTCCGGCGGCAGCCCGGCCTGGTGCAGCGCCAGTGCGGCGGCAAAGAACAGGATGGCACTGCGCACCATCAGCGATGCCAGCGGCGGATTGGCCGTCTGCGAGCCTTCGATGGCCCGCGCCGCCAGCGTGGCCAGGATGGCGCCGACGGCGAAGACCACCAGCCCGATGCCGATGCGCACCAGGGCCGAGCCCAGCGTGGCCACCATCGCCGTCAGCACCGGCAGCCCCAGCACCTCGCAGGCCTGGGTGATGGCCACCATCAGGCAGGCCACCAGCACGGCGATGCCGGCCAGTTCAGAGGGCTCGCGCCCGGCCAGGCGCAGCGGTGCGCCCAGCTTGAGCGTTTCGTGCAGGCGGTTGACGCCCATGCCGGCCAGCAAGGCCGAGACCAGCGAGGCCAGCGCACGCCCGATCAGGGCCGCCAGGCCCACCAGCACCGCGGCCGAGAGCAGCTTCGGGATGAGGTTGATGACGGTCTCCAGCAGCCTGGACAGCGGCTGCGTCACGGCGTCCAGGCCCAGCGGCTGCAGCGCGGCCACGGCGGTGGGCAGCATCAACAGGGCGAAGACGATGTTGCCGGCCACGCCGGCCAGGCCGTCCTTGCCCAGCGAGCTGGCCAGGCCGATGCGCTCGGCCAGCCTTTCCGATCCCGCGGCCGACAGCAGCCCCGTGACCAGCTGCCGCACGATGCGCGCCACCAGCAGACCGATGGCCAGCACCACGACGGCGCCCACCAGGTTGGGCACGAAGCCCATCAGGCGCGACATCATCGCGTTGACGGGGTTCAGCAGCCCTTCCAGCTCCAGCGTGCCCAGCAGCGCCGGCAGGGCCAGCAGCCAGACCAGGCCGTAGCCGATCTGGGCCAGCGAGGCCGACAGGCCCGGGCTGTGCAGGCGGTCGTCGATGCCGGCGCGCGCGGCGATGCGGCTCAGCCCGGCGCGCACCAGGCGTGCCACGACGAAGGCCACGACGAAGATCGCCAGGGCCCCCAGCACGCGCGGCACATAAGGCCCGAAGAGGCTGGCCACGGGGGCCAGCCAGGTTTGCATCGAATCCATGATTCTTCCCTCCAACGACTCTCACCACGAGGCCGTAGGGCGGGCCGTTCCGATGCTAGGTGTCATCGGCATGGCCCGCCCCCTACCTGGGTCGGGGTGTTCACCCGCCCAGCAGCCTGTTCACCAGTTCCGCCGTCGTGACGGCGCCCATCTTCCGCATCAGCCGGCCCCGGTAGACGTCCACCGTGCGCGGGCTGATGGCCAGCCGCTTGCCGATCAGCTTGCTCGTCAAGCCTTCCACCAGCAGCGCGGCGATCTCGCGTTCGCGGCCGGTGAATTCGACCTCCAGCACGCGCTTGGACGACAGGTCCTCGAAGGCCCAGATGCCGGCCTCGTGCGGCTGCGCGGGATCCAGCGCGCGACCAGTGACGTGGCACCAGAACAGCCCGCCCGCGAGGCGCCGCATGACGCGGTCGTCGGCATAGCGGCCGGTCGCGTCCAGGCTGGCCACGATGCGCTCGCCGGTGCGCTGGTACTCTGCCGCCGTGGGGTACAGCACTTCGAAGGACTGGCCCACCAGCTGCGCGCGCCGCGCGCCGAACATTGCCAGCAGCTGCTGGTTGCAATCGATCATCAGGCGGTTTCGCGACAGCGCCAGACCGATCGGCGCCAGATCGAAGGCGGTGCGGTAGTCCAGCGCCAGCCGCTCGGCCTTTTCACCCATCGTCTTCTCCGGTGCGTCATCGCGCGCTCATAAATCCTTAGTCAATTCTACGTACTGACTACTTAATCGGTTACGTAGTACGCTTCCGCGCTGTCGCGAACGTCGTCGCAGCCCAGCCACGGAGACCCCCGATGAAGAAGATCTATCCCAGTGCCGCCGCCGCGCTCAGCGGCATCGTGAGGGACGGGCAGCTGCTCGCCGTGGGCGGCTTCGGCCTGTGCGGCATCCCCGAGGCGCTGATCGCCGCGCTGCGCGACAGCGGCGCCAAGGACCTCACCGTCATCAGCAACAACGCCGGCGTCGACGGCTTCGGCCTGGGCCAGCTGCTCGAGACGCGGCAGATCCGCAAGATGATCAGCAGCTACGTCGGCGAGAACAAGGAGTTCGAGCGCCAGTACCTGGCCGGCGAGCTCGAGCTCGAGTTCACGCCGCAGGGCACGCTGGCCGAGCGGCTGCGCGCCGGCGGCGCCGGCATCCCGGCCTTCTACACGCGCACCGGTGTCGGCACGCTGGTGGCCGAAGGCAAGGAAGTCCGCCAGTTCGACGGCCAGACCTACGTGATGGAACGTGCCCTGGTGCCCGACGTGGCGCTGGCCAAGGCCTGGAAGGCCGACGACAGCGGCAACCTGATCTTCCGCCGCACGGCACGCAACTTCAACCCGGCGGCCATCATGGCCGGCAAGATCAGCGTGGTGGAAGTCGAGGAGATTGTGCCCACCGGCACGTTCGACCCCGACGCCGTGCACCTGCCGGGCGTGTACGTGCACCGTATCGTGCTCAACGCCACGCCCGAGAAGCGCATCGAGAAGCGCACCATCCGCGAAAAGACCGCCGCCTGACCCGCAAGAATCCACGAGGAACATCACCATGGCCTGGACCCACGATGAAATGGCCGCCCGCGCGGCCCGCGAGCTGCAGGACGGCTTCTACGTCAACCTCGGCATCGGCCTGCCCACGCTGGTGGCCAACTTCGTCGACCCCAGCATCGAAGTGTGGCTGCAGAGCGAGAACGGCATGCTCGGCATCGGCCCCTTCCCGACCGAGGACGAGGTCGACGCCGACCTGATCAACGCCGGCAAGCAGACCGTCACCACGCTGCCCGGCAGCAGCATCTTCGGCAGCCACGAGAGCTTCGCGATGATCCGCGGCGGCAAGATCAACCTCAGCATCCTGGGCGCCATGCAGGTCAGCGAGAAGGGCGACCTGGCCAACTGGATGATCCCCGGCAAGATGGTCAAGGGCATGGGCGGCGCGATGGACCTGGTGGCCGGCGTGAAGAGCGTCGTCGTGCTGATGGAGCACGTGGCGCGCAAGAAGGACGGCGGCTTCGACCTGAAGATCCTGCCGCACTGCACGCTGCCGCTGACCGGCGTGGGCGTGGTCGACCGCATCGTCACCGACCTGGCGGTGCTCGACGTCACGCCGCACGGCCTGAAGGTCGTCGAGATGGCCCCTGGCGTCACGCGCGAGGAGCTGCAGAGCAAGACCGGCGTGCCGCTGCAGTAAGGCCGTCCGTCCGCGGCCAGGGGGCGGGCGCTGTCCCGGCCCCCGGCCGTTTGTTACCCTTGCGGGGCCGATGGCCACACCGCTTTCCCCGCAACCGCTCTTCGACCCCGCGCGGCACGAGCCGCTGACGGCCACGCCGTGGAACGCCGAGCTCGCACGCGCCGCCATCCGCCGCATCGCGGCGTCGGCCGAGCTGGAGTTCGAGCGCCGCGGTCCGCACGCCGGCAGCTGGCGCAGCCACCCGCTGGACGAGCCCAAGCCGCCCGACAGGCGCGCCTTCGACCTCTACATGGGCGCCGGCGGCGTCATCTGGGCGCTGCGCGACCTGGCCTCGCAGGGCGCCATCGAACTGCGCACCGACTTCACGCCGTGGATCGCCGGGCTGCTGGAACGCAACCGCACGGTGCTCGGCACGCCCCAGCACGGCACGGCCTCCTTCCTGTGCGGTGACGCCGGCCTGCTGCTGCTGCAGTGGAGCGTGAGCCGCGACAGCGCCACCGCCGACGCGCTGCATGCCATCGTGACGGGCAACCTGCACAACACCGCGCTCGAGGCGCTGTGGGGCAACCCGGGCACGGTGCTGGCCGCCATCCACATGGCCGAGGCCACCGGGCAGATGCGCTGGATGCAGCTGGTGCAGCAGGCCGTGCAGGTGCTGCTGGAGCAGATGCAGATCTCGCCCGACACCGGCACCTGGGCCTGGCGGCAGGACCTCTACGGTCGCACCTGCTGGTACCTGGGCGGCGGGCACGGCTTCGCAGGCAACGTCTTCCCGGCGCTGCGCGCGGCCGACATGCTGGACGCTGTGACCATTCAGACCTTCGTGATGCGCGCGCAGCAGACGCTGGAGGCCACGGCGCTGCACGGAGAGCAAGGCATCAACTGGGCCGCGGCAGCCGACGCCGAGCGCGTGCAGAAGGCGCGCGAGCTGGGCTATCTGCCGCTGGTGCAGGACTGCCACGGTGCGCCGGGCATCATCTGCCGCCTGGCCACGGTGCCGCGCGACGAGGCCTGGGACGCGCTGCTGCGCGGCGCCGGCGAACTGACCTGGCACGCCGGCCCGGTGATCAAGGGCAGCAATCTGTGCCATGGCACCGCCGGCAGTGCGCTGGCCTGCCTGAAGCTGTGGCGCCGCTTCCGCGACGACCAGTGGCTGGACCGCGCTCGCCGCCTGGCCATGCACGCCATCGAGCAGTGCGAACGCCACCGCACGCAGCACGGCATGGGCCGCCACAGCCTGTGGACCGGCGACCCGGGGCTGGCCTGCGTGCTGTGGAACTGCCTCGTGCCGGACGACCGGTTTCCGACGCTGGACCACTTCTGAAGGCGGACCTGTCCATGGGCGCAGACGCCGCTTCGTCGACAATCGGTCCATGAGCACGAACCTCCGCATCCCCGGCGCCCGCGCGCTGCATTCCCCCGGTCCCACGCACATCCCCGACGAGGTGCTGGCGGCCATGCACCGCCAGCCGATGGACCTGGCCGACCCGCGTGTCGAGGCCACCGTCGATGCCTGCGAAGCGGACCTGCGCCGGCTGGTCGACGGCGCCGACGCCGGCATCTTCATGTACGCCGCCAACGGCCACGGCGCGTGGGAAGTGGCCATCGAGAACCTGCTGCCGATGGACGGCCTGGTGCTGATCCCGGGCACCGGGCACTTCAGCGACCAGTGGGCGATCCAGGTCGAGGCCCTCGGCCGGCGCACGGTGCGCACGCCCTGGCGCGAAGGCCATCCGATCGACCCGAACGACATCGAGCGTGCGCTGCGCGCCGACGTGAAGCGCGAGATCGCGGCGGTGTTCGTGGTGCACACCGACACCTCGAGCGGCGTGACCAGCGACATCGACGCGATGCGCGCAGCGGTCGATGCCGCCGACCACCCGGCCGTCTTCGTCGTCGACGCCGTGGCCTCGCTGGGCGCGGCACCGCTTTCGATGGACCGGCAGCGCATCGACGTCATCGTGGGCGCATCGCAGAAGGGCCTGATGCTGCCGCCGGGCATCGGCTTCGTGACCATCAACGACAAGGCCGCGCGCGTGGGCAAGGCCAACCCGGCGCCACGTTTCTACTGGGACTGGACACGCCGCGCCGACGAGCAGAGCTACCGCAAGTTCTGCGGCACGCCGCCGCTGAACCTGCTGTACGGCATGCAGAAGGGGCTGGAACTGCTTTTCGCGGAAGGCCTGGAGAACGTGTTCGCGCGGCACCGCCGTCTTTCGGGGCTGGTGCATGCGGCCGTGTCGGGGTGGAGCGAGGGGGGCGGCATCGACTTCTTCTGCCGCGTGCCGGCGGCGCGCTCGGTGTCGGTGACGGCGGTGCGCACGGCGCCGGGCGTCGACCCCGATGCCTTGCGGGCCGTGGCGCGCGAGCGCTTCCAGGTGGCGATCGCGGGCGGGCTGGGTCCCTTGGCGGGGCGGGTGTTCCGCATCGGGCATCTCGGGGATCTGAACGAGCCGATGATCCTGGGGGCTTTGGCCGGGGTGGAAGCTGCGTTGCTGGCGCAGGGGGTGCCCGTGGGGCGCGACGGCCTGCGTCGGGCGGTGGATGCGCTGGTGGCGGATCGCTCGGGTTCTTAGCCAGTCGCGCTTCGGCGCGATCGCCGGCACGGGGCGGCCGGGCCGGGGGCAGGCTGCTGGGTCCTCGCTGTGCGAGGACTTCCCTGCGATGCTCGCGGCCGGGGCCGCGTCGCAGAACTCGCTGCGTTCGCTGCGCTCTCTTCGCTCAAACACCTGCGACGAGTCAGATGACGACTCGCGCTGCGCGCGAGGCCCCGGCCGCTGCGCTTCTCGGCGGCGCAGACTGCCCCCGGCCCGGCCGCCCCGTGCCGGCTCCGGGAAGCACCAGTGGCTCTTGATGCCCTTTATTCCGGGACGGTGTCCGTGCCGCTGGTGTTGCCGCCGCGTGCTGCTGCGGCCCGCACGTTCAGCCACGCGCTGGTGGCGCCGCAGACGGTGATGATGGCCATGCCGACCAGGGCCCAGCGGTCGGGGAACTGCTGGAAGACGAGCCAGCCGATGAAGGCGGCGGCGGGGATCTGCACGTAGGAGAACGGCATCAGTGTGGCGGTGGAGGCCTTGCCGAAGGCGTTGATGAGCAGCAGGTGGCCGAAGGTGCCCAGCGCGCCGATCAGAGTCATCAAGGCCCAGTGCTTGGGGGTGGCCGCGGCCAGCGCGCCCGTGATGTCGACGGTGCTGGCCAGCAGCACCGGCACCAGCACGGCGGTGCCTACGAAGCCGGTCCAGAAGTGCGTGGTCAGCGGGTGGTCCAGGCCCGCCATGCGGCTGGTCAGCACCTGGAACGAGGCATAGCAGACGGCACCCGTCAACGGCAGCAGCACGGCCCAGCCGAACAGGCCGCTGCCCGGGCGCGTGACGAGCAGCGCGCCGCCGAAGGCGCCCAGCACCAGCAGCCAGCGCAGCGGCGTCACGCGCTCCTTCAGCAGCCAGGCGGCCATCAGCGTGACGAGCACCGGGGTGAGCATGACGATGGACGTCAGCTCGGCCACCGGCATGTACTGCAGGCCGAAAAAGCTCATCGCGCTGGTGATCATCAGCAGCAGGCCGCGCACGGTCTGGAAGCGCGGGTGGCCGCAGGCGAAGCGCAGGCGCGGGTCGGCGGCGATCCACACCGCCATCACCACCGCCTGGAACAGGTAGCGGCCAGTCAGCAGCAGCAGCACCGGCATCAGCGCGCCCAGGTAGCGCGTGGTGTTGTCCATCGCCGCGAAGCAGCAGGTGGCCAGCACCATCAGCAGCACGCCCAGCAGGGGGTGCGAACCGGCGCCGGCCGTCGTCATGCCGGCGTGTGCAGCCGGTCGGCCAGCAGTTCCCACACCGGCGTCAGCCGGCCGGGCAGGTCGGGCAGGGTGCCCAGGTCGACGCGGCTTTCGCCGGGCGAATGGAAGTCGCTGCCGCGCGAGGCGGCCAGCTTGAACTCGATCGCGGTGTCGGCGTAGCGCACCTGCTCCGGCGTGCTGTGGCTGCCGGTCACCACTTCGACCGCCTGGCCGCCGTGGCCGATGAAGTCGGTGAACAGCGCCCACTCCTCGTTGGGCGTGAACTTGTAGCGTGCCGGGTGTGCGATGACGGCGACGCCGCCGGCGCCGGTGATCCAGCCCACGGCGTCGCGCAGCGCAGCCCAGCGGTGCGGCACGTAGCCGGGCTTGCCTTCGGTGAGGTAGCGGTGGAAGACCTCGTGCGTGTGCGCGCAGACGCCGGTCTCCACCAGGTAGCGCGCGAAGTGCGTGCGCGAGATCAGCTCGGGGTTGCCGACGTAGCGCAACGCACCCTCGAAGGCGCCGGGAATGCCCACCTTGGCCAGGCCCTCGGCCATCTCCTGCGCGCGCGCCAGGCGACCGTTGCGCGTGGCCGCCAGGCCGGCCACGAGCGCTTCGTTGTCAGGGTCGAAGCCCAGGCCCACGATGTGCACGGTGACGTGGGCGAAGGTCACCGAGATCTCGGTGCCGGTCAGGTACTGCATGCCCTGCGCCAGGGCGGCTTCGCGGGCGCGCTGCTGGCCACCGATCTCGTCGTGGTCGGTCAGTGCCCAGAGTTCGACGCCACCGGCCCGGGCGCGTTCGGCCAGCGCTTCGGGGGTCAGGGTGCCGTCGGAGACGTTGCTGTGGCAGTGGAGGTCTGCGTTCAGGAGATGCACGGACGGATTGTCGGCGATGCCTTCGTCCGCTGCAGGGTGCAGGGCTGCAGCTCCCCGCTGCTATCGTGCCGGGATGAGCACCGGCATCCACTTCTACGAACCGCGCCTGGGCCACGGCCTGCCGCACGACCCCTTCAACGCCATCGTCGCGCCGCGGCCCATCGGCTGGGTGTCCACGCGCAGCGCCAGCGGCGTGCTGAACCTGGCGCCCTACAGCTTCTTCAACGCCTTCAACTACACGCCGCCGCTGATCGGCTTTTCCAGCATCGGCTGGAAGGACTCGCCGCGCAACTGCCAGGAGACCGGCGAATTCGTCTGGAACCTGTGCACGCGGCCGCTGGCTGAGGCCATGAACGTCACCTGCGCGCCGGTCGGCCCCGAGGTCGACGAGTTCGCGCTGGCGGGCCTCACGCCCGAGCCGTCCCGCATCGTCGGCGTGCCGCGCGTGGCCGAGAGCCCGGTGGCCATGGAATGCCGCGTGTCGCAGATCGTTCAGCTGCAGGGCGCCGACGGCACCAAGGTCGACACCTGGCTGGTGCTCGGCGAGGTGGTGGGCGTGCACATCACGGCCTCGCTGCTGGTGGACGGCATCTACCAGACCGCCGCGGCGCAGCCGGTGATGCGCGGCGGCGGCCCGGCCGACTACTTCGAGCTCGACCCGGCGCGGCGCTTCAGGATGTTCCGCCCGACGTGAGCTTCAGGCCTGTCGCTCATTCGTAGCGCAGCGCCTCGGCGGGGTTGACGCGGCTGGCGCGCCAGCTCGGGTACAGCGTGGCCACGAAGGCCAGCATCAGCGAGACGGCGACGATGGGTACCACGTCGCTCAT
>JALHMT010000058.1 GCA_022843905.1 Rubrivivax sp.
GTGGCCGGGGTCGCCCGACGCGCCGGCAAACTCGATGTCGCGAAGGCCCGCCAGGTGGGCATGAACGCGCCGGTTGTCCTCGGCCAGCGCCCTACGGACCTGGGACGCGAAAGTGCTGGTGCCAGCTTCGCCGATGTCGTGGAGCAAGGCGCGGGCTTCGAGCACGCGATCGCGCCAGGGCTTGGACTCGTCGTGGAGCACCGACTTGGCTTTGAGGGCCTGCTGCAGGATCGTGCCGCTGCTGCGCGAGCGGCCTTTCTCGACCCGCTCGGCTGCGCGCCGAACCAGGTCCTGGCTGCGCCGTGACGCCTGCAACAGCGCCATGTCGGTCAGTTCCAGCAACGTCACGTGCAGGAAGCAGGTGATCTCGACCGTCTGGCGCTGCCGCTCGATGCGCGCGGTCATCGAAGGGCGGCGCATCTGAACGTGGGCGGCGTAGGCCTGCTGCTTGCTCAGCGCCACGCCGTCCAATGGCCAGACGTGCACGCCCAGTGCTTTCAACGCCCGGATCTTCTCCAGCGTCTCGGACATCGTGCTCGGCGAGTGGCGCTTGGGTGGCGTCTTGAGCCATTCAAGCCGGGTGCCTACGCCCCCGGACTGCGTTGCGTAGCACCAGTCGATGGCCTTGAGGAGGGCTGCCTTGCCGACGCCGGCCTCGATCGTGGCTGCCATGGCCGCCTCGGTGGCGTCGAAGGCCTCGCGCGCCAAGTCTGCAAGGCGGCGCGGCCCAGGGATGACGATGCGCCGTTCGTACAGCCACATGCGGGCGGTTTCGGCGAGATCGTCGGGATGCGCGGCCTCGAGCGCGGAGATTGCCAGAACCTTTTGAAGTTGGTCGACACCAGCCGCATCCAGGTCTAGCAGGCCGAGGTAGGTGCGAGCCCATGCTTGATGTTCGTACAGCGTCTGGCGGCGAGCGTAGAGGGACCGCAGGCTGGCGATGCTCACGGCCGGGGTTTGAAACGCCTCACAGACGGCACGCAGCAGGGTCTTGGGCACCGACGCGAACCGGTCCATTGGGCGGCCGCTGGCCCGCAGGAACAGCATCTGAATGGCTGCCGCGACCCGGCGATCGTGGCGAAAGCGCCCTGCGACCGCAGCGATGTCGTCCGCGCTCATGCAGAAAGATTGCTGGACGTCGAATTCCGACAGCCTGGTGGGCAGGTTCTCCGCGCCAATGAAGCGCTTGGCGAAGGACATGGTGACACCGTTCTGGCAGTCGAAACCGCCAATCTACCTGGGTCGGGCGCGGCGCGAGTCCCTACATGCCCAGGCGCCGCATCGGGCTGGCGACGGCCTGGTCAGCGGCCACCGTGTCAATTTGCTGGAAAGATACGATTACCCCCTTTCGGGATCGCCCGTCCGCCACGGACGGCACGTCGCTGCAGCGGGCGATCGTGGTGGCAGGCCTGGAGCGAAAGAGCGTGCTGGCAGTCCTTCCCACCGGAGGCGGCAAGTCGATCTGCTACCAGCTGCCCGCCCTGGTTCACTATCGCCGGGCTGGCCAGCTCACGGTGATCGTGTCGCCGCTGCAGTCGCTGATGAAGGACCAGGTCGACAACTTGGTGGCTGCCGGCGTGAACTGCGCGGTCACCATCAATGGCCTGTTGACCCCCCTGGAGCGACGCGCTGCGCTCGACAAGATTCGGCTCGGAGACGCCGGCATCGTGCTCGTGTCGCCAGAGCAGTTCCGAAGCAGGACGTTCGCCGATGCGATTCGCATGCGGGAGATCGCCACGTGGGTGTTCGATGAGGCCCACTGCCTATCGAAGTGGGGCCACGACTTCCGGACCGACTACCTCTATGTCTCGCGATTCATCCGGGAGCACTTCGCAGCACAGCGCGCGCCCATCGCGTGCTTCACCGCCACGGCCAAGCCGGACGTCATCGACGACCTGTGCGCGCACTTTCGTGAGGGTCTCGGATTCGAGCTGGAGCGGTTCCTCGGTGGCCACGAGCGCGAGAACCTGTCCTACGTCGTCGTCCCCGTGTCCAAAGCGCAGAAGGCCCAGCGCATCGTCGAGCTGCTGAAGCACGAGCTCAGGCACGGTGGGGCCGCGGTGGTGTTCTGCGCTACGCGCAAGACGGCACAGACGATGTCCGAGTTGGTCACTGCTGCGGGTACGGTCTGCGGCTGCTTTCATGGCGGGTTAGAGCCAGAGACCAAGAAGAGTGTCCAGCAACGTTTCATCGAGGGCGAACTTCCGGTGATCGCGGCCACGAACGCATTTGGTATGGGAGTGGACAAGCCCGACATTCGCGTCGTGATCCATGCGGACATTCCAGGCTCGCTAGAGAACTACCTCCAGGAAGCCGGCCGCGCCGGCCGGGACGGGGCACCCGCCCGCTGTGTACTGCTGTTCGATCAGGAGGACGTGGAGACCCAGTTTCGACTTTCAGCGTCGTCCAAGCTGACCAAGAAGGACTTCGACAGCCTGCTGAAAACCATCCGCAACCGGGTCCGGCGCCTGAAGAATGACGAGATCGTCGTGTCGGCAAAGGAGTTGCTGTCGGAGAGTGAGGGCACGACGATCGACATCGAATCGCGGGACGCGTCGACGAAGGTCACGACGGCGCTGGCCTGGCTGGAGCGCAGCGGGTTCCTGAAGCGCAACGAGAACAACAGCCGCGTGTTCCCGGCGAGCCTGCGGGTGCCTACGCTGGAGGAGGCACAGAGGCGCATCGCGGCAGCGGACCTGCCGGAGGCGACCCGGCAGCGCTACAACGCCGTGGCTGCAACCCTGTTCCGCAGCTTGAGCCCGGAAGGGGTCAGTACTGACGAGCTGATGCTGGATGCTGGCATCCCTGCCGATGAATGCTTTCGGATCCTGCACAAGCTCGAAGAGCTGGGCATCCTGGTCAACGACCTCGGCCTCACCGTCCGGTTGTCCAAGGCCGCCAATGGCAGTTCGAGCAGCACACTGCGCGATCTCGATCAGCTGGAGCGGGAACTGCTGGACCTGATGGCCGAGCTCGCGCCTGACGCCGATGTTGAAGGTGGCCAGCAGCACCTGACGATGCGGCCACTGTGCACGGAGTTGCGTCGGCGGCTGGAGGTCCCCGACGGTAGCCCGAAGGTCAGCCCTCAGATAGTTCGCAGCTGCCTCCGGTCTCTGGCAGACAGTTTCGGGACGGGGACCGAGAAGCGCAGCATGCTGCAGATCCAGAGCCACGGCCCGGACAGCCTGCGCGTCGTCTTGCACAGGCCCTGGCCGCAGATCCGGACCATCTGTGAGCGCCGGCGCGCCACCGCGCATGTGGTGCTGGCCAGGCTGCTGTCTGAACTGCCGGCAGGCTCGCGGGAATCGAGCCTGATTGTCGAATGCAAGGCCCGGGAACTGCTGGACGCCATCGATGCGGATCTGGACCTAAAGAGTACGTTGCGCGATCCGGCTGCTGCGCTGGAACATGCACTGTTGTACCTCCACGACAACCGGGTCCTGGAGCTCGACAAGGGTCGCTCGGTCTTCAGGTCGGCGATGACGATCCAGACCGATCCCGCCCAGACCAAGCGGCGCTTCAACAAGGAGGACTTTGCACCGCTGGAAGACTTCTACCGGGAGCGTACGCTGCAGACGCATGTGATGCATGAGTACGCCCGGCTGGGCGCTGAGAACGCGGCCAAGGCCGGTCTGCTGGTCAACGCCTACTTCACGCTGCCGCGGCGGCGCTTCCTGCGCGAATGGTTCAAGGGGCGTAGCGATCTCCTTGAGCTCGCGACGACCGACGTGTCGTTCCGCCGCATCGTCGACGACCTGCAGCACCCGGTTCAGCAGGGGCTCGTCGAGATGCCGGATCAAGGCAACCATCTGGTATTGGCCGGACCCGGTTCCGGCAAGACCCGGGTCATCGTTCACCGCATCGCCTACTTGCTCAGGGTTCGGCGGGTCGCAAGCGACCGCATCATTGCGTTGGCCTTCAACCGCAGCGCGGCTGTCGAACTGAGGCGGCGACTGATAGCACTGGTCGGTGACGATGCGAGGGGCGTAACCGTGCTGACCTACCACGGCATGGCGCTGCGACTGACCGGAACCAGCCTGGCTGCCGCCGATCGGCGCGGAGGTGCGGTGGACTTCAGCCGGCTGCTGCAAGACGCGGTCGACCTGCTAGAAGGCAAGTCGGACACGATCGCCTCAGACGCAGACGACAGGCGTGACGCCCTGATGCAGGGCTACGAATACATCTTCGTCGACGAGTACCAGGACATCGACGAGCAGCAGTACAACCTGGTCAGCGCGCTCGCGGGCAGGCGCCAGGACGATCCTGACGCCAAGCTCAGCATCATGGCGGTGGGTGATGATGACCAGAACATCTATAGCTTCAAGGGCGCCAACGTCGAGTTCATTCGGCGCTTCCAGGCCGACTACGAAGGAACCGTAACCTACCTTGTCGAGAACTTCCGCTCGACGCAGAACATCATCGCGGCTGCGAACCATGTGATCCAGCGTGGCGCCGACCGGATGAAGGTCGACCACCCGATCCGCATAAACACGATCCGGGAGGCCGAGCCTCCGGGCGGGCGCTGGGCGACTCTCGATGCCGAGCACAACGGCAAGGTGCGCCTAGTGACAGCGCCGGCCGATCCCAACCGGCAAGCCCAGGTGGTGTTCAGCGAGATCGCCCGCATTCGTTCCAGCGAACCGACCGTCTCGTGCGGACAGATCGCGGTGCTAGCGCGCACGCACCGGTCACTGGAGGCCCTACGGGCGTTGTGCGAGGTCGAGGGCGTGCGCTACGAAGTCCTCACGCGCGATAGTGCGGGCGCCCAGCTGCCGCTGATGCAATCGCGCGAAGGCTCGCGAATAGCCCACCTGCTGCGCTCTCGCCGATCGGCACTGATCTCTGCTGCGGCAGTGACAAGATGGCTTGACCGGCAGATCCGACGCGAACCCGGCAACATCTACTGGCAAGACATCGCCGCGGCCGTCGGCGATTTCGCGGACGCTACCGCGACGCAGAAGCTGCCAGCCGCCGAGGTGCTGGATGCGTTGTACGAGGCTTCGGGTGACGCCCGCCGCAGCGGTCATGCCACAGCGTTAAAGCTGATGACCGCGCATGGCGCCAAGGGGCTGGAGTTCGGGCACGTCCTCGTAATGGACTGCGCGGACTGGCGATGGAGTGGGGAGGACGAGCGCCGGCTGCTGTATGTTGCAATGACACGCGCCCGGGAGACCTTGACCTTGATGCGCGCCGAGGGCGGGCGGAACCCTTACTTCATCGATCTCGGAACCGTCGACGGCGTAGTCGACCTGCTGCCAACGCAGCGGCCCGAACATCGTGCTGACATCAACCGGCGTTACGTCAGCCTGGGCCCTGCCGATGTCGACATTGGCTTTGCTGGCCGCCATCGCCCCGAAGACCGGCTGCATGAGCGGATCGCTGGACTGTCACCCGGGGATACAGTCATTGTGAGCGGCGGGCAGGTGACGACAAACGACCGTCAAGTGGTTGGCCGGCTCGCGAGCAAGACGGACTTGAAGACGAACGCCGCAGTGACCGGGAAGGTTTCGGGGGTGCTGGTCCGGACACGAGAGCAAACACCCGCCGAGTACCGCGCCAGTGTGAAGGTGGATAGATGGGAGACAGTTCTGATGGAACTCGTCTTGCCAGCCGAATGACGTTTTCTGTTCAGGCGAAACTGCACCTCCGGTCAGGCTATGCGCACAGTGGGAAAGCACTACCGAACGCGATGAGACATAGCGCCTGAGGCGAACTGAAGCGACCATCAGATATCGATGCCCGCTCTCAGCTGCAATACACCTTGAGTGGGACTTGGTAGGTCTCGGACAGAAAGCGCTCCGTCACGCCCAGGAGAGCCAGTTGGTGCTCGGCCGACGCGACCTTGGATAGGCCCGGCTGCACGATGTACACGCGCAAGGCAACAGCGCAACTTCGGCTCAGGTCGCGAACCTGCGCCAGGCGGTCTTTCGAGCCGACTTCGAGGCGGCTGGCCCGGCCGCTCTCCACTCGATCCGCCTCCCGCTTCAGTAAGTGAACGAAGAGGTCGGTTCGGCGGTCCTTGTTGTGAAGCCACATTACGCTGCGCTGTGCCTGCCCGCACACGACGTACATGTCGTCGATCCGCGCGCCTGGCGTGTCCCCACCGGAATACTTGCAATGGTAGAGGTCGACGGTGATCAACCGGGGATGGGTCTGGCTATCCAAGCTGATGCCGACGATGTCGGCCGCCTCGCCAGCACCGTCGTCGTCCATCAGGATCTCGTGCCTATTCTCCGCCCTGATGTGCTCCATCGCCCGATACTGCACAGAGTCCTTGCGCCGCTCCTCGCGCTGGGATTCTTTCTTGATATCGGTGCCCGTCCAGTCGATCGCCTCCAGCCGATCGCGGTCGTACAGCGGCGCGGCCGAGCGCAGTTCAACGTGGGTGCTGCCCTCCAGCTTCGAGCCATCGGCGAACCAGATCGTGGGCGGGTTGTCGGTCAGGTAGTCACAGAGGTCGTAAGTCGCTCCTCGTCGAATCGTCGCTCTGGCATCCCCTTCGTAGACGAAGACAAAGTCCGGCGCATTGCCACGCTTCACGAAGTCCAACCGAACCCGGACCTCCTTTCTCTCGCAGAACACCCGCAAGACCAGGGGGCCGTTGGCGCTGCAATCGCGCAGCTCTATGCTTGTATTGGTCAGATGCTCGTCGATGGTGTGAGCGAACGAGATCGTCGTTGCGGACTCTATGACGTCCAGCAACTCGACCGGCCAATCGACACCGACCGGCACCACAGCTGGCCTCGCGCTCACGAGCTTCGGGATCAGCGTTCCCTTGAGGACTTCTTCGGGGTCGATGCTGTCGTCGGCGAGCTTTGCCCCGATACGCCTACACCAAGCTGCGAACTCGTTGACCCGCAATCGCAGCGTTGCCCAGACGCGACCGCGCTTGCCGGCACCGATCGATGTCTGCCCTCCGTTCTCGAAGCCGAAGCCAGCCAGGACGGCCTTGGTAGTAGTCCCAAGGGTCACATCGGTGAGCCTGGCGCCAACATCGGGACCCATACGCCCGGTGTACCGGACCTGGCGACCGAACTGTTCGTCCAGGCCGACGTTCATCAGCATCAGCCGATTGATTTTCGCGAGCACTCGGAAAACATGGGGCGCCTTGATGAGCTCGACATCCTCGCCGCATAGGGCACGGGCAAAGTCGGAATACGTACCTGTGTTTGTGGAGCCGTGGATGTAGAGCAGCGATTGCTGTTCATCCCAGATTGCAATGCACAGCTCCCAGACGAGCCCCTCGACGGCGGGAACGTCCGTCCAGGGCACCCCTTGTCTCTTTGCAGCGATGATGATCAACATCCGCTCCTTTGCATTCAGGATCGGATAGATCTCCTCGCCTTCCTTTAGACCTGGGAAAGCCACCTTGTGTTCGGAAGGTTTCCACTGGGAGCAGTGCGTGCGATAGACCACCATACTCGCGGCGGGCCGGATCTCGTTCATCGGAATCCGGTCTAAGTGACCGACGAAGCCACCCATGAACTTCTGCGCCTCTAGCTCCTGCCCGATCGCACCTTCGCTGAGGTCCGGCAGCAGCAGGTTCCAGTCGGGATCCTGGGTATAGAGCGCACGGAGCTCATCGCGCAGGTTCAGGTCTGCGATGTTGGCGATGAACACGGGATCGCCGAGATCGGACCTGGCGCGCGTGAAGCGCCCGGCCAGTTGCAGCGTGACCGCCAGGCTCTTGCGCAGGTCGTGGAACGCGGCAATCTTCAGCTCCGGCATATCGAAGCCTTCTCCCAGCATATCGACGCACACGACGATGCGCGACTTGCCTTGGTCGAGCTGGCTGCGAGCGGCCTGAGCGTCCGCCTTCTTCATGCCACTGTGGAGCATGACCGGGTTGAATTCGCCAAGCTCTTCGTAGATCTTCAGGACCTGTGCGGCGCGAATCTGCGAGGACACCCGCGCCATCGCGACATGCAGCCCAGTAGCGTCTGCGCGAAGTTCCTCGACTACTTTGGCCGCGATATCGCGATCGGCCCTAGCACTGTTAAATGAGTAGACCGAGCTGAACCTGATCTGCCGGAAGTAGCCATCGCGCTGCGCCTGCCGCATCGGGTAGACGTAGATGATCTCGCCGTCCAAGGGCACGCCGTCCTCGCGGAAGGGCGTCGCGGTGAACTGCAGGATCGGCCGCTTGTGTGCTTTGAAGACCCTCTTGAACTCCTTCCATGTCGGCGCCTCGGCGTGGTGAGCCTCGTCGATAAAGAGATGGGTACAGACCTCAGCCATCCTCGCCTGCACTTCGTCGCTGCACCCACCGGCCAGCGCGCTGGTAGTCACGACGACGTTGCAGCGCTTGAACAGGTCGTCGACTTCGCCCACGGTTGTGGGACGGCGCTCCAGTATCCCGACGATGGGCCGCAGCACGCCCGCGCCAAGCAAGACGGAACGCGGATCCTTGAGGATGCCCAGCGAATAGAACTTGAGCGCCAACTGGGTTCGCAACGCGTCGGTGGGCACGACCACCATCACTCGTGTGCAACGCGCTGATATCAGCGCCGCCAACATCGTCTCGGTCTTGCCCGTCCCCGTCGGCATGACGATGGTGGCCACGTCATCCTTGGTCGTCCAGTGGGCATGGATGGCATGGAGCGCACCGAGCTGAGGCCGGCGAAGGCCGACCTGCCCTTCGTACAGCTGGCCTTCGCCAATGAAATTGAACGCGGCGAACCAAGTGTCGCGCGCTTGCGCTGGACTCAGGACGCTATCGACATCCGGGTGATAGATCCACTTGCTCCCGCTCAGGTCCGCGTCCGATGCGCCGCCGGCCAAATCACCGAGCAGCACGGGTCCATCGCTGGGCATCTGGTCCCGCGTGGGTGCCTTAGCGAAGACATAGAGGACACGCCCCTCGCGAAGCGTTAGCTTCCAGCCCGTCCGCGAGGGCAGGACGAACCTCGTCAATTCGCCTTGAACGGTCTCTGAGTCATGAAGAAGTTGGCCGATGACCCCCTTCGGGGTCTTGGCATCGACGCCCTTGACGGACGGTACGGTCAGTCGCATCTGTCCCTCCCGAGGGCTCGGCAAACCTGTATGCGTCAGGCGAAGTTATCCAGCGGTAGTGAGATGACTTCACCGGACGCATACAGAAAGGTTTCGTTGGGATCAACGGACCTTGGGCTTCGCGCTCGGCCGTTGGGTCAGCGCGGAGGCGGCTACAGATTTCACAGCAGCCGGGGTCTTGGGGTTACTCAAGAGCTTCGATGCCTTTGAGGCAACGCGAGCAGACGTTTGCTCGTTGGAGGGCTTCTTGTTTGCCATAGTGAATACCTTTCAAGCTTCAGTGCGACTAGGTAGCAGGTGCCCTGCGCAACGCCGGGCACCTGCTGGGACGGGTCAGGTGAACAGTTCCATCTGACCGGGATGTGAGCGCCAGTGCTGACATACGTCCTCCCGGCGTCCATACCGGAAGCGGACGTAGGCCCGCACAAAAACGCTCTTCCAGCGGGTGTAGGCCATGCCAACTCCTCGTAGAAGGGTTGAGGGGTTTTCACTCGGGCCCGTGCACTGCGAACTGGTAGGATCCGCCGTCTTCGCTAAGACGTGGTGTGCTTGGGTGGTTTGGTAGACCCCTTTTCACCTCACCAAGGCCCCTGAGTGTTCAAGCACTCAGGGGCTTTTTCTTTTGTCGATCAAGCTGGTTGAGCAAGCTCCTGCAGTTGGTCGGCAAACAGTCGACGCACGTCCGCCTTGATGCTGCTGAGCAGGCGCCAGTTGCCCGTCTCATGACGAACTCGCCCGGCCACGATGGTGGGGTGAATGCGCAACTTGTCTGCCAAGGCCATCGCTGCCTCCATCGCGGGCTCAGCGGTCAAACCAGAGGCCAGCCAATCGGCTTGCGGGATCAAGATGTCCCGGGCACCTGCGTCAGCCTCGCGCTCCTCCGTAGTCTGCTGATGGACCTTGTCTTCGAGGTTGTCGGCAATGAACAGGCGCTCCGGGTTCAAATGCCTTTGGACATGCACCAGCTCGTGCAGCAGTGCGAACCAGAAGTTGTCCAGCCGATCGTGTCTCAGGGTCAGAGCGACCACGGGGAGATCCCCATCGAGCATGGCCGCACCATCGAGGTAGGTCTTGCTGAAGTGGTCCTCGAACACTAGAGCAATGCCCATGTCGGCTAGGAACTCTTGGGCCAGGCGTGGCCCTTGCTCGAACCGCGAGAGGCGAGCCAACTCGCGCAGACGTTCCTCGGTCAGACTGCCCTTCACGTATGGCGACTTGATCTTCAGTTCACGAGCCTTCCTGAGCACCGCCACGTGCCAGGCGAGCAAAGCGTAGTCGTCCATCAGCCGACTGCCACTCTGGTGCATTGGGGCGCGTAGGCGCGCCTGGTGGATCGGCTGCAGATTGAAGCCCCGCATGAATCCGCGGATCAACTCTTCCGTCTTATCCTTGGCGTCTCGGAGGGTGCCGCAGAAGTCCTTGAAGTAGCCGCGAGCGAACATCTCCTTGAACGGGAACTTGGATGTGTCGTAGGGGAGTACCTCTCCCAGATCTACCGCATCCTCTGTTTGCGCCAGCAGCACATCTGCTGGGATGCCGAGGCCCTGGTGCAGTTTGCGGATCATGGCCAAGTTGAGCGGACGCTTGCGTGCCAGCACCTCGGACACCTTGGGCAGTGAGCCCATGTAGGGCACCAGATCAACCTTCTTCAGCCCGATCTGGTCCATCCGAAACAGGATGGCCTCGATCGCGTCCAGCTGCACGGGCTCGACCTTGCTGCGCTCGTAGGACTCGATGACCAAGGCCAGCAGCTCCAGCTCGGCTTCCTTGCTGGAACCCGGCGTCATCTCTTCATCCATCAAAGCCGACAGACGAACGATCGCCGCATCGTAGTCACGCTGCGTCTTGATCACTTTCACCTGTTGCTTCATGTCCGCTCCTTTCATGTGCCGCTTCCGACCTAGAACTTTTGTTTGTCGTACTCGGCATGCGTGCCAACCCACTCGATCAGGATCAAGCCGTTTTGGTACTTGGCCTTGATGACCAGTCGATAGGTGTTGCCCTTGATGTTGAAGATGACCTTGTTGTCTGCCAGGAAGCTGGCGCTGGGGTACCGGATCTTGATGTCCTGTGGACCGGTCCACTGGGCTCGCTCGGCCTCAAGGCGCCAAGCATCAAGCGGCCCACGTGCGTCAGCATGTTTGCGCTTGAAGTTGTCCAGCTTGATGAGGCCAAGTAGCTGCATGAGTGGGTCATGACTGTTTCCTGCAGTCTGACGAATGATACTTCTCTACGGAGATAAGTGTCAACGCAAGGAATCACGGGAAACGATCACAGCAGGTTTGGAGCGAGCCTCCGCGGGAACTAACAGGGTACCCGAGGCTCTCGACGCCATCCGCGCGGGCCTAGAAGGAGCGGGTATCGAAAGCGCTGTCGTCTTGACGGAGCGCATCGGCAAGATCGGCTTCATCGATGGCCTGGGAAACCGCGGGGCGCTCGCCACTGGCGGAAGATCCCGCTCAGGATCAGCGCCCGTCTACCGATGGCGGCACGGGCTCCGGAGTGAGCCAGTTGAGCGCCAGAGGATGGGGCGCCATTCAGCAAACCGTCTGACCTCTGGCTGGCTGGTCCCGTCCAGGGCAGGTGCCGTCAGCGCTTCCAGAATGACTCAACCGCCTTCATGCGCCGCCGCTTCTCGGTGGTGACGTAGATCGTCGTGGTGGCGAGCGACGCATGCCCTAGATTCTGCTGAGCAATCTCGATTGGCATCCCGCCGGCGATGGCATGGCTCGCGTGCGAGTGCCGCATCCAGTGCGTGCTGGCCTTCATGAATCGCTCTGCACCCTTCGCGTCTCCCTGCCCTCGCAGTACGCCAGCGCATTCCTCGAAGTAGCGTTTGATCTGGTCATAGAACGTGGTCGCTGCGATCCCTTGCCGAGGGTCGATCACCTGCCCGGTACTCAGCCCCGGCGCGCGCGCTGCCACGTCGCTGGCCTTACCGAGCAGGAACGCCCCCTGATTGCCGATGTCCTCCGGGTCCGCATCGAGCCCGCGCGAAACCAGGTACCTGGCCAGCTCGCCCACGACATCGGCCGGCAGCGGCACCTCGCGTTCCTTCTGCCCCTTGCCGATCACCCGCAGCAACCAACCTTCCATGGGCTGATCGTCTGACGCATCCGCCGGGTACTCGACCCACTGCAGGTCATCGACCGTCGCGGCCACCACTTCCGACAGCCGCAGCCCGGTCGCATAGAGCAGGTGCAGCCCGAAGGTCAGCCGCTGGTTCGACGAAGTCGCCGGCAGCATCTTCAGCTGCGCCTCGATGAACTGCCACTGCGCCAGACTGAAGCTCCGCCCCGCGTTCACTTTCGGCCCCGAAGTCCGTGGCACGCCCACGGCTGACCACGGGTTGCCCATCAAGTAGTTCTGGTCCACCAGAAACCCATACAGGTTCTTCAGGATCGTCACCGCATGCCGCTGTGCTGATGCCGACAGCGGCCCCTCGAACGGCCGCCAAAGCGGCGACCAGCGCTCGCGCCCGCGCTCGCCGCACCAGCGGCTGCGCGGCTGCGGGTCGGCCAGGAAGTCCCGGTACTCGATGCAGTCCTCGTTGCTCATCGAGGACAGGGCCTTGCCCTTGTGCGTGATGGCCCAGAGCAAGAAACGCTCAGCCTCCTTGCGGTAGGCGCGCTGGGTGTTCGACAGCGCCTGCAGCCAGTCCATGCCTTGCTCGACGCCGGTGTCGCGCTGACGCCTGCGCGCCTTGAGATGGGCTTTCTGATCGGGGGTCAGCCCGTGCTTGGATCGCAGCCAGGCGAGGATGGCCTGGTAGTCGTTGGTGGCCTTCAGCAGGCACTGCGCCTGCGGGCGGCGGTACAGCCCGCGGGTGCCATCGAGCTCGGCCGGCACGATGAACTTCTCCAGCGGGCGGATGTCCGTGGCCGGCAGGACCACAGCGTTAAGCTCGTGCGCGTAGAGCTTGCTGCGCGGCAGCGCCACGTGGCGGCCGAGCTGCAGCTCGATGCTTTCCTGATGCTCGCGGATCCACTCGACGATGCGCAGGGCCTTGCCCTCCCCCAGTGCCTTGATGCTGGCGTGCCAACGCCGTCCGACGCCGTTGATGCGCTCGACCAACTGTGCGAGCGTGAAGATGTCGGCGGCTTCGAGGTGGCTGGCCACCGTCGGGTTCAGCCAGGCGGCGACCGAGTCGCCGGCCTTCGGTGACTGAGCGACCAGGCTTTCGAGCCAGCGCAGCGCTTCGAGCTGGCGGGCGATCAGGCGCGCGCGCCGGCGCAGACGCTGTGTGGCGCGGCCGTACTCGGCCTCGTACGCGGCGATCTGGTCGGCCTGGCGCTCGTCTTCGAGTCCATGCGCTTCGGCGAAGGCTTCGAGGCTGGGCAGTTCCAGCGACGGGTCGGCGATGCGGGTCGCGTCGATGCGCACCAGGCGCGCGGTACCGAACCGGTCCTCGCGCTTCGCGGCGGCCGCGAACTCGTCGCGGATCCAGGCGATGGTGGCGCGCACGGTGCGCTGATCGGTGGCCTCGCCTTCGACGCGGAAGTAGCGCTCCCAGCTTTCGCGGGGATCGAGGCCTTGGACAACCGAGCGCATGAACGCGAAGTGACCGACGTGCAGCTTGCGCTGCCGTGCGGCGCTGACCGGCGCGAGGCTGCGCTGCGGAGCGCGTGTGGCTGCGCCGAATAGCGGCGCCGGCGCACCAGCGCCCTGCCCTGCCCGTGCAGCCTTCGGCCGCTTCAGGCTCGGGCTGGCCAGCGCCTTGTCGTCGCGCGCGTTCATTGCGCGAGCCGCGAAAGCGCAGCGGCCAGGTTGATGCGGGCCTGCGCTTCGAGCAGCTCGACCGCGTGCTCGCCGTGGTACAGCCGCGGCCGGTCGAGGAAGCTCTGCAGGACCTGCGCCCTCGCCTCCTGATACCGGAAACCGGGTACCCACGCGTACTCTTTGCGCACGTCCTGGTCGTAGCGCTCGAAGCGTTCGGCCGGACTGCCGAGGATGGACAGGTCGATGTCGACGAGCAGCTGGGCGTCGGGGCTCGACCCCAGCGCGGCTGGCGCGTCGTGCTGCGTGGCCATCACCAGATCGTGGACCCGCTGCGCGGTGTCGCTGTCGGCGCCGGCGCGCACGAGAGATCGGGCCGCCCACGCGGCGCTGTTCAGTTCGTTGCTTCCCGACACTGGCGCCTGCGGGTCGTAGATGGCGTCGTGGAACCAGAGCGCGATCGCGACCTCGCCCGCGCGCGGGCTGTGTTGGCGCCAGCGCGTCCACAGCGCCAGGCACTCGCGCAGGTGCCGCTGGTCGTGATAGTGCCGCTGCGGTTCGGACCAGGCCGATATGAGTTCGGCCTGCAGGCCGGCCGGCGCCGGCCGGCCAAGCTCCGACCAGGCCGCGGCCCACGTCGCGCCGAGCGCGTCGTCGTCCAGCGGGGTCGGGTAGGTTTCAGTCACCGAGGTGGCCGGCGGTCACTGCGCCTCGGGCCACTTCAGGCCCCACTGGTCGATGACCGCCCTCACCCGTCGGTCGCCGTCGGGCACCAGGCTGTGGAGGTCGGACTGGCCCCAGCGCAGCGCGTCGATGCACAACAGCATGTCGTCGCTGATGGCTTCGTCGACCGCGCGCAGCTCGAACAGATCGAAGGGGAAGGCCTCGCCGTTGTAGGTCGCCGCGAGGAAGAGCGCGACGCGCCGGACCTGGCCGGAGTCGCGGGTTTCGGCGAGCTGCAGCAGCCGCTGGAAGGCGTGGCCGCCCTTCGCGGTGGCCTCGCCTTTGCGAAGCACCATGCGCTGCATGTCGTCGTCGATGTCGAGTGGACCGGCCAACGCGGTTCTCCTTATGGATCAAGCACTTGGCCGATTGTCTCCTGGCAAGGGCCGATTTGTCACCCGTTTTTGCGCATGGTGATAAGGATACTTATCATGTAGCGCGGTGACTCCAGACTGCTGCCTTCGGCCGAGGGTTCCCAGGGCCAGGATTCGCTCTTCCGACGAGCCAGGGGGCTCTAGCGCTTAGCCTGAGTACGCTCAGCTCGTCTGCCTGCCGCTGGTGGCAGCCGGGCAGTTCGCGGACTGCTGAGCTAGTTCTGCCGCGCGGGCTTGGCTGCGCTGTGCTCGATCCAAGATATCAGGCCATGCGGTGGCGGTAGGTCAACCGGCAATTCGAGGGCGACGACCCCCTCGTCCAGTCCTTGCGTCCGCTGCCGTTGCTTGCGCTAGACGCAAAGTCTGGCAACCTGGTTGCCAGACTCGATGGGTCTATGCCTTCAGTGCCGCCGCAATCGACTTCAGCACGGCTAGGTGCCGGTCATCGTTCAAGTGGGCCGCTTCGATCTGAACCATCAAGCGCCCTGCCCCATCTCTCGACCAGCGCCCGACCTGTTTCCCGTCGATCTCTAGCGGCTGATGCGCCGTCTCCGCAGCTTCATTGGCTGTGCCAATGAGTGCGGCGACCACTGCAGCCGCGGCTTTCGGACGCTCTTGCGCCCGCAGCTTCTCTGCTCTGCGCAGGACACCCTTCCTGTCCGTTTCGAGTGCACTTGCGATGCTCTTCGCATGGCGGTGTTGGATCTCCAGTGGCGACCTGAAGCACTCAACGACTGGCGCCGGAAGGTCTGCCACTAGAAGGACGTTTGCGACCCAGGTATGCGATACGCCAAGCGCTTCAGCCAGCCGACGATTGGACGGATAGAGCTTCTCGTCGAGGGCGCGGCGATACATCGTGCCTTGCTCATACGGCGACAGGTCCGCACGCTCCCGGTTCTCGCGATCCATCGCCGAGAACAACTCGTGATCGGACACGGCACTGGTGTCGATGGTCGCCAGCACCGGGATCCCGAGCTCGCTACACGCGCGGTGACGGCGATGCCCGAAGACGATCTCATATCGTCCAGGCTGATCAATCAGCACACGAACGGAGATCGGCTGGACATTGCCGCCGGCGAGCTCGATGTCCTGCTTCAGCCTCGCGAACTCCGCTGTGCTGAACGAGGCTGGGTGGCGGTTCGCCCAGCGACTGGGGACGACCGCTTGGGGATCGAGCTTACGCGTCGGTGTTGAGCCTTCGTGCTCCTTGAGACGATCTCGAAGCTTCCCAAGCTCCCCCTCGACGGCCAACATCTGCCCGCGGAACTGCAGCATCTGGCCTGGCCCGGTCCTGGGCGCGCCGCCAGTCGGTACGGGCGGAAACTTCGGTGAAGGCTGTTGCGCGGTGCCGGCGGGCTGTCCCTCCGTGGGCGTGGGTGCCGGAGCGGTCACTGAGCCCTCTGCACTCGCTGGCGAGTCCTCGGGCAATTGCAAGTTCTCGGTCATCGCGAGGAGCTTCGACTTCGTACTCATTTCAGCGCCCTTCTTGTGTGGCAACCTGGTTGCCATTCGAGATAAAAGTCTGCGCCAGCATCCCCGATCGGGCTGACGCCTGGAGTGGCAACCAGGTTGCCACAGCGCCGCTGTTCAACGGCTGCCGATTGGATTGGCAACCTGGTTGCCAGTCGCCGACGAGCCTCACGCCGCCGCCCTTCGCGCTCGCCAGGCTTCGACGACGGACTCTTCGACGAGATCGACGAATCGGTCGTACGTGTCGATGGCTCGCTTGTAGGTCTTGGCCGAGCCGTCGTACTTCTGAACGTCGTACACCGTCGCGAACTCAGCCGACTTGTTGCTTGTGACCGATGTCTTCGGGATCTCGACTGGCAAGACAAACTCGCCGTAGGTCGCTTGAATCCACTGTCGAACTGCTGGCGACGCTGCGTCGGCCTGGTCCACACGACTCAGAAGCACGTGCAGGAAGTCAAAAACCTTCTGCGCGCCCGCAGGCTCCTGTTGGTCCAGGTTTGTTCCAAGGTCGGCAAGCAAGGACCAAAACTGCGCCGAGCTGGCAAAGTCCAAGCCTGATGGCGGCACGGGGACGATGACGCCGTCGGCCGCCCACAGGCCGTTGATCGTCACGTACGAAAGCGAGGGCGGCGTATCGATGACGATCACATCGTACAAATCGCGCACGGGCTCAAGCCCCGCGTTGAGGACGTCCCAGAACCTCGCGCCAGCTTCTTGCATTTGGCGCGCGGGCAGGGCGAACTCCGCAGAGAACAGGAAGGGCGCAGCCGCAACCAGATCGATCCCGTCCCAGTACGTCGATCGGATAGCTGGCGTGATGTCATCGCTGGTACCGTTGCAAAGCGGCGCGATGGTCATCTCTTCGCTGACCTCGGCCTCAGGCAGGATGCCGTGCAAAGTTGTCAGCGATCCTTGCGGATCGATGTCGATGGCCAGGACACGATGCCCACGAAGACTCAGGCCCTGGGCCAAGATCATCGCGCTGGTTGTCTTAGAGACACCACCTTTGAAGTTGGCGACGGCAATGCAGATCGCGCGTTGACCGGTCGGCCTCATCTTCTCGTGTCGATAGGCACGGGTCCATTGTCTGGCCTCAGCCAAACTGAACTCGCGCTTGCCCCCAGTAGGCGTGAGCCGCCCGGATGGAAGGTCTCCCTTGGATATCCTGTAGTTGACATGGGCCTTGTCAACGCCGCACAGCGCCGCGACCTGTGCAGCCGAGTACAGCGGCGATATCTTGCGCGCCTCAGGAGCCAGAAGGCGCCCACGGATCTGCTCGACCATGCCCGAAGCTCGTGTCGCCAGCGCCTGGATTCGGCGCATGTCGATCAAAGCCCTGGGCGACACTGAAGGGGAGGGCACCGGAGTGGCAACCTGGTTGCCAGCGCCTGATCCTGCCGCGTTCGCCTCTGCTGTCGATGTTGCCACTCTTCGCCTCGATTCGTCAGATTTCGGCTAGTGTACCGAGAATCGACGAATGAGCGAAATACGCAGAACCTGCGCGAGAACGACTGTGAGAGTCTTTGGGGAACCGACCTGGCCGAGGCAAAGTTCGTGGCAGCAACTGTGAGAATTTATGGGGACCGCAGCAAGCAGCGGCGGCTCAAACGGCCTCCAGACCCACCAATCTGCGCTCTAAGAAGCTCGAAGTCGCCCAGATCCCCATGTCCCCTCACGGACATCCCCAAAAGGTCTCCACTTCATACCGCCAGAACCCCATATCCCCTCCTCGAGGTCCCCAAAGACTCTCCGCCGGTTGCCCATATCCCCTCGGCGATCTACTCCTAAGTCCTTGTTCTAGAACAATCTTTCGGCGCACCAACTCTTCAAGCTTTCAAGTGTTCAATCTCAAACCCTCAAGGCGCCACCGGCGCGGGCTCTCTTTTCTATTGTGAATTGACACAATCACAATACAGAGCCAACATGGCGAACAGCAGTCTCAGCAAGGGCTCCGATGGAGCAACCGGACACCGACGAACTCCCTCTCGTCACGACGAAGCAAAGATCACCGAGATCGTCGGAGGTAGCGACACGCCCTGACGACCAGTCGGTTGCCAAAGCCAATGAGGCGATCGCGATCCGCCCCAAGCGCGGAAAGCTAACCCTGCTGTCGCGACGGATCTACAACGTCTTCCTGTACCACGCACAACAGCAAGGGGTCGACCGGCCAAGCTACTCCATTCTCCTGTCCGAACTCATAGACGACGCGCGCTTCACGTCAAACAACACCGAACTGTTGAAGTCGCACATCCGGGACATGCAGGCCACCACCATCGAGTGGCATACCAGCGGCGGAAACGCCCGCCAGTGGACCTCGACCCAGTTGCTTGGGCCCGTGGTCATCGATGAACCTGGCCGTGGCCAGGCCTGCACCATCACCTGGACCTACCCAGAGCCGATTCGCGACCGCCTCGTCAAGCCAGCGCAGTACACCCGCGTGCTCTTGGAAATCAGTTCACAGATGCGGAGCTATGCGGCCTCGGTGCTATACGAGCTTGGCGCGCGGTACCTGACGTCGCCTGGCCGGCTCACCATGCGCGAGGACGTGATCTGGTGGGCCTCGGTCCTGACGGGCCGAAGCGACATCACAACCGTCGACTACCGCATCCTCCACCGCGACACCATCAAGAAGGCCCTTGTCGAGTTGGACACGCTCTGCGAGGACTTTCGGCTGGAGGTGGTCGAACACAAGCGTGGACGCAAGGTTGAAGAGCTGCAGTTCCGCGTGCTGCCGAAGCCTCAAGCAAGCCTATCGGGCCTGCGGGACTCAGCCAAGAATGTCTTTGACCTCGAACTGGTCGAGCGGGTTATCACCATCGGCTTCAAGCGTGGCGACGCCCAGGACTTGTACGCGGTGACGGACGAAGGTGTGCTGCGTGCGGCGGTGGAGCATGTCGAGCTGCGCACGAAGAACACCTCACTGCCACCGCTGAATTCACCCGCGGCGTACCTGCGCGATGCCTTGAAGAAGCAATACGCCGGCGAAGGGGAGGGCGGTAGGCCACCAGCGGAAGTCGCTGTTCCGCGTCCAAGCTTCGACGAGCGCCTCCAGCGCCTGCGTGAAGAGTGGCAGCACCATCAGTCAAGCCGGGCCAAGGCACTCTTCGAAGAAATGCCAGAGGGCGAGAAGACAGGGCACATCGCTCGCTTCGAGGATGAACGACTGAACGATCTGGCATCGCCCATCGCGAAAGCCTGGCGGCGGGACGGGGTGCGAAGCCGCATCGCAGCCAGCTCGTTCTTCAGGTGGTTGGCGAGCTCAATGTGGCCAGGTGAAGTAACCGACAAGCAACTCCTTGAGTTCGCTATGAACCGAGAGCCCTGACGTGAGCACGAAGAGGCCAAGTCCAAAGGCGGGTACCAGGAGCAGCCGTGTGGCGAAGAGACCGCATAGCACCGACTCTGTGGAGAGTTCCTTCGCCGAGATCGTTGGCCTGATCGAACAGGCGCGGCAGCGGGCCTACCAAGCGGTCAACAGCGAACTCGTCGGCCTGTACTGGCGCATTGGCGAGTACATCAGTCACAAGCTGGCTGCTGCTGTCTGGGGCGAGGGCGTGGTGGATAGCCTGGCGCAGCACCTCGCGCGCACGATGCCAGGGCAGCGCGGCTTCACGCGTCGGAACCTGTTTCGGATGAGGCAGTTCTTCGAGGCCTACAGCTCGGCCGACAAGAAAGTGACAGCGCTGCTGACACAACTGCCGTGGACCCACAACCTGATCATCCTGACCCAGTCAAAGCGCCACGAGGAGCGGGAGTTCTACCTGCGCGTGGCTGTGCAAGAAAAGTGGACGAGCCGCGAGCTGGAGCGCCAATACAACCTGGGCACGTTCGAGCGGGCGGTGCTCAGCCCAGCAAAAGTGTCGGCAGCGCTGACACAAATGCATGGCGCTGACGCCGGGAGCGCCTTCAAGGACGCCTACTCGGTTGAGTTCCTCGACCTGCAGGCCGGTCACACCGAAGCCGACTTGCACAGCGGCCTGCTGGGTCAACTTCGTACCTTTCTCATCGAGCTAGGGCGCGACTTCTGCTTCGTCGGCTCGGAGTTCCCGGTGCAAGTGGGTGGCCGAGACTTCGCGCTCGACCTACTGTTCTTCCATCGGGGCCTGAATTGCCTCGTGGCGATCGAGCTGAAGGTAGATCGGTTCGAGCCCGAGCACCTTGGCAAGCTGAACTTCTACCTTGAAGCGCTGGACCGCGACGTGCGCAAGCCGCACGAAAACCCAGCCATCGGCGTACTCCTGTGCGCGTCCAAGGACAGCGAGGTAGTCGAGTACGCGCTCAGCCGATCGCTCTCGCCAGCTTTGGTGGCTCAGTACCAGACCCAGCTACCGGACAAGCAGATGTTGGCGGCCAAGCTGCATGAGTTCTACGCACGTCGTGCGCCGGCCACCGAGATCGAGGGCGCGCCGGCCCAAGTGATCGCCGCGAAGACATTGCGGGAAAAGAGCAGGGGCCAAACATGATCGTGAATCTCAAACAGCAAGCCGACAAGATCTGGTCCGGTCTGCCATGGCTAACGCCGATGGCAAACATACTCAAAGACTAACAATATGGAGCGGACAGTCGGATTGTTCAGAGGTGCCATGGAGATGAACGGACGGGCCTGGCCACGAAGGCTACCCATAGGGAGCAACACAAAAAATGAAGCTTGTTCGAAATGCCGGAACAGATCGAGTGCTGGACTTGGTCGAGCCACAACTGGCTCAGGGGAACCGCCTTGACCTGCTCACACCCACCGCATCAGTTTTCGCCTTCGAGGCGATCCGGAAGGGTGCTGTCGCGTTGGAGGGCGCCCGCCTCGTACTTCCATCCGAGAGGGGTGACCTGGCGCTTCAAGGGACTGAGCAGGACAGGGCGGCGCGCAATCGCCTTCAGGCGCCTCGCTTGGCAAAGCTTTTCGCAGAGTGGCTGCGCACGAAGGGCTCCATTCGGCATGCTCCAGGGGCCATTCCGCAGGGACTTGCCGTCGTTCGAGGGCACGACAGTGTGCCGCTACAGGCGGTCCACGGCTCCTTCGGCTTGACGACGGAAGGTTTGGGCCTCACTCCCGGGAACCCGCTCAACTTCATTCAGGCCTCGGAAACGCCGGCCGAAGCCCAGATGCTTGGCAGTTGGTTCGAAGCGCAATGGGCGGCGATGGACCCGCAGAGCGAGACGAACAGCTCACTGCTCACGCAGCTTGATGCACTGGCGAGCACGCGCGATCCGATGACGGTCTATTCAGCGGTGCTGTTTCACTTGTTCGCTGCTGACAGCCAGGACATGGACGAGGACCGGATCGTCAAGTCGGCAACTGGCATTCGAAACACCGTGGTTTGGAAAAAGCTCTACAAGTTCCAGCGCGATGGCGTGGTTGGCGCCATCGACAAGCTGGATCGATTCGGCGGTTGCATCATCGCTGACAGCGTCGGCCTCGGCAAAACCTTCGAGGCACTCGCCGTCATCAAGTACCACGAGCTACGCAATGACCGTGTTCTGGTACTTTGTCCCAAGCGCCTGCGGGACAACTGGACGCTCTACAAGGCGAACGACCAGCGGAACATGTTGGCGTCTGATCGCTTCAACTATGACGTCCTAAATCACACCGACCTGTCGCGAGACGGCGGTCAATCCGGCGATATCGACCTGACGCACGTGAACTGGGGCAACTACGACCTGGTGGTGATCGACGAGTCACACAACTTCCGCAACAAGAAGTCGCCGAAGCAGGGCAACGAGACGAGGTACGACCGGTTGATGCGACGCATCATCCGCGAAGGGGTGAAGACACGTGTATTGATGCTGTCGGCCACACCCGTCAACAACCGCCTGGCCGACCTCAAGAACCAGATCGCGTTTGTCACCGAGGGCGACGACACCGCATTGTTCGACCATGGCATAGCCAGCATCGACAGCACCACTCGGCGGGCGCAGAAGGCCTTCAATCGCTGGCTTGACTTGCCCGAGGCGGAGAAGACTCCTTCGTTGCTGGTCGAGATGCTGGGCTTCGACTACTTTTCTCTTCTCGATCACCTCACCATCGCGCGCTCACGCCGACACATCGAGAAGTACTACGGTACGGCAGAGACGGGCCGGTTTCCAGGGCGCCTTCCGCCGATCAATATCAAGGCCGACGTTGACAGGGCCGGCGAGTTTCAGTCGATCAAAGAGATCAACCTTGAGATCCGGCGCCTCAAGCTGGCCAGCTACGCGCCACTGCGCTACGTTAAGGAAGGCAAGCTTGCCGCATACGACGAGAAGTACAGCACCGCGATCCGCGGTGGGGAGAGCATCTTCCGTCAAGTCGACCGCGAAGAGAGCCTGATCCACCTGATGCGCGTGAATCTGCTCAAGCGCATGGAGAGCTCGGTCTGGTCATTCGGCCTGACCGTGGGCCGTCAGCTCAAGGATGTAGAGGCCACGCTCGCGCGCCTGGCTTCCTACAAAGCCGGTAGCGCAGGGACAGAGGACGAGTTTGAAGAGATCGATATTGGCGATGTCGACATCGACGATCCTGCCTTTGAGCCGCTGTTGGTTGGCCGGAAGATCAAGGTTCTGCTCAGCGACCTGGACTTGGCCCGGTGGCGGCAAGATCTGACCGAAGACCGCAACCGACTAGCCACGCTCAACGCGGCGGCGCTGCAGGTCAATGCTGACCGAGACGACAAGCTCGGCAAGTTGCGCGGGTTGATTGCTGAGAAGGTGCGTAACCCGATCAACGCTGGCAACCGGAAGGTAATCGTCTTCACCGCGTTCGCCGACACGGCGGAGTACCTCTATGACCACCTGGCCGAATGGGCACGCAACACACTCAAGGTCGACGCAGCGCTGGTCACTGGCTCGGGCGGCAATCGGTCAACCATCCCAGGCCTACGGCGCGACCTTTCAACGATCCTAACGACGTTCTCGCCCCGGTCCAAAGAGCGGCCGGCCAGTCTTGCGGCCGAAGGTGAACTGGATTTATTGATCGCCACCGACTGCATCAGTGAGGGCCAGAACCTGCAGGACTGCGACTGGTTGGTGAACTACGACATTCACTGGAATCCGGTGCGAATCATCCAACGCTTCGGTCGTATCGACCGTATTGGCTCCCCGAACAGCTCCATTCAGCTGGCCAACTTTTGGCCCAATATGGAGTTGGAGGAGTACCTGAATCTGCAGCAGCGCGTGAGTGGGCGCATGGTGCTGCTGGACGTATCGGCAACCGGTGAAGAGAACCTGATCGAACAGCAGTCCGGCGATCCGATGAACGACCTGGAGTACCGTCGAAAGCAACTATTGAGGTTGCAGGATGCGGTGATTGACCTGGAGGACCTCTCGAGCGGCGTCTCCATCACGGACTTGACCCTGACCGACTTCCGTATCGATTTGGCGCGCTACTTGAAGGACCACCCAGGCAAGTTGGAGTCGATGCCGCTTGGAGCGAGCGCGGTGACCAGCACCTACGATGCCGATGTGCCGCCAGGCATCCTGTTCTGTCTTCGCGCTGAAGGCGCGGCTGCTGCCAAGGCCGTCGATCCGGGCTACCCGCTTGCCCCCGTCTATCTGGTGCACGTGGGCGAGCAGGGCACCGTGCTCTTGCCCTACACCCAGGCCAAACACGCGCTGGACCGACTGAAACGCCTGAGCATGGGCCGCGATCTGCCCGACGCGAGCGCGGTGGCACGCCACGCCAAAGCCACTCGCCAGGGCGACGACATGCGTCACGCCCAAGACTTGTTGGCTGCCGCCGTGGCCTCGGTGGCCGGCAAGGGCGAGGAACGCGCCGTGGCCAGCCTGTTCTCGCCCGGCGGCACCCACGCCATGAAGGGCGAGTTCGCCGGCATGAACGACTTCGAGGTGTTGGCCTACATGGTGGTGCTGCCGGGCGCTGTACCCGCCTCGGTGGCGCCGGCATGACGGTTGACGACCTGATCCAGGCCCTCGGCCTGCCGGAATCCACCCGGCTGAACCAGCGCGTGCCCAAGAAGCTGTTGGCAGAGCACGGTGCGGCCACTGCTGCAGACAAGCGTCAGATTCAGGATGGGGTGGACGAGATCGTCTGGCTGGCTGCGTTGAAGCCGCACCTCATCGGCGTCCCCGCCTTTGAGGACGGTCAGCGCCAGTACGTAGAACTGGCCGTCCTCAGCCTCGCGCTGAAAGCCGGCACCAAGCCGGGCCGGCTGGTTGAACTGCTGCATCGCGCGGTGCCGTACCCGGTGCTGCTATTCACCGCAGCGGACGCTGGCGTGGCCATCTCGCTGGCCCACCTGCGCACCGCGCAGAACGAGGCCGACAAGACGGTGCTGGACGGCGACCTGCTCAACGTCTCTTTGCCCGGCGATGCTGACCTGCAACCATTCCGCACAGCACTGGCGTTAGCGCGACAGCCGCAGGCCGACTTGTATGCCCTCTATCAGGGCTGGCTGGACACTATCGATGCGCTGGACATCGCCCGTGAGACGGGGGCCTACCAGCCCAGCTTGACGCGCGCTCAGGCCGCAGAAAGGCACCAGGCACTGCAGCAGTGTCGCGAACTGCAAGCCAAGCTGCAACAGCTGCGCGCCCAGGCCGAAAAGGAGCGCCAACTGGCTCGCCAAGTCGCCTTGAACCAAGAGTTGCGCGCCGGCCAGGTGGCCTTGCAGCAGCTTCAGCAGCGCCTGAAGGGAGTGCCGACGTGACCGCGCAAGCCGACGCCACCTCGCAAGCACTGGCCCGCGCTCTGTCTCGTGCCGATGAACTCGATGAGGCGCTGATGCGCGCTATCCATGCGGACCACTTCCGCGCCTACGACGACTCGGCTCGCATCGCTGCCAGCGTCTCAGCGGCCAGCGTGGCGCTGGAGCATGGCCGCGCATTGCGCGTACTGGTGGCTGACGGCCTTCCCACCGCCGCGCTCAGCCTGATGCGCCTACAGCACGAGGCGCTGACGCGGGCGCTGTGGCTGCTGTACGCCGCAGACGACACCGCCATCAGCAAGCTGACCGCACCGCTGACCAAAGAGGCCGAACTTGCCGCCGGCAAGCTGCCGATGATGGCTGACATGATCAAGCAGCTCAGCACCAAGCCGGCCGCAGCCAAGGCCTTGATTGGCCTGATGGCCTTCAAAGACAACAACGCCGCCGCGCTGAACTCCTACGTGCACGGCGGCATCCATGCCCTGCAGCGGCAAGCCCAGGGCTACCCGGCGCCGCTGATCGTGGGTGCCTTGCGCAACTGCAACGGCTTGATGGTGATGGCGGCGATGATGCTGGCAATTCTGACCGGCCGCCAACCGCTGGTTCACTCAGTGAGCCAGTTGCAGGCTACTTTTGCTGATGACCTGCCCCCGGCGTTGCCTCATGCCTCACCGGAGCAAGAACACCCAAGGCCAGCAGCGCCAACCAGCGCTGCCGCCCAGAACCCCAAGAACTCGTCGAATTGAGACACCCTATGCCCATCGAAAAGATCGAAGCCGGCGCGCCGGAAAGCCAAAGCGCAGACCTGCTGGCCGACAACCTAGCTCAGCTGCGCAAGCTCTTTCCTGAATTGGTGACCGAGGGCGCCAAGGGCCTCGCCATCAACATCGACGTGCTCAAAGGTCTGGTGGGAGACGCCACCGTGACCGACGCCGACGAGAAGTACGGGCTGAACTGGCACGGTAAGCGCGCAGCACGCCAGTTGGCACTGACACCTAGTGCCGGCACGCTGCGCCCCTGCCCGGAAGAAAGCGTGGACTGGGATACCACGCAGAACCTGATGATCGAGGGCGACAACCTGGAGGTGCTGAAGCTCCTGCAGAAGAGTTACGCCGGCAAGGTCAAGCTGATCTACATCGACCCGCCGTACAACACCGGTAAGGATTTCGTCTACCCAGACAACTTCCATGACAGCATCCAGAACTACATGGAACTGACGGGGCAAGTGGAGGGTGGCCGAAAGATCAGCAGCAACACTGAGGCCAGTGGGCGGTTCCACACGGATTGGCTCAACATGATCTACCCGCGACTGAAGCTTGCGCACTCGCTGATGGTCGCCGGCGGAGCGACTCTTGTCTCATGCGACGACAACGAACTGCCTCGCCTGCTTATCGTGATGGATGAGATCTTCGGCCCCGAGAATTTCATCGGCCAAGTGATCTGGCAGCGATCCAAGAAGGGTGACGCCAAGCTCATTGCTACGGTGCATGAGTACATAGTCTGCTACGCCAAGGACAAGTCCGCAGTACTAGAGCAGGGCCTATGGCGAAAGCCGAAGGAGGGAGCAGAAGAAGTGCTCGCGAAGTACGACGAGCTTCGAAAGAGCCTGAAGAGTGATCACGCAGCAGTTCGGACCGCGATTCAGGCCTGGTTCCGGGACTTGCCAGAAGGTGACTCAAGGAAGGCGCACAAGCACTACAACTGGTCGGACGAACGAGGCCTGTACTTTGCGGACAACTTCGCCGGGCCGGACGACGGCCGAGATTCTCGGCCTCGCCATGACATCCTTCATCCGGTCACCGGCAAGCCCTGCAAGAAGCCGTCGACCGGCTGGCGATGGGACCCGGACAAGACTGAGTGGGCGCTGGCGCAGGTGCCGCCACGGATTCACTTCGGTCCCGATGAGACGACTATTCCCAATCGGAAGAGCTACCTCTTTGAGATCGACAGTGAGCCGTTCTCGTCCGTCTTCTACCGAGACGGGCGCTCGGCAACGCTCGAGGTCGAGGCCTTGGTCGGCAAAGGCTGGTTCCAGTTCCCGAAGAACACTGATGTGCTGAGTGAACTGATTGAGCTGACGACAAAGCCGGGTGACCTCGTGCTCGACTTCTTCGCCGGCTCAGGGAGTACGGGCCATGCGGTTATGAAGGTCAACGCCGCACACGGAACACAACGCCGGTACATCTTGGTGCAACTGCCGGAGCCAACCGGCAAGACTGAGTACCCGAACATCGCGGCGATCACGCGAAGGCGCCTTCAAGCCGCGAGCGAGACGATCAGGGCGCAGAGTAGATTGACAGCCGGGGATGTCGGGTTTCGTGCGTTCAAGTTGGATACGTCCAATATGCGGGCTTGGTCACCGCAGCGAGATGACCTGGCGCAGTCGCTGTTCGATCATCTTGATCACGTAGCAGACGATCGCAGCCACGATGACCTGCTATATGAGCTCTTGCTGAAGCTGGGTCTGGATCTTTGCGTCCCCATCGAGCCCAAGACCATCGCCGGCAAGTTGGTCCAGAGCATCGGCGGCGGTGTGCTGCTGGTCTGCCTGGACGAGCAGATCTCCGTGGCTGATGCCGAGCCGCTGGCGCTGGGCGTCGTCGAGTGGCACCGCGCACTGCAGACCGCTGGCGAAGTGACTTGTGTGTTCCGCGACAGCGCCTTCGAGAACGACGTGGCCAAGACCAACCTCGCTGCCATCCTCGAACAGCACGGCATCGCCAAGGTTCGCAGCCTCTGATTGCCGGGAGAGCGCTTCCAACACTGACCACGTTTCATAGGCACCAGCGTACAAATGGGGAGGAGAAGAAATGGCATTGAGCGAGGGTAACAAGCGCGAGTACACCGCTGAGGAGTTGGCCGTTTTGGCAGGCGTCATCGACTACGCCGATCGAATGCTCTACGAGGACAAGCACTTAAACGTCCTAGGGGGCATGGCGGAAAGCTACGGCTATGTCGCCACGTCACTAGCACCTGCGTACCGACTGCTGCGCAAGAACGCGTATTCGAAGACGGTTGTCATTGATACCGAACTGCAGGGGCGTCTGACATTCCGTCTAAGCCCTAACGAGGCGACCTATCCCAACAGTTCGTCTGGCTATTGCACACCTCACTCGCCGCAAGGTCGTTTGGTTACGTTTGTGCAACCAGGCTATGAAAGTCGCAGCAAGCTTTGGGGTGACTACCGCGTTGTGGAAGTGCGATCCTTCGAGCGGTTTGGCGGACCAGAGTTCGAGCCCAACGTTCGCAACTTCTTGCGGATGGCCATTTCCGGCGAAGAGGGTGCGGGAAGTGTGCAAGACCTTCGCAGTTATCTGGACCGGCTTCGCAAGCCCAAGACACAGGCGCCTCAAATCAAGTCGGACGCTCCTGCCGGTCAGCCCAGCACTGTTGAACCAGATGTTGCCGTACCAGTTGCGCCGCCGCCTATAGAGGTTCCCATCGTGGAACTTGTGGTGGTTGACGAGCCTGATCTGGAAACCTCCGATGTGCTTGCCGAATCTGACGACGAGTGGAACCCGGACAGCCCACCGGCAAAGCTCGAGGACTACTACGGGCTGAGTGAGCGGTTCTTCACTCATCAGACGATTGAGCAGAATCAGATCATCGCCCGTTCGCCAATTGGGCCCATGTTTGTCGAGGGGGTTGCTGGCTCTGGCAAGACGTCTGCAGCGTTGGGTCGAACCAAGATGTTGACGACCTTCAACGCCGCGAATGTCGTTGACGAGAAGATTTTCAGGGACATTCTCGGGCAGGGCCAGGACTACTGGTCGGCGGAGTACGCCGGTCAGTTTTCGCAGGAGAGCTGTGTAGGCTTCGTGCGCACCGGCGAACTGATCCAGTACCTGCAGGAAACCTGCCGGCGCATTGACTTGCCCGACTTGCCGGTACACGAATTCAAGGAACTTCAAACCCGCCTTCGAGACCACCGGAAGCTGACCTACAGTGCCGTGGTTGGACGTCGTTGGGTCGGGCTGCCACAGAGTCGCGATGGACATGAGGCCACCACCATCGCCTGGTTGCGTGCCACTGATCAAGCCATGGCTCGGCGCCTGGCCGACCAATTGCTTGAAACTCTGCCCACGTTGGCGGAAATCGAGACCGCGTTCCAAGATCAAGACAGACAGAAGGTCAGTCGCGTCGTTGGTCCTGCTCTGACCGTGCTTCGCGGCAAGGTTGCCGAAGTGGCGAATGAACTACGCGATCCGCCTCGCGAGGGCGCGTTTGCGCTGGATCGGTTGGCCCTCCGCCTTGTTACGTTGCTCTCGGATGTCCGAAAGCAGGTGATGGGCTCTAAGTTGCTCTGGACGACTGTCGGTGGGATCACGCTGTACGCGTCAGAGGAGAACAGCCTGGCCCGGCAACTGATCGACCACAGGGCCGCACTTTTCCTGCGGACAGGTCAGCGCCTGGTGCTTGTTGATGGCGCGGGGCCAGTTGATCACTCGCTTCAGTTGCGGATGGTATCCGGCGAACCCGTCGTCTGGGGTGATGGCACCAAAGCTCAGATCGATGCTGGCCAGGTGATCGTTCGTGACGCCGCAGGACAGAACTTCCGGGGGGTGGTTTCGGATATTGGGTACCTCTTTCTGCGACTGCTACCTGAAGCCACTGATCGAATCTATGTGCAGCAGGATGGTGCGCTACGCCGGCTCCCGCGGGAAGCAGGTTGGGGGCGCGTTAAGCTCAAGCTGATTGCGGCGGAGGCTGGGAAGTCGGACGAGGATGAGGCCGAAGATGAGATCGATCTCGCTGCTGAGCCTGTGCAGCCTGGCCAGCCGCGCTACTCCACTCCAGACGCAGTCTTCAGTCGACTAGTTCGCCGGAGCTTGCTGAGACCCCTGGCGGCGCTTCCCGATCTCTATCTGGATGTGGTCCACGTTGCAGCGAAGCACTTTCCGAAGCCAGAACTGGCTAAAAAGGTTCACGCTCAGCTGGTTCGCTTCAAGCTGGCGGACGATGACATTGACTTGTTGTTGTGCATAGGTCACTTACTGAGTCGTGGCCTGAAGCAGGGCGGCCTGGCAGCACTCAGAGAAGCACCCTTCTACCAAGCTGTCTTTGTAGACGAGGTCCAGGACTTCACTGAGCTGCAGGTTTTCCTGATGATCGAACAGGCCAACCCCAAATACCGTGCCATCACGGTCGTAGGCGACTTGGCCCAAAAGCTGCACCATGGATCGACGATCGATGTACGGGCCTGTTTCCCGGGCCACAGTGTGGCCAGCGTCAAGCTGACTGAGAACCTTCGGCAGACGGATGCGCCTGGTTTGGCGCTGTTCAGCGCGCTCTTTCGGGCGCAGTTTCATGGTGATCCACTGCCGTCAGAAGCGATGCTGGCGCGTGTGTTCGAGGCGGGTGACTCCATTGCGCGCCCGCAACTTGTTATGTGCGCCAAGGACGCTGACATGGACAGCGCAATCATCGAAGCGCTGCGCGCCGCCAAGCGGAATCAAACCGTTGCGGTGCTGTTCCCGAACGCTGAGCGGGCCGTAGCAAGCTTCCAGCGACTCGACGCGCGCCTGCGTGAACTGTTGATCGATGCCGAGCTGTCGGAGAAGGTCAATCTGTCTCGGCGCCACGTTCGGCACTTCGCTGACGTTGCGAACGCTAAAGGCTTGGAGTTTGATGTAGTGGTGCTGGCTGATATTGACCGCTTCGATCTCAATGACCCAGCTCAGGTCAACCGGTTGTATGTCGGAGTGACCCGGGCCAGGCGGGCGCTGGCTCTACTCACAAGGAAGTCCACGCCTTCCCCCAAGTTCGGCGAATTGATGAGCAGCTTTGAATCAATGGCTTCGGCTGCATATGGAACCCCATAAATGAAACTCCACTTCGAAGCCGACCTGCCATATCAGTCCGCCGCCATCAAGGCGGTGTCGGACCTTTTCCATGGCCAGGAGATCTGCCGCACCGAGTTCACGGTGACCGTGCGCGCTGCGCGCACTTATGCCGACACCTCGGCCGGCCAAGGTGCGCTGGAAGGCATGCTGGCCACCGAGCAAGGCGGCATCGGCAATCGCCTGACGCTGCTGGACACGGAGATCGAAGGGAACCTGCGCGCGGTGCAACTGCGTAACGGTTTGCCGCCCACTTCGCAGTTGTCGCCCGACTTCACGGTGGAGATGGAGACCGGTACGGGCAAGACCTACGTCTACCTGAAGACGATCTTCGAGCTGAACCGCAGCTACGGCTTCACCAAGTTCGTGATCGTGGTGCCGTCGGTGGCCATCAAGGAGGGGGTGAACAAGACGCTGCAGATCACCCGCGAGCACTTCGAGGCCCTGTACCCCAGCGCCAAGGGCTACGAGTTCTTCCAGTACGACTCGTCCAAGTTGGGCCAGGTGCGCAACTTCGCCACCAGCCCGAACGTGCAGATCATGGTCATCACCGTAGGCGCCATCAACAAGTTTGGTGACGAGCAGGAGGCCGCTGCCGAAGAGGCCGACGAAGGACTGCGCCGCGAGAAGAGCAAGAACGTGATGTACCGCGCCAGCGAGAAGACGGGCGGTGAGAAGCCCATCGACTTGGTGCGTGCCACACGGCCCATCGTGATCGTCGACGAGCCGCAGAGCGTGGACGGCGGAATCGATGGCCGGGGCAAGAAGGCCATGACCCGCATGCACCCACTGTGCACGCTGCGCTATTCGGCCACCCACGTCGACAAGCACAACATGGTCTATCGCCTGGACGCAGTGGACGCCTACGAACAAAAGCTGGTCAAGCAAATTGAGGTGGCCTCGGCCACGGTGGAGCAGGGCTTCAACAAGCCTTACGTGAAGCTGGTGAGCATCAGCAACAAGCGAGGGGTGGTGGCCGCCACGGTGGAACTGGACCTGCTGGGCAAAGCCGGCAGCGTGCAGCGCAAAGAAGTAGTGGTGCAGGACGGTGACGACCTGGAGCAGACCACCGGCCGAGAGATATACGCCGATATGCGCGTGGGTACGCTACGCGCCGCCACCAAGAGCCCCAAGTCTGAAGCCCTGATGGAACTGCATGTGCCTGGCGGCGAGAAGTACCTTACGGTAGATGAGAGCTGGGGCGGTGTGGAGCCGCTGGCAATCCAGCGCGAGATGATCCGTCGCACGATCAAGGAACACCTGGACAAGGAAAAGCGCCTTCGCCCGCTTGGCGTGAAGGTCTTGAGCCTGTTCTTCATCGACGCGGTGGAGAAGTACCGCGTGTATGACGCCGATGGCAACCCGCAGAAGGGTGTGTACGCCACGATCTTCGAGGAAGAGTACAAGCGCTGGGCCCAGCACCCCGACTACCGTAGCCTGTTCAACGAAATTGACCTGAGCGCCGCTGCGCACGAGGTGCACAACGGCTACTTCTCGATCGACAAGAAGAAGGTCGGCGGCAAGGTGGTGGAGATGGTGAAGGACACCAGCGGAAGCACAGCCGCTGATGACGACACCTACAACCTGATCATGCGCGACAAAGAGAAGCTGCTGAGCTTCTCGTCACCGCTGAAATTCATCTTCAGCCACTCGGCGTTGAAGGAGGGCTGGGACAACCCCAACGTATTCCAAATCTGCAACTTCAGCGCACGGGAGACAGAGCGCTGGCGCAGGCAGACTATTGGCCGGGGGCTGCGTTTGTGCGTTAACCAGGACGGCCAACGACTGCGTGGCTTTGAGGTGAACACGCTGACCGTGATTGCCAACGAAAGCTACCAGCAGTTCGCTGATAGCCTGCAGAAGGAGATTGAACAGGACGGCTTTCAGTTTGGCGTGGTGTCTGACCACTTGTTTGCTGGAGTCGCCGTGCGCAGGCCCGATGGCACTCAAAGTCCATTGGGCTTCGATGCATCAAAGGTACTCGCCGAGCATCTGCGGGCGTTGAACCTCATCGATGCGAAGGGCAAAGTCCAGGACAGCCTGCGAAAGGCCATCAAGGACAACACGCTGGTCCTGCCGCCTGAGATGGAGGCACAGCGTCAGCAGGTGCTTGACTTGCTGCGCAAGGTTGCTGGCAAGCTGGAGATCAAGAACGCTGACGACCGCCGTGCGGTGCCGGTGCGCCGTGCTGTTCTGGATAGCCCTGAGTTCAAGGAGCTTTGGGACCGCATCAAGTACAAGACAACTTACCGCGTGCAGTTCGACAACGACCGGTTGATCAGGGACTGCATTACCGCCGTGATCCAGGCGCCACCGATCAGCAAGACCCGACTTCAGTGGCGCAAGGCTGGAATGGAGATTGGTGAGGCCGGCGTGACGGCGGTGGAGAGACAGGGCTCCGAGTTGATTGTGCTTAATGAAGGTGATATTGACCTTCCTGACATCCTGACCGAGCTTCAGAACCGAACCCAACTGACCCGCCGGAGCATCGGCCGCATCTTGGTTGACAGCCAACGCTTGAATGATTTCAAGCGGAACCCGCAGCAGTTTATTGAGACCGTGGGGGAAGCGATCAATCGGTGCAAACGCGCCCTGTTGGTCGATGGCATCCGCTATCAACGATTGGGTGACGATGAGTACTACGCGCAGGAGTTGTTCGAGAAGGAAGAGCTATCGGGCTACCTAAAGAACATGCTGCTGGACGCAGAGCGGTCGGTGTACCAGCACGTCGTCTACGACTCAGACACAGAGCGTGATTTCGCGGACGAATTGTCAAAGAACAACGCAGTCAAGGTCTACGCCAAGCTCCCGGGTTGGTTCAAGGTGCCGACCCCGCTCGGGAGCTACAACCCCGACTGGGCAGTCCTTGTTGCCACGCCGGATGGGGATCGCCTGTACTTTGTCGTGGAGACCAAGAGCAGCTTGTTTGCCAACGACCTACGCAATGCAGAAGGCGCCAAGATCGAGTGTGGCCGGGCGCACTTCAAGGCGCTTGCCGTAGGTGAGAAGCGGGTGATCTATGACAAGTTCAAGGACGTGGCTGGGCTCGTGGAGCGAGCTCAAACCGAGCGCTGAAACCTTGCAGCTCCAGATGGACCACTGCCTTCGGCATCGGACATAGAAACAGCTCAGGGAGGGCATGACGATGGACTCAAGAACCTTCACCATCCAGCAGATCTTTCAGGATCGTAGGCAGTACCGCGTGCCGTTCTACCAGCGTCCTTACGTGTGGAATCGTGATGATCAGTGGGGTCGACTGTGGGAAGACATTCGCGACAAGGCCGATACGCGACTTCAGGGCGGCAAGGCCTTCCCACACTTTATGGGTGCGGTGGTGTTGGAGCCGCAGAAGAAGGTCGGATTGCTTGGTGTAGAGCGGCACCACATCATCGACGGCCAACAACGCCTGACCACGCTGCAGTACGTCTTGACGGCGTTGATTCACGCGCTGCGGTCTGCCAAGAGCGAGAAGCTGCTGCCGCTGATTGAGGCATGCCTGACCAATGCCAACCCCGAGACGATGGAGGATGTGGCTGTTGAACGCTTCAAGCTATGGCCCACGTTTCGTGACCGGAAGCAGTATGAACAGGCTATGACTGCAGGATCGTTGGATGACCTTCGGTTGCGCTTCCCGGCCAGCTTCACCCAGACGGGCAGCTTGCGCAAGATCGGTGTGACGCATCCGCCCGCCCTCGAAGCAATCGTCTTCTTTCATGACCAGATGGTCGAGTGGGTGAACGACAGCACAGAGGGAGACTCCGCGACGAGATCCATGGCACTGGCTTCGGCCGTGCTCACCGACCTGTCCATTGTTTGCATTTCATTGGGCGACGAAGACGATGCCCAGGTGATATTCGAGACGCTGAATGGGCATGGTGCTGAGCTGCATGCAACAGACCTGATTCGGAACTTCATCTTCATGCGTGCAGGTACGGACGCTGACGATCTCTACAACAACCTGTGGAGCCAGTTTGAGGCTCCGCTATGGTCGGAGGCTCAGTCTCGAGGGCGCCTCAATCGGCCACGGCTGGAGTGGTTTGTTCAGACCGCAGTGCAGGCCCAGACTGGCGACGAGATCGATGTCGGCCGTCTCTATGCCGGCTATCGACGGTTTGTTGATGGCACAACTGGTCTGCACGGTGCCAGCGCCCAGCTGGCAATGCTGAATCGATACGGCGAGCACTACAAGTCCCTTGTGACTGGCACTGGTGCAGCACCGATTGCAGCCTTCGGCCGCAGTGTGGCTGTGTGGGATGCGTCACCCACTCATGCGCTCGCTTTGCGTGTGGCGGCATCGGCCTTGCCGCAGGCCGAGCAGGAAGAGATTTACCGCTGCATCGAGTCGTACCTGGTTCGGCGAGCTGTCTGCGGCCTCTCGCGAAAGAACTACAACAAAGTCTTTGCACAGCAGTTGCGGCGGTTGATTGAGGCCGACCTCAACGCGGCCTCCTTCCGAAAGGCACTCACCGCTTTGACCGGCGAAGCCTCGCGCTGGCCAGGTGATGAAGAGTTTCGGCGGCAATGGCTTGATGGTTCTGTCTACCCCGGGCGCCTTGATGCGCCGAAGCTGCGCACCGTGTTTCACCGCCTCGAAACTGAGATCCGTACCGAGAAGACAGAAGAGCCGATACCGCTCGCGCTGGACTCGCTGGACATTGACCACATCCTGCCGCAGTCCTGGTACACCTACTGGCCGCTGGCTGACGGGACCAAAGTTTCAAGCGATGAGGCGCTCGTTGCTGCCCCTATGCGATACATGACTGAGGGCGTAGACGCAAAGTCCCAATCGATCCTGAAGCGGCAGGACGCGGTGCCGCGAATTGGCAACCTCACGCTTGTCCACTACGGCGTGAATCGAGCGCTGCAGAATCATGCGTTCGATGCAAAGCGCAAGGCGTTGTTCGAGCACTCGAATCTGCAGTTGAACCGCGGACTGATGCAACTTGCCGCATGGGATGAGGCCGCCATTGAGGTTCGGGGCGAGGCCTTGCTAAAGGCTGCGTTGCGCATTTGGCCTGGGCCTGTTTGACCGGGCACTCTCTTCGGGGCGCTGCCCCGAGGGCGCTGGCCAGAGCCCCGTACTGCAAGCCGAGCGCGCGGCGCTCGGCTTCAGGTCTGCGCTGCGCTGATTGAAGTGCGCCGCGGTGCGGCGATAGATCGCTCAGCTGGGAAGCTTCGCGCGTGTCGTTGATGGGGTGGTGAGCCGGCCTGTGCGTTC
>JALHMT010000059.1 GCA_022843905.1 Rubrivivax sp.
TCGTCGCGGCCGAACCATTCGCGCACCTTGTTCGCCACCTCGGGCTGCAGGCGGCCGTCCTGCGTCCAGGCTTCGAGGAACTCGACGCAGCGCGGGTCCGACAGGCGGAAGAAGTAGTGCTCGCTGCTCTTCAGCACCGGCGTGGCGCCGGTCAGTGCCGAGTACGGGTTCTTCAGGTCGGTAGGGGCGTAGACGGCGCCGCAGACCTCGCAGTTGTCGCCGTACTGGTCCTTCGCGCCGCACTTCGGGCACTCGCCCTTGATGAAGCGGTCGGGCAGGAACATGCCCTTCTCGGGGTCGAAGAACTGCTCGATGGTGCGCACGTCGATCAGTTCGTTCTTGCGCAGGGCCAGGTAGATCTCGCGCACCAGGGCGTGGTTCTCGGGCCCGTCGGTCGAGTGCCAGTTGTCGAAGGCGATGTGGAAGCCGTCGAGGAAGGGCTGTCGGCCCGCGGCGATCTGCGCCACGAAGGCCTGCGGCGTGAGGCCGGCCTTCTCGGCGGCGATCATGATGGGCGCGCCGTGCGCGTCGTCGGCGCAGACGAAGTGCACCTCGTGGCCCTGCATGCGCTGGAAGCGCACCCAGGTGTCGGCCTGGATGTACTCCATCATGTGGCCGATGTGGAACGCCGCGTTGGCGTAGGGAAGGGCGGTGGTGACGAACAGCTTGCGGGTCATGCCGGCATTTTAGGAGCCGGCGGCTGCTCGATGGCGGCGGCCCTCAGGGCAGCAGGATGGAAATGGGTCCGACGGCCGAGCCTTTCGCTGCGCCCGCGCCGTGGTCCTGCAGCCAGCTGTTCACCGTGATGCGGAAACCCTGCAGGCCCTCGCGGGCCACCTGCAGCGTGGTGAAGCCGCTGCCGGGCCAGCTGCCGATGGCGTGCAGACGCAGGCCCCAGGCGCGCAGGTCTTCGTGGGTCCAGAGTGCTTCACTCGGCGCGTTGGCGTAGCCCAGCGGCGCGTACAGAGGCGGCGCGACGACGACGGCTCCGACCGGTCGGCCGTCCTGGATCAGCTCCATCGCCGCCCCGAGGTGGTAGTCGCCCGAGAGCAGCAGGAATCGTCGCGGTTGCGAATGCGCCGCCCAGCGCCCCAGTGCGCGCAGCAGGAACTGGCGGTCGCGCGGCGACCAGGCCACCGTGTCCTCGCCCGGGTTCGCGGGGTCGCTGCCCGGCGCCAGCCGCGGCAGCAGCACGCTGCCGCTGACGACGCAGTTCAGGCAGCCTGCGGCGTCGTGCTCGGCCAGCCAGTTCCGGAACGCCAGCCGCGTGGCGGCGCTGAACAAGAGGCGCGGCAGCTCCAGCCCGTCGGCGGTGCGGCTTTCGACCCGCCTTTCGCCTCGAGTGTCCAGCACGAAGAAGCGCACCGGCCCCTGTCGGAAGTGGTAGCTGCCGGAGTCGCCGACGCGCGGCGGCATGTGCAGGCGCTGGAAGGCCTTGACGGCGTCACGTGCGATGCGCTCCACGCGCCGGCTGCGTGCGCGGTCGCCGTCTTCACCACGCAGCATCGCGCCGCTGCCGGGCCACCCGTCGCGGAACTCATGGTCGTCCTGCGTCAGGTACACCGGCATGCTGCCCAGCAGGTCACCCAACGAGCGCAGGCGCGGCCCGAGCAGCGGACGGTTCGATCGGCCGAAGGCCTCGACGTGCCGCGCCACGAAACGTTCGACGGGATGGCGCGGGTCGGCCAGGCCTGCGGTGGCATCGGCATAGACCTGATCGCCCAGCAGCAGGCCGAACGAGGGCAGGGCTGGCGCCACGTGGCGCGGGTTCGCCCAGTCCATCCACTCCCGCGCCGCGGCATCGACACGCTCGCGGTCTATGGCCATGCCCGGGTAGCGGCAGGACGCGGCAGCAAAGGTCACGGCATCGGCCGCGTCGCCCAGCTGCAGGCGCGCCAGCGCCGGCGCATGCAGACGGGCCATGGCCAGCACCGCGTCGCGCGCCTCGGCGCGCTGCTGAGAGACAGAGCGCTGCCGCGGGTCCAGCGAGCGTGTGCGGCCCCAGGCCCGGCGGGCACTGCGTGCGCGCGCCACCAGCAGGCGGCCGATCCAGTCGGCCAGTCCGGGTTCGTCGTCGGGTGACGAGCAGCCCAGACCGGGATGCGGCGGCAGGAACTCCGCGTCCGGCGCACCAGGCCCCGACAGGCTCTCGTGCAGCGTGAAGCCGCGCAGCAGGAGGTGATGCCCGGCCGGTGGCGCCTCGATCTCGAGGCGGCCCCAGGCCACGCGGTAGCCCGGGTGGCGCTCCTGCGGGTCGTCGTTCAGCGTGGTGTGCAGGGCATGCAGTGCCAGCGCATGCAGTGTGCGGCGAGACCCGCTGCCGCTGCGCACCCAGGCCCAGGTCCGCCGGCCCGGCGGACCGTCGGCGCCGGCCTTGCCCTCGGAGAAGCGGTCGTCGACCATGAAGGCGAGGTGCACGGCCAGGCGGCCCCGCGGCAAGGCCTCGACGTGCCCGATCCAGGGACCCGCGCGCGGCGGGCGGGCGGTGACGTGCACGAGCGCCGGCGGCGGGGCACTGGTGTCGACGTGGCTGCACAGCCGGTGGAACATCTCGCTCATGGGTCGGAAGACGTCGCTCGCGGCGTTGCGGCCGATCACCACGTCGACGTGGCCGTATCCCTCGACGATCCAGGCGCCGTGACCACCGGGCCGCCCCAGTGCGGCCGCCGTCCGCTGGGCCATCTCGGGGAACAGGCGTTGGTGTTCCAGCGCGCTGCGGCGCGCGCTTGCTGCGTCGAAGAGTTGATTCTGCGCCCCGTGAAGGAAGGCCAGCGGCAGGCCGAAGTGGCGCCGCATGCGGGCATCGTGCACGTAGATCGAGCGGCCGTCGTGGTCGACCAGGCGCTCGGCCACCACGCAGCGTGCGGCATGCGCGAAGAGGTGCAGGTTGGCGTGGCCGAACAGGCGCGGCAATGCGCGATGGGTCTCGTCGTCCAGGTTGGCGTGAAGGAACAGCGGCGCTTCGATGAAGCGCAGGCGGCGGCAGGTGGCGCAGTCGTCCTGGCGGTGGCCTGCGTCGCGTTCCTGGGGGCAATGCTCCGCGGCCGGCACCGGCAGGGTCGACAGCACACGGTCGAACCAGGCTTCTGCCACCGAACCCACCGGACCTCGCACGGCCAGCGGCACTGAGCCCCCCCCCATCAGGCTCTTCAGCAGCCCCGGAATCCAGGTCTTGGCCCGTGTCAGCGCCGTGCCCACCACGAAAGGATGCGTCTGCGAGATCACGGCGCCGGCCAGCTTGGGCATGAGCGTGGGCAGCGGGTCTTCGATCGAACCGCGCGCCTCGACGCCGTGACTGAGCCAGCCGCCCAGCAGCGACATCGACAAGGCCGCGCCCCCGATGCACTGCCCGAAAGCGAAGATCTGGATCGGCGACGCGGCGGCACCGGCCGCCGCCGCGTCGCCGGCCTGGCGGCCGCCGCCCAGGTGCGCAATCACGGCGTCGACCGCGGCGGGGATGTCGAAGCGCGCGATGTGGTCGATGGTGGCCGGCCACTCGGTGTAGGGCAGCCGCGTGCTGATGCGGTGTTCCAGCACCCAGACGTCGAAGCCGTCACCCAGCAGCTGCGCCACCATGTTCGGCTGCAGCGACGGCAGCGTGAACATGGCGCCCGACTGCCCGAAGGCATGCAGCAGCAGCACGCTGCGTGCGCGGCGCACGGCGTGGCCGTACCACTGGTCCTGCACCAGCATCTTCTCGTCGCGGCGTGTACGCGCGTAGTGCCACAGGCGCAGTTCCAGCGAGGTCGGCAGCGGAGCCTGCGGGTTCTCGCCCTCGGTACGGCCGCGCCGCACGCGCAAGGTCACTGCCCGCGGGCGCACGGACTCGCTGCCGACCATCACGACATCGCCTTCGCCGCAGGGGTCGGGCGTGGGAGAGCTGCTGTAGTCGGGCAGACGGAAATCCAGCAGATGCGTCTTCATCGCGTGGCGCAGGAACAGCGCCGGGTAGGCCGCCTGCGCCTGAATGCCGGTGGTGAGGTCGCCGCTGCGCAGCAGAAGTGGCGCGCGCGCCAGCAAAGCTGCAGGGTCGACCTCGAAGCGTCCCCAGGCCCATGCGCCGGCCAGCACCGGCCAGCGCACCGCCAGCCAGCACCGCATGGCCCCGGGTTCGCTGCCGGGCAGCAGCACGATCAGCGGGTCGGTGATCTGTTGCCAGAACACCGGCCGCGGCGGCGGCACGCCGCGACCGGCCCGCGCGGCGGCCCCGTGCCGCCACGCCCAGCGCAGCAGCTGGGTGAAGCTGGCGCCGTAACCGATGCGCTTGGAACCGATCAGCCACAGGGTGGTCGGCGTCGCCGCGCCGTCCACGCGTCTGAGTCGAAGCAGGTAGGACATGCGGCGCTGCTCGGTGGCGTGGGCCAGCCCGCGCAGCAGCGACAGCACGTAGCCGCGATGGCGGCTGCCCATCCCGCCGTCCCGCCAGCCGCGGCGCAGGTCGTCGATGCCGCGCACGAAGGCCCAGGTCAACGGCAGCTGCGGCGTGAGCAAGGCCACTCGAGCCAGGCGCCAGGCGTTGATCAGGCTGCGCACGGCCCCTTGCAAGGCGCTGGGCAACGGCGCAACGGGTTCCGGCGCGCCGGCTGGGGCCGGATGCATGAACGCCGAGCCGCCAGCGGGCAGCAGGTCGAAGTGGCCGCCGACCACCTCGTAGTCGATCGAACCGCCACCGTCCACGGCGCCTGGCGGCTGCAGGCGAAGTCGCCCGGCCCGCGCGTCGACCCGGTGTTCGCGGGTATCCCACACCTTCTGCCATTGCGAGGTGCCCAGTTCGAGGACCAGCTCGGCCAGCAGTGGCGGGGCGCTTCTGTCCCGCTGCTGCAGCTCGCCGGCTGCGCAGGTCAGGCGTTCGTGCAGCGCGATGTCGATGTCGACCTCGGCGGTCCGTCGCAAGGGCTGCGGCGCGCCGGGCGCATGGGCACTGCGGCCGCCGCGGCCCTGCTGCGGCAAGCCCTGTGGCGCAGCCTTGTCGCCCGGCAGAAGACCGGCCGGCAACTCGAGCAACTGGTGTGCGATGGCACGCTCTGCCAGGGCGGTGATGGTCAGCAGCGGGTTGGCGCCCAGCGAGGTCGGCACGATCGAGCCATCCAGGACACGCAGCCCTGGCCACGTCGATCGCGGGCTGCGCCAGACCCTGCCGATGTGGTCGACGACCCCGCTGTCGAAGCTGTCGCCCATCGGGCAGCCGCCCAGAGGGTGTACGGTCAGCACGGTGCGTGCCGGCTTGGGCCCGGACATCGCGCGCTCGGCGTCGGGCGGCAGCAGTTGCCAGGTGGGCGCGTGCAGGTGCACCGCGCCGGTCGACGCGACGCCCTCGAAGATCTCGGCCTGACGGCGATAGGTGCCCAGCTCGGCCGGGTCGCCGGGCCACCAGGGGACCGTGGTGTCGCGATCGGCCAGCCGCACCAGGCGGCCCGCCGAGTCGTCGTGGCCCATCGTCAGCAGCACCTGGCTGTGCGTGCGCATGGCACCGCTGGACAGCGGGTCCAGGCCCTGCTCGGAAGCCACGCGGGGGATGCGGTAGCCGGTCTGCTCGAGCTGCCCCAACGTGTAGGTCGTGGCCAGCACCTCCTCGGCCAGGCGGGCGATGGCGCCCGGGACCGCGCCGTCTTCGACGATCAGCCGCCGCGTCAGCGGCCACGGCTGGCCGAGCGAAGGGCCGGCCGTGACGCGCCGCAGGTCGACCACCGAAGTGATGGTCGGCCCCACCTTCTGTGGCTGTGTCGAGGCGCCGTGGCCGAAGGCATGCACCGGCTGCGGTCCGTCGACCACGGCGCTCAGGCTGTCGCCGTTGCCCGAGAAGCGGGTGCCCAGGGCCGGCGACAGGGTGAATCGGTCGCCGCAGAGCGCCTGGCTTCTCTGCAGCAGCTCGGTGCTGCCGAAAGTGCCCGCGGCGATGACCACGTGCCTTGCACGAAGCAGGCGCGCGTGCTCGCCGGCCGCCGCCGCCGCCGGCGACGTCGCCTGTCCCAGCCGCTCCGTCGGCAGGGCCAGCACCGACCATCTGCCGTCCTCGTCCGGCCACAGCCGGTAGGCGGTGGCCAGGCTGACGATCTGCGCCCCGTGCCTGACCGCGCCAGCGAGATAGCTCTCGCGAAGGGTGATCTTGGCGCCCTCGACATTGCAGCCGGTGGCGCAGTCGCCACAGCGCGTGCAGCGCGATGCGTCGATGGTGGCGTGGACGGCGCGCGCCGTTGCGCCCGGCTGCAGGAAGGGAGCCAGGGCGGCCAGCGCGATGGTCTTCGGTGCCGGGCTGCTGTCCGCCCAGGGCGCGCCGCCCAGCGTGCCGGCAGCACGCTGCATCGCCCGGGCCAGCGACAAGCCGGGCGTGTCGGTGTCGTGTCGGATCTCGGCCGGCCAGGCCGCCTGCTGGAAGACGTCGGCATCGGGTTGCAGAACCACGCCCGCATTGATCAGGCTGCCACCGCCGACGCCGTTGGCCGTCAGCGACACCACGCCCTGGCCGACTCGCCAGTCGAACAGCCCGGCAGCCGCGCCCATCACACCAGGACCTTTCCAGGCCGGTGCACGCAGGAACTTCGGAAGTTGCGAGAAGTCGTTGGGAAAGTCGCCGGGCAGGTACTCGCCGCCGCGTTCGAGCACCACGACCGCGTGACCGGCCTCGGCCAGGCGGCGGGCTGCGACGGCACCGCCGTAGCCGGAGCCGATCACCAGATGATCGATGAGCGCCGGCGCGTTCCAGTCGGACAGGGGCACCGACAACTGTGGCAGGACACGGTGGAGCGACAAGGGATCAGTCCGGCGCGAGCAACTTTTCCAGTCGCTCCGGCCGCAGCGGCTTGGTCAGGAGCGGCACGCCGGCCGGCAGGTCGCCGGCAGTCAGGGCCTCGCCGCTGACGATGGCTGCCGGCAACGGACCGAACCTGGCGCGCAGCAAGGCGATGGCCTCGGTGCCGGTGTCGGTGTCGCCGAGCTTGTAGTCGGACAGCACGAAGTCGGGCTGGATCTGTCGTGCCTCGCAATCCGCCAGTGCGGCCTGTGCACTGGCAGCCGCCACCACGGTTGCACCGCGCTCCTGCAGCCACATCTGGGTGGCGGTGCGCGCATTCCTGTCGTCCTCGATCAGCACGATGCAATGGAATCGCAGCTTCTTGCGCTCCCGAAGCGCTTGAGGAGGGGTCTGCGGCCCCACCCCGGCCGGCAGCGTGAAGCGCACACACGTCCCCTGGCCCGCGATCGAGGAGATCGAGATGCCGCCGTGAAGAAGCTGGGCCATCTGGGTGCCGTTGGCCAGTCCGAGGCCGACGCCTTCGGCCTCGACCTCGCGTGCAGAACTGCCGCGGTAGAAGGCTTCCTGCACATGCTGCAGGTCGGCAGCGGCAATGCCCACGCCGCTGTCCTGCACCTCGATGGTCACGGTGTCGTCACGGGTCTGGCAGCGCACCGTGATCTCGCCGTGCGGCGTGAACTTCACGGCGTTGTCGACCAGGTTGCGCACGATGCGGTCGAACATCGCCGGGTCGGCATGCACATAGACGCCGGGCGGCGTCTCCACCGTCAGCGTGACGCCCTTTTCCAGGCAGCGCGCCTGGTAGGCCGCCTGCACCGAGCGCAGCACATGGGCCACCGGCATCGAGGTGAGTTGCGGCTGCAGCGTGCCGGCCTCGAAGCGAGCGAGGTCGAGCAGCCCGCGGAACATCGAATCGATCGACTCGGCGGTGGTGTAGAGCTGGCGCAGGACTTCCTCGCGCCGCGCGCCCTCGGGGAGGTCGCGCGACAGGCCCGACAAGAGCAGCAGCGCATGCACCGGCTGCAGCAGGTCGTGGCTGGCCGAGGCCAGGAACCGCGAGCGCGCACGCTGTGCGGCTTCGGTCTCGGCCAGCGACACCTGCAGCCGCTGCACCAGGGTCTCGCGCTCGTGACGGATGTTCACGGACTCCTCGATGAGCTGGCCGGTGCGGTCGGCAAAACGCGTCAGCACGAACCAAAGCGGCACCGTCGCGGCCAGGAAGACGGCCGTGTCGGCGTCGCGCGCCGACAGCACCCAGCCCAGGCCCAGGTTGAACATCGAGCAGGTGAGGTAGACCTTGTAGCTGGGTGGGTAGACACCCAGCACCGTCACGGCGGCGGTGGCCCAGGCCAGGTGGATCATGGTCAGGAAGGCGCGGGACTCGTCGGTGGCGTAAGGGAAGAACAGCGGGCCGGGCGCCGTGATGATCAGGCCGAGGGCCGCCGATCCGATGACCGTGATGCGAAGCACCTGTTCCAGCGAACCGCTGGCCTGTGCGCGTTCCATCAGCCGCTGGCGCACGGCGTAGCCGATCAGCAGGGCCGCCAGCCAGGCGAGAAATGGCGCCCAGCCGGTGGCCCGCACCATGGGGATGCCCATCAGGGACGCCGCCGCGATGGCGGTGACGAAGCCGGTTCGAGCCTGCTTGATCAGCAGGTCGGTCTGCTCGCGCAGGACGCGCGAACGCCCGTTGACTTCGTCCCCCGGTTGCGCCTGAAGGCTGAACAGACGACGCATCCCCGTATGCATGAGCACCTCGAATTCCCACTCTGCGACCGCTCGGCGCTGGACGACCAGTCGCGTCTGGCGCCCGGTCGCTCCAGCGAACGAATCTTGTGTCGGGGAGTGCGGCTGCCGCTTGTCGCCCCGCCCGTCATCCCCGGCGCATTGTGCGCGGCCGAAGGCTAACCCAGGCCTGTGCTGGTGGCCGCAGCGGCCGGGGTGAGGCAGTGGCTGCCGTCTTTGCGGTGGGCCCGACGCCTCCACGACCTGTGGCGCCTGACGCTCCCGAGTGGCCTGCCCGGAGGGACTCGAACCCCCGACCTGCTGCTTAGAAGGCAGCTGCTCTATCCGGTTGAGCTACGGGCAGAAGTGAGGCAGGGGCCCGATTCTATGGCGGGCAGTGCGGGCCGATGAGCACGCTCACGGTCCGTTCGAAGCGGCCGCCGTGTCCGAGGTCAGTCCTGAGGCACAGGGAGTCCGGCTCGAACGGGTCGCAGGCTCCGATATCGACGGCAACCGTGCGATTTGTCAGCCCGCACTCCTCCAGCATGCCGTGAACCTCGTGTCCATTGGGGGTGGCCCGGGAATAGACTTCAAGCATCGTTCAAACCCAGGCTGGCGTCATCTGCACCCGGCCCAAGAATCCCCATGCTGCGCATCCTGAAGCAATGGTTCTCCGGCAAGGCAGCGGCGCCCCAGGGCGGCGCGCGCGCGGTCATGGCCTGGGCGCAAGGCCGCCAGCTCGAGGGCAGGCCCGTGCGCGACGACGAAGCCGTCGTGGTCGAAGGCCGCAGCGGCGCCGTCACGTGGCGCCTGGAGTGGGGGCCGGCGCAGCGCAGCTATGTCAACGGGCATGAACTGCGCCTGCGTGCCGAACTCGGTGCTGCGACCGACCTGCAGATGGTCATCATCAACCGCGCGCTGCAGGAGTCGATGGAGCGTGCCGTCTTCGACCAGTACGTCGAAGGCGTGCAGACGCGCATCGACGACCAGACCCCGCCCGAAATGCGCTGGCTGGTGATGTACCCCAAGCTGGCCGGCCCCGAGCTCGGCCGCTTGAAGGATCGTTTCGCTGCCGTCGGCAACTCGAAGAACTGGCTGTCGAAGTGGGTCGGCGGCCCGCTCGCCGACGCTCTACTGGCGCTGGACCTGCCCGAGCAGACGCCCATCGTGCTGATGGTCGCGCGCGGCCGGCTCATGCTGCGCACACAGCTTGTCGAACCCGCGCCCGAGGCACTCGACGCCTGGCTGCAGGTCTTCGAGACCGCGCTGGTCGAGGCGCGGGAACTGGCCGACCAGGCCAGCGCGCCGCAGGCCCCGAGCACGCAGCCGAGCATGTTCACGACCAGCGTCCTGCCGCTGGAAGAGACGCCGAGCTGAGCTGAGGCGGCGTCGGCGCAGCGGCTGTCGCCGCACTCCCCGATGCGCGTTCATCGCGCCTGCTTCGCGAATCGCCAGGCCATTTCCGCCAGTGACCTCGTGGCCTGGCCCGTGCTGCGCGCCTGCGCGCTGGAGGCGATGCCATCGACCACACGCTTGGCGATGCCCTGCGTGATGGAAGCCAGCCTGAACATGTTGTAGGCCAGGTAGAAGTTCCAGTCGGCCATCACCGCCTGCGGGTCGGCGCGGCCAGTGCGCTCGCAGTAGCGGCGCACGTAGTCCAGTTCGGTGGGAATGCCCAGCGCAGGCAGGTCGAGGCCGCCGATGCCGCGGAAGGTGCCCGGCGGGATGTGCCAGGACATGCAGTGGTAGCTGAAGTCGGCCAGCGGGTGGCCCAGCGTCGAGAGCTCCCAGTCGAGCACCGCCACGACGCGCGGCTCGTCGCGGTGGAAGACCAGGTTGTCCAGCCGGAAGTCGCCGTGCACGATGCCGACCTGCGCCTCGTCTCGTGCGCTGGGGGGTACATGGGCCGGCAGCCACTCGATGAGGCGGTCCATCTCGGCGATGGGCTCGGTGAGGGCCGCAAGGTACTGCTTGCTCCAGCGGCCGATCTGGCGGTCGAAGTAGTTGCCGGGCTTGCCGTAGTCGGCCAGGCCGACGGCGCCGGCGTCGACCGAGTGCAGGGCTGCGATGACCCGGTTCATCTCGTCGTAGATCTGCCCGCGCTGGGCGGGTGACATGCCCGGCAGCGCCTGCTCCCAGAGCACGCGGCCGTCCATGAACTCCATGACGTAGAAGGCGCGGCCGATGACCGACTCGTCCTCGCACAGCACGTGCATCTGCGCCACCGGCACGGCGGTGCCTGCCAGCGCCTTCATCACGCGGAACTCGCGCTCGACCGCATGCGCCGACGGCAGCAGCCTGGCCGCCGGCCCCGGCTTGCTGCGCATGACATAGGCGCGCCCGGGGGTCAGCAGCTTGTAGGTCGGGTTGGACTGCCCGCCCTTGAACTGCTCGATGGTCAGCGGCCCGTCGAAGCCGGGCAGGTGCGCCTTCAGGTAGGCCTCGAGCGGAGCGACCTCGAAGGCGTGGCTGGCTGCCACGGGGCGGGTGCCGGTGAATTGGTCCACGTGCTTGTCTCTCGATGAATGTCAGAAAGGGCGGAACAGTCGCAACGCGGCTGGCAGGTCAAGCTTCCCGCCATGGATCCGGCTCTGCCGGTCCGTTGGCGGACGCCCCCCCGGGGGCAGCGAGCGGGTGCGAGCGTGGGGGGTCATCTTTCCGCGATGGCCAGCAGCTTGTCGCGCGAGATGACGACCAGCCGCGTGGGCTCGACGCGCAGCGCACCTTCGCGCTCGAAGCCCTTGAGCTCCTGATTGACGCGCTGGCGCGAGGCGCCCAGCAGCTGCGCGAGGTCTTCCTGCGCCAGCTGCAGGCCGATGCGGATCTCGTCGCCCTGAGCGATGCCGTAGCTCTTGGCCAGCAGCAGCACTTGCTTGGCCAGGCGGGCCTGCAGCGGACGCGTGTTCAGGTCCTCGAACTGGTTGAACATCAGCCGCAGGCGGCGACAGTTCAGGCGCAGCAGGGCGTCGTACAGCTCGACGTGCTGGGCCAGCAGCTCCCTGAAGTCGGGTTTGCGGACGACCAGCAGCGTGGTTTCGCCATGCGCGTCGGCGTCGTGGGTGCGGGGCAGGCCGTCGAACAGGGCGATGTCGCCGAACCAGGTGCCGGGCTCGGCGTAGGTCAGCGTCACCTGCTTGCCCGACAGCGAAACCGAACTGATGCGCACCGCGCCCTTGGCCACGCCGCACCACTCCTCGGCCTGTGCGCCGCGCGAGGCCAGTGAGGCGCCGTCGGCCAGCCTCCTGACCACGGCCCGCGAGAGGATGGCGTGGCGAAGCGGTGCCGACAGCCGGCTGAACCATGCGCCGGTGTCGATGTTCTGCCGTTCGTCGGTCGAAAGTACCGGGGTATTCATGGCTTGTTCGATGCACCCTTGCGGCGCGACGATGGCATTTTCCACTCTTTGCGAGGATGCCCCATGAGCGCTGCCGCGTTGTCCATCCCCAGCCGCCGCGGCCAGGTCAGCGCCAGCGAATGGCAAGCACGCGTCGACCTGGCCGCTGCCTACCGTCTGGTGGCCCTGTTCGGATGGGACGATCTGGTCTTCACCCACATCAGCGCCCGGGTGCCCGATGAGCCCGGCCACTACCTCATCAACCCCTACGGCCTGATGTTCGAGGAGATCTCGGCCTCCAGCCTGGTGAAGATCGATGCCGGGGGCAACAAACTCGACGACTCGCCCTTTCCCGTGAACCCCGCGGGTTTCGTCATTCACAGCGCCGTGCACGGCGCGCGCCACGACGCGGCCTGCGTGCTTCACGTGCACAGCCTGAACGGCATCGCGGTGTCGGCGCAGAAGTCCGGCGTGCTGCCCTTGTCGCAGCAATCCATCTTCGTGCTGTCCAGCCTGGGCTATCACGACTACGAAGGGGTGGCATTGCGGGACGAAGAGAGGCCGCGGCTGGTGGCTGACCTCGGCACCATGAACTTCCTGATGCTGCGCAACCATGGCCTGCTCACCGTGGGACCGACGGTCGCCGACGCCTTCCTCTCGATGTACCTGTTCGAGACCGTCTGCACGATCCAGGTCCGTGCGCAGGCAGGGGGCGGCGAACTGATTCCCGTGCCCCCGGAGATCATCGCCACCGCGCGTGAGCAGGCGTCGGCGGTGACGCGCGGCCTGGGAGCAGGCCTGACCTGGCCCGGATTGCTGCGTCGCCTGGAGCGGCGCAATCCTGGTTATGACACCTGAGACCAGCCCCGCACGTGGCGGAGTCCGCGGCATCCGTGTGCATTTGGGCACCCGGGGCTGCTCGCTGCCTGTTCCACGAGCGGCGCGCCGGGACCTTCATGCTAGAGTCTTTGCGAGTTGCAACCGCGTGAACAGCATGTCGAGAGTGCGACCGTCCCCACTCGCCACCGGCGCCCCTCACTGAATGCCGACAAAGCAGTTGCTCCGCGTTCTCCCCCTGGCCCTGGCCGCCGCCGTGCTGAGCCCGGCCGCGATGGCGTTGGGCCTCGGGGCGGGACCGACCAGCGTGCAACTGGGCCAGGCGCTCGATTTCGCCGTCACCGTTCGCCTGGCTGCCGACGAAACCTTGCCCAACGAGTGCGTGCAGGCCGAGGTCCTGGTGGGCGAGCGGAGGATCTCCGCCGAGTCCGTTCGAACACGGGTGCAGGCCAGTGGCTCCAACAGCGCCACGCTCAGGGTGTCGACATCGATGCCGATCGACGAGCCCATCGTCTCGGTCAATCTGGCGGTGGGTTGCGGCACGACGGTCTCGCGCCGCTATGTGGTGTTTGCCGATCCGGGCCCCGCCTTGGCACCTTCGGCGCCTGTCGTCGCAGTGGTCCCTGCGGCCAGCGTTGCACCTTCGACCACCGAGGCTGCCGCCTCCGCCCCCGGACCTGTCGCTCCCTTGCCGCCGGACGCCCGGCTGGCAGCCGCTCCAACCCGCCCCCTGGCGGGCGCTGAACAGGCTGCCGCACCCCCAAGGCGCACCGCACCGCGCCGCGCGGCGCCGCAACGATCAGCCACGTCCTCGGGTGAGCCGCGGCAACGCGCCCGCCCGGCGCGCCAGCAGGAAACTGTGCGGGCGACCGCATTGTCGGCTGCGTCGCCGCGCGCCGAGGCACGGCCCCGCCTGCAGCTCGAACCCGCGGATGCGCGGGCGCTCCCGCCGGAGCCTTCCAGCGAGATCATCGAAGCGGCCATAGCTGCGGTGGCCCAGGCGGCGAGCGCTGCTCGTGCTGCAGCATCGGCAGCGTCCGCGTCGGCCGAACGCATTGCCGCGCTGGAGCGCACGGTGGCCAGGGTCAGCAGCGAATCGCAGGCCCGCCAGCTCGAGGTGGACCGACTGCGGGCTCTGCTGAGTCGACCGCAGCCCAGCAATGCCTGGATGCTGCCCCTGCTGCTGCTGCTGGCACTGCTGTCGCTGGCGGCGGCCTGGCTGGTCTGGCGGCTGCGGGCCATGCAACGCGCGCAGGAAGTGGCCTGGGCGCGTGTGGCGGCGCCGGAACCCGGCGTGGTGCCGGCCAAGGCGACCACGCCGCTGCCTCTGATCACATCCGAACTGCCGCTGTCTTCCCCGCTGATGCATCACGAGGCCGTGGCAGCCGAGGGGCCGCGCACCACGCAGCCGGGCATCCTGGACATCGCCGACACCACCATCGACGACGAAGACCGCACGCTGGACCACGCCATGGCCCGCACCGTCGTGTTGCCACCGTCGGTGCGCGTGGACGACGGCGCGCCGCGCGACGTATCCATCGAGGAGCTGATCGACCTGGAGCAGCAGGCCGAGTTCTTCATCGCGCTGGGTCAGGACAGCGCGGCCGTCGATCTGCTGGTGGCGCACCTTCGCAACACCGGCGGCGGCAGTCCGCTGACCTACCTGAAGCTGCTCGAGATCTACCGCCGGCTCGATGACCAGCCGGCCTACGAGCGCACGCGCAGCCGCTTCAACTACCGCTACAACGCCTATGCGCCGGAGTGGGGTGTCGACCTGCAGACCGGCCGTGCGCTCGAGGATTACCCCGGCGTCCTGCCGCGCCTGGAACAGGCCTGGAGCAAGCCGCTGGACGCCATGGCCGAACTCGAAGCCCTGCTGTTCCGCAAGTCACGCGGCGAGCTGTTCGATCTGCCGGCCTACCGGGACGTGCTGTTCCTCTATTCGTTGGCTCGCGATCTGCACGAACGCGAACCCCAGGAAGCCGGCGACGTCGATCTGCTGCTGCCGCTGGACGGCACTGGTGTGCAGGCCGCGTCGGCGCACAGTCGCCGCGCCGACCTCGACATCGCGATCGACGAAAGGCCGACCGCGCCGATCGATCTGGATCTCACGCCCCAGGCGTCGCACGAGAGCATCTTCGGCGAACCGCTGACCCCCAGCCCGGGCTTCGGCCGCAAGCCACCGCCGTCGCGGCCCTGATGATCCGGCGTGGCTCCGCGCCGCTGCCGCCGATCAGATCGACGCCAGCCGCTGCAGTGCCGCGCGCAGCGTCTCGTCCTTCTTGGCGAAGCACAGCCTCGCGATGCCCTGCTCGAAGCCGCCTTCGTAGAAGGCCGACAGCGGGATCGCGGCCACACCGATCTCGCGCGTCAGCCATTGGCAGAAGTCGGCCTCTGGCAGCGGGCTCACCGCGCTGTAGTCGACCGACTGGAAGTAGGTGCCTTCGCTGGGCAGCAGCCGCAACCGCGTGCGTGACAAACCCTCGCGGAAGAGATCGCGCTTGTGCTGGTAGAAGGCGGCCAGCTCCAGGTAGGGCTCGGCGCGCTCCATGTACCGCGCCAGCGCGTGCTGCACCGGCGTGTTGACGGTGAAGACGTTGAACTGGTGCACCTTGCGGAACTCGGCCATCAAGGGCGCGGGGGCGGCCACGTAGCCGACCTTCCAGCCCGTCACGTGGTAGGTCTTGCCGAAGCTCGACACCACGAAGCAGCGCGAGGCCAGCGCCGGTATCGATGCGGCGCTGGTGTGCGGCGCGCCGTCGTAGACCATGTGCTCGTAGACCTCGTCGGAGATCAGCAGGATGTCCGTGCCGTCCAGCAATGCGGCCAACTGCTGCATCTCCTGCGGCGTCCACACCGTGGCGCCGGGGTTGTGCGGCGAGTTGACGATGATGGCGCGGGTGCTCGGCGTGATCGCGGCGCCGATGCGGGCGAAGTCGGGCCGGAAGCTGCCCGGCACCAGCGGCACGCGCACCACCGTGCCGCCGGCCAGTTCGATGTTCGGCGCGTAGCTGTCGTAGCAGGGCTCCAGCACGATCACCTCGTCACCAGGATGCACGCAGCACAGCACGGCGGTCAGGATGGCCTGGGTGGCGCCGGCGGTGATGGTGATCTCCAGATCAGCGTCGTAGCGGTGTCCGTACAGCGCCTCGATCTTGCGCGAGACGGCCTGGCGAAGGGCCGGCACGCCGGTCATGGGCGGGTACTGGTTGAGGCCCTCGCGCATGGCCGCGGCCACGTGGTCGACCAGAGCCGGGTCGCAGTCGAAGTCGGGGAAGCCCTGGCCCAGATTCACCGCCTTGTGCTCGACCGCCAGGGCCGACATGACGGTGAAGATCGTGGTGCCGACCTTGGGAAGGCGGCTCGGAACGATGGGGGTGGTGAAGGTGGAGGCTTGCATGATGAGGGTCAGAGGTCGTAGTCGGCGCCGGTGCCGCTCATCGCCTTCTGGATGAGCGCGGGCGTGAGGCGGTCGGCGAGTTGTTCTGCGAAGGCGAAGACGAACTGGCGCAGGTAGGCGCCCTTCTTGAAGGCCACGCGCGCCACGTTGCTGCCGAACAGGTGGCCCAGTGGCCGGGCCACGAGGTCGCTGCCCGGCGGGTCGTCGCGCACCGCGAGTTCGGCCACGATGCCCACGCCCAGGCCCAGGCGCACGTAGGTCTTGATGACGTCGGAGTCGATGGCTTCCAGGGCGACCGCGGGCTTGATGCGCAGGCGGGCGAAGGCCTGATCGATGCGCGAGCGGCCGCTCACCGTGGGGTGGTACAGCACCAGCGGATGCGCCGCCAGCTGCTCCAGCGTGGGGCGCTCGACGGCTGCCAGCGGGTGTGCAGCCGGCACCACCATCACGTGCTGCCACTCGTAGCAGGGCAGGGTGATGAGTTCTTCGAAGTCGCCCAGCGCCTCGGTGGCCACGCCGATGTCCGCGACATCGTCCAGCAGCATCTGCGCCACCTGCGCGGGCATGCCCTGGTGCAGCACGACCTGGACTTTCGGGTAGCGCTTGCGCAGTCGGGCCACCGGCTCGGGCAGGAAGTAGCGCGCCTGCGTGTGCGTGGTGGCGATCGACAGCGTGCCGGCGTCCTGCTTGCTGAACTGCTCGCCGATGCGCTTGAGGTTGCTGACCTCGCGCATGATGATGTCGACCGACTTCAGCACCTCCAGCCCGGGCTCGGTGACGCGACGCAGGCGCTTGCCGTGGCGCACGAAGATGTCGATGCCGAGCTCTTCCTCGAGTTCGAGGATGGCCTTGCTGATGCCGGGCTGCGAAGTGAACAGCGCCTTGGCCGTTTCGGTCAGGTTCAGGTTGCGGCGCACTGCCTCCTGGATGAAGCGGAACTGGTGCAGGTTCATGCGACGGGCAGTTGCGCGAGGGCGGCCGTCGCCATGGCCCGCACCACGCTGTCGATCTCGCCGATGGCCGGCGACAGCGCGAACGAGGCTTCCGGGTGCGCATCTCGGAGCTGCTGCAGCAGGATCGGCAGGTCCTTGCGCACATGGCCGCCGGCGCCCAGGAACATCGGCACCACGGTCAGTTCGCGGCAACCTGCCCGAGCCAGCGCCGCCCCGGCGTCCACCAGGCCGGGCTGCATGAATTCGAGAAAGGCGGTGCGAACCTGCAGCCCGGGCTGCTGGGCCCGGATCTGCGCTGCCACGGCCTCGAAGGGCTCGGCCCAGCGCGGGTCGCGGGCGCCGTGGGCGAAGAGGATCAGGCCGCGGGTCGGGGTCATCGGTATCGCACCAGCCAGGCAAAGGCGGCCATCGACAAGGCCAGGAAGATCAGGCTCGGGGTGGCGGCCGCCACCCACGGGGTCCAGTCGCGCAGCAGGCCGATGTGTCCGGCCAGGTTGTTCAGCAGCACGAAGCCGATGCCCAGCATGATGCCACCGAAGACCTTCAGGCTGACGCTGCCGGCGCGTGCATGCATGTAGGCGAAGGGCAGCGCCAGCGCCACCATCACCAGGCAGGCCAGCGGGTACAGCGCCTTCTTCCAGAAGCGGATTTCGTGCCGCTGCGCAGCCTGCTCCTGGCCGCTGAGGTGTTCGCTGTAGCGCCACAGCTCGACCGTCGTCATGGTGCCCAGCGGCAGCACGGCCGCGGCCACCACGTCGGCGCTGAGCGTGCTGGGCCAGCGCAGGCTGTCGTGGTGCTGTTCCTTGACGTTGCTTTCGCTGCCTGCCACCAGCGTGGGCCAGGCGGTGACGATGACGTCCTGCAGCGTCCAGTGGCCGTCGTTGCCCACACGAGCCTGCTTGGCGCCCAGCCGGGTGATCTGCCGGCCGTCGGCGTCGAACTCGAGGATCAGCACGTCCTGCAGGCCGCCGTCCGAGGCCGTGCCGCCGATGTTGATCGAGTAGCTGCGCTCCCCCTGCGATGTGCTGCGATGCTCCTTGAGCCAGGCACCGGCCCCGCCCACACGCAGGCCGCCGCTGAAGCGCGCCTTCAGTTCGACGACCGCACGTTCCCCGATGGGCGCGACGAAGTCGCCCACGATGAAGGTCAGCGCCCCGAAGGCCACGCCCAGGACGCTGAGCATGCCCAGCGCACGCCCCGGCCCCAGGCCGCTGGTGCGCAGGATGGTGAATTCCGACGACTGCGCCAGGCGCGCCAGGGCATAGATGGTGCCGATCAGCACGGCGATGGGGAACAGTTCGTAGAAGTGCCCCGGCACCTCGTACAGCGCCCCGCGCGCCACGTGCCACACGGTGCGGCCGCGCCTGCCCACCCCCTCCAGGTCGTCGACGAAGTCGATGAAGAAGAACAGCGCCAGGAAGGCCGCCGCAACGAAGGCCACCGAGCTGAGGATGTCCAGGTACAGCAGGCGCAGCACCGTCTTCATGCGGCGGTTCCTGCGGTCCGGCCCCGGCGCCAGGTGAACACCGTGGCGTGGTCGCGCCACCACAGCAGCGCCAGGCCCGCTGCCAGCGCCGTGCCGTGCAGCGCCAGCAGGGCCACGCCCATGTCCAGACGTGAACTGGCCACCCAGGCCTGGGTGAGGTTGACCAGGTTGAAGTAGACGATGAAGGCCATCAGCGAGAACAGCAGGTTCCAGTTGCTCGGCCGTCGCGGGTTCGACGCTGCCAGGCCGATGCCCAGCACCAGCAGGTTGCCTGCCGCAAACAGCAGGCCGAATCGCCACACCAGTTCACCCTGTGCCGCCGGCGTGGCCGTGCGCAACAGTTCCAGCGTGGTGGTGGCGCGCGCTGGACGCGCCGTGGCGCTGGCCAGCACCTTCTCCTGCGCCAGCACGCGGTAGCTCTCGAAGCGGGACAGCGTCTTGTCGTAGCTCTTCATGTCGATCTCGTTGCGCTGGCCGCGTTCGAGCACCAGAAAACGATCGTCGCCGACGGTTTCCAGCCGCCCGGTGCGTGCCGAGGTCACCGACTCGCTCTGCGGCAGCCGCGCGAGGATGAAGACGTTGCGCGCACTGCCGTCCTCGCCGCCGCTGCGTTCGACGAAGAAGACACGGCGGCCATCGCTGGAGCTCTGGAACACGCCCGGCGCCACGCGCGACAGGTCAGAGCGCTGCTGGTAGCGGTCGCGCAGCTCCAGGCTCTGCCGGTTGCCCCAGGGCCAGACGAAGACCAGCAGCAGGCCGATCACGACCAGCACCGGCCAGGACGTGCGCAGCACCGGCCGCACGAAGCGCGACAGGCCGACGCCGCTGGAGAGCCAGATCACCATTTCGCTGTCGCGGTACATGCGCCCGAGCGTGATGACGATGGCGATGAACAGCGACAGGCTGAGCATGGTCGGCAGGTGGCCCAGGGAGATGAAGCCCAGCAGCAGCACCACGTCCTGCGGCGCCACCGAGCCGCTGGCCGCCTGCCCGATGGTGCGGATGAGGAACATCGTCAGCACGATGGTGAGGATCACCACCAAGGTGGCGCCGAAGGTCCTCGCAAGCTCTCGCCGTACCGTTGAATCGAATAACATCCGCCGCTTTCCTGCTCGATCGGAATTATGGACTTCAAGACTCAAGTGGCGCCCGAGGGGACATGGGCCGGCGTGGCCGCCGATGCACTGCTGGTCGTGGTGACCGCCGGGGCCGACCTTCCCAAGGGGCTCGACGCGCCGCTGGCGGCCGTTCTGGCCGATGCCCTGAAGGCCGGCGACATCAGCCTGAAGGCCGGACAGCAGCTGTATGCGCACCGGGTGCCCGGGATGAAGGCCGCTCGCGTGTGCTTCGTGGTGGCGGGCGATGGTTCGGCCAAGGCCGTGGCCAAGGCCGTCGGCACGGGCCTGGCGACGCTCAAGGGCGGTGGAAGCCGTCATCTGGCCATCGGCCTGGCAGCGCCGGCCGAGGCGGCTGCCGCCACGGCCGAGGCGCTGGTGCGCGCCGTGCACGAAGCCGTCTATGTCTACCGCCACACCAAACCCAGCGCGCCGCCGGCCCCGAAGCTGACCAGCGTCTCGCTGTTGTGCAGCAAGGCGCAGTCGGCCGACGTCGCGCGGGGGATGCTGCGCGGGCAGGAGATCGCTGCCGGTGTCGAATTGGCGCGCGACTGCGCGAACCGTCCGGGCAACCACTGCACGCCGACCTTCCTGGCAGCGCAGGCCAGGGCGCTGGGCAAGAGCCATGGCCTGAAGGTCGAGGTGCTGGACCGCAAGGACGTCGAGAAGCTCGGCATGGGGGCCTTCCTGGCCGTGGCGCAGGGCTCGGACGAGCCGCTGAAGTTCATCGTCGCGCGCTACCAGGGTGCCGCCAAGACCGTGGCCCCGGTGGTGCTGGTGGGCAAGGGCATCACCTTCGACACCGGAGGCATCAGCATCAAGCCGGCCGCCGAGATGGACGAGATGAAGTTCGACATGGGCGGTGCGGCCAGCGTGCTGGGCACGCTGCGCGCGGTGGCCGGCCTGAAGGCCAAGGTCAATCTCGTGGGCATCATCCCGGCCTGCGAGAACATGCCGTCCAGCCGTGCCGTCAAGCCGGGCGATGTCGTCACCAGCATGTCGGGCCAGACGGTCGAGATCCTCAATACCGACGCCGAGGGCCGGCTGATCCTGTGCGACGCGCTCACCTATGCCGAGCGCTTCAAGCCGGCTGCGGTCGTCGACATCGCGACGCTCACGGGGGCTTGCGTGATCGCCCTGGGGGCGCACCGTTCGGGCCTGTTCTCGGCCGATGATGCGCTGGCCGCGGCGCTGCAGAGCGCCGGCGACGCCGCACTCGACCCGGCCTGGCGCATGCCGCTGGACGAAGAGTACGACGAGGCACTGAAGAGCAACTTCGCCGACATGGGCAACGTCGGCGGCCGTGCGGGCGGCGCCGTGACCGCGGCGATGTTCCTCAAGCGCTTCACGTCGGCCTATCGCTGGGCGCACCTGGACATCGCCGGCACGGCCTGGAAGTCGGGTGCCGCCAAGGGCAGCACGGGCCGCCCGGTGCCGCTGCTCACGCACTTCGTGCTGGGCCACGGCGGCTGAGGTCCCGTCCCGCGGCGCCAGCAGGCCGGTGATGACGCAGGTCGACTTTCATATCGGCGTCGACGACCCGCTGCACTACGCGTGCCGGCTGCTGCGCAAGGCCTTCCGGCAAGGCGCGCGCGTCGTGGTCACGGCGCCGCCGCCGGTGCTGGAATCGCTCGACCGCGCTCTGTGGGTCTTCGAAGAACGCGATTTCGTCCCCCACCTTCGTCTCTCGGCGGCGCGCCCCGTCCCGGCGCTGGCCGCGCGCACGCCGCTGTGGCTGCTGGACGGCCCGCTGCCACCCGGTGCGCCCGACGTTCTGGTCAACCTGGACGCCGATGCGCCCGACCCTGCGAAGTCTCTGGCACGCATCATCGAGATCGTGGCTGACGAACCCGAACAGATGGCCCGAGGTCGCGACCGCTGGCGGCAGTATCTGCGCCAGGGACTGGCACCCCGCAAGTTGCCCGACAGGCCGACTGCCGGCTGATTCTCGGGGTTTCTCCGGATCGGTCAGCCGGGCGCAAGGGCTGCGCGTTGTGTCCTCATGCACCGGAACGTGGGTGCACGGCGCCATATCCCCTTCGGCAACAGCGGGGTTTTGCGGTGCGCGAATCCCCTCCTTGGGGAGCCCAATCTTTTGAGTTATCGTCCCCGCTCTCTATTTTCTTCACCTCGACAACACACTCCTGGAGGTCTCTGAATGCAAGTCAAGTTCAATCTGATCGCAGTCGCTGCAGCCACGCTGCTGGCCGGCTCCGCCTACGCTCAAGACCTGGTCGTCAAGATCGGCCACGTCGCCCCCACCAGCGGGTCGATCGCGCACCTGGGCAAGGACAACGAACTGGGCGCCCGCATGGCCATCGAGGAGCTCAACGCCAAGGGCGTGACCATCGGCGGCAAGAAGGCCAGGTTCGAACTGCTGGCTGAAGACGACGCTGCCGACCCGAAGCAGGGCACTGCCGCGGCGCAGAAGCTGGTCGATAGCAAGGTCAACGGCGTCATCGGTCACCTGAATTCGGGCACCACCATCCCGGCCTCCAAGATCTACAGCGACGCCGGCATCCCGCAGATCTCCCCTTCGGCCACCAACCCCCGCTACACGCGCCAGGGCTACAAGACGGCCTTCCGCGTCGTGGCTGACGACGTGCACCTGGGCGGCACGCTCGGCAAGTACGCCGTCACGCAGGTCAAGGGCAAGTCGATCGCCGTCATCGACGACCGCACCGCCTACGGTCAAGGCGTGGCCGACGAGTTCGAGAAGGGCGTCAAGGGCGCGGGCGGCAAGATCATCGGCCGCGAGTTCACCAGCGACAAGGCCACGGACTTCACCGCCATCCTGACCAGCCTGAAGGCCAAGAAGCCCGACGTGGTCTTCTTCGGCGGCATGGACGCGGTGGCCGGACCCATGATGCGCCAGATGAAGCAACTGGGCATCGACGCCAAGTTCATGGGCGGCGACGGCATCTGCACGGGTGAGCTGCCCAAGCTGGCCGCCGGCACCATGGCCGACGGCCAGGTCGTCTGCGCCGAGGCCGGTGGTGTCGAGGGCGAAGCCAAGAAGTCGATGGAAGCCTTCTACGCCGCCTTCAAGAAGAAGAACAACATCGACGTGCAGGTCTATGCCCCGTACGTCTACGACGCCGTCAACGTGATGGTGGCCGCGATGGTCAAGGCGGGTTCCGCCGAACCGGCGAAGTACCTGCCGGAACTGCAGAAGATCACCCACAAGGGTGTGACCGGCACCATTTCCTTCGACAACAAGGGCGACATCAAGAACGGCGCCCTGACGCTCTACACCTACAAGGGTGGCAAGCGCGAGCAGATCGCCGTCGTGCGCTGAACGAGCTCCACGCGAGCCGGAAGGGGCCCCTCGGGGCCCCTTTTTCATGGCCTGCCGGGCGGTGCCTGGGCCTGCGCCTCGGACCCTGGGGCCGCGGCAGTGAACGGCGATCAGGCCTGGGGCTGTGCCCGCGAGGGGACCACGACACCGCGACCCTGCGTCATCTGGCTGACGGCCAGCACGGCCTGGGTGCGCGTGCTGACGCCCAGTGCACGCAGCACGGCGGCCACGTGGTCCTTCACCGTCTCGACCGAGAGATTCAGCTCGCGTGCGATGAGCTTGTTCGGCAGGCCCTTGAGCAGCAGCCCCAGCACTTCGGTCTGCCGCGGTGTGAGGCCGATCTTCTCGATCGAGCCGACCTGCTGATGCGGGTCGGGCCGGGCCGAACTGCCCAGACCGGGACCCGAACCCGAAGCCGACAGGTGGGCGCCCGACAGGTCGTCCGCCGGCACCTGGGAAAAGTCGAGCCCGAGCATGGTGGGCGGCACGTACAAGCCCCCGGACATCACCATGCGCAGTGCTTCGAAGAGGGCGGTGTTGGAAGACCGCTTGGGCACGAAACCCATCGCTCCGAGGTCGATGGCGCGGATGACGTCGCTGGCGCGTTCGCTGGCCGAGACCACCACCACCGGAATGCCCGGGTGCGCCAGTCGCAGTTCTGCCAGCAGGTCGAAGCCGTCGGCGTCACCCAGCGACAGATCGAGCAGCACCAGATCGAAATCGCTCGACTCGCTCAGCGTGTGGCGGGCCGAAGCCGCGCTGCCCACACCGGTGACCTGCACGTCGTCGCCCAGGCCCTGGATGATGGCCTGGAGCGCCGACAGGATCAGTGGATGGTCGTCGATCAGCAGTACTTTCATCGCGCGCTCCCCAGGCCGTGCAGGCGCCCATCGTAGTGCAGGGCGCGACCGCCTCTTGTCCCTACTTCGGGGGGCTTGCCGAAGCGGCCCGACGCGGCGTCCGCTGTTCAGGTGAAGCGCCGGCTGATGCTCTCGGCCACGCAGGCCGGCTTCGTCGAGCCTTCCATCTCGATCGTCACCTCGGTGAGCAACTGCGCTCCGCCTTCGATCGGCGTGTAGTCGAGCAGCCTGAACTGACCGCGCAGCCGGGAGTTCACGCGCACCGGCGCCGTGAAGCGAACGCGGTTGAGCCCGTAGTTGACGCCCATGCGCACGTCTTCGATGGCAAAGCCGGTCTCGAACAGGATGGGCACCAGGCTCAGCGTCAGGAAGCCGTGTGCTACGGTGGCGCCGAAGGGCCCATCGGCGGCCCGCACCGGGTCGACGTGGATCCACTGGAAATCGCCCGTGGCCTGTGCGAAGAGGTCGATGCGGGCCTGGTCGACGGTCAGCCAGTCGCTGGTGCCGATGCTCTGGCCGACGAAGTCCTGCATGTCGGCAAGGTGGGGGAAGCGTGTCATGGATGCTCTCAGGGTTCCAGCCAGGCGCGCAGCGGCTGCCATTGTTCGAGGTCGCGCTGCACCCGGCTGGGTGCCACGTCCCACAGGGTCAGCCCGCGCGCGGCGAGCTGCACGTAGTTCTGCGTGTCACGCAGCCAGGCTGCCACCGGCACCGGCAGTGTCGACAGGTAGTGGTGCAGTTGTTCGTTGGACAAGGTGTTCTCGCGCACGCGCATGCCCACCAGGCCGACGGTGATCTCGCCGGCGCGACGATGGGCCTGCAGTTCCTGCACGAAGGCATGCGTGGCCTGGATGTCGAACAGGCTGGGCTGCAGCGGGATCAGCACCTTGTCGGCCAGCCGCAGCACGGCGTCCAGACGCTTGTCGTGCAGTCCCGCGGGGGTGTCCAGCACGACGTGCGTGACGCCCCTGGGCGGCCGCAGCACCTGTTCGGCATTGACGTCCCAGCCCTGGATGCGCGGCAGGTGGGCCGGCCGCAGTGCCAGCCACTGGCGCGACGACTGCTGGCGGTCCACATCACCCAGCATCACCGAGTGCCCGGCATGCGCCAGGCAGCCGGCCACGTTGGTGGCCAGCGTGCTCTTGCCCACGCCCCCCTTGGGGTTGGCGATGACGATGACGGGCATGCCGCGCTCCTTCCCTTCGCTGTTGAGCGCAATGGTAGCTGCGCCGCGGCGGCTTCAGCCGCTGCCCGCAGGCGCCGCCCGGCCGTACAGCCGTGCCAGTTCGGCCAGCCGGTGCGCATGCCAGGCATGCACCTGTCGCCACTCGAAGCGCCAGGTCCACCAGCCGCTGCTCTGGCCGGGAAAGTTCATGCGGCAACTCGCGGGCAGGGCCAGCACGTCCTGCATCGGGTGCACCGCGGTGTCGCCGACACTCCTGCAGGCCGCGCGAATCATGGTCCAGGGCATGTCGTGGCCGTCGGTGGCGAGGTAGCCGCGCGCATAGTGGCGTTCATGGTCGGTGGCTTCGGCCCACCATCCTGCGACGGTGTTGTTGTCGTGGGTGCCGACGTAGACGACGGTGTCGGGTTCGTGGTTGTGCGGCAGGAAGCGGTCGCTGGCGTCACCGGCGAAGGCGAACTGCAGGATGCGCATGCCCGGGAACCCGAACTTCTTGCGCAAGGCGTCCACGTCTGGCGTGATCACGCCCAGGTCTTCCGCGATGATGGGCATCGGCCCCAGCGCCTTGGCGATGGCCTTGAACAACGCCTCGCCCGGTGCCGGCACCCAGTGGCCCTTCTCTGCGGTGGGCTCGCTGGCCGGGATCTCCCAGCAGGCCGCGAAACCGCGGAAGTGGTCGATACGCACCACGTCGACCAGCTCGAAGGTGCGCCGGACGCGCTCGACCCACCACGCGAAGTTGTCCCGGGCGTGTTCCGTCCAGCGGTACAACGGGTTGCCCCAGCGCTGGCCGGTCGCGCTGAAGAAGTCGGGCGGTACGCCGGCCACCACGGTCGGATGGCCGGCGTCATCCAGCAGGAACAGCGCCTGGTTGGCCCACACCTCGGCGCTCTGGTGGGCGATGAAGATCGGCGCGTCGCCGATGATCTCGACGCCCTTGCCGTTGGCATAGGCCTTGAGCTTCAGCCACTGGCGGAAGAACGCCCATTGGCAGAACTTCCAGAACCCGATGCGGGCGGCGTGCTCCACGGCGGCCCGTGCCAGCGCCGGCGGCTCGCGCCTGACCAGACTTGCCGGCCAGTCGCACCACAGCTTCCAGTCCTGCGCCTCGCACAGCGCCATGAACAAGGCGTAGTCTTCCAGCCACGAGGCCTGGCCGCGGCAGAAGGTCTCGAAGGCCTCGCGCTGCGCCGCCGTGCCTTCGGCTGCGAAGCGCGCGGCCGCGCGCTCCAGCCGGGCCATGCGGAAGGGCACGACGCGCGCGAAGTCGACGTGCGAGGCCGACAGCCCGGGTTCGGGCAGCAGGTCGTCGGCGTCGAGCCAGCCCTGCTGATGCAGTTCCTGCAGGTCGATCAGCAGCAGGTTGCCGGCAAAGGCCGACGTGCTCATGTAGGGCGAGTTGCCTGGTCCGATGCCGCCCAGCGGCAGGATCTGCCACAGGCGCTGCCCGGCCGAGACCAGCCAGTCGACGAAGTGATAGGCGTCGGGGCCGAAGTCGCCCGAGCCGTGCGGGCCGGGCAGCGAGGTCGGGTGCAGCAGCACGCCGCTGCAGCGGGGGAAGCGCATGGGGGTGCTCCTGTAAGTGACTGGATGGCGGGTGCCGGGCGAGTCAGCGCGGCGGGACGTCGGCTGCGGGAACGCCCCCCTGGTCCTGCGCGATGCGGCCCGCAGGGCCCGCATCGCGCATCAGCACCAGACTGCGCGCACGCAGCATGAGCGGTGTCGCCCTCGTCAGGGGCGCGCGGAAGCGGCCATCGGCCTCGGCCGTGTCGAGCTCGCCCTGCCAGTGCCCTGGAGGCAGGATGAAGCTGGCGTCGAAGTCGCGCGCGTTGACCAGCAGCAGCAGCGGCTGGGTGCTGCGCCCCGGCGCGCCGATCCAGGCGCCGAGGATGCGGGACATGCGGCTGCGCCAGTCGTCATCGCTCAATGCTGCGCCGGTGCGGCGCAGCCAGGTCAGGTCGTGCAGGCCCTGGCTGTTGGCCAGGCCGGTGTACCAGCGATTGGCCAGAGGCTGCAGCCGCCTGCGCAGCGCGACGACGTGGGCGGTGAATTCGATCAACGAGTCGTCGGCGCGCGACCAGTCGATCCAGCCGATCTCATTGTCCTGGCAATAGGCGTTGTTGTTGCCCTGCTGCGTGTGGCCGAGTTCGTCGCCCGCGGCCAGCATGGGTGTGCCCTGGGCGAGCAGGGTGGTGGCCAGCAGCGCGCGCTTCAGCCGATGGCGCAGAAGGCCCACCTCGGGGTCGTCGGTGGGGCCTTCCCAGCCGCAGTTCCAGCTCAGGTTGTGGCTGTGACCGTCGCGGTTGTTCTCCAGGTTGGCCTCGTTGTGCCGCATGTCGTAGCTGACCAGGTCGTGCAGCGTGAAACCGTCGTGCGAGACGACGTAGTTCACCGACTCGGCCGGTTCGCGGGCGCGGCGCTGGAAGATGTCGGAGGAGGCGCACAGCCGCTGCGCGAAATCGCCGCGCGTGCAGTCACCGCCCAGCCAGAAGGCCCGCGTGGTGTCGCGGAAGCGGTCGTTCCACTCCAGCCAGCCGTTGGGGAACTGGCCCAGCTGGTAGCCGCCAGGGCCGATGTCCCAGGGCTCGGCGATGAGTTTGGTGCCGGCCAGCACCGGGTCCTGCGCCAGCGCCTTGAAGAACGGGCCGTGGCGCTCGAAGCCGTCGTTGCCTCGGCCCAGCACCGGCGCCAGGTCGAAGCGGAAACCGTCGACATGCATGTCCTGAACCCAGTAGCGCAGGCTGTCCAGCACGAACTGCAGCACGCGCGGGTGGCGCAGGTCGACCGTGTTGCCGCAGCCCGACCAGTTCTCGTGGCGGTGCGGCAGCGTGGGCGTCAGACGGTACCAGTGGCGCTGATCCAGGCCGCGCCAGCTGATCGTGGGTCCGCGCTCGTCGCCTTCGGCGGTGTGGTTGTAGACGACGTCGAGCAGCACCTCGATGCCTGCCGCGTGCAGCGCCTGCACCATGCGGCGGAACTCCTCGCGTGCCGTGGCGCCGTCGGGTCGGGTGGCATAGCGCGGGTCGGGGCAGAAGAAGCCCAGCGTGTTGTAGCCCCAGTGGTTGCGCAGGCCGTGCGCCACCAGCCGCTCTTCGTCCAGGCAATGGTGCACCGGCAGCAGGCTCACCGCGGTGATGCCCAGGCGATGCAGGTGTGCGATGGCCGCCGGCGATGCCATGCCGGCGTAGGTGCCGCGCAGCGCCTCGGGGACGCCCGGCATCAGCCGGGTGAAGCTGCGCACGTGCACTTCGTACAGCACGCTGTCGCGCAGCGGCGTGTGCAAGGGTTGGTCACCCTGCCAGTCGAAGCGATCGTCGACCACGCGCGCCTTCAGGGCGTCGCGTGCGTTGTCCTGCAGGTCCAGGTGCTGCGGGTGGTCGCGGTCGGCCCCGAAGTGCGTACCCCGCCAGTCGAAGCGGCCGACGATCTCGCGCGCCCAGGGGTCCAGCAGCAGCTTGTTGGCGTTGAAGCGCAGGCCGTGGTCGGGACGCCAGGGGCCGTGGGCACGCAGGCCGTAGACCAGCCCGGCGCCGGCACCCGGCAGGAAACCGTGCCAGACGTCGCCGCTGCGCGCCGGAAGCAGGGTGCGGACCGTCTGCTGCCCACCGGTGTCGTCGAACAGGCACAGTTCGACGGCCGTGGCCTGCGCCGAGAACACCGCGACATTGACGCCGCCGTCGCGCACGCTGGCGCCCATCGGCCACGGGCGGCCGGCTTGCAGCACGGAGGCCGACATCTTCATGCAGACGCCTTGCTCAGCCGGCCCATTCGAAGAACACCGTGGCCAGGGGCGGCAGCGTGAGCACGATGGACTGCGCGCGGTGGTGGGACGCCACCGCCTCGCTGTGTGCAGCCCCCAGCGGCGTGCCGACGTTGCTGCCGCCGTAGAAGGCCGAATCGGTGTTCAGCCGTTCCCGCCACAGCCCGTCCAGCGGCACGCCGAGGCGGAAGCCGTGATGCACCACGGGCGCGAAGTTGCACACCACCAGCACCGGCGGCACGCCCTCACCGCCATGGCGCACGAAGCTCAGCACGCTGCGGCCGGCATCCTGGTGGTCGATCCACTCGAAGCCCTCGGGCCCGAAGTCCTGCCTGTACAGAGCGGGGCTGGCCTTGTAGAGCGCATTGAGGTCCTGCACCAGGCGCTGGATGCCGGCGTGTTCGGGCCGCTCCGTCAGGTGCCAGTCCAGCGACCGCTCGTGGTTCCACTCGGCTTCCTGCGCAAATTCGCAACCCATGAAGAGCAGCTTCTTGCCCGGATGGCCCCACATGAAGCCGTAGTAGGCGCGCAGGTTGGCGAACTGCTGCCAGCGGTCGCCCGACATCTTGGCCAGCAGCGAGCCCTTGCCGTGCACCACCTCGTCGTGCGAGATCGGCAGCACGAAGTTCTCGTTGAAGGCGTAGACCAGCCCGAAGCTCATCTCGCCGTGGTGCCAGACGCGATGGATGGGGTCGCGCTGCATGTAGGTCAGCGTGTCGTGCATCCAGCCCATGTTCCACTTGAAGTGGAAGCCCAGGCCGCCGGCGAAGGTGGGCCGCGAGACGGCGGGGAAGGCGGTCGATTCTTCGGCCAGCGTCACGGCTTCGGGGCGTTCGCTGCCCACCACTTCGTTCACCCGCTTGATGAGCGCGATGGCCTCCAGGTTCTCTCGCCCGCCGTGCACGTTGGGGATCCACTCGCCGGCCTTGCGGCTGTAGTCGCGATAGAGCATGGAGGCCACGGCATCCACCCGCAGGCCGTCGGCGCCGAATCTCTCCAGCCAGTGCAGCGCACTGCCCACCAGGTAGTTGCGCACTTCGGTGCGGCCGAAGTTGTAGATCAGCGTGTTCCAGTCGGTGTGGAAGCCTTCGCGCCGGTCGGCGTACTCGTACAGATGCGTGCCGTCGAACTCCGCCAGACCGTGCGCATCGGAAGGGAAGTGCGCCGGCACCCAGTCCAGCAGCACGCCCAGCCCGGCGGCATGGGCGGCTTCGATGAAGCGCCTCAGCCCTGCGGGCTCCCCGAAGCGCGCGGTGGGCGCATAGGGGCTCAGCGTCTGGTAGCCCCAGGACCCGTCGAAGGGATGTTCGCTGACCGGCATCAGTTCCAGGTGCGTGAAGCCCATGCCGGCGGCATAGGGCACCAGCTGTTCGGCCAGTTCGTCCCAGTTCAGCCAGCGGTCGCCCTGCTCGGGCCTGCGCCGCCAGGACCCCAGGTGCACTTCGTAGATGCTGATGGGGGCGTCCAGCGCGTTGGCGGCCTGTCGCGCAGGAGAGTGCGGCAGCGCGGGCAGCATCTCGGCCACGACGCTGGCGGTGGCCGGCCGCAGTTCGGCCTGACGGGCGAAGGGGTCGGCCTTCTGCGGCAGCAGCCGGCCGTCCGCGGCCAGCAGCTCGAACTTGTACCGGTGACCCAAGCCCACGCCCGGCAGGAAGATCTCCCAAACCCCGCACTCGCGGCGCAGGCGCATCGGGTGGCGGCGGCCGTCCCAGAGGTTGAAGTCGCCCACCACGCTGACGCGCGAGGCGTTGGGCGCCCACACCGCGAAGCGCGTGCCCTCGACGCCGTCCAGCGTGCAGGTCGCGGCACCCAGCACGTCCTGAGGTCTCAGGTGCGAACCCTCGGCCCACAGCCAGGCATCGAGTTCGCCCAGCACGGGCGGAAAGCGATAGGGATCGTCGAGCACTTGTTCGCTGCCGTCGGCCCACGTGACGGCCAGACGGTAGCGCTTCGCCCTGGCCATCAGGCCTTCGAACAGGCCCGCCGGGTGGGTGGGCTTGAGCGCGGCAATCCGCCTGCCCGCGGGTGTGACGGCGCGTACGGCGCTCGCCCCGGGCAGGAAAGCCGCCAGCGACATCTTGCCATCGGCCGCGGCGTGCGGCCCCAGCACCGCGAAGGGGTCACCGTGGCGGCCGCTGCACAGGCGGCTGACGTCGTCAGGAGAGAGCATGCTGCATTGTGGCCCGCACGATGGATCGCCCCGCCGCCAAGGAGATCAGCCGCCGCGCCCCAGCTTCCAGATGCGCGACGCGTACTCGCCGATGGTGCGGTCCGACGAGAACATGCCCATGCCGGCCACGTTCCGGATGGCCTTGCGCGCCCAGGCATGGCGGTCGAGATAGAGCGCGTCGACACGGCGTTGTGCCGCCACGTAGGCCTCGTAGTCGGCCAGCAGCATGTAGTGGTCGCCGCCCCACAGCAGCGAGTCGACCAGGCCACGGTAGCGGCCGGGCTCGTCGGGCGAGAACTGGCCGCCCCCGATGGCGTCGAGCACGGCCTTCAGCGGCGGGTTGCTCTCGTACAGGTCCATCGGCTGGTAGCCCGCCTCGCGGCTCTCCTTCACCTGGGCCGTGCTGAGGCCGAAGATGAAGATGTTGTCGTCGCCCACCTGCTGGCGGATCTCGATGTTGGCGCCGTCGTCGGTGCCGATGGTCAGCGCGCCGTTCATCGCCAGCTTCATGTTGCCGGTGCCCGAGGCTTCGGTGCCCGCCGTGGAAATCTGCTCGGACAGGTCGGCCCCCGGCATGATGACCTCGGCCACCGAGACGCCGTAGTTGGGCACGAACACCAGCTTGAGCTTGCCGGCGATCCTCGGGTCGTGGTTGATCACCGCGCCCACGTCGTGGATGAGGCGGATGATGCTCTTGGCCGTGACGTAGCTCGACGCCGCCTTGCCGGCGAAGATGACCGTGCGCGGCACCCAGGTCGCGTGGGGGGCGGCCAGGATGGCGTGGTATCGCGACACCACGTGCAGCACGTTCAGCAGCTGCCGCTTGTATTCATGGATGCGCTTGACCTGCACGTCGAACAGGCTGCCCGCATCGACCTTCAGGCCTGTGGCGTGTTCGATGTGCGCCGCCAGCCGCTGCTTGTTGCCCAGCTTCACGTCCAGGAAGGCCTGGCGGAAACCGGCGTCGTCGGCGCGCGGCTCGAGACGGGCGAGCTGGTCGAGATCGAGCCGCCAGCCGGTGCCGATGCTGCTGTCGATCAGCGCCGCCAGCCCGGGGTTGCATTGCGCCAGCCAGCGCCGTGGCGTGACGCCATTGGTGATGTTGACGAAGCGGTCGGGCCACAGCGCCGCGAAGTCGGCGAAGATGGTCTGCACCAGCAGGTCGGAGTGCAGCGCCGACACGCCGTTGACCTTGTGGCTGCCGACGATCGACAGGTTGGCCATGCGCACGCGGCGCTCGCCTTGCTCGTCGATCAGCGAGAGCCGGCGCAGCAACTGGTCGTCGCCGGGCTTCTTCGCGGCCGCGTACACCAGCAGGTCGTGGTTGATGTGGAAGATGATCTCCAGGTGTCGCGGCAGCACGTGCTGCATCAGCGACACCGGCCAGGTTTCCAGGGCCTCGGGCATCAGCGTGTGGTTGGTGTAGCTGAAGACCCGGGTCGTGGTGGCCCAGGCGTCGGCCCACTCCCAGCGGTGTTCGTCCACCAGCAGCCGCATCAGTTCGGCCACGCCGATGGCCGGGTGCGTGTCGTTGAGGTGGATGGCCACGCGCTCGGCCAGGTTCACGAGCGTGCCGTGCTCCGCCAGATGTCGCGCCAGGATGTCCTGGATCGACGCGCTGGTGAAGAAGAACTCCTGGCGCAGCCGCAGTTCGCGGCCGGCCGGCGTGCTGTCGTTGGGGTACAGCACCCAGGAGATGTTCTCGAACTGGTTCTTGTACTCGGCCGCGCGTGCGTAGTCGCCGCTGTTGAAGGCGTGCAGGTCGATCTGGGCGGGTGCTGCGGCCTTCCACAGGCGCAGCGTGCTCACGCGCTCGGTGCCGTGGCCGGGCACCACCATGTCGTGCGCCTTGGCATTGACCTCGGCGGCGTGGTGCCACACGCTGGGGTGTCCGGGCAGGACGGGAGGCTCCACCCAGCCGCCGAAGCGCACCGGATAGCTCACGCCGGCACGAGGGAACTCCCAGGGCGTGCCATCCGCCAGCCAGGCATCGGGACGTTCGACCTGCCGGCCGCCCTGGATGCTCTGCGCGAACATGCCGAACTCGTAGCGGATGCCGTAGCCGAACGAAGGCAGGCCCAGCGTGGCCATGGAGTCGAGGAAACAGGCCGCCAGCCGGCCCAGGCCGCCGTTGCCCAGGGCGGCATCGGGCTCGAGCGATGCCAGGTCTTCCAGCTTGGCGGCGTGGCTGCGCGCCAGTTCCGCTGCGCCGTCCTGCAGGCCCAGCGCCGCCAGCGCGTTGCCCAGGGTGCGGCCCATCAGGAATTCCATCGACAGGTAGTACACCCGCCGCGCCTTGGCCTGACGGTCGCAGGAGTCGTTCTGCACCCAGCGGCGCGAAAGTTGTTCCCGGGCCACATGGGCCACGGCGTGCATGAGATCGTCCGGCGACGCGGCCGCGGGCGCCGTGCAGACGGTGGACAGCAGGTGCTCGTCGGCGCGGCGAGGCAGGTTGACGTCTTGCAGCATGGCGGAATCGGAAGGGCGGGCCATCGAGGGAAGCCCGGGCGCGAGCAGGGCTCGAGACGCGGGGCAGAGTAGTGGTGTCGTGCTGCAGTGTCGTTCCTTGCGCCGGGCACCGTCAATTCGAACGCGGGGTGGCGGCCGATGCGCCGGGCGGGAAACACTTAGGCGGGGGGCGCGCACTTGCTTGTAGATTCGTCGGCGGGGCGGTGCTGACCGGGTCTGGCCCTTGCCCGTGAAAGTGGCGCGGCCTCCTGCTTCGTGCTCTGATGTACCCGCTGCGTCACCGTGTTGCAGACCCCTGGCCGACCGCCCCGAATCACGTTTCACCGAGCATCAAGGAGATCGCATGAATCCAACGGCAGTGGCCCAGGGCCTGGACTTGCCGCGAAAGGCCGTGGCTCTGGTGCTGGCCGGCGGCCGCGGCAGCCGGCTGAAGAACCTGACCGACCGGCGCGCCAAGCCGGCGGTGTATTTCGGCGGCAAGTTCCGCATCATCGATTTCGCGCTGTCGAACTGCCTGAATTCCGGCATCCGGCGCATCGGCGTCATCACCCAGTACAAGAGCCACAGCCTGCTGCGCCATCTGCAGCGCGGCTGGGCCTTCCTGAAGACCGAGATGAACGAGTTCGTCGACCTGCTGCCCGCACAGCAGCGGCTGGACGAAGAGAGCTGGTACCGCGGCACGGCCGACGCCGTCTACCAGAACCAGGACATCCTGGACGGTTACCGCGCCGAGTACGTGGTGGTGCTGGCCGGCGACCACATCTACAAGATGAACTACGCCGTGATGCTGGCCGACCACGTGGCGCTGGGGCACGACTGCACGGTCGGCTGCATCGAGGTGCCGCGCATGGAAGCCACGGCCTTCGGCGTGATGCACATCGACGAGAACCGCAAGATCGTCGACTTCGTCGAGAAGCCCGCCGACCCGCCCGCCATGCCGGGCAAGCCCGACCGTGCGCTGGCCAGCATGGGCATCTACATCTTCAATGCCAAGCGGCTCTACGAGGAACTCGAACTCGACATGGCCGACCCCAACTCGAACCACGACTTCGGCAAGGACATCATCCCCAAGATGGTGCGTGACGGCGCGGCGGTGGCCCACCCCTTCGACCTCAGCTGCGTCGGCACCGAGCCTGGCGAAGAAGCCTACTGGCGAGACGTCGGCACGATCGATGCTTACTGGGACGCCAACATCGATCTCACCGCCACCGACCCCCTGCTCAACCTGTACGACACCGACTGGCCGATATGGACCTACCAGCCGCAGCTGCCGCCGGCGAAGTTCGTGCACAACCAGGACGACCGCCGCGGCATGGCCATCGAATCGCTCGTCTCGGGCGGCTGCATCGTCTCGGGCTCGGTCTACCGCTCGGTGCTGTTTTCGCAGGTGCGGGTGCACTCGTTCACCCATGTCAACTGGTCGGTGCTGCTGCCGGGCGTGGAAGTGGGCCGCGGCGCACGCATCACGCGCGCGGTGGTGGACCGCCACTGCACCATTCCCGACGGCATGGTGATCGGCGAGGACGCGCAGGCCGACGCCGCGCGGTTCTTCCGCACCGACACCGGCATCACGCTGGTGACCAGCGACATGCTCAAGGCCGTACGCTGAACAAGACGCATCAGGGCACGCCGAGGGAGGGCGCTTGATCAAGGTGTTGCATGTGGCCGCGGAGGTCTTTCCGCTGGTCAAGACAGGCGGCCTGGCCGACGTGGTCGCCGCTTTGCCGGTGGCGCTAGCAGCGCAGGGTGCCGACGTCCGCCTGCTGCTGCCAGGCCTGCCGGCGGTCATCGAATCTGTGCAGCGCACGCGGGCCATTGTCGACATGGGCCCCTGTTTCGGCGCACTGCGCGTGCGTCTGCTGCTGGCACGCATGCCGCGAACCGAGTTGCCGGTCTATGTGGTCGACGCGCCCTATCTCTTCAAGCGTGAGGGCAGCCCCTACCAGAACCGGCAGGGCGACGAATGGCCCGACAACGCGCAGCGCTTCGCCTTGCTGGGCTGGGCTGCCGCCCATCTGGCCGCCGGTGACGCCGACCTGCAGTGGGCGCCCGACATCGTGCACGCGCACGACTGGCACGCCGCCATGGCCTGCGCCTACATGAGCGACCATGCCGCCACGCAGGCGGCTTCGGTCTTCACCGTGCACAACCTGGCCTACCAGGGCCTGTTTCCCATGCACGACGGCGCGCTGCTCGGGCTGCCTGCGCGCGTGATGTCGCCGGCAGGCCTGGAGTACCACGGCCAGATGAGCTTCATGAAGGCCGGGCTGAATTTCGCCGACCGCATCACCACGGTGAGCCCCACCTACGCGCGCGAGATCGCCACGCACGAGTTCGGATGCGGGCTGGACGGCGTCGTCCGCAGCCGCGCGGCCGACGTGCGGGGCATCATCAACGGCATCGACGAGCAGACCTGGAACCCCGCCACCGATCCCGCCATCGCCACGCGCTACGACGTCGGGCATCTCGAGAACAAG
>JALHMT010000060.1:0-23894 GCA_022843905.1 Rubrivivax sp.
GCTCTTCCGATCTGACCGCCGCCGCTCCCGGCCGGGCTGGCCGGGCTGGCCGGCCGGGCGGGCGCGGCGGGACCGTCGGCCGGGCGCTGCATCCCCAGGCGCTGGCTCAGCTCCTGCCAGACCTCTGCACGCGGCTGCAGCGGCGGCACGGCGTCCGCCAGCGTGGCGAGTTCTTCCTGCCAGCGCGCCAGCTCGGCGCGGGCCTCGGGGCTCTCGCGCAGCAGGCGGTCGAAGCGGCGACGCGCGCCACCGCGCAGCGTGCCCAGCGCGTGTTCGCGGGCCAGGGCCCGCAGCAGGGTGGGTTCGAGCAGGTTCACGCGCCCCCCGCCTGGCCGAAACCGGCCGCCTGCAGGCATTCGCGCAGGCGCTCGCTGCCACGGCGCACCCAGGCCTTGACGGTGCCCAGCGGCGAGCCCATGGTCTGCGCGATCTCGGCATGCGCCAGGCCGCGGAAGTAGGCCAGGGCCAGCGCCTGCCGCTCGCCGGCGTTCAGGTCGGACATGCAGACCTCGATGTGCTGGCGCAGCAGGGTGGCCTCGATCAGGCGCTGCGGCTGGCGTTCGGGGTCGTCGGCCACCTGCAGGGCGGTTTCGTCGAGCTCGGTGCTGCTCTTGCGTTCGGCGACACCGACGCGCACGCGGTCGATGGCCTTGTTGCGCACGATGTTGATCAGCCAGGTCATGGCAGAAGCCTGCTGCAGCTCGAAGCTGCCGGCACCGTGCCAGACGTTCACGAAGGCCTCCTGCAGCACGTCCTCGGCGCGCTCGCGCTGCCGCATCACGCCGTAGGCCACCCCGAGCAGGTGGGCCGAGGTGGCGCGGTACAGCTGTTCGAAGGCCCGCTGGTCGCGCAAGGCCACGCGGGCCAGCAGGGCAGCGAGCTGGGCGGGGGTGGTCGCCATGGGGCGCCAGTCTAGCGGCGAGCGGGACGGCGCAGTGCAGAGACGGGGCATAGCGAAGGGCTGCAGCGAAGGGCTGCATCCAAGCCGCGGACTGCCCTCGTAGATGGGTAGGCGCAGTGCCGGCCCGCCCGCGCCTGCTGCTCGATCCCACCACATCACACCCAGGAGTAACTGCATGTCCACCTCTGTTTCAGCCCCGCCCTCGCTGGCCCGCCGCATCGCCGTCGGCGCCCTGACCGGGTTCGCCCTGCTCGGTGCGGCGCACGCCGCGCCGGTGGTCTTCGATGCCCCTCCGTTCCAGGGTTCGGCCGCCGACCCCAACGACGGCATCCGCACCATCTTCGGCGGCAACGAACGTTTCCTGCCCAGCTTCGACTTCAGCCAGGACAGCTTCGTCTTCGACGCCGCCGCCTTCGGCCTGCCGCCGACGCTCAGCTTCGCCAGCAGCACGGCGGCCGCGCTGTCGCCGCTGGGCGCGAAGGTCGTCGTGCTGCAGGACATCGACAACGACGCCAACCCCGCCACGCCCTTCAACGCCGGCACGGCGGCCAACCAGATCGCCGCCGCACTGACGGAAGACCTGGCGGGCTTCTTCATCTACTCCAACAGCGTCCTGGGCGTGAACCGCCTGGTCTTCTCGACCAACCTCAACTCGAACACCGCCGACCTGGCCATCCTGGCCCGCATCCTGTCGCCCAGCGGCGCGGATGCGCAAGCGGCCCTGCCCGGTTTCACGGCCGACAACTTCGGGGTGCAGGGCGTGCCCGAACCCGGCACCGCGGCACTGCTGGCCGCCGGCATGTTCGCGATGGCCTGGCGCCGCCGGCAGGCTGCTGCGCCACGACGGGACTGACGCGGCCGACCTTCAGCGGGTCGCTGGCCGCACAGCCGGCCAGCGCGCCAGCCGCGCCTGCAGCGCGGCGGCGTTCAGCAGGCCGAAGTGGGCGTCCACGCGGCGGCCTTCGGCGTCGAAGAACACCGTGGTCGGCAGCCCGGTGGAGCCCAGCGCGGGGCCCAGCGCCGAGCCGATGTCGAGCCAGACGTCCTGCAGCTGCAAGCCTTCGGCCGCCAGGTAGCGGCGCACCACCTCGGCCATCTCGCCCTGGTTGGCAAAGACGAAGCGCACGTCGGGCCGCGCACGCTGGGCCGCGGCCAGCACCGGCATCTCGGCGCGGCAGGGGCCGCACCAGCTGGCCCACAGGTTGACGACCACCGGCCGGCCGTCGAAGAGCTCGGACAGCGGCCGGGGCGGCAGGCCCGGGGCCGCATCCTGCAGGGGCCGCAGGCTGACCGCCGGCAGCGTGCGCAGGTCCACCGGCGGCGACGCCCAGTGCACCGCCGCATTCAGGCCCGCCCACAAGACCAGGCCGCTGCCCACGGCAGTGACCAGGGAACGCCGCACCGGCGGCTGGCGGTCGGACCGCCAGAACAGCACCACCGCGGCGACCACCAGGCCCGGGCCGACGACCCAGCCGCCGTCGCGGATGTCCAGCGCCGCCCAGGGCGTGGCCGCATAGGCCTCGGCATGGCGCAGCAGGTGCGCGATGCGCGCGGCGACCAGCCCGAGCAAGGCCGCCAGCCAGACGCTGGTTTCGTTGGCCGAAGCCCAGCCGGCAGGCGCGAGACGCCGCGCCAGGAAGCCCGCCAGCAGCAGACTGGCCAGCAGCAGCAGCGGCGGCAGCGGGAAGGCCAGCGGCCCGAGAGTGATCGACAGCATCAGGCGCGAGTGTCCCGCGCCGGCAATGTCACTTCGCGCCGCCCAGGATCCAGGTGGCCAGCGTCGTGGCGTCGGCGTCGCTCAGGTTGGGTTGCGCAGGCATGGGAATCGCGCCCCACTTGCCCGAACTGCCGCCCTTGATGGTGGCCTTGAGCTGGGCGGCGGCGTCCTTCTGGCCGGCGTACTTCTTGGCCACTTCCTGGTAGGCCGGGCCCAGCAGCTTCTTGTCGACGGCGTGACAGGCCACGCAGGCGTGCTTCTGCGCCAGGGCCATCGAGGCGGCGGCGGGAGCGGCGGCAAGGACCAGCGTCAGGGGCAGGCAGAGGGCGAGGATGCGCTTCAAGTGATGTCTCCAAGGGTGTCGGGCACTCGACCGGATCGAATCGCAGGAAGGAGCCCGGTTAAGAATTTGTCTATCAGCATGCAGCGATATTCTTGCCGCAGCGGACGCGGATTCGGCATATCCGGATCTCCGCTGGGGTCATGTCGCCCCCTCACCCCGGACAGACCGACGCGCAGGTGAAACACGACCACCAGCAGCACCATCGGCAAGATGGCCAGCAGGGCCGCGCCCCAGGCGCTCAGGCCCGGCAGATGACATTGCTGCCGGCGCGCAGATCACCGGCACCGACATAGCCCACCGCGCCCGGGGTGCCGGCCACGAAGTCGAGCACTGCGGCCACCGTGTCCAGTTCGCGCGGCGGTGCGCCTTTGCCGACATGGCGGCGCACCGTCCAGTAGGCCCGATAGCGCTCTTCGTCGGTGTCGAGATAGGCGGACAGGAAGCGCTGGCGCAGCGCGTGACCGCTGCGCAGGTTCACCACCGTCGCGAGCTGGCTGCCCACTTCGATGGCCCGACCCGTGTACAGGCGCTGGACCTGGGTGACATCGATGCGCGGCACGGTGGCGTGACCCACCACCACCACGCCGTCGACTTGAGCGGCCACCACGCCCGTGAAGAACGCGGCGCTGCCCGACAGGAGGAACTGGCGTCGTTGCATGACCGTCCCTCCTTTCAGAAAGCCAGGCTGTAGGTGAAGGTCGTGGTGCTGAACCCGGCATCACGCAAGCCGGGTTGCCCGGGAGGGGTATCCAGAAGACGGGAGACCTCGCCTACGCCGGTGCGCGCCCATTCCAGCTTCAGCTTGCCGCCCCAAGGGGGGCTCCATGACGAGCCCAACGCCCAGGTACGCTGGTCAGCGGCGTAGATCGACTCGGCGAAGGCACGCTGCGAGGCGTTGATCTGCGCTGCGCCGGGAACGAAGCCCGGCAGCTGCACCGCCAGCAACCGGCGGTACATGTCCATCTGCGTGCGGTGGGTGCGCAGCCGGCCGTAGCTGACATAGGGTGTCAAGGCACCGAGCTCACGCGACAGCGCCAGGTAGCCCCCCGTCGTGTTCGCGCCGACATTGGTGCGGAGCTGGCGATTGCGGGCGATCTCTGCCGTCGCCCGCCAGCCGTCGCCGAAACGGTGGTCCACACCCACGGTGGTGACGATGTTGTGCAGCCGGTCGACGGTCTCGATGGGCGGGCCTGGCAGGGCTTCGTTGACGCGGAAGTATCCCAGGCCCGGCGCGATCTGCACGAAGGGCACGCTGACCGGCAGACGGCTGCCTTCCAGGGGCTTGGTGCGCGCGTCGTTGACACTCAGGCGCAGGGTCGTCGAGTCGTTGCGCAAGGTCAGGAACGCACCGAACAGCTTGACGTCGACATCGCGGAAGTTGGCGCCGGCGGCGAGTTGCGGCGGGGCGCCGTCCCGGTGCCACAGGCGGGCGGTGGCGCTGATGCGGCCACCGTAGCCGTCGATGCTGAGTTCGCTGCCGCCGAACAGCGCCAGCGGCAGCGTGTAGGCCGCGGAGATGCCGTCGAATTCGTTCGACGGCGACATGGAGTACATCTCCACCGGCAACCGTGCCAGGTCGTAGGCCACGCCGATGTCCAGCGACTCCGAGTGCAGGTACAGCGGCACGCGCATGCGCCCGGCACGCAGCAGCCAGTCGTTGCCCGGCCGCCAGCCGACGAAGGCCCAGGCGGTGGTGAGCGCGGTGCCCTGGTCGCTGTCGGCCGCCGGCGCCAGCTTCAGCTGCAGCGTGGCCGACAGCGCCGGCGTGAAGCGCACGTCGAGCTGGCCGGCCAGCCGGCTTTCGGTCTTCAGGCTGCCGTCGTGGTCGCTGAAGCGCAGGTAGCGGCCGCCGTCCAGCCCGCGGCTCTGTGTCCAGCCCAGCGTGGCGTAGCCCGACAAGGCGTAGTCCACCGCCGCGGCGGGCAGTGCCTGGCCGCCCAGCAGGGCCGCCAGCGTCCAGGCGAGCAGGGCGGGCCTCATGCCAGACCGCCCGCGCGCGGCAGGGCCAGGCTGTCGTCACTCCACTCCCGGGCGATGCGCTGCATCTCGCCGTGCATGGCGCCCAGGGCGGCGACGATCTGCGGGTCGAAGTGGGTGCCGCTGTGGGCTTCGATGTAGGCGCGGGCAGCGTCGTGGCTCATGGCGTCCTTGTAGGGGCGGCGGCTGATCAGGGCGTCGTAGACATCGGCCACCGCCATCAGCCGGGCCGACAGGGGGATGTCCTCGCCGGCCAGCCTGTCGGGGTAGCCTGCACCGTCCCAGCGTTCGTGGTGGTGGCGCGCGATCTCCATCCCGTAGTGCAGGAACAGGCTGCCCTGCTGCCCCAGTCGTTCGGCAGCGCGGCGCAGCATCTCCCAACCCTTCATCGAATGTGTTCGCATCACCCCCATCTCTTCGGCGCTCAGGCGCCCCGGCTTGAGCAGGATGCTGTCGGGTATGGCCACCTTGCCGATGTCGTGCAGCGGGGCCGAGCGGGCGATGTGGTCGATGTCCTCGTCGCCCAGCCGCACGCCGCTGTCGGGCTGCGCGCTGAGCCAGCGCGCCAGCGTGCGCACGTACTCCTGGGTGCGTCGCACGTGGTGTCCGGTCTGTTCATCGCGGAACTCGGCGAAGGACACCATCACGTGCAGCGTGGCCTCGCGCAGCTGGTCGACCTCGGCCAGCCGGCTCTGCAGCTCGGTCTGCAGCCAGTGGTTGCGCTGGTTCAGCGCATCGCGCCAGCTCTTGGCCTGCAGCTGCGTGGCCACGCGCGCCAGCACGGTGGTGGCGTTGAAGGGCTTGTGGATGAAGTCGGCGGCGCCGCATTCGAAGCCGCGGCTCTCGTCCTCGGCCTGGTTGAGCGCGCTCAGGAAGAGCACCGGGATGTCCTTGGTGCCCGCATCGTCCTTCAGGCGGCGACAGACCTCGTAGCCGTCGAGCTCGGGCATCATGATGTCGAGCACGACGAGGTCCGGGCTCTGGCGGCGCGCCAGCTCCAGGGCCTTGGCGCCCGACGGCGCCAGCTGCACGCGGTAGCTGGGCGACAGCAGGCCCGACAGCAGCACCAGATTGGCCGGCGTGTCGTCCACCACCAGGATGGTCGGCCGAGGGGCACCCTCGCGGGGGGCCAGCACGTGGGCAGCGTCACTCAGGTTCATGGCAGGGTCGGGTCCAGGCTGCTGATGGGCCACACGCTCGGGCTGTCGCCGCGCGCCAGGCGCTGACAGGTCACCAGCGCGGCGTCGAAGTCGAAACGCCCGATCGCGCGCGACAGGTTGCGCCAGGCCACCGGGTCGAGCTGGCGGCGCAGCGTGTCTTCGTGCCGCTGCCACCAGTCGATGGCGCGGCTGTCGCTGTCGGCCAGCAGTGCGGCCAGCTCGTCGAGGTCGGGGGCGGCGACCCCGGCAGGCTGCGCGGGCGCACTGCCCGGCAGGACAGGCGGCAGGACCGGCGGCGGCGCAGGCGCGTCGGCGATGCGGTGGCGCACCGCGGCCAGCGCGACCAGCAGCACGGACAGCCTTTGCTCCAGCGGTGCCAGCAGGCCGCGTGCGGCAGCCGGGTCGCGCAGCTGCGCGGCATGCTCGAGCGCCAGGGCACCGTCGCGCAGCGCGCCGTGGGCCAGCGTGCCCGCCAGGCCTTGCAGCGTGTGCGCGGCACGGGCCAGGCGGTTCCAGTCACCGCGCTCGATCCATACCGCCCAGGCCTCCACGCCATCGGCGTATTCCTCGGCCATGCCGCGCAGCACGCGCCGCGCCAGGGCGGCGTTGCCGCCGCAGTGGGCGAGCAGCCGGCCGCGGTCGAGTCCCTCGATGTCCGGCAGTTCGTCGACGTCGACGCTGCCCGGTTCGGCGACGGGAGTGGCGGCGATGGCCGCCTGCCCTGCGGGCCGCGCCCAGCGCGCCACGTCGTCGAAGAAGGACTGCGGGTCGAAGGGCTTGGTGATGTAGCCCTGCATGCCGCGGTCCAGGCAGCGCTCGCGCTCGCCGGGCATGGCGTTGGCCGTCATCGCCACGATCGGCAGATCGTCGAAGCGCGCGTCGGCGCGCAATCGCTGCACCGCCTGGGCGCCGTCCATCACCGGCATCTGCAGGTCCATCAGCACCAGGTCGTAGGCCTGCGGGCCGTCGGCCTGCAGGCGTTCGCAGGCCAGCAGGCCCTGCTGGGCCCAGGTGACGTGCACGCCCTGCCCCTGCAGCAGGTCGCGCGCGACCTCGTGGTTGAGCACGTTGTCCTCGACCAGCAGCACGCGCAGGCCCTGCAGGGCGCTGCGCGCCGGCGCCACAGGGGCCGGCAACGCCGCGCGCCCATCGTCCGGCGCGCGCAGGGCGCGCCGCAGGTCGTTCGGCATCACGGGCTTGTCGACGAGCGTCGCGCCGCTGGCCGCCGCGGCAAGCGCCAGCTCCGGGGCGCCATAGGCCGTCATCACCAGCGCGCGCTGCGCAGGCCAGCGCTGGCGCACACGGGCCAGCAGGCGGCCGCCGTCGGTGTCGGGCAGCACCCAGTCCAGCACCATCAGGTCGTAGGGGCGGCCGGCGGCCTCGGCGGCTTCCAGCGCGGCCCAGGCCTGGCGGCCGTCTGCCGCACCGCTGATGCGGCCGGCGCCAACCCCCACGCCGAGGCTCTGCAGCAGCGCCATCACCGTGGCCAGGGTGTCGGGACGGTCGTCGACGACCAGCACATGCATCGCCGCGAGATGCGGGTCGGCGCTGGCGGGCCCGACGTCGGGTTCGACCGGCAAGGGCACGCGCACCGTGAAGCTCGACCCGGCGCCCGGCGTGCTCTCGACGTCGATGCGACCGCCCATCAGGGCCACCAGTCGCTGGCAGATCGCCAGGCCGAGCCCGGTGCCGCCGTAGCGGCGCGTGATCGACGCGTCGGCCTGGCTGAACTCGCGGAACAGCTGTGCGCGCTGGTCGGCCGTCATGCCGATGCCGCTGTCGCGCACCGTCAGCACCAGCTCGAGGCACTCGCCCGGCGATGCCGAGGTCGGTGCCACGGGCCCGCTGCCCAGGCTCAGCACCACCTGTCCTGCCTCGGTGAACTTGACCGCATTGCCCAGCAGGTTGACGAGCACCTGCTGCAGCCGCAGCGCGTCGCCGCGCAGCAGCGCGCGGTGGCCGAGAAGGCTCGCATCGTCGAAGCGGCACAGCAGCTCGAGGCCCTTTTCCTGCGCACGCTGGCGCACCAGGCCGAGCGATCGCGCGGCGAGGTCCTCGACGCGGAAGGCTGCCGCCTCCAGCGTCATGCCGCTGGCTTCGATCTTGCTGAAGTCGAGGATGTCGTTGATGAGCTGCAGCAGGTGCTGCGACGCGGCCAGCGACTTGTCCAGGTAGTTGCGCTGCATCGGCCGCAGCTCGGTGGTCAGCGCCAGCTGCGTCATGCCCATGATGGCGTTCATCGGCGTACGGATCTCGTGGCTCATGTTGGCCAGGAAGGCCGTCTTGGCGTGCGCGGCGGCTTCGGCCTGGTCGCGTGCGGCAGCCACTTCGGCCTGGGCCGCATCGCGGCGGTGCAGGTCCTGGCTGATGGCCTGGGCCATCTGCTCCAGCGTGCTGGACAGGGCCTGCAGTTCGGTGACTTCGCCGTGCGCGCCTTCGCTGCGCACGTGGTAGCGCCCGGCGGCGTAGTGGCCGGCCAGGTCCACCAGGTCGGACAGCGGTTTCAGCACGTGCCGGCGCATGCCGAACACGGCCAGGCCGACCAGCGGTGCCAGCAGCAGGTTGGCCAGCAGGGTGGCGCCGACGGCGGCGCTGAGGCCCTCGCGGGCTGCCGTCAGGTCCTTCGCGGTGCGCATCTCGACGGCGTCGCCGAGGCGGCCCACCGCCTGCACCAGGTCGGCGCGCAGTCTTTCGTACTCGGCCGAGTGCACCAGGTCGATGGCGAAAGCGCGGTCGGGGGTGCCTTCGTCGACGATCTGTCCGGTGTGCCGGTCGTACATGCCCTGCGTGGCGGCGAAGGCCACCTTCTCCAGCGCCTGCAGGGCCCTGGACGCGTCGAGGGCCGCCTGTGCCGCGGCCAGCTCCGAGGCGGTGAAGTCCTGCTGGCGCAGGCGATCGAGCATCGCCCGCGGCGCCATCTGCGGATCGGTGGGCAGGTCGCGTCCCCCGATGCGAGCGCGCCAGAAGGCCGCCTGGCCTTCGTTGACCGGAGCGGCCTTGTCCCCTTCCCATACGGCCAGGATCTCGTAATAGATGTCGAGGTAGCGGGTGCGCGCCGTGGTGGTGTAACTCTGCACCAGGGAAGCCAGCAGTTCGGTGCCCTGCACCAGTTCGTCGACCTGCGCATGCGCCGCTTCGGAGCGCGCCACCGCCTGCTCGGTGCGTTCCTGCGCAGCGCGGATGACCCACAGGCCCACGGTATTGAGCACCAGGACCAGGGCCACCACGCCGAGGAAGGCCCCCGACAGGCGCCTGAGGTCCTTGCCCGGGCGACGGGCAGACGCTGGCGAGGGAGGGGAAGTGCTTCGGACCATGGGTGGGCTGAGGACATGCGACAGCGCCAGCGCAGAGCAGGCGCTCCTGGTTATCGGCCCCTGGACCGCCGCACTGGAGTGATTTCTGATCGGCCAGAGTGCAAAGCTGCACCCACGCCGCCCTGCCCCCCTCCGGCGGCGGGGATCAGAAGCCGAACTGCAGCAGCAGCACCGCCGCCACCGCGCTGGCACAGGTCGCCGCGCCGTAGAACCCGATGCGCGCGGCCAGGCCGGTGTGCCAGCCCAGGTCGTGCAGGCTGTGCAGCAGGCGGTGGCAGCCGTGGAACATGAACAGCGAGATCACCGCCAGCAGCGCCAGCTTGCCCAGCGGGTGCGTGGCGAAGGCCAGCGCGCGGTCGGCACGGAAGGTCTCGGCCGGCAGCAGCAGCCCCAGCGGCACCAGCACGCCGGTGATGAGCACGAGCATCGGCCCGATCAGGGCCGACAGCATGCCGCCGGCGCCGAACAGGGCCCAGCACAGGGGTTCGTGCGACCGTCTCATCGCACGGCCATCCACACCACGCCCAGCAGGGCCAGCGACAGCACCGCCGACAGCGCCAGCGCCACGGCGGTGACCGTGCGTGGCGGCAGCTTCGAGTCGGGCATCGTCTTGGGCAGCACCTCGAACCAGGTCAGCGTGTGGAAGAGCAGCGCGACGGCGGACAGCCCGTGCCAGGCCACCGCCCAGGGCGAGGCCAGCGCCGCGCGCCAGGCCTCGAAGGCCTCGGGGCCCTGCGACAGCCGCCACAGGCCGAACAGCAGCAGCAGCGCGTAGGCGGTGACGAACAGCGCCGTCGCTTCGCGCAGCATGTAGCGCACGAAGCGGGGATGGCTTCGCCACCAGCCCGCCATCGGTCGGCGGTGGCTGCGCACGGGGCTTCCGGCGTGACGCGTCATGCGCCGCTCCCGCGCGGCGAGAGCAGCCGCTTCAGGCCCACGTAGTCGAGCGTGCTGGCCACCTTGTCCTGGTTGATGGCGTGCGCGGGGTCGACGCCCTTCGGACAGACCTCGCTGCAGGCGCCCACCAGGGTGCAGCCCCAGACACCCTGTTCGGCGTTGGCGACGTCGCGTCGCGCGTCCCAGCCCTGGTCGCGCGAGTCGGCGTTCCAGCGGTGCAGCAGGGCCAGCGCAGCGGGGCCGGTGAACCGATCGTCCAGCCCGTACTGCGGGCACACCGCGTAGCACAGCAGGCAGTTGATGCACTGGCTGTAGGCGTAGAAGCGATCCATCTGCTGCGGCGTCTGCAGGCGCGGACCCTGAGACAGCGCGCGCGGTTCGGCCGCCACGGCCCAGGGCCGCACCGACTCCAGGCGGTCGAGGAAGCCGTTCTGGTCGATCACCAGGTCGCGCACGATGGGAAAGTGCCTCAGCGGCTCGACGCGCAGCCGGCCGGCCGGATAGTCGCGCAGGAAGGCATGGCAGGCCAGCTGCGGCTCGCCGTCGATCATCATGCCGCAGCTGCCGCAGATGGCCATGCGGCAGGACCAGCGGAAGGTCAGGCTGCCGTCGAGGTGGTCCTTGATGTACTGCAGGCCCTGCAGCACCGACATGTCGTCCCGGAAGGGCACGCGCCAGCGCTGCCAGCGCGGCGCCTCGTCGGTCTCGGGGTGCCAGCGCAGCACCTCGATCTCGATGTGGCGCTCTTCGGCTTGCTGCGACGGGTTCATGTCAGTACGGCCTGGGTGCCGGCGCCGCCATAGCTGCGGCTCCTGGGTGGCGAGGTGGTGATGGTCACCGGCGCGTGCTCGATGCGGGGCGGCCCGTCGCCCCGGCGCGTGGCCAGCGTGTGCTGCAGGAAACGTTCGTCGTCGCGCGTGCCGTAGCCGTCCAGCCGCACGTGCGCGCCGCGCGACTCCTGTCGCTGCAGCGCCGAATGCGCCATGGTCTCGGCCACCTCCAGCATGAAGCCGAGTTCGATCGCCGACAGCCACTCGGTGTTGAAGCTGCGGCTGCGGTCGTCGAGCCTCACCCCGGCGCGCCAGCGCTCGCGAAGCCGGGCCAGCGTGTCACAGGCCGCCTGCATGCCGGCGGCGTCGCGGAAGATGCCCACGCCCTGCTCCATCGCCGCGCCCAGTTCATCCCGCAGCACGGCCACGCGCTCGCCGCGCTCCTGCCGCAGCAGGGCCAGCAGCGGCACCGCGGCGGCTTCGGCCCGCTGGCTCAAGGCCGCGACATCGAGAGGTGCGGCCGCACGCGAGAAGGCTGCGGCCCGCTCGCCGGCGACACGGCCGAAGACGACGATCTCGGCCAGCGAGTTCGAGCCCAGCCGGTTGGCCCCGTGGATGCCCACGCTGGAACACTCGCCGGCGGCGAAGAGGCCGGGCATCGAGGTCTCGGTGAAGCGGTTGCAGGCGATGCCGCCCATCGTGTAGTGCACCGCCGGCCGCACCGGGATGGGATGCGTCACCGGGTCGACGCCGACGAAGGTCCTGGCCACCTCGGTGATGAGCGGCAGGCGTTGATGGATCTTCTGCGCCCCCAGATGGCGCAGGTCCAGGTGCACCACCTGGCCCTGCGCGGTGGCGATGGTGTTGCCCTTGCGCTCCTCGTGCCAGAAGGCCTGCGACAGGCGATCGCGCGGGCCCAGCTCCATCGCCTTGGCGCGCGGCCAGGGGTCGAGCGGGCCCAGGCCGTAGTCCTGCAGGTAGCGGCGGCCGTCCTTGTTGACCAGGATCGCACCTTCGCCGCGGCAGCCTTCGGTGATCAGGATGCCGGTGCCCGGCAGGGCTGTCGGGTGGTATTGCACGAACTCCATGTCGCGCAGCGCCACGCCGTGGCGGTAGGCCATGCCCATGCCGTCGCCGGTGACGATGCCGGCATTGGTGTTCTGCGCGTACACCCGGCCGGCGCCGCCGGTGGCCAGCACCACCGAGGGGGCGCACAGCGCGACGCACTGGCCGCTGGCGATCTCGATGGCCAGCACGCCGCCGACGCGGCCCTCGTGCACCAGCAGGTCGGCGACGAAGAACTCGTCGAAGCGGCGTATCGCTTCGTGCTGCAGCGAGGTCTGGAACAGCGTGTGCAGCATGTGGAAGCCGCTCTTGTCGGCGGCGAACCAGGTGCGCTGCACCTTCATGCCGCCGAAGAAGCGCACGTTGATGCGGCCGTCGTCCTGGCGGCTCCAGGGGCAGCCCCAGTGTTCGAGCTGCACCATCTCTTCGGTGCAGTGTTCGACGAAGTACTGCACGGCGTCCTGGTCGCACAGCCAGTCGCCGCCGGAGACCGTGTCGTCGAAGTGGTTCGCCAGCGAGTCGTCGTCGCGGATGACGCCGGCCGAGCCGCCCTCGGCGGCCACCGTGTGGCTGCGCATGGGCACGACCTTGGACACCAGGGCCACCTTCAGGCCCGGGTCGGCCGTCACCGCGGCGATGGCCGCCCGGAGCCCGGCGCCGCCACCACCCACGACCACCACGTCGACGTCGATCGTCTGCAAACAACCTCCTGGTCGGCCTGCCCTGCAGTTCCCGAGGGTAACTCTTCCGGCCCGCAACGCAATCCACGGAAAAAAGCGGACAGCCCCGCGTCCTACCAAAGCAGGAGAAACCAGCCCTTGCCGTGTGTTGTTCGTGGGATGTGCAAGGCGGTGGTGCACTCACAGAATGCGCCCACGCCGCGACTTCATCGGCGCGTCATGTGTCTCATCACTCTGGGAGTTATCCATGCCTGCCACCTCCGACGACATCCGCTACTGGATCGACACGACGCTCGAGTGCGTGCGCCGTGACCACACCGCCGACTTCAGCCGCGGCGACCAGCGCGGACCCTTCCTCACCGCGCGTGCCCTGGGCATGGCGATGGGGGCGCTGCACGACGGCTACGCGCCGGCAGCCGACCGCCTCCTGACGCTGCCCGCGGCGCCGACCACGGCGCCGGCTTCGCCCCACTGCGCCGGCGCGGCGGCCTGCCACCAGCTGCTGCTGCACCGCTATCCGACGCAGGCGCACAGCCTCAACGAGGCCTGGGACCACTGGCTGCGGCTGCACCCGACGCTGGACGACATCCCGTCGCAGTCCTACGGGCGCAGCATCGGCGACGCCGTGCACCTGCTCGGCATGGACGACCGGCAGAAGGCGGCGATGGTGACTTACACCCCGGGCGGCCCCTATACGCACGCCGCACCGCCCAACGAGCCGAACCAGCGCTTCGCGGGCTCGGCCTGGGGCACGGTGAAACCCCTGCTGACGACGAGGGTCAGCAACTTCCCCGAGCCGCCGGGCCGCATCAGCAGCACGGTGGTGACGCCCGATGCGCACTTCGCCGCCGACTACCTGAAGGTGCAGAACAAGGGTGCCGCGCAGGACCGCGCGCGGCTGGCCCAAGAAGAGGTGAAAGGCATCTTCTGGGGTTACGACGGCCCGTCGGAACTGGGCACCCCGCCGCGCCTGTACCTGCAGGTGGTGCTGGGCGTGCTCGACGAGATCGACGCGCGCAAGCCCGCCGGTCTGACCGACGACGAGGAACTGCTCATCGTCGCCGGCACCGCGCTGGCCATGGCAGACGCCGGGGTCGATGCCTGGCACTACAAGTACTCCGCCGACCACATGATGTGGCGCCCGGCACTGGGCATCCCGCACGGGCTGGCGGGCCGCGCGGCGCCGGAGGCCGGCTGGCTGCCGCTGGGCCGGCCCGACACCAACGGCACGGGTCTGAACCTGACCCCCGACTTCCCGGCCTACCCGTCGGGCCACGCCACTTTCGGTGCCGCCGCCTTCCAGCTGCTGCGCACCTTCCTGGTGGAGAAGAAGCTCGCGGAGTTCGACCCCGACGGACTGGACAACGTGAGCTTCTGCGCGCGGTCCGACGAATACAACGGCCGCAACCGCGACCCGCGCGGCGAGCGCCAGCCGCGGCCGGTGCTGCACCAGCACTACGGCAGCCTGTGGAAGGCGATCCTCGACAACTCGCTCAGCCGCGTCTATCTGGGCGTGCACTGGCAGTTCGACGGCGTGACCATCAAGGGCACCGACGTGAAGGGCGAGTTCGGCGTGCCCGAGAAGCCCACCGAGCTCGGTGCCCGCGGCGGCGTCTGGCTGGGTTGCCAGATCGCCAACCAGGTGGCGGTGCAACTGGGTGTGCAAGCGGGAACGATCGCCCAGTCCCAGGTGTAATTTGCTCACACCCCGGGGTCGGGGACCCCGGGGTCGCGGGATTGCTCGCAGGGCTCGCGGCGGGGAATGATGCGCCCATGAAGCCAGAACACACCCCCCGCGAACTGCCCCCGATGTCGGCCGAGGCCGCACGCCAGCTCCAGCTCTGGGAAGATCTGCGCGAGCAGATGCAGAAGCTGCACGCCGAGCTGGAGTACACCCGGCTGATGCTCAAGCTGGACGTCAACGGCGGCAAGTGATTCTTCCGGCGCGGCGTCGCGCCGGATCTCTTCACACCGCGACGGCCCCCAGCGCCGCCATGGTGCGCACGCGCTGCCAGTGCACCGCCGCCTGCGGCAGGATCCAGTCGGCGCCGTGCCGGGCCAGTGAAACCCGTTCGGCCAGCCAGACGGCGTCGCCTCCGCGCTCGGCCGCACGCCGCGCCGCGCCGGCGCTGAGGCACCAGGCCCAGGCCAGCAGCAGGTGGGCCACGCCGGCCAGGAAGTCGTCGGCCACGCGGAACGGCGCCTCGGCGTCGCGGGCCGCGCCCGCCCGCACCGCCGTCAGCGCTTCGTGCGCGAAGGCGATCTGCTGGCGCAGCGCCGTGCCCAGCGCGGCATCGGCATCCGCCCCTTCGGCCAGCACGTCGAGCCAGGCCTCGAAGGCCGGCCCCGAAGGTCCCAGCACCTTGCGCACCAGCAGGTCGATGGCCTGGATCTGGTTCGTGCCTTCGTAGATGGCGCCGATGCGTGCGTCGCGCAGCGTCTGCTCGATGCCGTAGTCGCGCAGGAAGCCGTAGCCGCCGAAGACCTGCAGCGCCGCGCTGGCCCCTTCGAAGCCCTGCTGCGAGCAGAAGGCCTTGACCACCGGCGTGAGCAGCGCGGCCTCGGCGGCGGCGGCGGCACGGCGCTGCGGATCGGGGTGCTGCTCCAGCACGTCGATGACCGTCGCGGCACGGTAGGCCACCACGCGCAGGCCCTCGCTCAGGGCCTGCAGGTCGCGCAGGGTGCGGCGCATGGCCGGGTGCCAGGCGATGGGGTCGGCGGCGGCCGCAGGGGCATCATCGGGGCGGCGCGCGGCACGCATCTGCAGGCGCTCGGCGGCGTAGCGGCGCGCGTTCTGCGCCGCCATCTCCAGGTGTCCGAGGCCTTGCAGGCCGACGTGCAGCCGCGCGGCATTCATCATCACGAACATGGCGCCCAGGCCGCGGTGGGGCTCTCCGACCAGCCAGCCGGTGGCGCCTTCATAGCGCATGACGCAGGTGGCACTGCCATGGATGCCCATCTTGTGCTCGAGGCCGTCGCAGTGCATGGCGTTTCGCGCGCCGTCGGGCAGCACCGCGGGCACCAGGGCCAGCGACAGGCCCTTGGAGCCGGGCGGCGCATCGGGCAGGCGGCACAGCACCAGGTGCACGATGTTGTCGCTGAGGTCGTGGTCGCCACCGCTGATGAAGATCTTGCCGCCACTGATGCGCAGGCTGCCGTCGGCCTGCGGCGTGGCGGCGGTGCGCACCAGGCCCAGGTCGCTGCCGGCCTGCGGCTCGCTCAGCGCCATCGCCGCCAGCCATTGCCCGCTGACGAGTCTGGGCAGGTAGGCCTGGCGCAGCGCCGGGCTGCCGTGCGCCTTGAGGGTCTCGTAGGCGCCGTGCAGCAGGCCCGGGTACATCACCCAGGCGTGGTTGGCGGCCACCAGCATCTCGAACAGCGCGGCGTTCAGGACCTGCGGCAGGCCCTGGCCGCCGAACTCGGGATCGCAGGCCAGCGCCGGCCACCCGCCTTCGACGAAGGCCGCCCAGGCCTGCGGGAATCCTGCCGGCGTCTTCACGCGCCCGCCTTCCAGACGGCAGCCTTCGCGGTCGCCCGGCGCATTCAGGGGCTGCAGCACCTCGCCGGCGAAACGCGCCGCCTGCTGCAGCACTTCGGCGGCGGTGTCGGTGTCGAGGTCGGCGAACAGCGGCGTCTCGCGCCAGTCGTCGGGAGCGCGCAGCACCTCTTCGATGACGAAGCGCATCTCGCGCAGCGGTGCGTCGTAGCGGTACATCAGCGTCCCTTCAAGCCGCAGGCCGTTGTGCGCCGAGGTAGGTGTCGATGACACGCGGGTCCTGCGCCAGCGCGTCGGCCGGGCCGTCCAGCACGATGGCGCCGGTCTCCAGCACGTAGCCGTGGTCGCTGACGGCCAGCGCGGCCCGCGCGTTCTGCTCGATCAGCAGGATGCTGGTGCCCTGCTCGCGCAGCTGCTCGATGATGCGGAAGATCTCGCGCACGATGAGCGGCGCCAGGCCCAGGCTGGGCTCGTCGAGCATCAGCAGCTTGGGCGTGGACATCAGCGCGCGACCCACCGCGAGCATCTGGCGCTCGCCGCCCGACAGCGTGCCGGCCATCTGCTCGCGGCGCTCCTTCAGGCGCGGGAACAGCGTGTAGACGCGCTCGATCTCGCGCTGCCAGTGCGGCACGCGCTGCTTCATGGCGCGGTAGCCGCCCAGCACCAGGTTGTCCTCTACCGGCATGGTGCCGAACAGTTCGCGCTTCTCGGGCACCAGGGCCAGGCCCATCATCACGCGCTCTTCCAGCGTGGTGTCGGCCAGGTCCTGGCCGTCGAAGACGATGCGCCCGCGCGAGGGCAGGATGCCGATCAGCGCCGCCAGCGTGGTGGACTTGCCGGCGCCGTTGGGGCCGATCACGCTGACCACCTGGCGCTCTTCCAGCTTGAAGTTCAGGCCGGTCAGCACCTCGGCGCGGCCGTAGCCGGCGTGCAGGTCGGTGACGTCGAGCAGGGCCATCAGTGTTCCGTCCCCAGGTAGGCGGCGCGCACCGCCGGGCTGGCCTGCACCTCGGCCGGCGTGCCTTCGATGAGGCGGGTGCCGAACTCCATCACCACCACGCGGTCGGCCAGGTTCATCACGAAGTCCATGTCGTGTTCCACCAGCAGCAGGCTCATGCCTTCGGCCTTGAGCTGCCGCAGCACGCCGGCCAGGGCCTGCTTCTCGTGGTGGCGCAGGCCGGCGGCGGGCTCGTCCAGCAGCAGCAGCGCGGGGTCGGTGGCCAGGGCACGCGCGATCTCCATCAGCCGCTGCGGGCCCAGCGGCAGGTTGCCGGCCAGTTCGTGCATGCGGTCGGCCATGCCGATGCGCGTCAGCTGGCGTTCGGCCTCGGCGAAGACCTGGCGCTCTTCGGCGCGGTCCAGCCGCAGCATGGCCTGCACCACACCCGCCTTGCTGCGGCCGTAGGCGCCCAGCGCGACGTTCTCCAGCACCGTCATCTCGGGGATCATCTTCACGTGCTGGAAGGTGCGCGAGATGCCCAGCCGCGCGGTTTCACGCGAGGGCTGGCCCCCGATGGACTGGCCGCGCCAGCGCACCGCACCCGCACTGAGCGAGAGCACGCCGGTGATGAGGTTGAAGGTGGTGGACTTGCCAGCGCCGTTGGGGCCGATGAGGGCCACGATGTCGCCGGCGTGCATCTCGAAGCTCACGTCGTTGACCGCCACCAGGCCGCCGAACTGCTTGCGCACGGCGTCCACCTCGAGCAGGCGCTCGCCGCGCGCCGGCTTGTCGCGCTGTGCCAGCGGGGGTGCGCCGTCCCAGTCCTTGCGGCGCACGGGGGCCGGCCGCCAGCGGCCGACGAAGCTCCACAGGCCGTCGGGCGCGTACTTCAGCACCACCACCAGCACGATGCCGAAGACGATGGTCTCGAAGTTGCCGCTGGTGCCGATGAGTTGCGGCAGCAGCACCTGCAGTTCGTCTTCCACCAGCCGCACCACGGCCGAGCCCAGGAAGGCGCCCCAGACCTGGCCCACGCCCCCCAGCACGGCCATGAAGAGGTACTCGATGCCCTTGTTGACGCCGAAGGGCGAGGGGCTCACGCTGCGCTGGAAGTGCGCGAACAACCAGCCCGACACGGCCGCCAGCAGCGCGGCCAGCACGAAGGCGGTGAGCTTGTAGCGGAAGGTCGAGATGCCCATCGCCTCGGCCATCGTCGAGCCGTTCTTCAGCGAGCGGATGGCGCGACCGGGGCGCGAGTCGAGCAGCCGGATGACGGCCAGCGCGGCCAGCAGCGCGATGACCCACACCAGCGGATGCAGGCCGCGTCCGGTGCCCAGGTCGACGCCGAAGATCGACATCGGCGGAATGCCCAGGATGCCGTCGTACTTGCCCAGCCATTCCATGTTGGCCATGGTGTAGTTCAGCGCCAGGCCCCAGGCGATGGTGGCCAGCGGCAGGTAGTGGCCCGACATGCGAAGCGTGAGCGCGCCCAGCAGCAGCGCCGTGGCCACCGACAGCGAGGCTCCGATCAGCAGCGTGAGCCAGGGCGAGACGCCCAGTTTGGTGGCCAGGAAGGCGGCGGTGTAGGCGCCGATGCCGACGAAGGCGGCCTGGCCGAAGGACGTGAGCCCGGCCACGCCGGTGAGCAGCACCAGGCCCAGCGCCACCATCGAATACAGGCCGATGTAGATGCTCTGCGTGATCCAGAAGTCGGGCACCGGCAGTGCGGGCAGCAGCAGCATGAGCGCCGCGAAGGCGGGGAAGGCGAAGCGCATGGTCAGTCCCGCAAGGCCGTCCCGAAGGGACTGACAGCCCCCTTGGGGGGTAGCGAACGAAGTGAGCTTGGGGGCGTCATGATCTCAGTGTTCTTCCGAGTGCGGGTCGCGCAGCGAGCGCCACAGGAGCACCGGCAGGATCGCGCCGAACACGATCACTTCCTTGTAGGCACTGGCCCAGAAGGAGCCGAAGCTTTCCAGCAGACCCACGCCCAGCGCACCCACCAGGGCCAGCGGGTAGCTCGACAGGCCGGCGAAGACCGCTGCCACGAAGCCCTTCAGGCCGATGAGGAAGCCGCTGTCGTAGAACACCGTGGTGGTGGGTCCGATGAGCAGGCCCGACAGCGCGCCGATGAAGGCCGCCATGGTGAAGGACAGGCGTCCCGCACTGCTGCTGCTGATGCCCATCAGCCGCGCGCCGAGCCGGTTCACCGCCGTGGCGCGCAGCGCCTTGCCGGCCAGCGAACGCTCGAAGAACAGCCACAGCCCGACGATCAACGCCAGCGAGGCGACGAAGATGATCAGTGTCTGGCCCGACACCGTGATGCCCGCGAACGTGAAGCGCTCGTCCCAGAAGCTCGGGTTGCGGAAGCCTTCGGCGCCGAAGAAGAACAGCCCCAGGCCGAGCAGCGCGAAGTGCACGCCCACCGAGACGATGAGCAGCACCAGCACCGTGGCGTCGGCCAGCGATTCATAGGCCAGGCGGTAGATCAGCGGGCCGAAGGGCGTGACCAGGGCCACCGTCAGCACGGCCTGCGCCATCAGCGGCAGCCCCTTGGGCGCCAGCCAGACGGCCAGCGCCGAGACCGCCAGCGGCCAGGCCAGCGTGGTGGCGGCCTGCTTCAGCAGGCGCAGCGGCGCATGGCGGTGGCGCAGCCCCGAGACCAGGTCGGCCACCGTCACGGCTCCGGCCAGCACGAGCAGGAACCAGACGGTGCCCGGTACCTGTCCGGCCTGCAGCATGGCCAGCGTGAGCGCACCGAACGCGACGAATTCGCCCTGCGGGATGAAGATCACCCGCGTGACGGCGAACACCAGCACCGTGGCCAGGGCCAGCAGGGCGTAGATGGCGCCGTTGGTGAGCCCGTCCAGGGCCAGGATGCCGGCGATCGTCGCGTCCATGAGTTCCTTTGCTGTGGTCTTCGGCCGACCTGGCGAAGCCAGGTCAGCCTGCGACGAAAGTGGCTCGCTGCAGGCGAATCACTTCTCGACGACGAACTGCCCACCCGAGACCTTGAGCATCACGCCCGTCTCGTTGGTGTAGCCCCAGTGGTCGGTCTTGGTCCAGTTCATCACGCCGTGCGAGAAGACGGTGCGGCCCATGTTCTCGATGGCGTCGCGCAGCGCGATGCGGAACTCAGGCGTTCCGGGCTTGGCCGTCTTCAGCGCCACCGGCAGCACCTTCTCGAGCACGATGCGGGCGTCGTAGCCGTGGCCGGCGAACTGGTTGCGCGTGCCCTTGCCGATGGCAGCCTCGTACTTGGTGACGAAGTCGATCGCGACGGCCTTGGACGGGTGGTTGTCGGGCAGCTGCTCGGCGATGACGGCCGGGCCGGAGACGACGAAGCTGCCTTCGACGTCCTTGCCGCCGATGCGCACCAGGTCGGGCGTGGCCGCGGCGTGCGTCTGGTAGATCCTGCCCTTGTAGCCCCGCTCGACCAGCGCCTTGTGCGGCATGGCCGCACCCGAACCCGAAGCCACGACCAGCATGGCGTCGGGGTTGGCGCTGTTGAGCTTCAGCGCCTGCGGGGTGACGCTGGTGTCGGTTCGAGCAAAGCGCTCGGTGGCCACCACCTGGATGCCGCTCTTGGCGGCCTGCGAGCTGAACTCCTTCAGCCACAGCTCGCCGTAGGCGTCGGTATAGCCCAGGAAGCCGACCGTCTTCACGCCCTGCTTCTTCATGTGTTCGATCACGGGGTAGGCCATCACCGCGAAGCCCTGCGGCAGGCGGAAGATCCAGGGCTCCTGCTCGGGCGGCACGCCCACCGGAGCCACCGAGAGCTGCGCCGTCTTCGATTCGGTGATGACCGGCGCGATGGCGGCCGAGACCACGGTGATGGAACCGCCGATGACCAGGTCGACCTTCTCGTCGGTGACGAAGCGGCGCGCGTTGCTGGCGCCCTTGCCGGGATCGGAGGCGTCGTCCAGGATGATCAGGTTGACCTTCTGGCCGGCAACGGTGGGCGGAAACAGCTTGAGCGCGTTGCTCACCGGAATGCCCAGGCCCGAGCCGGGGCCCGTGAGCGACAGCGACACGCCGATGTTGATGTCGGCCCAGACGGGGGTGGCAGCGAACAGGGCGGCCGCGGCCAGGGCGAGCGTCTTGCGAACGAGTTTCATGATTAGTCTCCGGGGGTGGGTGGGAACAGGGCCTCGCGGGCCTTGCAGTGCAGCCGATGGGCTACAGGCACAAGGCCTTGAGGTCTTCGGGAACGGGAATGGCACGGATGCGGCCGCCCTGGGCCTCGTCACGGATGCAGAAGGCACGCACTTCCGTGCCCTCGCACAGCACGGTGTCGCCACGCTTGATCACGTGGCGCTGGCGGAAGGTCTTGGCCTGCCAATCCTCCACCGTGGTGTGCACCTCGATGGTCTCGCCGTAGGTGGCGGGCTTGTAGAACTTGGTGTGGATCTCGAGCAGCGGCGTGCCGATGATGCCGCGTGTCTTCACCAGTTCGCGCCAGGGCGGAATGCCCTGGGCCATGAAGAAGGCCAGCGAGGCCTCGTCCATCCAGCGCGAGAAGTTGGGAAAGAAGACGATGCCGGCGGGGTCGCAGTCGCCGAACTGCACGTTGACCGGGTAGACGTTGCTTTTGCTCATGCTGCTGCTCACCTCGGCGCCATGCGCAGCGCGCCGTCGAGGCGGATCACCTCGCCGTTGAGGTGCGTGTTGGTGACCACGTGCGCGGCCAGCGACGCGAACTCCTCGGGCTTGCCCAGGCGTTTGGGGAACGGGATGGACGCCGCCAGCGACTGCTGCACGGGCTCGGGCAATTCCTTCATCAGCGGCGTGAGGAACAGCCCCGGCGCCACGGTGACCACTCGCACGCCGAACTGCGCCAGGTCGCGCGCCAGCGGCAGCGTCATCGAGACGATGCCGCCCTTGCTGGCCGCGTAGGCCTGCTGGCCGACCTGGCCGTCGTAGGCCGCGACCGACGCCGTCATCATCATCACGCCGCGCTCGCCGTCCTCCAGCGGTTCGAGCCTGGCGATGCGCGCCGCGGCCAGCCGCACCACGTTGTAGGTGCCCAGCAGGTTGATGCGGATGACGCGTTCGAAGTCCTCCAGTGCCGAGGGAATGCCGTCGCGCGACAGCACGCGCTTGGCGGTGCCGATGCCGGCGATGTTCATCACGATGCGCGGCGTGCCGATTTCGGCTTCGGTGCGGTCGAGCGCGGCCGAGACGGCGGCGCTGTCGGTGATGTCGCAGGCGATGGCGATGCCGCCGATCTCGGCCGCCACGGCCAACGCGTTGGCGGCGTTCACGTCCAGCACGGCCACGCGCGCGCCCTGCGCTGCGAGTTCGCGCGCCACGGCCGCGCCGAGGCCGGAGCCGCCGCCGGTGACCAGCGCCACCTGTCCCTTGATCTGCATCTGTCGTCTCCTTGATGCCTGGCCCGGGCCGATCAGGCGGCCTCGGGGTTTTCGATGAGCAGCGCGATGCCCTGCCCGCCGCCGACGCAGGCCGAGCTGATGCCCCAGCGCGCGCCCGCGGCCTTCAGTTGCCGTGCCACGGTGATGGTGAGCCGCACGCCGGTGGCGGCCAGCGGGTGACCCAGTGCGATGGCGCCGCCATGCACGTTGAGCCTGCCGATGTCCAGGCCCAGCTCGCGCTGCACCGCCAGGGTCTGCGCACCCTGCGCCTCGTTGATCTCGAAGCGCGCGATGTCGGCGAGCTTCAGGCCGGTGCGCTCGAGCAGCAGCCGGATGGCCGGCGCCGGGCCGATGCCCATGATCTCGGGCGGCACGCCCACCGCGGCCGCGGCGGCCACGCGGCCCAGCGGCTGGCGGCCCGTGCGCTGGCTCCATTCGCGCGTGGCGCTGCCCGAAGCCACCACCGAAGCCGCCGCGGCGTCGGTCAGCGCCGAGCTGTTGCCGCCGGTCTGCACACCGCCGTCGAACACCGGGCGCAGCCTGGCCAGCACCTCGGCCGGGCTGATGCGTGGGTGCGTGTCGCGGTCGGCCACCTCGGCCTTGCCCGACAGGCGCAGGCGGCGCGGCTTGTAGCCGGTGAGTTCGAAGACCTCGTTCTTCTGCACCGGCACGATCTCGCCGGCCAGCCAGCCCGAGGCCTGCGCCGCCACGGCGCGTTCGAAGGACAGCGATGCGAAGGCGTCGACCTCTTCGCGCGTGATGCCGTACTTCTTCGCCAGGTTCTCAGCGGTGACGATCATCGAGACCGCAGCCGGGTCGGTCAGCGCCTCCCACATGTAGTCCTTGAAGGCAGGCGGCACGCCGAGCTTGAAGCCCTGCCGGTGCTCGAAGGCGGCGATCGGGTTGCGCGTCATCGACTCGGTGCCCACCACCAGCGCGCGCTGCACCGCGCCGCTGCCGATCTGCTCGGCCGCCTGGCGGAACAGCTCGAAGCCGGTGCCGCAGATGCGCTGCACGTTGATGGCCGGCACTTCCAGGGGCACGCCGGCGTAGAGGCCGATGTGGCGGGCGACGTAGAACTGGTCGAAGCCGCCCGGCGCCATGTTGCCGGTGATGACGGAGTCGATGCCGTCGGCAGCCACGCCGCCGCGGGCCAGCACTTCACGCGCGGCCTTGATGCCCAGGTCGATCGGGTTGGCGTCCGCGAACGCGCCCAGGTAGTCGACCATGGGCGTGCGCACGCCGTCGAGCATCCAGACGTCGTC
>JALHMT010000060.1:23994-35623 GCA_022843905.1 Rubrivivax sp.
CTTCCCCACCTTTCCGGCGCGCTTGGCCAGGAAGTCGCGCACGCGCTGCTTGGCGGCTTCGTCGCCCTGGGCGATGGCCGACATCAGCGACTCGACGAACAGGCCCTCGGCCGGCGCCATCTCGGCGATGCGCGGCAAGGCCTGCGTGATGGCGTAGTTGGACAGCGGCGCGTTGCTGGCGATGCGTGCGGCCAGTTCGAAGGCCTTGGTCAGGCCCTGGCCGTCTTCGACGAGGTAGTTGGACAGGCCCGCGGCCTGGCCTTCGGCGGCGTCGAAGACGCGGCCGGTGAGCATCATGTCGGTCATGCGCGACACGCCCATCAGCCGCGGAATGCGCGCCGAACCGCTGCCACCCACGAAGATGCCGCGCTGGCCTTCGGGCAGGCCGTAGAAGGTGCTCTGCTCGGCCACACGCAGGTGCACGGTGGCCGCCAGTTCCAGGCCGCCGCCCACCACCGCACCGTGCAGCACGGCCACCACCGGTACCGGGCCGAACTGGATCTGGTCGAACACGGCGTGCCACATGCGTGAATGGAAGACACCTTCGCTGACCGTCTGCTCGGTCACCTCGGACAAGTCGAGTCCGGCGCAGAAGTGCGCGCCCTCGCCGCTGATGACTGCTGCGCGCGCGCACTCGGGCAGGTTGACGAAGGCCGTCTGCAGCTGCTTGACGAACTCGGTGCTGAGCGCGTTGCGCTTGTCCGGGCGGTTCAGTCGGATGTGCACCACCGGGCCGGCGACCTCGATGCGCAGCATCGAGAGTTGCGCCAGCAGGCCGGTGGCAGGGGTGAAGGTCGATGACATGGAGGTCCTTGTACGGGAAGGGTCAGGCCGGAAAGATCACTGCGGGACCGCCGGCGACCAGCGCTTGCACGTCGGCCGTGCGACGGCGCAGCACGGCGCCCTGGTTGATGTAGCCCTTGTCGGTGATCTCGCCGGCTTCGGCCAAGGGCGGCTCCGTCAGCAGCAGCGCACGAGCCGGCGTCTGCGACGAGCCCCCGCCTTCGGCCTTCAGCGCCTTCAGCGCCGCGGCGATGCGCGCGCGGCACTCCTCGACGGGCAAGGCGGCCGCGGCTGCGCTGGGGAAGACCAGCACGCCGATCTGGTCCTGGTCGTGACCGGTGACCACCACGTCCTGCGCCAGCGGCGACAGCGCCGACACCACGCGCACGCGCAGCGTGCCCACCGACACCCAGGTGCCCGTGGTGAGCTTGAAGTCCTCGGCCACGCGGCCGTTGAAGACCACGCCGCGCTCGGGCCGGCTCTCGTCCTGCAGCAGGCCCGCGTCGCCGATGATGTAGTAGCCCTCGGCGTCGAAGGCCTGCGCGGTGAGCTGCGGGGCGTCACGGTAACCGGGGAAGACGTTGACGCCGCGCACCCGCATCTCGAGCTTCTCGCCGTTGGGAATGAACTTCAGCTCCTGCCCCGGCATCGGCAGACCGATGCAGCCCGCCTTCTCCAGCTTCCAGTGTGCGCTGGTGATGCCGGGCGAGGTCTCGGTCGAGCCCCAGGAGGTGGTGAGCCAGACCTCCTGCCCGCGCGTGCGCACCGCCAGGCGCTGCAGGCGCTCCCAGGTCGCCTGGGGCAAGGCGGCACCGGCATAGAACACGCAGCGCAGGCGCGCGAAGAACTTCTGCGCCAGCGACTCGTCGGCCTCCAGCAGCGGCAGCAGCATGTCCAGGCCGCGCGGCACGTTGAAGTAGATGGTGGGCTGCACCTCGCACAGGTTGCGCAGCGACTTCTCCATCAGCCCGGGCATCGGTCGACCTTCGTCGATGAACATCTGCCCGCCGTTGCGCAGCACCAGGTTGAGGTTGTTGTTGCTGCCGAAGGTGTGGCTCCAGGGCAGCCAGTCGCAGATCACCGGCTTCTCGTGGTCGACGAAGCGCCACACCTGGGCCATCATCTGCTGGTTGGCGCACAGCATGCGATGGGTGTTGATCACGACCTTGGGGTGGCCGGTGGAGCCCGAGGTCAGCAGGTACTTGGCATGCGTGTCCGGCGTGATGGCCTCGAAGGCGGCCTTGACTGCCGGGCCTTCGGCCGTGCGCGTCAGGCTGTCGAAGGACAGCGCCCCGGGGAAGCTCTCGGCGCCCTGGCTGAACACCGTCACCGCATGCAGGCCGCTGCTGGCCAGCGGCGGCCCGTAGACGGTGGCGTCGCTGCCGTACACCAGGGCCGGGCCCAGCGTGTTCAGGATGCCGTGGATCTTGGTGTAGTCCCTGGTCATCCGGCAGTAGGCGCTGCTCACCGTACACACGGCGCGCCCGATGTGCATCGCCGCCAGCATCAGCAGCAGATGGTCGAGCGAGTTGTCGGACACCACCACCACCGGCGCCTGCGGCGCGAGCTTCAGGCCCAGCAGGCTCTGCGCGATGCGGCCGACCTGCTCGCGCGTCTGGCGCCAGCTCAGGCGCCTGACCTCGCCGTCAGGCCGGCGCTCGGCAAAGGCCGGTGCATCGGGCGTCTCGGCCGCCCACTTCTCGAGCCACTCGCCGATGCAGCGCGCGTAGGGCTTCAACGGCTCGGGCGAACGCAGCACGAAGCTGCCGTCGTCGAAGCCGATGCGCACCGTGCGTGGCGGGGCCAGGAAGCGCGGGTCGTCGAACCTGTCCGACCCGAGCGGGGCCAGGCCCATGTCGGCGTTCTGCTGGCCCACCGGGCGGCCCGGGTCTCCGTTCATGCTGTCTCCATACACATGTGTATGTGTTTGGAAAGTGATGCTAGGCCTGTACAAGCCCAAGAGCATGAGGGTTTTCCCCATCTTCCAGACACTACTGCATGGCCCTGAAGATCAACTCGTGAGCATCCCACCTCCTCCCGTGCGGGCGCCTGCGCGCCCTGCAGCCGCCAAGTCGGCAGCGAAGAAGACCGTCAAGCCCGCCACCGGCGGCAGCGCCGCAAGGAGCGCTCGCAAGTCCGGCGCGCCGGCCGACGCGGCACGAACCTCGTTGACGCCCGAGACCTGGATCGAGGCCGCCATCGAGGTGCTGGTCGACCAGGGCATCGACCACGTGCGCGTGGACGTTCTGGCCCAGCAGCTGGGCGTCACGCGCGGCAGCTTCTACTGGCACTTCCGTGACCGCGAGGACCTGCTGCGCAAGGTGCTGCAGACCTGGCACCAGCGCTCCACCGAGCAGCTCACGCGGCGCCTGCAGACCGCGCGGGCAGACCCGGTGGACCAGCTGCGCGATGTCATCTCGCTGCCCTTCCGCGGCCGCGCTGCCGTGCGCGGCGCCCGCATCGAGCTGGCCATCCGTGCCTGGGCGCGGCGCGACGACGCCACACGGCGCGCGGTGGATGAATCCGACGCCAACCGCATGGCCTACATCGCGCAGATCTTCTCGTCGCTGGGGTTTGCGCCTGGCGAAGCGCGGTCCCGCGCATTCCTGCTCTATGCCTACGTGGTGGCGGAGTCGCTGCTGTCGGGCCAGGGCAGCGCCTCCGATCGCGCCGCCTTCGTCGAGCAGTTGATGCAGCGCTCGCTGGCGCGCTGACGCACAGCGGAAACCGCAGCGGACATCCCGGCGCGACTTGACTCAAGTCAACCGGCGCCGAGCACGCAAGCGGCACGATCAGGCCTGACGCGCCGCCCCGGAAGCCATCCTGCTTCGAGGGCGGGTGCCGCCTGCCCTTGACCGGCAGCCGCAACGGGGGAATCCGGATGAGTCTGCGATCGAGAGGGCTGTTCCTCCCGGATCGGCATCGTCTGGTCTGGGGCATAGCCATCTATGCCGTGCTGGGGCTGGCCTGGATCGTCGGCTCCGACGCCCTGGTCGGGGCGATCTCGCAGGACCCGACCTGGCTCGAGCAGGCACAGCACTACAAGGGGCTGTTCTACGTGATGCTGACGGCCGGTGGCCTGCTGCTGCTGGTGCACAGCAGCCATCTGCAGACGCTGCAGGCCATCGACAAGTCGCGGCGCGACATCGAGCAGCAGGAGACGCAGTTCCAGCAGTTGCACCGCAGTCTGGGAGAGCTGTTGTGGCTGACCAGCCCCGACGGTGCCGATCTGCTGTACCTGAGCCCCGCCTTCGAAACGCTGTGCGGGAGGCCGCGCAGCGGCTCCGCGCAGATACCGGCCGACTGGACACAGACCATTCACCCCGAGGACCGCGCCGCGGCGCTGGCCTGCAACCGCCGGATGCTGGCCGAAGGCGAGGCGTCCTGCGTCTACCGCATCTGCCGGCCCGACGGCAGCGAGCGCTGGGTCTCCGACCGCCGCAAGCTCATCACCGACTCTCAGGGGCAGGTGCAGATGATCGGCGGCATCGTCGAGGACATCACCGCCGCCAAGGAACGTGACGCCGCCCAGGCGCTCACGCAAGCCGAACTGGAACGCCTGGTGTGCGAGCGCACGGCCGACCTGGAACGCGTCAACCGGGAGCTCGATGCCTTCACGCGCACCGCCGCGCACGACCTCAAGACGCCGCTGCACACCGTGGCAGGTTTCAGCCAGCTGCTGCAGGTCGAACATGGCGAGGCGCTGGGCAACGACGGGCGGGTCATGCTGGGTCACATCGAACGCGCGGCACGGCAGATGTCGGCGCTGGTCAACGACCTGATGTCGCTGTCGCGCGTGAGCAGCGAAGCGCTGAACCTCGCCGAGGTCGACCTGGCGGTCATGGCACGCGAACAGATGGCCGAACTTCGACGCCACGAACCGTCGCGAGAGGTGCAGTTCGACGCGCCCGACTCGCTGCACGTGCGCATCGACGCCGGTCTGGCGCGCTCGCTGCTGGCCAATCTGCTGGGCAACGCCTGGAAGTTCAGCGGCACCAACGCTTCGGCGCGCATCACGCTGGCCGGGCAGGCCGGCGACGGCGGCGGCAGCATCGTCACGGTGAGCGACAACGGCGCCGGCTTCGACTCCCCTCGGGCGGGAACGACCTTCCAGCCCTTCCAGCGCTTCCACAGCCAGCACGAGTTCGCCGGCACCGGCATCGGCCTGGTGACCTGTCAGCGCATCGTGCAGCGTCACGGCGGCACCTTGACGGTCGATTCCATGCCAGGCGCCGGCACCACCGTGCGCTTCACGCTGCCGCAGACTGCGCTTGCCGCCGGGGCCGCCACCGCCGGCGCGCACCCGGCGCACTGAACGGCACCGGGCGCGGCGGCGGGGGACAATCCCCGCCATGAACCTTCGTCCCCCCTGGGCCGCCTCGGCCGCCCCCGTCACCTTGGCCAATGGCGTGCGCGTGCTGGTGCTGCCCATGCCGCAGCTGGAGACCGCCAGCGTCAGTGTCTTCGTGCGCACGGGCAGCGCCTACGAAGGCAGGCGCCTGGCAGGCGTGAGCCACTTCGTCGAGCACATGGTGTTCAAGGGCACGGCCACGCGCGATGCGCGGCGCATCAACCGCGACGCCGAGGAACTGGGCGCCGAGGTCAACGCCCACACCGACAAGGACCACACCGCTTTCCACATGCGCGGACTGGCCGAGCATGCCGGCCTCTTCGTGCGCATGCTGGGCGACATCGTGCGCCACGCCACCTTCCCTGCCGACGACCTGGAGCGCGAGCGCCAGGTGCTGCTGCACGAGCTGACCGAGGACGAGGACGACCCCATGTCCACCGCCTTCAAGCTCTTCGACAGCGCCTGCTGGGGCACGCACCCGGCGGCACAGCCGGTGATCGGCTCGCGCCGCAACGTCGAGCAGTTCACGCGCGACGACCTCGTGGGCTGGGTCGGCCAGCAGTACTTTGCCGAACGCGTGGTGGTGGCCGCGGCCGGCGGCGTGGACCCCGAGGCCATCTTGCGCGAGGCCGAAGCCGCCTTCGGCGGCATGGCACGCGGCCACGCGCCCGAACTGCCGCCGCCACCCTGGCGGGGCGAGATCAAGGCCAGGCCCCTGTCGGGCAGCAGCCAGGCCCACGTGGTGCTGGGCTTTCCGCTGCCCACGCTGCGCGCCGACGATCCGGCGCCGGCCCTGGCGGCTTCGCTGCTGGGCGAAGGCATGAGCTCGCCGTTGATGGACGAACTGCGCGAGCAGCGCAGCCTCTTCTACTACGGCGCCTGTTCGGCCGACGTGCTGGACCTGTGCGGCCAGTTCGTCATCGAAGCCAGCACCGCGCCGGAACACCTCGAAGCCTTCGTCGAAGGCGCGCTGCGCCTGATGGCGGCACAGGCCGGCAGCATCGCGCCGCAGGAACTGCAGCGCGCGCGCCACCAGTCGCGCGTGCGCGTGCTGCGCAGCCTGGAGAACCCCTCTCGGCGGCTGGAAGAAGCGGTGCTCGAACTCTTCGCGCTGGGCCGCGTGCGTCCGCGTGAAGAAGCGCTGCAGCGCATCGACGACGTCGGCGCAGACGCGTTGCGCCGGTGCTTCGAGGCGATGCTGGCGCACCCCATCGCACTGGCCACCACCGGCAAGGTGCTGCGCGGCACGGGGCAGCGGCTGCGCGACGCGCTAGCCGCCACGCCGGCCTGATCCAACAGCCGGGGTCGTCGCCCGATGTACCACGGCTACCTGCCCGCCATCCTGGAAGGACTGTGGACCACGCTGGTGGTGGCCGTGCTGTCGCTGGCGCTGGCCTGCGGCTTCGGGCTGGCCGGCGCGGCGGCCAAGTTGTGGGGACCGAAGCCGGCACGCTGGATGGCCGAGGTCTACACCACCGTCATCCGCGGCCTGCCGGAGCTGGTGCTGATGCTGTTCGTGTTCTACGGCGGCCAGATCCTGCTGAACGAACTGGCCGAAGCGCAGGGCTGGGACGTGATCGACGTGCCGCCGCTGGCCGCCGGCGTGCTGACCATCGGCTTCATCTTCGGCGCCTATCTCACCGAGACCTTCCGTGGCGCCATCCTGGCCATCCCCGCAGGGCAGAGCGAAGCGGCGCTGGCCTTCGGCTTCACGCGCGCGCAGGTGCTGCGCCGCATCGTGCTGCCGCAGATGGTGCGGCACGCCCTGCCCGGCTTCGCCAACAACTGGCTGGTGCTGGTGAAGGCCACCGCCCTGGTGTCGCTCATCGGTCTGGACGACATGATGCAGCGCGCCACCCTGGCCGCTTCGGCCACGCGCGAGCCCTTCACCTTCTACCTGCTGGTGGCGCTGCTGTACCTGGCGATCACGACCTTGTCCCTGATGGCGCTGTCGCGGCTGGAGAAGCGCTTCAGCCTCGGGGTGAAGAAGATGGAGTTCTGATGGACTGGGAGGTCATCGGCGCGTCGCTGCCCGACTTCGCGCGCGGCCTGCAGGTGTGCCTGACGCTGCTGGTGCTGAGCGTGGCCACCGGCTTCGTGCTGAGCCTGCCGCTGGCGGTGGCGCGCGTGTCGGCCAGGCCCTGGCTGAGCGGGCCGGTCTGGGGCTTCACCTACGTCGTGCGGGGCACGCCGCTGCTGGTGCAGCTGTTCCTCGTCTACTACGGCCTGGCGCAGTTCGAGAGCGTGCGCGACAGCGTCGCCTGGCCGCTGCTGCGCGAAGCCTGGTTCTGCGCCTGGCTGGCCTTCGCGCTCAACACCACGGCCTACACGACCGAGATCTTCGCCGGTGCCTTGCGCGCCACGCCGGCCGGCGAGGTCGAGGCGGCGCGCGCCTACGGCCTGTCGGGCTTCAGGCTGTACCGCCGCATCCTGCTGCCCAGCGCGCTGCGGCGGGCGCTGCCGCAGTACGGCAACGAGCTGGTGAGCACGCTGCACGCCACGTCCATCGTCAGCACCGTGACGCTGGTGGACGTCACCCGCGTGGCACGAGATGTGTATGCCAACCACCTGCTGCCGCTGGAAGCCTTCGGCATGGCCGCGGTGATCTACTTCAGCCTGACCTTCGCGCTGGTGGGCGGCTTCAGGCTGCTCGAGCGGCACTACCTGCGACACCTGCGCGCGGAACACCGCCCCGACCCACCGCCCCACACCGCCCCACAGAGCGCGGCCTGAGCCCATGTCAGTCCGCTTGACCGCTTCCGACAACCCCCTGCTGCTGGCTGAAGGCATCAGCAAACGCTTCGGTGTCCACGAGGTGCTGCAGGGTGTCAGCGTGACGGCGAACCAGGGCGACGTGATCGCGATGATCGGCGCCAGCGGCTCGGGCAAGAGCACCTTCCTGCGCTGCCTCAACCTGCTGGAGGCTCCTGACGCCGGACGCATCGTGGTGGCCGGCGAAGAACTGGCGCTGGTGAAGAGCGCGTCCGGCACTTTGCGCGCGCGCGACCCGGCCCAGCTGCAACGCCTGCGCGCGCGGGTCGCCATGGTGTTCCAGCACTTCAACCTGTGGGCGCACCTGACGGCACTGGAGAACGTGGTCGAGGCGCCGATGCAGGTGCTGGGGCTGTCGCGCGCCGAAGCCGTCGAGCGCGCCGAACGCCACCTGCAGCGCGTGGGCGTGATGCACCGCAGGAACGCCTACCCGGCGCACCTGTCGGGCGGCGAGCAGCAGCGTGTGGCCATCGCGCGCGCGCTGGCGATGGAGCCCAAGGTGATGCTGTTCGACGAACCCACCTCGGCGCTCGACCCCGAGCTGGTGGGCGAGGTGCTGCGCGTGATGCGCTGCGTGGCCGAGGAAGGCCGCACCATGATCGTCGTCACCCACGAGATGGGCTTCGCGCGCGAGGTGGCCAGCCACGTGGTCTTCCTGCACCAGGGGCAGGTCGAGGAAGAAGGCGACCCGAACGAGGTGCTGGTGCGGCCGCGCGGCGAACGGCTGCGGGCCTTCCTGTCGAACTCGTTGAAGTAGTCCTGTCGCACGGCGCTTCTGGCAAGATGGACGGCCGCACTCGATGCAGCGAACGCCCCCATCATGATCCTGCGAAGTGCTTGCGTCGCCTGGAGTCTGGGTACCGCCCTCGCGCTGGCCAGCGGCACGGCCGCGGGCGCTTCGATGTGGACCTGGCAAGCCGTCGGCGCCGAAGCGCCGCAGGAAGAGCGCTTCGAGGTCCGAGCCGGCTCGGTGCGCTGGCTCGACGCGCAAGGCCGGACCCAGTGGCACCATGCGCGCGCCACCGGCGTGCTGACGCAGATCGATCACGAGGCCGGCCAATACCGGCGGCTCGATGCCGAGGGCCTGCAGGCCCTGGCCGCCGAGCTGGGGGCGGCGATGTCGGCGCAGCGCCGGCACATCGACGCCCTGCCGCCCGCCGAGCGGGAAGCCGCCTCGCGCGCCCTGGCGGCCTTGATGAACCCGAGCCGGCCCTGGGCCCACGTGGAAGCCAGCGATGTCCGCGTGACGTTGCAGCAAAGCGACCTCGTCGCAGGCACCGCCTGCAGGCGCATCGGGCTGCAGGCTGCAGGGCGCCCGGTGGGCGAGACCTGCATTGCCGACGCCAGGGCGCTGCCGGGTGGCGACGCGGTGCTGCAGATGCTGACGGCACTCCAGCGCGTGGCCGACGTGCTGCGCTCGGCGCTGCCGTCGGCACCGGCCGCAGCCTGGCCCCTGCACCCCCTGGTCGTGGCTGCGCGCGGCGGTGGGCTGCCGCTGAGCGTGGTCGAAACCGTGGCGGGCGAGCGCCGCCGGGAACTGCGACTCCGGGCTGTCCAGCCCTTGTCGGCGCCCGGTGACGAAGCCCCGGCCATACCGCCGGACTACCGGCCCGTCCGGGCCGGCGGTTGACGGGGAACAGGCTGGGGTGCGCGTGCGGCCCGCGGCGTGTCAACCCGGGTTATCGCGGCGCCTGTTCCCGGGATCGACCTGCACTTCACACCCCCATAGGATGCCTCGCGCAAGCGATTGCTGCGGGACTGCCGCAAGCGCAACGACACCCCCCGGAGACAACATGCAACAACAGACAACGATGCGGCGCTGGATGCGCCATCTGGCGGTGGCCACCGCCCTGGCCTGTGTCAGCGCGGTCGCCAGCGCCGGCCCGCTGTTCAGCCGCATGGTGGTGTTCGGCGACAGCCTGTCGGACACCGGCAACACGCGCAACGTCGTCGGGGCCAACAGTGGCCCCATCGCCAACCTGGCCGGCTACGGCAACAATGGCCGCTTCTCCAACGGCATCCTCTGGCACGAGACGATGGCCGACGTGATCGGCGAGTCGCGCGCCACCGCGTCGCGCGTGACCGGCCCGAACTTCCCGAACAACTACAACTACGCCTACGGCGGTGCGCGTGTCGACAATGCCACGGGCGCGTCGACCGGCGTGCTGCGCCAGTACGCCGACTACAGCGCCCGCATCGGATCGAACGGGGCCGACCCCGACGCCCTGTACGTCGCCTGGATGGGCGGCAACGACGCGCGCGATCTCGTCTCCAGCGCCAACCCGCTGCCGGGCATCACCTCGTCCATCGCCAGCATCAAGAGCATCCTGACGGGTCTGATCGGCCAGGGCGCCTCGACCTTCCTGGTGCCCAACCTGCCCGACCTGGGCAAGATCCCCGAAAACCGCGGCACCGCGCGCGAGGCCGCGGCGAGCAACGTCTCGATGCTCTGGAACAACGCGCTCGAGGACATGCTGTGGGACATCCGGTTCGATGCGTCGATCTACTTCCTCGACGTGTTCGACACCTTCAACGACCTGCTGGCCAACCCGGCGACCTACGGCTTCACCAACACCACGGGCCAGTGCCGTTCGCTGGGCTTCCTGGCCTTCACGGAAATCAGCTGCGCCAATGCGAGCACCTGGGTCTTCTGGGACGCCATCCATCCCACCACGGCGGCTCATGCCGTGCTCGGTCGCGCCGCCGCCGACCTGCTGATCAACGGGTCGCCGCTGCCCGAGCCGTCCACCCTGTTGCTGGTGGCCGCGGCCCTGGCCGTCGCGGCGCGGCGCGTGCGCCGTCCCGCTCACGCGCCGGCCGCAGCAGCGCTGAACTGAAGCGCTCCAGGCCACGGCAGGCGGGTACGACCCGCCTGCCAGCGGGTCCTGCCCCGCCCATCCGCCCGCTGCCGGACGGGTGAAGGGAAACCCGCTAAGGTGCGGTGCTGGCGGGGTCGGCCCGCCGATAGCGCCTGCACATGATCGACGGCACCGTCCTGCAAAGTAGTCCACTGCTGTTCCCGTCCGCGTGAAGACGTCGGGATGGTCCCGCCTGTTCGGCCGCAGCCTCAAGCTGATGACCGGCCCCGCCGCGAAAGCCGGCCGCCGGGCGACTCACCAGGTGATGGATGCCGCGGTCAAGGGTTCGATGCGGTCGCTGGGCCAGGTCACGCGGGCGGCGAAGGACGCCCTGCTCCCACCGCCCGGCCCCGGCGACTGGCTGGCTGGCGTGGTGCTCGGCCCGGGCGGCGCGCGCGGCTACCGGCTGTACCGTCCGCCCGTCGTGGCCAGCGGCGCCGCGGGCGCACGCGTGCCGCTGCTGGTGATGCTGCACGGCTGCGGCCAGGACGCGAAGAGCTTTGCCGTCAGCACGCGCATGAACCGCCTCGCGGCACGCCATGGCTTCCTGGTGCTGTACCCCGAGCAGGACCGGCTGGCCCATCCCCAGGGTTGCTGGCACTGGTTCGACACCGACGGCGGCCGCGCGGCGCAGGAGGTCGCGCTGATCATGAAGGCCATCGACCAGGTCTGCCTGCTGTACCCGGCGGACCGCACCCGCGTGGCGGTGGCGGGCATGTCGGCCGGCGCCGGCATGGCGGCGCTGCTGGCCACGCGGCACCCCGGCCGTTTCCGCGCGGTGGTCATGCACTCGGGCGTGCCGCCGGGCCTGGCGCACTCGCCGGCGTCGGCCCTGGGCGCGATGCAGGGGCGCAAGGCACACGCC
>JALHMT010000061.1 GCA_022843905.1 Rubrivivax sp.
GTGATCCGTTTCGTCAAGCCGGAAGATGGCTTCGTGCCTCTCGCGGTAGCGGCGGATGGCCCCCTTGGTGTGGGCACGGAGCAGATGGAGGCCTGCAAGGGCTGCGCGAACTTCGGCTGCAGCGTGTCGGCCATCCCGGGTCACTACGGCGAGGTCGCCGAGTCGCTGTGCTTCGACGCCGCGTGCAACAGCACCAAGGTGGCCGCGCGGCGCAAGGCCGAGCGAGCGGCGAGCAAGCCGACTTCGTCGGCGAGGGACGCGGCTGGGTCTGGCGACAGCAAGACCAAGAGTGCCGAGCCAGCGGCCTCGGCCCCCGAAAGCGCCAAGCCGCGCAACACGGTGCCGGGCAAGGTAGTGGCGCACCGCATCGAGTTTTGGCGCAAGACGGTGGCTAACCAGCTGATGGTGCAGGGTGAGCGCAACCACCGGGCACTGACGGCCCTGGTGTTGGCTCGTGAGACGCGAGCCATCCATGCGGATCGGTATGCCGATGTGGCGGTCAAGCTGGCCGGCATCAAGAAGCCGAACTTGGGCGAAACGCCGCTGCGCAAGATGCTGGAGCAGGCAGACGCGGTGAACGCAAGCGCGCTGGAGGCCCTTGTCAAAGCGGTCACGGCGTCGGCCGCCTATGGCGTCGACACCGAAGGGCTCGAAACGCTGCTGAACTACCTGGAAGTTGACGAGGCACGGCACTTCACGCTCAACGAAGACTACCTGGCACTGCTGACGGTCAGCGAACTGGAGTCGCTGGCGGAGGAAGTCGGCCTGAAGAAGGCGATGGGCGAGCGCTACGCGAAGGCCAAGGCCGGCAAGCGAGGCGAATTCATCCAGGCGCTGCTGGCGGTCGAGGGCTTCACCTACAAGGGCACAGTGCCCAAAGCCATGCGCTACCCCCGGCGCAAGTTCAGGTACGCCGAGCGCGCCGATGCAGCCGGTGAGCCCAGCGCGGCCACCGGTGGGCCGGGCGCGCGCCGAGAAGTCGCTGAGCCCGCCAACGCAGCGTGAGCCTCGACAAACCAGGGGTGACCCATAGGATCGATCCGAGGGTCATCCCTCTCGATCAAGGAGATTGAAGCGATGTTCAAACAGCTATTCCCGCTGGCAGCAAAAGGTTCGTTCAGCTTGCTGCTTTCAGCCGACGAGGGCAGCGGCCTCATGACGGTGGTGGTCGTGCCGAAGCACTCAGACGGCGGCAAGGATGTTCCTGCACTGGCGATGCCGCTCAAGCTGACGGCCGCGCCCGAAGAACTGGATGCAGGCTTCACGCAGGCCGTGCTCAGCTACTCGACCCATCGCGCCAGCCTGGACGAACAAGTGGCCGCGACCAACGAAGTCATCGAGGCTGCGAAGGCCGCGTCGGTCAAGAAGGGCGCCGAGGCCGTGACGAAGGCCGGCGCCAAGCCCACGCAACGGGGCGCAGCACCCAAGGCAGCGGCAGGTGACGACGACGCAGACGACGACCATGGTGGGGACGGCACCGACGGTGCGCCCACAGCGATGCACGGGGTCTCACCGGCTACGGCGGAGGCTCCCTCTGCGGGACCGGGCGTGCCGGATCTCTTCGGCGCGTGAAGGGAGGCAACCATGTCCATCGTCGTTGCCGCTCTCGCCCGTTGCTTCAAGTACAACGGCATGACGCTGCCGGACATTCCCGGCCTCAGCGTCGAACAGGTCAAGGAGGTCTACGCCGCGCAGTACCCGGAACTGCTGACGGCCGAGGCCCAGGTCGGTGAGGTCACCCGTGGCGTCCAGGAAATCGCGTTCAAGCGCGCGGTCGGCACCAAGGGCTGAGGACGATCCGGTCGCGTGCTACGCCGCGCGGCTGGATCGCTTCCTCGCGCAGCCCGGACAGGGCGATGCCGGGGCCCTTGAAGCCGCGATGGGCGAGGCGAAACTGGTTCTCGTGAGCAGCATCGTCCACCAGTTCGCAGAAGACGTGCGGGGCCAGCCCCACGGGGAGCGGCAGGAGCGCATGGTGGTACGGGGTACGCTCTATCCGCCACTGTTCTAGCCATGTTTCAGTTGCCCTCCATCGACCCATCGATTCCCTGCACTTTGGTGCCTCAGGCGTCGCGGCGCCGTGGTGCGCTGCTGGCTCGAACATTGATTCGCGCAGGCGCCTTCGACGCAGCCTTGATGCCGTCCCGGCCGGGTCCCGACCACATCAAGACCTGCCAGACGGTGCTGGAGGGTTGGGTTCGCCGAGAACTCGGAGCGTTGCGGATGCTCCGGCCGTACTTCGGGATGCACCTGCGCGAGACGGGCAACGACGCCAGCCAGGCGGTCGGGCCAACTTGCCGGATCGAGTGGGGTGGCGAGTCCTTCGGCGTCCGCTGCGTGGGGCCTGCGCTGGAGTGCTTGGAACGTCACCGTCCCAGGCTCGGCCGGACGGTGTTGCGTGCTCTGGAGCGGTATGCGTTTCGCACGCTGCCGATCTACACGCCCGCTGTCGTCATGGAGTGCGCCAGCGACGTCTACTGGTACGGCGAGTGCGACGAGGAAATGGCCCTGGAAGAAGCCTGTGGCGACGATGCCGAGGAGCGCAAGTCGATGCGCGACAGCATGGTGACCCGGGCCATGTTCGACAGCACGTTCCCATGCTGGGCGCTGGAAGGCCGAACGAGGCTGCTCGGCCGGAGGACATTGCTGCAGATCGCAGAGTCCGCGTCGGACCGTCGCATTGCCAGTGTGATCGAAAGCGTGCTGGGTCTGCTTGCGATGAACCCGCCCGGCTACGACTGGGCTTTCCGGGAGGGACGCTTCGTTGGCTACTCGGGCGTCCTGGCCTGGGGCCGTGAGGACGAACTCACGTGCCGCGTGCTCGATGACTACGAGCAGATGGTGAGCGAGAGCGGCGACTACTTCGAGACCTGCGGCGAAGTTCCGATCGGTGTCGAGGATCACGAGGCACTCACCGGCTGGTTCGAGTACATGCGGTCGTGGTGCCGTGCGACGCATGGCCTCGACACCTTGATCTGGCAACTCAGCGAGGGAGACTGGTCCGTGAAGTGATCGTGAAAGGAACGAACTCGATGAACGCACATGAACGAGACGTGAAGTTCAACGTGTCCGAGGAAGGACCGGCTGAAATGCATCTGCGTCGAGCGATCTTGGTGTACGGAGGCAAGGGCGGGGGGCAGTTCGCGACGGTCCATGACATCGCGACAGCTCCGGGCGGTGGGGCGACGATCCTTCCGGGACGGCCGATGACGGCATTCGCAGTCCAGCGTCTTGCCCGCAAGTTGACCAAGCGGCGCGAAGGCGGATTCATCCCTGAGAAGCTGATTTTCCAGGACGCTGACACGATCGCATGGTGGGTGCCTCCGTCGAGGCGACGCGTGTGGTTCAGATGTCCCGAGGGTCAACTCATCGCGGGGGAGCGGTCTGAGGTCGTCAGCCATCCGGGGCTGGTGTTCAGCGTGGCGACGGCGCGCAAGTGGTTTGTCTGGGCGATCAAGGGCACGGCGCGGCCCACCGACCGCACGAAGCTGTTTCGCGCGCCTTACTTCAACGTCTGGGAGAGCGGGCAGGTGTGTGTTGGCAACGTGGACCTGCCTGAACGGGCCTCGGCCGAGAAGTTGGATGAGTGGACCAACGCCTTCTTCGAAAGCTGGTTCACCCACCCCAACGTGCACGCCGAGCTTGTTCGGTACCGAGGTGGCGCCTACAGGTTCTGGAGAGACATGCTCGACGGCAAGCATGCCGAATTTCCGGAGCGGACGCTGGTCGACCTCGGCCGTACCCTGGGTGAGGCCCTTCAATCCCGCAATGCCAAGCATGACGACTGACCCACGTGACGCGGCCATTGGAGCCAGTTGCCCGGTGGTCGCCATGCCTCAGTTCGGCGCGCTGGCGGCGCACGCGAGCGGGCAGCGCATGCTGCTGGCTCGCAATGGGCTCTTTGTGCAGATGAAGACTCCGTGGCTCGACTGCACGACACGGGTTGCGGAGATCGGTATGCACCTTCCGTACGGGGTGGCAACCGAGGCCATTCGCTTCGCCTTCGGGGTGATCCCCTTGGGATTGCTGGAGCAGTTCATCACCGCCGCGCGCAAGGCCATGCCCAACGAAGCGGCGGGCGCGTTGATCTACGACGCGCGCGTGGGCGCTTTGCGCCTCACCATGCATGTGTCCATCGAGGTCGGGCCCGGTCACGTGCGCTACCGCATCGAAGACTTGGCCGATCACGAGCTCGTCGCGATCGACCTTCACTCACACGGTCGGCTGGGCGCGTTCTGGTCGCACGAAGACGATCGGGACGACCAGGGCGTGCGGGTCTGCGGTGTATTCGGCAATCTCGACCGTGAGCGGCCCACGGCGAAGTTCCGGCTCGCATTGAACGGCCTGTTCAGGGAGCTTCCTCATCCTTGGAGCGCCGAGCCGGCAGGCGCCATGGCGTAGAAGCGGCGCCCCGGCGCAGAACGCCGAGGCGCCGAAGACGCATCTGGCCTTGCCCAGGGAGGACAAGCAAGGACGGATCGAATGCGCGCCTCATTATGCGGCGGCTGTACTGGCTCGGCACGCACCGCGCCGGGTGGGTCAATGTTTGGTGCGCAGGGGTTGAGCGGGAGGCCTCGTCCGCGATGATCTTCGGGAGAGGATCGAGAAGCGACATGGAACACTGCATTGGGCGAAGCATGCTGAGCCAGCGTGTCAGGGTCCACCTGGTGGGCGTTGGCGGCAACGGCGCGCAGATGGCCAATTGCCTGGCCCGACTGGACATTGCGATGCGTGCGCTCGGTCACCCCTACGGTCTGCACGTCACGGCCTTCGATGGCGATCAGGTGAGCGAGTCCAATGTCGGCCGGCAGATCTACAGCCCGGCCGATGTGGGGTTGCACAAAGCGGTGGTGACGATCAACCGGCTGAACCAGTACTTCGGCCTCGACTGGGACGCCGTGCCGCGTCACTACGACACGTCGCTGGTCTCCGACCACGGGAGCTGCCCGAGCATTGTCATCAGCTGCGTGGACTCGGCGCGCGCGCGGCGCGACCTGCATCGACGCCTGTTCCAACGCGGGGCTCGCGCGACCTACTGGCTCGACCTGGGAAACACCGAGAGCGGCGCGCAGGTGGTGCTGGGTGAGCCCAAGCCCTATCCGTTGCCCGAGCGACAGGAGTGGGAGCGGCTGCCCTGCGTGACTGAACTGTTCCCGCAGTTGCTGGAAGAGCGCGAGGAGGACGACGCACCGTCCTGTTCGGTACGAATCTCGTTGCAGGCCCAGGGGCTGTTCGTCAACGACATGGCTGTGCGGTGGGCGTCGCAGTTGCTCTACGAGTTGTTCCAGGGACCGATCAGGCACCACGGGGTCCTGGTCAACTTGTTGTCCAAGCGCTCGGGCCCCATCGACGTGAACCCGGCGGTGTGGAAGCGCTTCGGTATCCGGCGGCGCAAGCCCCGCGGCCTGCAGGCCGAGTAGTTCGCCAAGAGTTCCGGCCGAAAAGCGGGGGTGCTGCGTGCCGCCTTTCCGTTGGCGCGAACTGAGCCAACCCGGCAGCATGACAAGGAAGTGGTGGCCTTGCCGCCATCCGGCGTTCGGCCCGCTGGCCTGCCCTTGAAGGCTTCGAACGACGGCCAAGAATGAACGCACGCAATCGACGGAAGGGATGGTCAATCGTGGAAAGTCAGTTGGTCAACGCGCTTCAGGTGCTCGGCTGGGTCCTCACGCTGCTGGGGCAAGTCCAGGTGGCGCGCAAGCGCCGGGCTGGCTTCGCGACCTGGATCGTTGCCAATATCGTGCTGATCGGGTTGAGCGCTCATGTGGGCCTGTGGTGGAGCATTGGCATGTACCTCACCAACATTGCCGTGTGCGCGTGGTCGTTCCGTGCCTGGGGCCAGGCGGACGAGGGCCGGATGCGGACGCTGTTCGTGAACAGGCGGACCGCCTGGTAGCGCGCAGGGGAAGCGCCTGTGCAGCCGACCGAGGAACAGGAACGCATCGTCGCCAGCGATGCTGGGTCGCTGGTCGTGGAGGCTGGAGCCGGTGCGGCAAAGACGACGACGCTCGGCCTGTACGCCAGCGCGCGTCCGCGCAGCCGCATCCTCTACCTCGCTTTCAACAAGTCGATCCAGTTGGAAGCGGCGGCGCGCATGCCGCCGAACGTGAACTGTCGCACCACCCACTCCATCGCATGGCGCAAGGCGACCGAGCTCTTCGGAGGCGAGGCGTCGCAGCGGGTGGGCAAGACCTATGCATCCTCGGTGGCGCGGACGTTCCGTTGCGGGCCGCTGGTGGCCACCGCTGCATTGCAGGCGATTCAGAACTGGTGCGGCTCTCTCAGCAGCCAGATCGATGCCTCGCACGTGCCGACTGACATCGCCGAGCGCTTGGCCGATCCGGGAAGCGTCGTCGAGATCGCCAGGGCGACCTGGGCTCGGATGTGCCGGCCCGATGGCGGCGAGTTGCGGCTGCCCCATGACGGCTATCTCAAGCTCTTCCAGATGGAAGAGCCGATGCTTCGGGGCCAGGACCTGGTCGCTGTGGACGAGGCCCAGGACCTCAACATGTGCACCTACGACATCGTGCGGCGACAGTGCGGCGGGCTGGTGCTGGTGGGCGACTCGGCCCAGCAGATCTTCGCGTTCCGTGGGTCGGCCAATGCCCTGAGGATCCACGAAGCGGGTCACCGGTTGCAGCTCACGCGTAGCTTTCGTTTCGGGGAGAGTCTCGCGCAGATGGCCAACGCTTTGCTGGACCACTTCAAGCTCGACAACGCCCTGCACATCGTCGGCGCCGGCCGGGTGCCCACGCGCCTGACGGTGGACACCCAGCGCTCCTTTGCGGTGCTGGCCAGGACGAACGCGGTTGTGTTCGAGGAAGCCATCTCGTTCCTGTCGACCAACCGTCGCTACCACTTCGTGGGAGGGCCCGAAGGCTACCGAATGGAAAAGCTGCTCGACGCCTACTACCTGTGGGCGGGCAGCGGCGGGCAGGTCCGTGATCCGTACCTGCGCAGCTTCGGCAGCTTTGAGGACCTGCAGCAACTTGCAGATGATGCCGCCGACCCTGAGCTTAGGCACCTGGTGCGCGTGGTCGAGGACTACGGTGGGCGCGTGCCGGCACTGGTGGACCAGATCAGGTCGCGGCACGTGGCGCTCGACAGGGCGGCCTGGAGCGACTTCGACGGCGTGTTCTTCTCGACGGCGCACAAGGCCAAGGGCTTGGAGTTCGATCAGGTCTGGCTGGCCGACGACTTCATGCGGTTCTTCGAGGACGGCAAGGAGCTGACGGCGGAAGAGGTGGAACAGGCGGATGTGAATCTGCTGTACGTCGCGCTGACCCGCGCGAAGGAGTCGATTCGGTTGTCCGCAGGGTTCGACGAATGGCTCACCTATCGGCGCCTGCGACCACGATGAACACTTGAGGTATCCCCGGTCGCTCGGATCATGGCCATCGAAGACCCGGAAGGACTCCCGATGTCGCAAGCCCTGATCCGCCACCTGCGCCTGTTCTGCGCCAGCCCCAACGCGGTCCCTGTTCGACAGAAGGACGGTGTGCTGGCGGTGGCCGGTGTGCTCGAGCGGGCCGGCCTGGCGAGGCTGCTGCTGGTTGACATGGAGCGCTGGGGGCGCAATCCGGGTGCCAGCGTGACCAACGCGATCGACCGGCTGGTGCCGGCCGCACATCGCTACCTGATCGGAGGGTTCGGCATCGCGCTGGCCGACACGCTCATCGTTGAGTGGGACGGATCGGGGGCATTCGATGTCGTGTGCGATCTGGGTGATGGGAGCGGCATGTCCCATCGACCGTTGTACGGCGCGGAACACGACTTGCGGCCTCGCAGTCGCGAAGCGTTCATCGCTGCGACCGGCGCAATGGGGCGCGCGATGCTGCAGCGGGCCGAGACGGTCGGCGTCGGCGACTGGGCGGGGGTCGAAGGATGACCCGGCAAGGGCAGTGCGTGACGTGCGTGCGTTGGGCGCGGCAGGGTGGCTCGATCCTGCCGGCGGTCGAAGGATGCGCCTGGCTCGCAGATCACGACGCCCGGCCACTTTCCGGTGCGTTGCGGATGCTGTTGCCGGTGCTCGCACAGATCTCAGCCCGGGATGGTTGTTGCCCCGGACACCTGGAGGCCAATGTGGCTGACATGCCGGACGCGTATCTCGCCGCGGATCTGCCGAGGGAGGCGTCTGCCGGGCCGGGCTTGATGGCGCAGCACGCGATGCGATCCTGACCACAGGCAAGGAGAGCGCGATGTTGAACGCAAGAATCCCCGAGACGAACGCAGGTGCGCCATGGTGACCAAGTCGCTGCGGCCAGTGACGCGCGAAACCAGCGCGGTGGTGCGAGACAAGGGCCCGCGCGCGGTCATCGTGACCGTGGTTGGCGGAGTGATCGAACTACGGGCCAAGGGGCTCCGAAGTACCGAGACGCTTGATGTGGCATGGTGCTACACGGCTGCGGTGCGGCAGCGACTGCAGTTGCAGCGGGTGGAACGCGCCAAGAGTCGCCGGCGGAAATAGGGGTGCAGCGGTGAAGGTGTGGGCAAAGGAGTCGGTGAGGAGAGCGGTGGCCGTGGTGCTTGCCTGTGCGGCGCTGCAGGCGACGGCCCGGGCGCAAGGGCCTGGCGATGCCGCGGCCGATGCCGAAGCCCGGTCCGCCCGACTGGGCCATGCGGCCGACGTCGTGATCACCGCAGTGTCGGACGGCGACACCGCAACGGCGGTCGTCGAAGGCCGGTCACTTCGGTTGCGACTGGCGAGGATCGACGCGCCCGAGCATCGGCAGGCATGGGGGCTGCGTGCCGAGCAGTCGCTTCGTCAGCTCGTCTGGAAAAAGCAGGTCCACATCGAGTGGCGCGAGGTCGACCGCAATGGACGGCCCATCGTCACGATGACGGTGGACGGTCTGGACGTCAGTGAGGAACAGGTTAGGCGCGGCATGGCCTGGGTCTATCGGGCGTACAGCAAGGACCCGCAGCTGCTCCGCCTAGAGGCCGATGCGCGTGAGGCCCGCCTCGGGCTATGGGCCGACGCCACACCGGTGCCGCCCTGGGAGTGGCGCCGGATGAAGCGGGACGGCGAAGCGGTGCAGTGAGGTGCAGCGAGAAGCGATGAGCCAGCAGCTGGATCATTGGCCACGGCGGCGGCGCACACAGACGGCCTACGCCATGCAGCGTAAGCGCTACTCAAGACAGGCGCTCCAGCTCATGGGCTTTCGGTTCGACAGCCAGCTCCGGTTCGTCAAGCTGGGCGCCTGCCGGACGCTGCTGGCCGAGGCGAGCAGCGCGGATGGCATCGTTTGGAGGGTGCGGCCCTTCGTCCGCAACTGGCGTTGAGGGGTCTGCAGAAACGACGATGCCCTGCAGATCGGGTGATCGTGCAGGGCATGTCGGGGTGCGCCGTACGGCGGCGTCACCGGTGAGGGAACAGGCGGTGCGGCCTCGGGTCGAGGTGGACGGCCCGCTCATGCAGGCGGCTGCGATACGCGAGGACCAGGGCAGCAGTTCCCCACAGGTCGAGGACCACCCACGCGAGCGCGTAGGTGGCCAGGACGGGGTCATTGTTGAGCGTGCTTGCCAACGATGCCAGGAGGTCTTGCATGTCCCTGCTCCTCAGGCTCTTGCGAGCCCTGTTCCTCCTCAAGGCTGAGGAGGATGACGGCCAGGGTCTGGGCGACCAACCAGCCGACGATGACAACGGCCAGGTAGGCCGCCGATTCCTTGGCAAAGCCAAGGTACGCATTGGCTGCAGCGAGCAGCCACGACGCCTTCTTCAACGCGTCGGCCGCGGACTTGCGTGCCTCCTTGTTGAAGAACAAGGTCAGGCGGCGACGCTGCTCGCCCTTGGGCGGATGTTTCGTCGTGCGAGTTGCCATGTGACGTTTCCTTTCTTGATGTGTGAGAAAGGCGCCGCCACCCGACCGGGGGTAGGACGCCCCGCTCGGGTTGATGAAGTCGCAGGTGTGTTGGCACCTGCTTGATGCACGACCTGGGGAGGTCGTATCCGTGCCGGTCGCACGGAGTTCGGTGGACGAGACGTCCATCTCGCCACGACGCTGGGGCCCCTCGTCGTCGCCCGGTGCACGAAGCCTAGAACCGCCCGCAGATGGGCGATCAGGCCGCGTCCAGCAGGGACTGCGCCGGGAGGGCGAGCCAGGGTGCAAGGTAGGTTTGCGTCTGGCTCGAGTCGATGGCATGCACACGCTGGCTGCTGGCCAGGTGCTCAAGCTTGAGCAGGAGCGCGGCCGCGTACTCGGCCGTGTCGGCCGTGCAGTCCGCGAGGCTGTTGCGCACGAGCTGGATGTAGTGGTCGACCATCTGCGCAGGCGCGCGGGTGGCGTCGAGTTCAATGGTCTGTAGGGCTTCGACGTTCATCGTCATGGACAGTCCTTAGGGATGTGCCTTCGCGAGAGCCTTGACGGCGGCACTTCGCGTGCTAGACACGGAGGCTGGTTCGCGAGAGGACGAAGATGCTGAGGTTGGGCAATGCGATCAGGCTGACCCGCAAGGAAGCCGAACGGCTCGAACGCATCACCGGTTTCCCGGTGGATGGCGTTCGAACGCTCGACGGCCTGGCGCTGTACGTCGCGCAGTGCAAGGCCTACTACGCAGAGGACTCGAAGGAGTTCGAGATCCTGGCGTGGCTCATCGACAGCGAGGTGTCACGCTGCCTGGCCGCCGCGTGAGGCGGGAGCCTCGGCGGCTTCTGTAGCTTCGGGCGTCGTGGGCGGGGCGCTCGACGAAGCTGTGAATCCGGTGATCGCCTGGGCGACCTCCGGGTGCTTGACGAGCACGTCCACACGAGCCTTGGCCCGCGATACGCTCCCCTTTGGCCTGTCGGCCTTCGGGGAGAGAGCAGGCTTGCCGGTGAAGACCCTGGGTATGGCAACGACGATGGACGTCGCCAGCTGCAGGGTGCGGATGGGCGCGGTTACGAAGATCGCGCGGAACGCGGCCACGGTGCGCTCGCTCTGCTCGTCAGCGAGGGCCTTGGCGTGCAAGGTCTCGCAGGCGATCAGGTAGAGCGCCTCGTGGCGGTTCTTGGCTTCAGGGTTGCTGTTGAGGTACTTGACCACCTCCGCGGCGCCAGGAGGTTGGCGCACGGCGCGGTACAAGTGCACCCAGGCCATCTCCTCGGCCAGCTCATGACGGTCCGGTGGGACCGTGCCGGGGAGCTGGCCGTGGATGGGGCCGATGCTGGGCAGTTGCTGATGCATGGTTCGCTCCGGTGGATGTCCACGGAGACGAGCCGGCCCCAGGGGACGAAGCGTCCCCGTGGGGTAGCATGAACGGGCCGGCAAGCCGGTGTTCACAGGAAGCCATCACGATGGATCGTTCAGGCCAGACTCTTGAAGTCATCGATGGCGGGCGCGAGACGCTCGAGCGGGCCTACATGTGGGCGATCCTGTTCGATCGTCCCGACAAGCAGGCCCTCGCGAGGCGCCTCGAACCTTCCGCTAACGACGTGCTTTGCGCCGTTGCTCCAGATGAAGACGGGACACGAGTTCCTCGTCGATCAGGCGCACGACCCGCAGGACATCGCTGCGAACAGGGCCGCGAGTGATGCGCAGCCGCTCCAGGCTCTGAAGGAGTTCATCCTTCTTTGCCTGAAGCTCTTCAGCGCTGCCCTCGTCGACGAGACGCAGCAGGCTGAGCCACAGGTGCTTGTCCATCTGCTCCTCACGCAGCCAGAGGCAGCGGTCGGGGCAGCGGGACGACCACGTCGACCGACGGGCGGACAAACGCGGTGCACAGGGCCGGAGGCTTCTTGGCCTTCACAACGGGGTGTTGCGGCAGGCCACTACCGCCACAGAGGCGGCACACGGTATGAGCCGTGGACTTCGACATGGTCGTTCTCCTTTGCACAAATGCAAAAGGGGAACGACACGTCCCCCGGATGGAGAAGCAACGTTCCCCATTCGGGTTGAAGGCGACGCGATCGCGCGCCCGTGGACAGGCGAACAGACCCATGCCGAAGCGATGGGTCTTTCGCACACTTCAGGACTTGCGTCCCAGTGATTCGGGCCAGGCACACGGGTGTGCCCAGCCGAGGTCATCCAGCAGGCCGGATGACGGGAGGACCTCGCGGCGCCACGCGAAGCGATGAAGACGCACGAAGGCAAGGAGCCTGCGCGGCTGGCGCAGCCGACGTCGTGGCCGATGTGTCATGTGCACATCGACAAGGAGGCGCGCCGACAGGGTTCGACGCCAACCAGCACGGACTGGTTCGGCCGCTTGCGCGTACCGGGATTCGCCGCTTGCACGGCATGGCCGTCCGAAGACGGTCGATTGAAGTGCGGGTCACGACCGCTAACGCCAGGGTGCAGGGCACCTTGGGCTTCAAGTCCAGCCGTTGACGGCTCTCGTTGAAGGCTGTACCAGCGACGATCGCCAGCAGGAAGCCCTGCAAGTTTGCCACTCGGTAGCGGCCCTGGGTAGGGGTCGCGCGAGGCCTTGAAGCCGGCGCAGGTTCATGTGTCCGGCTTGTGCCTGATGACACGGGCTGGAGCGCTCCGGCGGTGCATCGGCAGCTGCCGATGAGGCCCTCAGACAGCGTCTACGGGCTCGTGCGTCCGGCAAGGGGGCGTGGGGCTGTGCCCCTTGAACACAAGGAGGTGCCTCATAGCCTGAGTGCGTGAACATCATCAGGATCCACTGCAAAGACGAAGCCTTCGCGGCGAGCCTGCCGGACCTGTTCGGCTTGAGGGCGGATGTCGAACGGTTCTCCATCGAGGTGCCTTCCGAGGTCGCGAGTGTCCTGGGTGCGGGGGCACCGGTGTTCGTGGGCGTGAGCGGAGGGCGCGACTCTCAGGCGCTGGCCTATCGGGTGTGTGCGCACCTCGACGACATCGGACACCAGGGCCGGCGCTTCCTCGTTCATGCCCACTTGGGGCGCGTGGAGTGGCTGGACAGCCTGCCTGTCTGCGAGCGGCTGGCGCAGCGCCTTGGTGTGGAACTCGTCGTCGTACGCCGCAACGCCGGCGACATGATGGATCGATGGCTGTCGCGCTGGGCCGGTAACGTCGCGCGCTACGCGAACCTCGAGTGTGTGAAGCTAATCCTGCCGTGGAGCACCGCCGCACAGCGCTTCTGCACGTCCGAGCTCAAGTGCCAGGTCATCGCCCGGGAAATGCGCCGGCGCTTTCCAGAGGGTGATGTCGTGTCCGCCGTGGGCATCCGGCGCGAAGAGAGCGCCAAGAGGGCGCGCATGCCGGCCTGGAAGCGGGACGAGCGCACGACACGCAAGCGCGGCGTAGGCCACACCTGGAACCCCATCCTTGGCTGGCGGCGCGGCGACGTCAACGACTACGTGCGCATCCGGGGCGACGAGCTCCATGAGGCCTACCGGCTCTACGGCAGCACGAGAGTGTCGTGCGCGTTCTGCGTGCTCGGATCGGAACATGACCTTCGTGCGTCGAGCAACTGCGTCGAGAACCACGCGATCTATCGCGAGATGGTGGCGCTGGAGGCAACGAGCACGTTCTCGTTTCAGAGCCACCGCTGGCTCGGTGACGTGGCGCCCGACCTGCTCGACGCGGGCCTCCGCGCCCGGCTTCAGGAGGCCAAGGAGCGTGCCCGGCTGCGGATGAGCGCCGAGGCCAGGCTGCCGGAGCACCTGCTATTCGTGAAGGGTTGGCCCACGGTCCTGCCCACGCCAGTCGAAGCGGCACTGATCGCAGAGGTCCGCCGCGATGTCGCGCAGGCCGTCGGCCTGCAGGTGCAGCACACCAACCGAGACGCGGTGCTGGTGCGCTACCGCGAACTGATGACGGTGGCCAAGGCGAAGGCAACGGCCGACACCTTGCCGCTGCACACCGAAGAAGGAATGCAAACATGAACTCGACCACGATGGCGCCGAAGGCCGGTGCCGTTCCCGAACTGCTGGTGGACATCGCCTCGATCTCGTCGCGCCTGTTCTGGCTGGTGCGCAATTCGATGTCGGGCGCCGCGGCGGGCCTGCAGTTGCCGACGAAGGTCTTCGTCCGGTTCAGCGACGTCGTGGCCGTACGCAACGCCATCGACGACACCCCGCCTCTGTTGGACCACCCTCAGGGCCTGTGCCGGCTGCGGGACGACGTGATCGTCGACGGTGTGGGGCCGGGTCGTGTCAATTGGATCCATCCGAGCGGCGATGTGCGCGTCGAGCTCGCGCGGCATCCGGGCAGCGCGGAGTTCTACCCCGCCGCAGCGATCAGGCAGGCGGTCGCGCCCAGGCCGCGCTTCGAGCACGAGGTGGTACCCATCGGCCTTCGTGAGGCGAACCTGGTGGTGGAGCGGCTGCACCGCAGGCTGGGCAAGGTCCAGGGACACAAGTTCGCCGTCGGTCTGCGTCGTGTCGCGGATCAGGAGTTGACTGGCGTGGCGGTATGCGCGCGGCCGGTGGCACGGCACCTGGACGATGGCCTCACGGCCGAGGTTCGCCGGGTGGCCGTCGACCCATCGGTGAGCAACGGCTGCACCAAGTTGCTCGGGGCCATCGCGAAGGCTGCCTCCGCGATGGGGTATCGGCGCCTCGTGACCTACACGGCAGAAGACGAGAGCGGCGCCAGCCTCTATGCCGCCGGCTGGGACCCCATCGGGCGCAGCGCCGGCGGGCACTGGGGATCGTCCAGGCGGCCGCGCCGTCCAGGCCCCCAGGAGGGGCGAAAGGTTGTGTGGGTGAAGGTGCTGCGCGGCGAGGGACGCGAACGCTGAACGTTGCTCGATTCCGTGGGCTTGAAGGGGCGGACGTGCGCGGGATCCTGATGTTCTCCAGGAGCGCGCATGCAGCAACTCATCGACCTTCGCCACGAGACGCCAGAGGCCATCTCACTGCAGGCAATCGGCTCGTTCATGCAGGCCGGGCGGCCGGCGATCGTGCTGTTCAGCGGGGGCAAGGATTCGTCCGTGCTGCTCAACCTCGCGCTGACCGCCGCCAGTGAACAGGCCAAGCAGGGCCGGACAGCCCTGGTCGTCATCGCTCACAGCGACGTCGGCGTCGAGAACCCGGAGATCCAGCGCCTTGTCAGCGGCGAGATTGCCAAGGCGGCTGGGTTCGCCCGAGAGCACGGCGTGACCGCCGTTGTGCGGGTGGCAACGCCTGCCTTCTGGGACACGTTCCCCGTGCGGGTGATCGGCGGGCGCGCGCTTCCCACTTTTCCGGACTCACGACGGGACTGCCAGACTGACCTGAAACGACTGCCGAACGAGCGCGAGCTGGCCCTCATCGAACGTGATCTGGTCGCCAAGGGCTGGCCTCAGCCGGTGCTTATGACCGGTGTGCGGCGCGACGAGTCGGCCGTGCGTGCAGCGAGCGTGAAGGGACGCGGGGAGAAGGCGGTGTCGCTCTGGACGGACAGGGAAGGGCGCCTTCGGCTGAGCCCGCTGTTGGACTGGGCGGTCGACGATGTCTGGCAGTACCTCGGCCTCGCCAATGCGGGTGTGATCCCGGCCTACAGCCGCTTCGAAGAGACGATGCAGACCTACCAGGCCGCAGGAGGCAGCAGCTGCGTCGTGGTGGCGGACGCGGAGATGCAGAAGCACTCCAAGCCTTGCTCCAGCCGCTTCGGCTGCTGGGTCTGCACCGCAGTCCGGGAGGACCGGTCGCTGCGCCAGATGATCGAGACCGATCGTGATCGCTACGGCTACATGGCGCCCCTGGCCGCGCTTCGGGACTTCATTGCATTCACCCAGTACGACTGGTCACGCCGGCAGTACGTCGGGCGCAGCATCGTGGACGGATTCATCGAGGTCGGCGCCGACACATACTCGCCCGCGATGCTCGCCGAACTGCTTCGGTACACCTTGAGCGCCCAGAAGCTGTCCGGTGTGCAGATCGTCAGCGCAGCCCAGCTGATCGCGATTGACGCGCGCTGGTCGCAGTATGCGATCGCCGAACCTTTCAGCGCGCTGCGGATCTGGAAGCAGGTCGAAGACGGTGCGGTCTGGACGCCGCCCTCGCTCAAGCCCTACCGGAAGACGGCGGTGCCGAAGCTCGGGAAGATCTACGTCGGTGACTGGAACGACGACGTGACCTCAGCGTTGGAGATCACCGGTCTGCGCAATCCGGCATGGGAGGACTTCGCAGAGACCTGCGGCCCAGGCCTTCGCACCCTCGCGAGCGGACGGACGGTCATCGATGTCGAGGGCGACAGCGAGATCGACGAGGAGGGTGCCTGGCTATTCCTGGACTTCGAGCTCGACCGCATGCTCACCGAGCACCGCGCGAAAGATGGCTACTGGACAGCCGGTTATGAAACCTACCTATCGTTCGGCCTGGTCCAGCCGGCCAAGGGCCAGTCGGCTCGGGTCGATGAGATCCTGCGGCGATCGCAATGGCGGCAGCGCCATGGACTGCACGGGCAGCCCTCCCTCGAGTCCTTGCGCACTCGCCTGACCGTGCGGTATCCCAGCCAGGGCGAGCTGTTCGAGGAGCTCCACGCGGTGCTGGCATGAGGTTGATCGACCTCGCGGGCGGCACCCCCTTTGTGGGGCGCTCGAAGGGGCGCCCGCCGAGGGCGGATGGCGTTGCGCAGCGAGGTGCTAGGCCGACCTCAGCGGAGGCTAGGTGGTCATGCTCGCTCCCCAATGCGGGTGCCTACGCAGTGGCGCTTGAACGCCTGGCGGGGCCCGGCAGACTGGTCCCGAAAGGATCGAGTCATGGTCGAAGACAAGTCGAAGCTGGTGGCCAGGGGCGCCCACACACACGAGATCCGGGATGTAAGCGGGGAGTGGATCTGGTTGGGTGACGAGCTGAGCATGCAGGTGATCTTCAGGAACCTGACGGGGGAAAACTTCGCGGGCAGGCCTGCGACGGCCTATGCGGACTACCTGAGCTGGATGCGGCACTTCACGGCGGCGTCCTGGCCGGGACGAAGTGACCCCCTCGGACAGGGCGAGACAATCGAACTCGCACCCATCAACGGGACGCCGATCGCTCGGCACAAGTTCGGGTCGTAGAGTGAACGGGAGGGGACCATGAATGCCGAGGAACTGGCTCGGACGCTGATCGCCGCGCTGCCGAAGGGCGCGCCTGGACTATTCAATCCGTGGGCCGACGTGTGCGGAGACGATCTCGGATCGAATGGACCGGACGCCAAGCTGCGACGGCTGCAGCAACATCTGGACTGCGACGCGGAGTTCATCCTCTGCGGCGAGGCGGCGGGTTGGCAAGGGATGCGACACACGGGCCTGGCCTTCACGAGCGAGCGGCACGTGGTGGATGGCACGGTGCCCCGCCTGGGTGGGGCGCCTGGAAGACTGACCTCCCGGGACAGACCGTTTGCCGAGCCCTCGGCCACCTTGGTTTGGCGCGCGCTCTACGTCCAGGGCATTGCGGAGCGGGTGGTGATGTGGAATGCGCTGCCGATGCACCCCCACGAGCGTGGCGACCCGCGGTCCAATCGAACGCCGACCGTCGCAGAGCTCACTCGCGGCCGAGCCCCTCTCAAGCTCCTGTTGGCTGCGTTTCCCCGTGCGGCAGTGGTTACGGTGGGCAAGAAGGCGGCTGAGCAACTGGTCCAGCTGGGCATGACGCCAGCGGCTGCGATCCGGCATCCCGCCAATGGTGGGGCACGGGCGTTCGCCCAAGGCCTGGAGGCGTTCGTCAAGACGCGGCGGAGGAAGTGAACGTGCCCGACGATCAGACGGCCGCCGGCGGGGGCACCCGGTAGTGGCTGCTCCATGAACTTCCGATCGGCCATCCGCTTCGCAGCCAACCGCTCGGACCGATGGCAGCCCAATGCCGGAACCTTCATTCCAAGGAGTGGCGTGACCTTGCGCGCTGGCACATAGCCCGCTGCGCGTACGACGACCTTGGTGAAGCCTGGACGGCGACATGCGAGTTTCGGGTCAGGGCGTCCTGAGCGTTGCGGCCTCGGCCAGACGCAGACCTTGAAGAAGAGGTAGCCGGCGAGATCCTGAAGGTCCAGTCAACGGACCTTGCAGGCACCTCTCATGAATGACCTCGGCACGGACTCGGTCCAGAGCGCAATCGCTGCACTCCAGGACAAGGGGTACGGTGTCCGCCGAACCCCTGGCCCGCAACAGCGCGAAGCCAGCTATGCCTTTGTGTTGAGCCGGCCGGGGATGGCGAGGGCGCTCTTCGGCCCGGCGCGCTCGAGCGTCTTTGCAGCGTGGGCATCGGCGCAGGAGCATGCAGAACAGGGCGAGACCCCGGCGTCGACGCAGCGGCTGACGCCGTTCTATTCGGCGGAGTTGCCCCAAAGCGCCTTCGACGCGTCGGCCCTCGCGCACCGGTTCGGTGTCGATGTCGAGTCGGCCGAGCGCCAGGTGCAGCAGCTGCGCTGCCAGTCCATCTTCCTGAGCGAGACCCATCAGGTCAACGTGCAGCTTCTGCGCTGCCCCTTCGGGACGCACCTCGGCGATGTGGCCTGGCTTTCCATCAAGCGTCGCGATCGCGAGGTGATCCGGGACTGGCGCGAACTGCAAGCCATCAAGAACGCCATCCTCGGTCCCGAGCACGAAGGCTTCGAGCTCTACCCCGCCGAGTCGCGCCTGGTGGATACCGCGAACCAGTTCCACCTCTTCGTGTTCATGGACACGAAGGTGCGCATGCCCGTGGGCTTCGCCGAGCGGGAGGTGACAGGCGCAGATGCGGCCGCGGCGGTCGGTGCGACGCAGCGCGAATTGCCCGAAAGCGCGTGATGTCGTTCGACGTACTAGAAGCGCCTGTCGAGGGCGATGCCCAGGGCGCCGGCCGCAAGGCCGGCCCCATCTTGCGGGTCGGCATCCCGACCACCGGCGGCAGGATCCTCAAGGCAGCCAAGGATGCGGGCTACAGCGTCCTGTTCAGCACCAACGCCTTCATGGTGCGCGACGGAGTTGGGGATGTTGTGAGTGTTCGCCGACCCGATCCCAAACAGTTTGCCGGCCTGGACGCCGCCTTGGACAGCGCCGGCTTCGTGGCGATGGCAAAGTACCGCGGCTTCCCATGGACGATCGAGCAGTACCTGGACCTGGTGGAGAGCTGGCCATGGAGCTGGTACGCCAGCTGGGACCAGTGCGTCGAGCCCGAGATCGCTTCGTCCAAGATCGACGTGTTCTTCCGGCTGGCTGAGACCTGCCGGCTGCTGTCCGAGGTGCGCATGCGGGCACGGGATCGTGGTCTAGCCGACCCGATGCCTGTCGTCCAGGGGTGGGAGGTCGACCACTACCGGTGGTCGCTGGATCACCTGCCGCTGGCCGCCTGGCCGTCGCTCCTGGGTGTGGGCTCGATGTGCCGGCGGCATGTGCACGGGCCGAACGGAATTCTGGCGATCGTGGAGGCGCTCGACCGCGTCCTGCCGTCTGGGGTTGGCCTGCACCTGTTCGGAGTGAAGGGGACGGCCCTGCGCTTCCTCAGCGACCATCCACGCATCTCCAGTGTCGACTCGATGGCCTGGGACTTCGCCGCCCGTCGCCAGGTGCCGATCGGCCGGACGGTGGACAAGCGGATCGACGTGATGCATGCCTGGGTGCGCAGGAACGCCTCGCAGTTGGAACTGCCAAAGGCGCCGTACGAACTTCAGCTGTTTGACGAACCCAGTGATGAGGCCTCCGCAGAGTTGCAGGAATGGTTGGAGCTGGTGGTGGACAACCAGACCGATGCGGTCAGCGCCTGGCACCATTGCATGCGTACTTGGGTTGGCGGGTAGATTGGGGTGCGGAGGATGGGGGCGGGTGTCGTTAGTAGGCCGCCTGAGCGCCGATGGGAACTCATGCGAAAGTTGATTGGCAGGCGGTCATCAAATTGATGACCTCATGCTATTCTTCTTGAGGCATGCATGCTTCCCATTCGTCCTCATGAACGCTGCAGTAGAAGAACTCTCCCAAGCGCAGCGCGAGCGGCTGGCGTTCCTGGAGATGCGCGCGTACTTCACGGGGGAATTGCGACGCGCAGACATCGAGGCGCGGTTCGGCATCAAGCCGGCCGCTTCCTCGCGCGACCTGAGTGCTTACCGCGACCTCGAACCCGGCAATCTGGACTATGACGTTGCCGCGCGCTGCTATCGGCCCAGCAAGGCGTTCAAGTCGATCTTCGAGTTTTCGTCGGAACGGGTCCTTGCCTGGCTACTGCAGGGGTTCGGCGACGGCCTCGAGCTGAAACTGCGTAAGGCAGCACCCTGTGAGGGCCCTGGGAACCTTGTGCGACCCGACCTCGCAGTTCTATCGACGGTGACGCGGGCCATGTGCGGCAAGCGGGCGATTAAGGTGTCGTACCTGTCGCTGTCCTCGGGCGCCTCTAGCCGCGAACTGGTGCCCGTGGCTTTGGCAGACAACGGCCTGCGCTGGCATGTGCGTGCATTCGATCGAGCCAACGCGCGATTCGGAGACTTCGTACTCACCCGCATCGCGAAAGCGAAGGAAATTGACGGCCCGGTGGCAGAGAACGAGCTCCTGCCCGCCGACGAGCAATGGGCACGCATCGTCGACATGGAGGTGGTGCCGCACCCAGGTGTGCGCTGGGCACAGGCTGTCGAGGCCGACTACGGGATGGAGGGTGGCGTGCTGCGGCTTCGTTCACGAGCGGCGTTGGCGGGCTACGTGCTTCGACGCTGGTCCATCGACTGTTCAGCCAACCACTCACTCGATCCGGCCGGCCATCACCTTTGGCTCCGCAACCCACAGACCCTGTATGGCGTCGAGAGCGCGGTCTTCGCGCCAGGCGTCAAGGAAGGGGGTGGCAGTGGGCCTATATAACGCCGAGATCTCTGCGGGTTCACTGATGGTGCCCGAGAGCCGCCGCATCGCGCGGCTGCTGCTCACGCACCCAACGGCTGAGCAATGGGACGAGGCCATGAAGCAGGACAACCTGCTGCAGAAGAAGCCCGCCACGGCCCGACGGCAAGCGCGCCTGATCCGCAATCGGCTGGCCACGCTCGACGATGAGGGCCTGCAAATGTTGGCCGACGGTGAAGGCGAACTCACCGGTCAGCTGTTGCTCGCAGCGTCGGCCAGGCACAGCCAGTTGTTGAGCGACTTCATGCGCGACGTGTATGCCGCCGACCTGCGCCGCCTCGAGCGAACTCTGAGCCACCGACAGTGGGAAGCCTTCCTCACCGAGTGCGAGCACCGAGACGATGCCGTCGGCACCTGGGCGGAGACGACGCGCAAGAAGCTCTTTCAGGTCATCGTTCGAATGCTCGTCGAGTCCAGGTTTCTCGACACCGCGCGGCGCATGTCGCTGACGCCACCGATGCTTCATCCGAAGGTCCGCGCCTATCTGAAACGACTGGGCGCCGAGGAGACGCTCGCCCGCATGGAAGCCAAAGCATGAAAACGTCCTTCGAAGAGCGCCTGAACCAGATCCTGCCTCGTCTCGCGTCACCTGACGTGCTGGACAACCGCGGCGCCGGTGGCGAGATCGGCTTCTGGATCTTCGACTACCCGCCTGAACACGAGATGCAGATGCGCTCGTGGCTCGCCGATGTCATCGAGCCTGGCCTGCACAAGCTCAAGCCCGGGCTGCGCTTCGGCACGGTCGATCTCTTCGAGTGCGTCATCAGCTTGCTCGAAGAGCGGGGCCTGCTCACCAAAGCCTTCGACATGCAGCTCAAGCAGGGCGACGAAGCGGTCTTGAAGTCACTGCGCTCAGTGCTCAAGGAAGACAGACTGGCAGCGCGCATCGTCGAGATGACTGGCGCAGCGGACCTTGACCTGCTGATCGTCAAGGGCGTCGGGGCGGTCTACCCGATGCTGCGCACGCACACGCTGCTGTCCGCACTGCACCCGCACATGCGCGACACGCCGCTGCTGATGCTCTACCCAGGCCGCTACGACGGCCAGTCCCTGCGCTTGTTCAGCAAGCTCACGGACGACAACTACTACCGGGCTTTCAGCCTGGTCTCTTAAGCGAGAGTGCCCGAGGGAGACCCATGAAGATCAAAGAACTGTTCGTCAAGCAGATCGACCGCCCCATCAACGGCGTCATCAAGGCCGACCAACGAGACGACGAAAGCATCTGGCAGGAACTGGACGAGTACGTCACCACCAAGCAGGTGACCGAGTACCTGCGCCGGTTCTTCGATGCCTACTTGGCCACGGTCGACAACCCGACCGATCCCACCATCGCGGCGCGCATGGGCGTGTGGGTGTCGGGCTTCTTCGGTTCCGGCAAGTCGCACTTCATCAAGATCCTGTCGTACCTGCTCTCCAACCTGGAAGCCACCCACCCCGGCAACGGCGAGAAGCGCCGCGCGGCGCAGTTCTTCGAGGCGAAGATCAAGGATCCGCTGCTCATCGGCGACGTGCGTCGTGCCGTGGCCGGCAAGACCGATGTCATCCTCTTCAACATTGACTCTAAGGCCGATGCCAAGAGCGACCGCGACGCCATCCTGCAAGTTTTCCTGCGCGTGTTCAACGAGATGCAGGGCCTCTCGGGCGACGCGCCGCACGTCGCCCACATGGAGCGCCATCTCATCTCGAAGGGGAGCTTCGACACGTTCAAGGCGGCCTTCAAGGCCTCCAACGGCAACGACTGGGACGCCGAGCGCGACGCGGTGGATTTCCTGCGCGATGACGTGATCGCCGGCCTGAGCGCCGCGCTGAAGATGTCGGCCGAGTCCGCTGGCAAGTGGTTCGACGATGCCCGCGACACCTACCGCATCAACATCGAAGGCTTCGCCGACCTGGTGCGTGCCTATCTGGACGTCAGGGGCCCCGGCCACCGCATCGTCTTCCTGGTCGACGAGGTGGGTCAGTTCATCGGCAAGAACACCCAGCTGATGCTGAACCTGCAGACCATCACCGAAGAACTCGGCGTGCGCTGCAAGGGCCGCGCCTGGGTCATCGTCACCAGCCAGGAAGACATCGACGCCACGCTGGGCGAGGCCAACCAGGCCCGCACCAATGACTTCTCGAAAATCACGGGCCGCTTCCACACGCGCCTCTCACTGTCTAGCTCCAACACCGACGAGGTGATCTCGCAGCGCCTGCTGGAGAAGACCCCCGAAGCCAAAGCCGCGCTGTCCGCTGTGTGGAAGGCCAAGGGCGACATCATCAACAACCAGCTTTCGTTTGCGGACCATGCGGTTGCCTTCAGGCGCTTCAAGGACGCCGACGACTACGCCGCGCACTACCCCTTCGCGCCGTACCAGTTCCAACTGCTGCAGAAGGTCTTCGAGTCGATCCGCAAGGTGGGCGCCACCGGCCGCCACCTGGCCCGCGGCGAGCGCTCCATGCTCGATGCATTCCAGACCGCTGCCGTCGGCAACGGCGACAAGGACATAGACGCGTTCGTCCCCCTGTACGACTTCTACCCCTCGATCGAGAGCTTCCTCGATTCATCCGTCAAACGCGCCATCGACCAGGCCGGCGAGAACCCGGCACTAGAGCCCTGGGACATCAAGCTCCTGCGGGCGCTGTTCCTGATCCGCTACGCAGATGCAGTCAAAGCCACGGTGGACAACCTGGCCACCCTGTGCCTTGACCGGGTGGATGCCGACAAACTGGCCTTGAAGCGGCAGATCCAGGAGAGCCTGGCACGTCTGGAACGGCAGAACCTCGTCAGCCGCAATGGTGACCTCTGGTTCTTCCTCACCAATGAAGAGCGCGACGTATCGCAAGAGATCAAGTCGGTCGACATCTCGTCGGCCGAGGTCTCGCGCCTGGTTTCCGAGCTGATCTTCGACGAGGTGCTGGGCGGACAGACCAAGGTGCGCCACCGCGACACCAAGACCGACTACGAATTCAACCGCCTTCTCGACGGCGCGCCCTGGCGGCAGGCCAACCAGCAGCTGACGCTGGAAGTGCTGTCGCCCGTCGGTGGTGATTACGAACTGATGACCGAAGCCAAATGCATCGGGCGCAGCGCCGAGGGCGCCGGCCGCGCCATCCTGCGCATGGCCAACGATGCCCGCGTGGACGTGGAGCTGCGCACCTACGTGCAGATCGAGAAGTACATCAGCGGCCCGAAGACCGACGCGGCCACGCCATCGCTCAAGCGCATCCTGCTGGACCGCAAAGACGAGAACCGCGAGCGCAAGACCCGCATCCTGGCCCAGCTGGCCGACCTGCTGAGCCGCGGCGACTTCTACGCCCTGGGCCAGAAGTTGACGCTCAAGCCGCAAGGCCCCTCGGTGATCTTGGACGAGGCACTGAACTACCTAGTTTCCAACACCTACTCCAAGCTCGGCTACATCAAGGTGCGCCAAGTCGACCCAGCGGCCGAGATTCGCGCCGTGCTGGCGTCGGACACACACGGCCAGTACAAGATCGCGCTCGATGGCGAAGACGGAAACGCCCTCGCCATCGGCGAAATGCGCCAGTACCTCACCGTGGCGGCCGGCACCAGCCGCGTGCTGCTTTCCGACGTAGTGGACCGCTTTGCTGGCGCGCCGTGGGGCTGGCGGCCCGAGCTGGAAACGGTGCTGTTGATCGCCCGGCTATTCATGGCCGGCGAGATCAAGCTGGTGATGGAGGGATCCGATCTCGACCCGAAGTCTGCGGCCGAGGCGCTCACCAAGGCTGCGCGCTTCAAGCAGGTGTCCATCCTCAAGCGCAAGACGGCCGATGCCGGCACCCGCGCCAAGGCCCGCGACCTGCACCGGGAGATCTTCTCACTGCAGCCGCCGGATGACGAAGACGGCCTGGTGGCCGCCTTCCGCGACAACCTGGGCCAACGCAAGGCCGAGTTGGAGCGCGCCAAGCTCAAGGCGGAGCAGAAGCACTACCCGGGTGCCGCCGAGGTGGCCAAGGCACTCCAGGCGATCGATCGGCAACTGGCGATCCGTGACCCCTTCGAGTTCTTGAACGCCATGCTGTCGTCGCGTGACGACTGGCTGGACCTGGCCGAAGACACGCACGACGTGCTGAGCTTCTACAAGACGCAGGCGCCCGTGTGGGCGCGCATGCTCGATGGGCTGGTCAGCTTTGCCGACAACCGCGAAGCGCTAGTCAAGGACACGGCATCGGCCCAGCCGCTGGCCGACCTGGAGGCCATCCGCGCCAACCCAAGGCCGTACTCGCAGGTCAACCGCATCGAAGCCCTGCTCTCGGCCGTGGAGAAGGTCAACGAGGCCCTGGCCAGCGAGCGGCGCGAGAAGGCGCTCCTCTCCATCGACGCCAAGATCAATGAAGCCACCCAGACCCTGGATGGCGCTCAGGCCGAGCCCGCGGTGCGCAACGCTGCACTGCGCCCGCTGCAAGAGCTGAAGGCGCAGCTAGCGGGCCTGGTCAGCATCCCACGCATCATGTTCCTGCAGCAGCGTGCCGGTGAGCTGCTGGACGAAGCGATGGACAAGATCGCCGCGGCCGTCGCAGCGGCGGCCAAGGCCAAGGCCGCGGTCAGGCCTGCACCGACGCCCACGCCGGGTGGCACCCCCACGCCCCCACCACCGCCTGCGCCGCCGGCCGCCAAGCCGATCCGCGTGGTGCGCACGGCGGACCTAAACGCCAAGACCTACCTGGAAACCGAGCAAGACGTGGACGACTACATGGCCAAGCTGCGCGCCGAGCTAATGGCCGCCATCGCAGCCGGCCATCGCGCCCGCATCCAGTAAGTGCTCCAGCTAAATCGCGCGAGCAGAACAAGACTGAGACCGATTTCCAGGGAAAGACATGAACAAGGCCAACCTCAAGAGCTACGCCCCCAAGGCCCGGCTTGACTTCATCAAGGCGGTGACCGAGCGCGCCAACGTGCTGGGCATCTCAGCCGCCGGTGTGGTGCCGGCCGAAGTGCGGGGCGACGTGGCCTTGATCGACGGCCGCGAGTGGCCCGCCAAGGTGGCTGGCCAACGCGACGAACTCATCGCCCGCATCAAGCGACATGGCTTCGAGCAGACCATGGACGAGGTGGCCTACACCTGGTTCAACCGCTTCGCGGCGCTGCGCTACATGGAAATCCACGACTACCTGGGCCACGGCTGGCGCGTGCTGTCAAGCCGTGACGGCGGCCTGCCCGAGATCCTTCGCCACGCCAGCGAGGTGACGCTGCCGGGCCTGAACGCCGACCGTGCCCGCGATATGCAGCTGGCGGGCAACCAGGACAACGAGCTCTACAAGCTACTGTTGGTCGCCCAGTGCAATGAGCTGTCGCGGGTGATGCCCTTCCTGTTCGAGCGCATCGACGACGAGACCGAGCTGCTGCTGCCCGAAAACCTGCTGCGCACCGACTCCATCGTGGCCAAGCTGGTCGAACAGGTGCCAGAAGATGACTGGCAAGAGATCGAGGTCATTGGCTGGCTGTACCAGTTCTACATCAGCGAGAAGAAGGACCAGGTCATCGGCAAGGTGGTGAAGAGCGAGGACATCCCCGCCGCCACCCAGCTGTTCACGCCCAACTGGATCGTGCAGTACCTGGTGCAAAACAGCGTCGGCCGGCTGTGGCTGATGGCCAACCCCACCAGCACGCTGGCCAGCCAGTGGCCGTACTACATTCAGCCGGCGGAGCAAAGGCCGGAGGTGCAGGCGCAGGTGGACGCGTTGATCCAGACTCGGATCCGCGAGGACGGCGAGACGCTGAACCCCGAGACGATCACGGTGCTGGACCCCGCCTGCGGAAGCGGACACATCTTGGTGGTGGCGTACGACGTGCTGAAGGCCATCTACCTGGAGCGCGGTTATCAGGCCCGCGCCATTCCTCGCCTGATCCTAGAGAAGAACCTCTACGGCTTGGACATTGATGACCGAGCGGCGCAACTCGCCGCCTTCGCGTTGCTTATGAAGGCTCGCGCAGACGATCGCCGGCTCTTCAATGAACCGCCCAAGCTGAATGTGCTGAGCCTGCAGGAATCCAAAGGCCTGGACTACGAAGAAATTGCCACCCACCTAGCGCCGTTCGGCTTGCGGCGCGAGTCGCTCAGGGTGCTGTTCGACACGTTCGCGCAAGCCAAGACCTTTGGCTCGTTGATCCAGATACCTGCGGTACTTTGCGGGCAGCTCGGATCAATGACGGCAGGTGTGCAGAAGGGATTGCAGGACGGTGACCTATACGCCCAGCAAGCGGCCAAGGATGCTTTGGCGCTCATTTGGCAGGCCCTTGTGCTCGCGATGCAGTTTGACGCGGTCGTTGCGAACCCTCCCTATATGGGAAATAAGTTCTTCACGCCTGCGCTCAAGTCCTACGTAGCAAGCAATTTCGAGTTCGCTAAGGGCGACCTATATACCTGCTTTATGGCAAGAGGTTGTGACCTTGCTAAGGAAGGTGGTCGCGTGGCAACCATCACCATCCCGAACTGGATGTTTCTATCGACTTTCGAAGAATTGCGCGGAAAGCTGCTAAATGACTCCACCATTGAAACCTTCCTACACAATGGTAGAGGTGTATTCGGATCTGACTTCGGAAGCTGCGCATTTTCCATAGTTAAGGGAAGATATTCAAACTATAAAGGGCGCTACAAGCGACTGTTCGATAAGCAGGGTAGCGTGGCTTCAAACGAAGAGCTGGAATCGAGATTCCATACCGTACGCCCCTTCGAGGCAGTCGCTGAAAACTTCGAAAAGATCCCCGGCAGCCCAATCGCATACTGGGCTAGCGATGCCGTAGTTCGATCGTTCCAAGAGGGTAAGTATCTTGGAGTAGTCGCCGAAACCAGAAAAGGGATGGGCACTGGCGACAACGCAAGATTCGTTAGGTATTGGCACGAAGTCAGCAGCTCGAGGCTTCACCTAAAATGCGCCTCGCGCGAAGAGGCGTCTTCTAGCGGAAAGCGCTGGTTCCCGTACAACGATGGTGGCGCCTACAGAAAATGGTACGGCAACAATGAAATGGTGGTCAATTGGGAGAGCGACGGCGCCGAAGCGAAGGAGAACGCAACCATTAAGAATGATGGTGGTCATTGGTCGAGATATCTCGTAAGTCTTGATTACTTCTTCCGGCCGGGAATAACTTGGACGGCGATTTCGTCTTCAAGGTTCTCTGCGAGGCAGTTTGAGCGTGGGTACCTTTTCTCTAGCGCTGGGATGTGTCTTTTTTCAGATCTAGATAAGAGGAGTGTTCATCTTGGACTTCTCAACTCCAATGTGGCCAGCCACCTACTAACCTTTCTGTCGCCTACGGTCAACTATGGCGCTGGAGAGATTGGGAGGCTTCCAGTGCCTGCTTTCATCGATTCCGAAGCTACAAACAAGATCGTCGCCCAAGCGGTGGAACTGGCGAAGGAAGACTGGGACAGTCAAGAGACGTCTTGGGATTTCGAGGGTCTTAGGATGGTTGTGGCAGAGAACACACAGAATCTACTCGAGAAGGCCTGGCTTAAGGACCGAGACCATAGAAATGCAATTGCACTCAGACTCAAGGAGCTTGAGGAGGCCAATAACAGAGTCTTTATCACGGCATACAACCTCCAGAATGACTTGGAGCCCAGCGTTCCCGATGATCAGATCGCAGTCACAAGGCCGGAGCGGGAGCACGACTGTCTTCGCCTCATTTCCTACGCGATCGGCTGCGTCTTGGGTCGCTACAGCTTGGACGAACCGGGGCTGATTTACGCCCGCGCAGGTAACGCTGGCTTCGACGCCAACCGCTATTCTGGGAAACTCGCGGTCGATGACGACGGCATCGTGCCTAACACCGGCGAGCACTGGTTCGAAGACGACGTCGCCAACCGAGTGCGTGAATTCCTATCCGCCGTTTGGGGCACCAATACGTTAGTGGAGAACCTGGCATGGCTAGCTGAAAGCATAGGAAAAAAGGGACAGGAAACTTCGGACGAAACCATCCGGCGCTACTTGGCCGATAGGTTCTTCAAGGACCACTTGCAGACCTACAAGAGGCGCCCGATCTACTGGCTTTTCTCCAGCGGCAAACTAGGTGCCTTCCAAGCACTGGTCTATTTGCATCGGTACAACGAGGGCACTCTGGCACGCATGCGGTCCGAGTACGTGTTGAAACTCATCCCAAAGATGGCGTCGCGCCTGGACACGCTGGACAAGGACGTGGCGGAGTCCACGTCGGCAGCAGCTCGCGCCAAGCTGCAAAAGCAGATCGAGCTTCTGCGCAAGAAGCAGATTGAACTGTTGGCCTTCGAAGAAAAGCTCCGCCACTATGCCGACATGCGCATCACGCTGGACCTGGACGACGGCGTGAAGACGAATTACGCCAAGTTCGGCGACTTGGTTGCCGAGTCCAAGGCCATTACCGGCGGCAGCGATGAGTAATGCGCCAGTGTTCCTGCCGGCCTTGACTCGACTGTTCCAGGAGGGCCATGCCCTGGTCTTCTGGAACGACGCAAGCGGCGAGTTTGCTGCGCAAGTCGATGTCATCGGCATCGAGGGCGTGCAGGTCGTGCGGCTGGATCGCACACCAGCGCTGCAAGCCAAGATCTTGATCGAGCGGCAGGTCGGCGCTCGCTGGCTGATCTATGCGCCGTTCGACGAGCCCGAGCCCGCGCAGGACTGGCTTCTGGACGCGCGGCTGCGCGGCAAGCCCTTCAGCGCAGACACGGCATCGATCCAGCTGGAGGAACTGGGCCTGAACACGCGGTCGCTGCGAGACCACCTAAAACTTCGAGCCAAGTTCCTGCGGGCACGCGACCGCTTCGATCGCGTCAAGCGCTGGATTCAACCGGCCGACACGGCCGATGATCTGGACCGCAAGATGATTGCGGCCGTCGCCCGTGCAGAGACGGCCGATCCCACTGCCGTTCTGCTCAAGGCCTTTTCCGCACTGGTGGCAGAGGGCAGTGACCTCGGTGCCCGACCCAAGATGTTGGACGAGCTGGCCAGCTTCGACCTGGAGCAGGCCTTCTGGGCGATAGCAGAGCGTGAGCTGGGCTACCGCGAATCCGGCGACGAGCCACCGAGCCTTCGCGGCCTGCTCTACCGCCTGTTCGCCACCGACTTCTGCAGTAGCGTGCGCGGCGTGCAGGCGTCGCTGGCGCACTTCGTGATCGCCGAACGTGTCAAGGCGGCGAACGCCTCCGTGTTCGCCAGCCGTTGGCGCACCGACATGGCCAACTACCGCAGCTACGACGTGCTGTCAGGCTGGGTGGCTGACGAGTTGAAGATCGGCAGCATCCTGGGCCCCATGCAGGCCGAAGAGTTGGCGGATGCGATGACCTTCGAGGCCATTGAGAAGCGGGTGATCGGCGACCTGAAGGCCCGCATCATCGCCGGCGGCGGCGCCAACATGGACTCGGTGCGCGACCTCATCGCGCGGCGGCGTGACGGACACTGGGCCAACCCGCTTCTGGCCGGAGCGAACGACGCTACTCGCGCGTTGGCCGCCAGCTACGACGCACTGGAGGCGGCGGCCGGCTTCTTCGAACTGCAGGCCAAGCACCTGCAGGGCTTCAGCTTCGCGGACGCGGGCACTGCGTTCCAGGCCTATCGGACCGAGCTGTTCCGCTTCGACCAGCTTTACCGATGGTTCATGCGGGCGTCAGAGACGGTGGAGCCCATGGGCTGGTCTCTGCTGCACGAACTGCGCGACCGCATGGAAGACGCGTACTCGGGCTGGTTCATCGGCCAACTCGCCTCGGCTTGGGGGGCGGTAGTGGAAGGACCGGCCGGTTTGCTGGCGAAGTGGAAGCTCGACGAGGTCGTCAACCAGCAGCAGTTCTTCGCCCGCCATGTGGCGCCTGCCTTTGATGGCGGAGCCAAGCGGGTGTTCGTGGTCATCTCCGATGCCTTCCGCTTCGAGGCGGCAGCCGAACTGGTGGATGAGTTGAACAGCCGCAGCCGGGTGAAGGCCCGCCTTGAGGCCATGTTGGGCGTGCTGCCCAGCTACACGGCTCTGGGCATGGCCAGCCTGCTGCCGCACCAGCGCCTGGCCTACAAGGGCAATGCCTCGCTGGACGTGACTGTGGATGGCCAGCCGTCGTCCACCCTGGAGCAGCGCTCGGCCATCCTGGCGGCACAGGTCGGTGTGGCCATCGGACGCGACGCCCTCATGGAGAAGGGCAAGGAGAAGGGCCGCGAGTTCGTCAAGCCGTACAAGGTGGTCTACGTCTATCACGACCTCATCGACATGATCGGTGACAAGCGCGGGTCCGAGACCAAGACTTTCGAGGCCACGGCAAACGCCATCAAGGAATTGTCGGAGCTGGTGAGCTTCATCGTCAACAACTTGAACGGCTCCACCATCCTTGTCACGGCTGACCATGGATTCCTATACCAGGAGTCAGCACTGGATGAGGCCGATCGCCATGCAGTGGATGGTGAGATGGCCGGCGTGCTGAAGCCGAAGAAGCGATACATCCTGGGGCGCGGCATGCCGAGGCTTCAGAACGCATGGGCCGGTAGTACTTCGACAACCGCGGGCACAGATGAGGGTGTGGGTAGCCTTGACTTCTTGGTGCCCAAGGGGTCAGGTCGCTTTCACTTTGTTGGGGGAGCTCGCTTTGTGCATGGCAGCGCCATGCCACAAGAGATCGTAGTGCCGGTGGTCGTGGTGAAGGAAAGCGACACCGAGAAGGCAAAGACCCGGCTGGTTGAAGTGAGCCTGCTTGGGTCCAGCAACAAGGTGGTCACCAACAAGCAGCGCTTCGAGTTCATCCAGACGGAGGCAGTGTCTGAGCGTGTGCTGCCGGTGACGTTGCTGCTGTGCATCCGTGACGGCGATCGGTCCGTCAGCGATGAGCAGATCCTGACCTTCGACAGCACCTCGCCGATGCTTGACGAGCGGAAGCGCTCTGTGATGCTGACTCTGGCCGCGGGGAACTACGACCGGACCAAGGACTACTTCCTGGTCGCACGGGACGCGAAAACCAAGGCCGAGGCCTGGCGTGCGCCTCTGCGCATCGATCTGGCTTTCAGCAATGACTTTTAAGGGCCAACATGGCTGAAAACACCGCACAAGCGCAGGCCGCCACCATTGACCCGGGCCTGGACAAGCTGCTCAACGAGCGCTTCGCCGGGCGCGTAGTGCGCAAGGACCTTACCAAGCTCATCAAGGAAGGGGCCAACGTTCCCGTCTACGTGCTGGAGTACCTGCTGGGCATGTACTGCGCGTCTGATGATGCGGAAACGATCCGCGCCGGCCTGGTCACCGTTAAGAGCGTGCTGGCCGAGAACTATGTGCGGCCGGACGAAGCCGAGAAGGTCAAGAGCAAGATCCGTGAGCGCGGCTCGTTCAAGGTGATCGACAAGGTCACCGTGAAGTTGAACGAGAACCGCGATGCCTACGAGGCGTTGCTGTCAAACCTGGGCATCAAGAACGCCGAAGTGCCCGACTCCTACGTGCGGCAGTTCGAGAAGCTTCTCGTGGGCGGCATCTGGTGCATCGTGACGCTGAACTACCGGTTCGAAGAGAACCAGCGCACCTCGCCCTTCGTGGTGTCGGATCTCAAGCCGATCCAGATGCCAAACATGGACATGGAGGAGTTGTTCGCTGGCCGCAAGGGGTTCACCGAAGAACAGTGGATTGACGCGCTGCTGCGCTCGACGGGCATGGAGCCAACCTGCTTCAAGGAACGTGTGAAGTGGCACCTGCTGGCGCGGATGATCCCGCTGGTGGAGAACAACTACAACCTGTGCGAGCTGGGGCCGCGCGGCACAGGCAAGAGCCACATCTACAAGGAGATCAGCCCGAACTCCATCCTGGTGTCCGGCGGCCAGACCACGGTGGCCAACCTGTTCTACAACATGAGCGCCCGCAAGGTGGGCTTGGTGGGCCTGTGGGACGTGGTGGCCTTCGACGAGGTGGCAGGCATCAACTTCAAGGATCAGGACGGCGTCCAGATCATGAAGGACTACATGGCCTCGGGGTCGTTCAGCCGGGGCCGTGAGTCCATCAACGCGAGTGCAGCGATGGTCTTCGTCGGGAACCTGCCGCAGGGCCAGACAGTGGAAACGCTGGTGAAGACCAGCCACCTGTTCGCGCCGTTCCCGGACGTCATGATCGACTCTGCGTTCTTCGACCGCTTCCACGCCTACGTGCCGGGCTGGGAGATTCCGAAGATGCGGCCCGAGTTCTTCACCGACCAGTACGGCCTGATCGTCGACTACCTGGCCGAGTGGGCGCGCGAGATGCGCAAGCGCAGCTTTGCCGATGCGATCGACAAGTTCTTCAAGCTCGGCAACAACCTCAACCAGCGCGACACCATCGCCGTGCGGCGCACGGTGTCTGGCCTGCTGAAACTGATTTGCCCGGATGGCGCCTACACCAAGGACACCGTGCGCAAGTGCCTGGAGTACGCGCTGGAAACGCGCCGGCGCGTGAAGGAGCAGCTCAAGAAGATCGGAGGTATGGAGTTCTATGACGTGCACTTCTCCTACATCGACCTAGAGGACATGCAGGAGCGGTTTGTCTCCGTGCCGGAACAGGGCGGTGGCGGCTTGATTCCTGAAGGCCGCCTGGCCCCAGGCGTGCTGCATACGGTCACCATGGGCGACGGCGGCATGCCCGGTGTCTACCGCATGGAGATCCAGGCGATGGCAGGCGGCGGCAAACTGTCGGTGTCGGGCCCCGTTACCCGCGAGCCGGTGCGAGTGGCCTTCGATTACTTCAAGGCAAACGCCGGCCGCGTGAGCGCATCGATCCACCCGACCGAACGCGACTTCCACCTGCACATGGTCGAACTGCAGACCGCCGGGACGCCCGAGGCCTTGACCCTGTCCAGCTTCATCGTGCTGTGTTCGGCCGCGCTGGGCAAGCCGCTGCAAAGCCAGATGGTCGTCATGGGCGACATGTCGCTGGGCGGCACGATCACGCAGGCCAGCAACCTGGCGGAGAGCCTGCAGGTGGCGTTCGATGCTGGCGCCAAGCGGATCCTCCTGCCGATGTCGAGCGTGACGGACATTCCGTCGGTGCCTGGGGAACTGTTCGCGAAGTTTCAGACGAGCTTCTACTCAGACCCAGTGGATGCGGTTTTCAAGGCATTGGGCGTGGAGTGAGATTGCCGAAGGGGGGTGCTGTTAGGCATTCCCAAAGGGTCGCCGAACTGTCTTTTGCAACCGCTTGGAGACTGGTAACCCGGCATTAACCACTGGCGAGCGGTTACGCGGATGTAGGCGCCGCCGGACCCCTCCGAGCCGAGTGAACGACGGTTTATGCGACAGTTGACAGTCATAAAAGACTGTCGAATAATGGCGCATGCCTTCGCAAGATTCCCCCGCGCGCTTCTCGATCGACGAGCTTTCCGCGCTTGCCGGGGTAACCCCACGCACGGTGCGCTACTACATCGCCGAGGGGCTGGTCGACCGCCCTGAAGGCGAGAAGCGAGGCTCCCATTACGTGCGACGCCACCTCGAGCAGCTGCTCGTCATCCGTCGCTGGACGGATGCCGGGCTGAGCCTTGAGCGCGTACGCGAGCTGATGGCCGGAGCGCCGGAGGACCCGGCACCTCGCCGCGTGGCGCCGGGTGCCGTCGAAGTCTGGAGCCGCGTGACGATGGCCGACGGACTTGAAGTCCACATCGAGCCTGGGCGTGCTGGCCTGACACCCGAGCAGGTGCGTGGTCTCGTTCGCGGCATCACGGCCCTGTACCGCCAGGTTCGCTCGCCTGACGCATCCGAATCGGCCATCGGCGCGGCCAACGCCTCATCCACCTTCAGGGAGAACAACGATGAATGACGATCGGACTCAATTCGCGCTGACTTGCCCAGACGGCGACGTCCCGGCTCCTGTGCTGGTGAGTGTCGAGGCCGAAGGACGATTGGACGCCGTTCTGTTCGGGCTGACGCTGCGTCAGACCTACCGAAACACGAGCGATCGGGTGCTGGAAGTCATCTACACGTTTCCGCTCCCTTTCCAGGCCGTGCTGCTTGGCTTCGCATCGGAGCTCAACGGCGAGCGACAAGAAGGTGTGGTCGTGGCCAAGCGCGAAGCCGAACGGCAATACGAGGAGTCGCTCGGGGAGGGCGACGCACCAGTGATGCTCGAGGCGCACGCCGACGGCCTGCACACCGCGAACATCGGCAACCTCAAACCGGGCGATGAGATCGCCCTCGAGTGCCGCTTCGTGCAGCTGCTCAGCTTCGAGCAAGGAAGGTTGCGGGTCTCGATCCCGACCACTATCGCCCCGCGCTACGGACGTCCTGAACAGGCCAGCCTGCAGCCCCAAC
>JALHMT010000062.1 GCA_022843905.1 Rubrivivax sp.
CGCCGCCAGCGGTCGCTGCGGCCGCGCCGCCGCCGGCGTCCGGGCTGCTGTCCGCCGGGGGCTGGTTGGCCCTGGGGGCCGCGCTGCTGGCCGCGCTGTCGACCGCAGCCCTGGTGTTCGCCTGGAACACCCAGCAGCGCGTCAAGTCGCTGGAGGCCGAGCTCGTCAAGCGCCAGCAGGAGAGCAGCCAGCAGTCGGCCGAGGCCGGCCTGCTGTCGCGCCAGGCGCAGGACCTGGCGCGCGAGGCGGCTGCCAAGCTGGCGCTGCTGGAGGCGCGCGTGGCCGAGACCTCGATGCAGCGCTCGCAGCTCGAAGACCTCATCCAGTCGCTGGCCCGCTCGCGTGACGAGAACGTGCTGGCCGACGTCGATGCCGCCTTGCGCGTGGCTCTGCAGCAGACGGCCATCACCGGCAGCGCCGAGCCGCTGCTGGCCACGCTGCGGCAGAGCGACGAGCGCCTGGCGCGCTACAACCAGCCGCGCCTGGAGCGGGTGCGTCGCGCCATCGCCCAGGACCTGGACCGCGTGCGCGCAGCCGGCGTCAGCGACATCACCACGTTGACCATCCGCCTGGACGAGGTCATCCGCCAGGTCGACGACCTGGCCCTGCTGTCGGCCGCTGACCGGCGCGGCACGGTGCGCCCGGTGACGCCCGTGGCGGCGCCGGCGGCGGCGGCATCGGCGCCCGTCACCAGCTGGACCGGCATCGCGCGCGAACAGTGGGGCGCCATGCTCGACGACGTCTGGCAGGAAGTCCGATCCCTGGTGCGCGTGACCCGCATCGACAACCCCGAGGCCATGCTGGTGGCGCCCGAGCAGGCCTTCTTCCTGCGCGAGAACCTCAAGCTGCGGTTGCTCAATGCGCGTCTGGCCCTGCTCAGCCGCCAGTTCGACACTGCGCAGTCCGACCTGCGAGACGCGCAGTCGGCGCTGGAACGCTACTTCGACAAGAACCAGCGCCGCGTGGTGCAGGCCACCGAGCTGGTGCGCCAGGTGGCCACGCAGTCGCGCCAGGTGACGGTGCCGCGGCCCGACGCCACGCTGGCGGCCATCGCCACGGCGACGGCCGGCCGCTGAGTCACGGAACCGGCGGAGGCAGGCATGCGCGGTGTCGTCTGGCTGATCCTGTTGTTCACCGTGGCGGTGGTGGCTGCCACCACGCTGGGCAGCAACGACGGCCTCGTCACCATCTACTGGAGCGGCTGGCGCACCGACCTGTCGCTGAACCTGTTCGTGATCCTGGTGATCGGCGCCTGCGTGCTGCTCACCGCGGCGGCGCAGGCCATCGGCGCGCTGACCTCGCTGCCGCGCCGTGCCGGCGAATGGCGCGCGCTGCGCAAGGAGCGTGCGGCACAGGCGGCGCTGCGCGAGTCGCTGGCCGAGTTCTTCAGCGCGCGCTACAGCCGCGCCCAGCGCGCCGCGGCGCGCGCGCTGGCGCTGCAGAGCGACACGCCGCAGCTGAAGGACGACACCGAATTCGCGGTGCTGACGCGGCTGCTGGCTGCTGCCAGCCACCACCGGCTGCAGGATCGCAAGCAGCGGGACGGCCTGCTGGCCGAGGCCTTGCCGCAGGGCGGGCGTGCCGCCAGCCGCGCCGACGACGGCGCACGGCTGCTGGCGGCGGAGTGGGCGCTGGACGATCGCGACACCGACAAGGCCCAGGCCCTGCTGGGCGATCTGCCGGCCGGCGTGGCGCGCCGCACACAGGCGCTGCGCCTGAAGCTGCAGGCCAGCCGCATGGCGCGCGAACCCATCGCGGCCCTGCACACGGCCCGGCTGCTGGCCAACCACAACGCCTTTTCGCCGGCGGCCGCGCAAGGCTTGCTGCGCTCGCTGGCGTTCGAGGCCATCGACGGCACGCACGACCTGCAGCAACTGCATCGCCTGTGGGAACAGCTCGATGCGGCCGACCGTCGCGACCCGTTCGTGGCCGCGCGTGCCGCCTTGCGCGCCGGCGCCCTGGGGGCCGACGAAGAAGGGCGCAACTGGCTCAAGCCGTACTGGGATCGGCTGGCTTCGCTGGAGCGCGACCAGCGGGAGCAGGTGGCCATCGCGCTGATCGAGGTCTGCGAAGGCATCGGCAGCGACTGGCTGCCCCGCCTGGAGGCCGCTGCGCAGGCCTTCGGCCACGAGCCGGCCGTGGTCGCTGCCGTCGGCTGCGCCTTTGCCGAACGACAGCTCTGGGGCAAGGCCCGCCGTCTGCTGGAACAGGCCGCCGCCGCACCCAGCCTGCCTGCAGCCCTGCGCCGTCGGGCCTGGCGACAGCTGGCGGCGCAGGCCCGCGAAGAGGCCGACGACGAGCGTGCCCGCCGCTGCGAAACGGCTGCGGCCGCACTCGATTGAGTGCCCCGAAAGATCAAGCACGGCGTTTGATGCTAAACTGCGAGGCTGCGCGGCTGTAGCTCAGTTGGATAGAGTACTTGGCTACGAACCAAGGGGTCGTGGGTTCGATTCCTGCCAGCCGCACCAGAACTTTCGTTCTAGATCAACAGCTTAGAGATTTCGGTCTCTAGGCTGTTTTTCTTTGCGGCGGAGGCTTGCGACTGAATGCCGAGCGGAAGCTGGTCGGAAGCCGGGCGGATGCCGACCGGATCCCCGCGTGCCGGGCCAGCGTCGTGCGCTCAGCCGGGCGCTGCCGTGCTGCCTCGCTGGACCAGCTCGAAGGGCAGCAACTGGTGGGGCACGTGGTCGCGCCCTTCCAGCCGGGCCACCAGCTGTTCGGCAGCAGCCGTGCCGATCTCGACCACGGGCGTGCGCACGCTGGTCAGGCCGGGGGTCTGGGTGGCCCCCAGGTCGGTGTTGTCGACGCCCGTGATCGACATCTGGTCCGGCACCACGACGCCCGCGGCGCGGCAGGCCATCATGGCGCCGACGGCAAAGACGTCGTTGGTGGCGACGACGGCCGTGGGGCGGCGGTCGGGCGGCAGTGCGAGCAGGCGACCCATGGCCGATCGGGCGGAGTCCAGTGCGATGGCGCCGTAGGCCGTGCGTTCTTCGGGCAGGTCCAGGCCCGCTTCGGCCAGCGCATCGCGCACGCCGGCGCCGCGCTCGCGCGCGCGGTCGTTGCCCTGTACCGGCGCGCTCAGCAGGCCGATGCGCCGGTGGCCCAGGGCCAGCAGGTGGCGCGTGACCTCGGTGGTGGCCCGGCGATTGTCGAAGCCGATGCTCGGGTGGTGGCGCGCATGGTCGACGCCCCAGGTCAGCACGTACGGACGGCCGTAGTCCTCCAGCATCGAAAAGAGCGCCGGATCGTGGTCGAGGCCCACGAACATGAAGGCGTCCACGCCGTGCTGCACCAGCTGGCCGGTGATGCGCAGCTCGGCGACGAGGTCGTAGTGGTGCTCGGCCAGCACCAGCGAATAGCCACAGGCGTCCAGCCGACGCTGCAGTGCACTGGTGGTGCGGGCGTACAGCGCGTAGTCGAAGGACGGCACGACCGCGCCGATCATGCGCGTGCGCTGGCTGCGCAGGCTGCGTGCGGCGCCGTGCGGCAGGTAGCGCAGCTTGGTCACTGCTTCCTGCACGCGGGCGCGTGTTTCCGGGTCGACCTGTGCGGGCTGGTTCAGCGCGCGCGACACCGTCGCACTGGACACGCCCGCCAGTCTGGCGACATCGCTTGCGTTGGCGCGCCCGACTTTCGTGGTCTGGGGCTTTTCCTCCATCGGGACATGATAGCGGCGCAAACGATTACACCCGGCGCCCGGCCCGAGATTGTTCCTACCGTGTAAGTACCTATGCCTGACCGCTATCGGAGCTGCGAACGGACTGTTAACGTCGCCGATGAAAACGAATACATCCGACGAGGTGAAGCCATGATCGATGCACACGACCCCACGCGCCGCGGCGCTCTGCAACGTGGTTTGGCGCTGGGTGCCGCCGCGGCGGCCGCGCCGTGGCTGGCCACGTCGGCGTCTGCCCAGGCCGACGACCTGGGCCCTTACCGGGCCGCCAAGATCAACTGGCGACAGGCCGAAGGCGAGTCCATCAGCGTCGCCGTGATCCCGGCGGGCTACTTCGAGAACCTGATCACCCTGACGCCGCAGTTCGAGGCGCTGACCGGCGTGAAGGTCCGCTTCGAGAAGGTGCCGCCGGGGCAGATCCGCCAGAAGGCGATGCTGGACCTGTCGTCCAAGACCGCCACCTTCGCCACCCACGCCGCCGACCCGATGTACTACCCGCTGTACACGGCCAACCGCTGGGTCGAGCCGCTCGACCGCTACCTGAACGACGCCACGCTGACCGACGCCGCATGGTTCAACTTCGGCGACATCCTGAAGGCCTGGCGCGACGCCAACTCGGTGGATGGCAAGCCCTATGGCATTCCGTTCGACGGCGAGGTCACGGTGCAGGTCTATCGCAAGGACCTCTACGACGCGCGCGGCTTGAAGCCGGCCGACACGCTGGACCAGTTGCTGGCCAACGCCAAGGCGCTGACCGACCCGGCCAACCGCATGTACGGACTGGCGCTGCGCGGCTTTGCCGGCGCCGGACAGAACATGTACGTCTACCCGTCGATCTTCCGCAGCTTCGGGGGCAGCTGGTTCAACGGCAGCAACCTGGTCGTGAACTCGCCGCAGGCCGTGGCGGCGCTCGAGTGGTACGTCAATGCGCTGACCCAGTACGCGCCGCCGGCGGTGCGCAACTGGAACTGGCCCGACATCGCCGACGCCTTCTCGCAGGGCACGGTGGGTTGCTACATCGACGCCCACTCCTCGGCGTCCGTCATCACCAACCCCGAGAAGAGCAAGGTCGTCGGCAAGATCGGCTACGCACGCTGGCCCAAGGGCCCGAACGGCAAGCGTGTGACGTCCATCTGGAACTGGGGCTTCCCCATCAACGCGGCGCTGTCCGACAAGCAGAAGCGCGCCACCTGGCTGTTCATCAGCTGGGCCACGTCGGCCGAGACGCAGGCGCGCACCTCCTGGAAGTTCGCCGGACCCGGCAAGCGCTCGGGCCTGAACCGCAGTTCCCTGTGGCGCGCGCCGGAGTTCGCGCAGGCCATGCAGGGCGCGGGTGACAACTTCATCAATGCCGCCCTCGAGTCGCTGGACCAGGACACCGACGTCGAATGGCGTCCGCGCCTGCCGCAGTGGCCTGCCGTCGGCGAAGCGATGGCCACCAGCATCCAGGCTGCACTGGTCGGCCAGAAGAAGCCCAAGGAAGCGCTGGACGAGGCGCAGGCGCGCATCCAGCAGGTTCTGAGGGGTTGACGCCGCCGCTTGCCGGATCGATGCCCCGGTCCCCGTCGAGCTTCGAGCAGCGCGAACGCCGCTTCGCGCTCGCGCTGCTGGCGCCGGCGCTGCTGCTGCTGCTGCTCATCACCACCGCGCCCCTGGTCTACCTGCTGTGGGCCAGCATGCAGCGGCTGGACCTGGGCATGCCGTGGCTGTCGGGCTTCGCCGGTACCGCCAACTACGTGAAGATGGGCGGCGACCCGAGGTTCTGGAACTCGCTGACCTTGACCGTCGTCTACACGGGGTCGACCGTGGTGCTGCAGGTGCTGGTGGGTCTGGCGCTGGCCTTGCTGGTGCTGCAGATCCCGAAAGGGCAGGCCCTGTTCCGCATTGCTGCCATCCTGCCCATCGTGCTGGCGCCGGTGGTGGTCGGGCTGTTCTGGCGCACGCTGGTGCTGGCGCCCGACTTCGGTCTGGTCGACCTGGTCACCCGCGCCCTGGGCCTGGGCAGCCACAACTGGCTGGGCGACCCGCAGCTGGCGCTGATCTCCGTGATCGCCATCCACACCTGGCAGTGGACCCCCTTCGCCTTCCTGGTGCTGCTGGCCACGCTGGCCACCTTGCCGCCCGATGTCTTCGAAGCCGCGCGGCTCGACCGCGCCGGCGCCTGGCAGCGCTTCCGCCACATCACGCTGCCGCTGATCCGGCCGGCCATCGTGATGGTGATCATCCTGCGCACCATGACCGCGCTGTCGGCCTTCGCCGCCATCTTCGCGGCCACCGGCGGCGGGCCGGGGTCGTCGACCGAGATCCTGAACCTGTACGCCTACCGGACCTCGTTCACCGAGCTCAACATCGGCTACGGCGCATCGCTGGCCACGGTGCTGCTGGTCCTCACGCTGGCGGTCTCGTTCCTGCTCTTCAAGCGCCGCCGGGGGCGTGAATGAACGGGGTCTCCCGACACACGCTCACGCGGCGCATCGCCCTGGCCGCGGTGGCCGGCCTGCTGCTGTCGGTATGGGCCTTCCCGGTGCTGTGGGCCCTGCTCACCTCGTTCAAGAGCGAACGCGACGTGCTGGCCTACCCGCCGGTGATCTTCTTCGAGCCGACGCTGGCGCACTACCGCGAGGTGCTGTTCGGCGCTTCGTCGATCCTGCCCAACCTGTGGTCCAGCGTGGTGGTGGCGTCCTCGGCCACGCTGCTGACCATGCTGCTGGCCCTGCCGGCCGGCTACGCCATCGCGCGGCTGCGCTACCCGGGCAAGCGGGCCAGCGGCTTCTATGTGCTGGCCACGCAGATGCTGCCGCCGGTGGGCCTGGTCATCCCCTACTACCTGGCCCTGCAGAAGGTGGGCGCGCTCGACACCTACTTCGGCATGGTGCTGATCTACCTGACCTTCTCGCTGCCCTTCGCGATCTGGCTGATGGTGTCCTACTTCGAGGACATTCCCTTCGAGATGGAGGAAGCGGCCCTGCTGGACCGCGCCGGCCGCCTGCGCGCCTTCTGGCACGTCGTCCTGCCGCAGGTGCGGGGTGGCATCGCGGTGACCACCGTCTTCGTCTTCCTGAACGCCTGGAACGAGTTCCTGTTCGCGGTGGTGCTGGGCGGCAACAAGGTGCGGCCGGTGACGGTCGCGATGTTCAACTTCATCTCCGTGGAACAGACGCAATGGGCCAAGCTGGCGGCGGGCGCGATGGTGGCGATGGCGCCGGTGATCCTGATCGGCCTGCTGGCGCAGCGCCACATCGTCAAGGGCCTGACCGTGGGCGCCGTCAAGGGTGGGGGGCGCCGGTGAAGGACAGTCATCGCGGCGGCGTCTCGCTGCAGGGCGCGGTCAAGCAACATGGCACGCTGACCGTGCTGCACGGTGTGGACCTCGACATCCACCCCGGCGAATTCTTCGTGCTGCTCGGCCCCTCGGGCTCGGGCAAGACGACCACCCTGCGCGTGCTGGCCGGCCTGGAGTCGATCAGCGCCGGACGCGTGCTGCTCGACGGCGAGGACGTGACCCAGAAGGATCCGGGCGAGCGCGACGTGGCCATGGTCTTCCAGAGCTACGCGCTGTATCCGCACATGACGGTGGCGCAGAACATCGGCTTCCCGCTCAAGATGATCGGCATGGCCGCCGACGCCATCGCGCGCGCGGTGGCCGATGCCGCGGCCAAGGTCAGCATCGGCCATCTGCTCGACCGGCGCCCCGGGCAGCTGTCGGGCGGCCAGCAGCAGCGCGTGGCGCTGGCCCGGGCCATCGTGCGCGAGCCGCGGCTGTTCCTGCTCGACGAGCCGCTGTCCAACCTCGATGCGCGGCTGCGCCTGGAGACCCGCGTCGAGCTGAAGAAGCTGCAGCGCTCGCTGGGTGTGACCGCCGTCTACGTCACGCACGACCAGGAAGAGGCCATGACGCTGGCCGACCGCATCGCCGTCTTCATGGACGGCCGCATCGTGCAGGTCGGCACGCCGCAGGGCATCTTCGGCCGGCCTTCGCATGCGTCGGTGGCCGGCTTCATCGGCACGCCGCCGATGAACCTGCTGCAGGCCACCTGGTCCGGCCAGGCGGTCAGGGTGGGACACAACGGCCACGTGGACATCGATGCGGCGGCGCCTGCCGAACGGGCCGTCACGCTGGGCGTTCGGCCGGGCGACCTCAGGATCACCGACAGCGGTCTGGCGGCCGAGGTCGAGCTGGTGGAGGAGCTGGGCGACAGCCGGATCGCCATCCTCCACGTGGGCGAGCAGCGCGTGAAGCTCAAGACCGACAGCCCCATCGAGCTGCGCGAAGGCCAGGCCGTGCACCTGGGATTTGCCGCCAAGGCGGCGCACCTGTTCGACCGCAGCAGCGGCGAACGACTGAACTGAACGAGACTGCCATGAGCAAGCGACCGAACATCGTCCTGATCCTGAACGACGACATGGGCTACTCCGACATCGGCTGCTACGGCGGCGAGGTCGAGACCCCCACGCTGGACCGCCTGGCCGCGGGCGGCCTGCGCTTCTCGCAGTTCTACAACACGGCGCGCTGCAGCCCGTCGCGGGCCTCGCTGCTGACCGGCCTGCACCCGCACCAGACGGGCATCGGCATCCTGACCTACGACTCAGGTCCCGAGGGTTATGCCGGCAACCTCAACCATCAGTGCGTGACCATCGCCGAGGTGCTGAAGGGCGGCGGCTACCGCACCTACATGAGCGGCAAGTGGCACGTGTCGAGCAACCTGAAGCAGCCCACCGACTCCTGGCCGATGCAGCGCGGCTTCGACGCCTTCTACGGCACCATCATCGGCGCCGGCAGCTTCTACGACCCCAACACGCTGACGCGCGGCAACGTCAACGCCGAACACGAGGCGCGCGCCGACGGCTTCTTCTACACCGACGCCATCAGCGACCAGGCGGTGCGCTTCATCCACGAGCACCGGGCCGAGCATCCAGACAAGCCCTTCTTCGAGTACGTCGCCTACACCGCGCCGCACTGGCCGCTGCACGCGCACGACGAGGACATCGCCAAGTACAAGGGCCGCTTCGATGCCGGCTGGGACGCCTTGCGCGACCAGCGCCTGGACCGCCTGGTGCAGGCCGGCGTGCTGGCCGACCACTGGAAGCTGACGCCGCGCGACCCCTCGCAACCCGCCTGGAGCGAGGCCGAGCACAAGGGCTGGCTGCTGCGCTGCATGGAGGTGTATGCCGCGCAGATCGATCGCATGGACCAGGGCATCGGCCGCATCGTGCAGGCGCTCGAGCAGCACGGCCAGCTCGACGACACGCTGATCATCTTCCTGGCCGACAACGGCGCCTGTGCCGAGGACATCCCCGAAGGCGTGACCATCGACGAGCTGGTCGACAAGCTGATGATCGCGCGCAAGCACACGCGCAGCGGCGAGCCGGTGCACTTCGGCAACGACGTGAACCGCATGCCCGGCCCGGAGAACACCTACCAGAGCTACGGCACGGCCTGGGCCAACCTGTCGAACACGCCGTTCCGCCTGTACAAGCACTGGATCCACGAAGGCGGCATCTCGACGCCGCTGATCTTCCACTGGCCGGCGGGCATCACGCAGGGCGGCGCGATCCGCCACACGCCGGGCTACCTGCCCGACGTGATGGCCACGCTGCTCGACGTCACCGGCATCGCCTACCCCACGCAGCACGAAGGGCGCAGCGTGCTGCCCCTGGAAGGCCATTCACTGCAGGCGGCCTTCGAGCGCGATCTGGCGGAGCGGCCACCGATGTTCTGGGAGCACGAGGGCAATTCAGCGATCCGCATCGGCCGCTGGAAGCTGGTGCGCAAGCACCCCGGCCCCTGGGAGCTCTACGACATGGTGGCCGACCGCACCGAGCTGAACGACCTGGCGGCCCAGCAGCCCGACCGCGTGTCCGCCATGCGCGCCCAGTACGAGGCCTGGGCGCAGCGCTGCGGCGTCAAGCCGCGCGAGCAGATCGTCGAGCTGATGCGCAGCCAGGGTGTGACGCGCGCGTTCTGGGAAGACGAGTGAGTCGGCGAGTGAGCCGGCGATGAACGGCCGCTCCTGCTGCATGCCGGCCCCGGCCGCGGGGGCTGCGCTGGCAGCGCCCCTGTCGGTGCCGGTGTCGACGCCGGTATCGGCCGACCCGGTGGCCATCGACTGGATCGCGTTGCCCGGCGGTAGCTTCCGGATGGGGGCCGACGATGCCGACGGCTATCTCGAAGACGGCGAAGGACCGGCCCGGGACGTGCGGATCGGCGCCTTCGAGATCGCCGCCACCACCGTCACCAACGCGCAGTTCCGCGACTTCGTGCGCGCCACGCAGTACGTGACCGAAGCCGAGCAGATCGGCCATTCGCACGTGTTCTACCTGCAGGTCGAGCCCGCCGTGCGCCAGGCCGTGCGCCAGTTGCCGCGCGGCCTGCCCTGGTGGTTGCCGGTCGAGTTCGCCTGCTGGCAGCGGCCCGAGGGGCCGGGCTCGTCGATCGATGGCCGGCTCGATCACCCGGTGGTGCATGTCTCCTGGCACGACGCGCAGGCCTACTGCGGCTGGGCCGGCTGCCGGCTGCCGACCGAGGCCGAATGGGAGGTCGCGGCGCGCGGCGGGCTGCACGCGGCGCGCTTTCCCTGGGGTGACAGCACGGACTTCGAATCGCGCTGCAACGTCTGGCGCGGTGACTTCCCGGCCCAGCCTGCGGCGGGCTGGCGGCCGGGCCCGGTGTCGGTACGCGCGCTGCCGCCCAACGGCCATGGCCTGCACCATGCCACCGGCAACGTCTGGCAGTGGTGTGCCGACTGGTTCAGTCCGACCTACCACGGCGATACGCCTGTCACGGACCCACGCCAGGATCGCATCAGCGGGCGGCGCTCGATGCGCGGCGGGTCCTTCCTGTGCCACGCGTCCTACTGCCACCGCTACCGCGTGGCGGCGCGCAGTTCGAACGCGCCATCCAGCACCTCCAGCAATTGCGGCTTTCGTGTCGCGCGTTGAAGAAAGAGTCACCATCATGCAGACGATTCCCCTGTCCCGCCGCGGCCTGCTGGCCCTTCTGGTCGCCGCCTGCAGTGGCGCTTCCCGGGCACAGGCCGGCTTTCCGTCGCGCGCCATCCGCGTCGTCGTGCCGTGGCCGCCCGGCGGCCTGGTCGACACCGGGGGCCGCGTGGTGGCCGAAGCCCTGATCAAGGCTTTCGGCCAGAGCGCGGCGGTGGAGAACATCGCCGGCGCGGCCGGCACGCTGGGGGCCGACCAGGTGGCCAAGGCCGCTGCCGATGGTCACACGCTGCTGATGGCCACCAGCTCGATCGCCATCGACGTGGCCGGACAGCGCCGGATGGCCTTCGATCCCTTGCGCGACCTCGCACCGGTGGCGCTGGTGGCCGACACGCCTTCGGTGGTCGTGGTGCCGGTGGCGTCGCCGGTCAAGACACTGGCCGATCTGCTGGCCGCCGCGAAGGCCAGGCCCGGCGAGCTGAACTACGGCACGCCCGGTGTCGGCAGCCCGGCCCACCTGTTCACCGAACTGCTGGCCCAAAGCGCCGGTCTGCAGTTGGTGCACGTGCCCTACGGCCGCTCGCCGGCGATGAACGACCTGCTGGCCGGCCGGCTGCAGCTGATGGTGGCCACCGGGCCGGCCTCGCTGCCGCAGATCCGCGCCGGCCAGTTGCGCGCGCTGGCCGTCACCGGGCGCGAGCGCTTCGCGGCCTTGCCCGAGGTGCCCACCGTGGCCCAGGCCGGTGTGCCCGGCTACGAGGCCGGTCAGTGGCTGGGCGTGTTCGCGCCCGCCGCCACGCCGCGGGACATCGTGCAGCGCCTGGCGGCCGAGATCGGCAAGGCCCTGGGCCAGCCTGCCGTGGCACAGATGCTGCAACAACGCGGCATGGAGCCCAGGAGCGGGGGCCCCGAGGAACTGGCGCGGGCATTGGCCGACGACGTCGGCAAGTGGACGAAGGTGATGCGCAGCGCACAGATCAAGCTCGAGGGCTGATTGGTGGTGATGGGCTCGGCCATGAAGCGTCCCAACATCCTGCTGCTGATGGCCGATCAGCTGACGCCCGGCTTCCTGCCGTTTCACGGCAACGCCGTGGTGCAGGCGCCTGCGCTGGCGCAACTGGCAGAGCAGGGCGTGGTGTTCGACGCGGCCTACTGCAACTTCCCGATCTGTGCGCCATCGCGCTATTCGATGCTGTCAGGCCGGCTGCCGCACGCCATCGATGCCTTCGACAACGCCAGCGAATTCGCCTCCGAGGTGCCCACCCTGGCGCACTACCTGACGGCTGCCGGCTACCGCAGCATCCTGGCCGGCAAGATGCACTTCGTGGGCGCCGACCAGCTGCACGGCTATGCCGAACGCCTGACCACCGACATCTACCCGGCCGAGTTCCTGTGGGTGCCCGACTGGTCGAAGAGCCCGGCGCAGAGCAAGCCCACCGGCGTGGGCATGGGGCACGTGGTCGACGCCGGTCCGAGCCTGCGCAACATGCAGATCGACTACGACGAAGAAGTCGAGCAGGCCGCGGTGCAGAAGCTGTTCGACCTGGCGCGGCTGAAGGAGGGCAGCGGCGCCGACCAGCCCTTCTTCATGACCGTGTCGTTCACGCACCCGCACCCGCCCTTCGTGGCGCCGCAGGCGCACTGGGACCGCTACGACCCGGCCGCCATCCCGATGCCCACGGTGCCCGAGATCCCGTATGCGCAGCTCGATCCGCACAGCCAGTGGCTGTACCTGGCGCACGGACAGGACAAGCACCACATCACGCCCGAGCGTGTGCGCCGTGCGCGTCACGCCTACTGCGCGATGATCAGCTACGTCGACGAGAAGATCGGCCGCGTGCTGCAGGCCCTGCAGCAGTCGGGCTTCGGCGACGACACGCTGGTGGTGTTCTGCGCCGACCATGGCGAGATGATGGGCGAGCGCGGCATGTGGTTCAAGCAGACCTTCTACGAGCCGTCGGTGCGCGTGCCGCTGGTGATGCGCTGGCCGGGCGTCACGGCGCCCGGACGGCGACCCGGCCCCTGCTCGCTGGTCGACCTGCTGCCCACCCTGCTGGACGTCGCGGCCGAAGGAGAGGGCGGCGTCCGCGTGATGCCGGTCGATCCGCCCGACGGCCGCAGCCTGCTGCCGGTGCTGCGCGGCGATCCTGGCCACGGCGGCGACGTGATCGCCGAGTACTCGTCCGAAGGCGTGATGGCGCCGTCGCGCATGCTGCGCCGGGGCATGCACAAGTTGATCTTCACCCGCGGCCTGCTGCCGATGCTGTTCGACCTGGCGAGCGACCCGCTCGAGTTGCGCGACCTGGCCGGGCAGGCGGGGTCGGCCGATCTGCAGGCGCAGCTGCAGTCACGCCTGCTGGCCGACTGGAGTCCCGACGACACCGATGCCCGCATCCGGGCCAGCCAGCGCCGGCGCCTGTTCCTGCGTGAGCTGGGCTTGCGGCACGGTGCCTTTCCGTCGTGGAGCCACGAAGCTCGGCCGGGCGACAAGGCGCGTTTCGTGCGGCCGTCCACCGCCGGCGGACCGGTCGGGCCCAAGCCGCGCGCGCGGTTTCCCTTTGTCCAACCCACGCCGCCCGACAAGACCGGTTGATCGGTCGCGAGCGGCGCACCCTGGCGTGCAGGATCCGGCGGGCGCCGTCACGGCAGGTCGACCCCGACGGCCCTTGCAGCCGCACGCACCTGCGCCGGCCAGTTGATCATCCCCGGGTCGCGGCCGCTGGCCATGCCCAGCAGGTAGGCGGGTTCGGTGCCCACGTTGCGGAAGCCCCTGGAGACACCGGGCGGGATGGTGATGGTGTCCCAGGCTTCCAGGCTCACGCTGCGTTCGCCCAGCGGACCCCAGAACACCTCCCAACGGCCGGTGAGCGCGACGAAGACCTCCTGCGTCAGGTGGTTGTGCAAGGGCGCGGCCTTGCCGGGCTCGCAGAGCACGAGGTTCATGTGAAAGCCCTCCGCCGCCAGGGGTGCCGCGGGCTGTTGACCCAGCACGCGGAAGGTCGTGCGCTCGCAGCCGGGGATCGCGGCGTCGATGTAGTCGTCCGTCGGCCGCAGCGCGTGGAACCGTGCCACGCGCGACTCCATGTCCTCGACCGTCGGGTCAGCGTCGGTGATGGGGGCCGTGGCGGGAGCGGGAACGTCGATCGTCACGATGCCTTCCTTGGTGGGTGTCCGGCTGGAGCCCTTCGAGTCGGTGCCGATGTTTCGCCCGGATCCGGTCGGCGCCCCGTTCGCGGCCTTCACTGAGCGATGGCCTTCAGGATGCCGTAGGCGATTCGCGAGGCCTGGTCGGACCCGCCGTGGACATCGGCCAGAACGTCCTCGATGGTGGCCGTGCCCTGCAGGCCGAGCCACGACGCCACCTGGGCCGGCGTGGGATGAAGGTAGGCCATCTTCCAGGTGCTGAACAGGGCCTGGTCGACCTCGGCCTCGTGGAAGACGTGCATCGATGAATGCCGGCTGTCCTGGGCGATGCTGTGCATGAGGCTCTTCACCGTGGCCTCGGGGCCTTCCAGGATCTGCAGGAAGACGCCGTCGACATAGATCAGCGCTCCCGTGACGCCGCGCTTCTCGTTGCCGACCCGCGCATCGACCAGGATCTTCTCGAGTTCATCCAGGGGCAGGGGCGCCACCGCCTGTGAGGAGTAGAAGACTTGATAGGCCATGGCTTGCTTCTCCGTCTCGATGGACGTCATTGTGAGCCCAGCGCAGGCCAGCGGATGGTGTCGATGCAGGCGATGGTCGCGGCCCCGGGGTCGCTGTTCCGGGTCTGCACCCCTCGGCGCCCGACGTCACCCTCTCGCCTGGCACCGGCCGCCAGCGTCACGGTGCTGACATCGATGCTTCACGCCGATGTCATCTGGGCTTCGGACACTCGCTGCGTTTCCAATCCCGCACGAGAGAGCAGACGATGGCCCATCACCCCGATGAACTGAGCAATACCTCCGACAACGAACACTTCCAGGAGGTGCTCGCTCGGGCATCGGCCTCTGGCATCACCCGACGAAACCTGATCCGCGGTGGCGTCGGCCTGGCCGCCCTGGGCAGCCTGCCGATGCTGGGCGCCTGCGGCGGCGGCGACGACGGCCCGACCGAGAGGGCGCTGGGCTTCACCCCTGTCGGCAAGAGCCTGCTGGACAACGTGGTGCTGCCTGCGGGCTACACCTACACCGTGCTGCACGCCACCGGTGACCGCCTGGTGTCCAGCATTCCCGCCTACTCCAACCGCGGCACCGAGACCGACGAGTGGAGCATGCGCGTGGGTGACCACCACGATGGCATGGACCTCTACTACATCGGCAGCGACGGCAGATACACCACCTCCGACACCGGTCGTGCGGTGCTGGCGGTCAACCACGAAAGCTCGGCCGACGCGCACTTCTTCCATGCCAACGGCCAGACCAGCAACGGCCAGTCGGGCAAGAAGTTCTCGCAGTTCGGGGAGTGGGACCTGGGCACCCGCCCGGCCTCGGAAGTGCTCAAGGAGATGAACCACCACGGCGTATCCGTCGTCGAGTTGCGCAGGGGCGCCAGCGGCTGGACCTACGTGGTGGACTCGATCTACAACCGTCGCGTGACGGCGCAGACCCCCATGCGCATCGGCGGCCCGGCCGCCCACCTGGCCGACATCCGGGCCTTCATGGTGACGGCCTACGACCCCAGCGGCGCCACCTCGCGCGGCACGCTCAACAACTGCGGCCACGGCATCACGCCCTGGGGCACCTACCTGGCCTGCGAGGAGAACTGGGCCTTCTACTTCAACATGCCCGCCGGCTCGCCTGCGGTCGATGCCAAGACCAGCGAGTCGCGCCGCCGCTATGGCGTGGCACGCGCCGGGCTGGCGGCGACGGCCACCAGCGGTGTTTCACAAGGCTGGTACACGCCGTCCGAGACCGACGACCGCTTCACCCGCTGGAATCCGGCGCCCAAGGGCGCCAGCGCGGCTGCCGACTTCCGCAACGAACCCAACACCTTCGGCTACAGCGTCGAGATCGACCCGCTGTCCAGTTCCACGCCGGTCAAGCGCGTCGCGATGGGTCGATTCGCGCACGAGGGTGCGTGGTGCGGCCTGCCGGTGGTGGGCAGGCCGCTGGCCTTCTACCAGGGCTGCGATTCGCGCAACGAATACATCTACAAGTTCGTCAGTGCGGCCAACTGGAGCGCCAGCGACATCGGCGGTGGCCTGGCTGCCGGCGACAAGTACCTCAACGAAGGTCGGCTGTTCGCCGCCAAGTTCAATGCCGACGGCAGCGGCGAGTGGATCGAGCTGAGCATCACGAACCCGCGCATCGCCGCCTACACGGTCTACCCGTTCGCCAACCAGGCCGATGTGTTCATCAACGCGCGCCATGCCGCCGACGCCGTTGGTGCCACGAAGATGGACCGTCCGGAGTGGGGGGCGGTGAACCCCGCCAACGGTGAGATCTACATGACACTCACCAACAACAGCGCCGCCAACCGCACGCCCAACAGCACCGATGCCGCCAACCCGCGCGCCTACGCCGATGCCGACGGCAGGCGCGGCACCGGCAACCCGAACGGCCACATCATCCGTTTCCGGGAGCGGGACAACCTGTCGACCGCCACCGCCTTCACCTGGGACATCTTCCTCTTCGGGGCCGAAGAGGACATGCCGCCGAACGTCAACCTGTCGCGCCTGACCGACAAGAACAGCTTCTCGTCACCTGACGGCCTGTGGTTCAGCAAGTACACCGGCATCTGCTGGATCCAGACCGACGACGGCGCCTTCACCGACGAGACCAACTGCATGCTGCTGGCGGCCATCCCGGGCACGGTCGGCGACGGCAGCAGGGTCACGGTGCAGAACACCATGACCGTCGCGGGCGCGACGATGACGGCCAATCAGGACACCTTCATCGGCGCCGCGCTGGGCGAGGCCAAGCTGCGCCGTTTCCTCGTCGCACCCCTGGGTGCCGAGGTCACCGGCATCACCGAAACCGCCGACGGCAAGACGCTGTTCGTCAACATCCAGCACCCGGGCGAGAACACGCGCGCCATCGGCAGCGCGGCGAACTTCAACTTCGAGAGCCAGTGGCCCGGCAACCAGGGCTACGGACCGGCCGGCCGGCCGCGTTCGGCGACCATCGTCATCACGCGCACCGACGGCGGCGTCATCGGCGTCTGAGTGGGATCGGGCCGCGCCGGGTTCGGCCCCTCGCGGGGCGCAGGAGCCTTGGGGGCGTCTCGATCTCTCTGGTGAGGGTCGCAGCGTGCTCGCTGTGGGGCCGCAGGAACGTCAGCGGGCGGCCTGCGCCTCGAGTTCGCTCTTCAGGCCTTCGGGCAGCTTCAACTGGCGCGCCAGTTCGTCCAGGTAGGCACGTTCCATGGTCGTCGTCTCGTCGACCACCAGCACGCTGGCGAGGTAGATCTCGGAGGCCATCTCCGGCGTGGAGGCGGCCGCAGCGACATCGGCCGGATCGATGGGCCGGCGCAGTTCGGCGTCGACCCAGCGCCGCAGCTCGGGGTCGGCCTGCAGGCGGTGCAACTCGTTCTCGACCATCTCGCGTTCGCGCTCGTCCATGTGGCCATCGGACTTGGCCGCGGCGATGATGGCCTTGAGCACGGCCTGGCCATGCTGCTCGGCCTCGGGCGCCGGCAACAGGTGCATGGGTTGCATGGCCGCCGGGGGCTGCGGCGCTGCGCCGCCCTGCATGGGCGACGGCGCGTTCGTGCCGGCACCGCCTTGTGCGGCCTGCTTGTCCTGCCAATGCTGGTAGGCCTTGAAGGCCATCACGCCGAGGGCCGCCACGCTGCCGTACTTGAGGGCCTTGCCGCCAAGCCGGCGGCCGCCCCGGCTGCCGAGCAGCAGGGCCAAGGCGCCGCCGGTGACGGCGCCGGCGGCGAAGGGCTTGGTGCTGCTGCCGCCGGCGACCGACTTGGTACCCTGGCCGGCCTGATTCAGCAGCGAACCGCCCGACTTGAGCAACTGGTCCAGCATCGACATCGCGTTCATGTGTTTCCTCGTTTGCAGTGCCGAATGCACTCCGGATGAGACTGTAGCGGGGCGGGGTTTCCCTGAGGCCGGGTCCGGTCAAGGATCGGCGCCGGCGGCTGGTGTCAGCGCAATCCCACAGCCGCAGAGGAGGAACGCTGATGTCGACGACGTCGGCCGGCGCGCACCATGCAGCGCATCTCCTGAAAGGACCACCATCATGAACTTCCACCCCTCCCGCATCACCCTGGCCCTGGCCGCAGCCGGCGCCTGCCTGGTCACTCCTCTGGCCGTGAACGCGGCCGACAAGGCCACCGACGCACAGCGCACCGCCGTCGTCGCCCCCTCGGACCGTTCGACGTCCAGCGATCGCGCGAACGCGAAGACCGTCGACGTCGAGAAGGACCGCCTGCAGACCGAACTCAAGACGGGCGAGGTCAAGGCCTTCTATCCCAAGGCGCTGAACGAACGCGGCTTCACCGTGACCTCGATCAATGCCGACAAGGCCGATGGCGTCGAATACGAAGTCGTCAAGGGCAACAAGTCCTACGAGGTGCATGTCGAGTTCGACAACGCCGGCAAGGCCCGCAAGGTCGACGTGACGCCCAACATCTGGCGCACCGAGGCCACCAAGACCGCTCTCAGCGGCAAGACCGTGCCGATGGCCACCCGGGTCGAGAAGGGCAACGAGGCCTTCAGCGACCGCGCCCGCATGAAGACCTGGAGCAGCGAGAAGGAAAAGCTCGAGAAGACGCTGGCCCTCGGCCAGGACAAGGCCTATTACGACCAGCAGCTCAAGAAGCTGGGCTACCAGGTGACCTCGGTCAACGACGCCGACAAGGACTACGTCGAGTACGAGGTGGTCAAGGGCGGCGACAGCTTCGAGGTGCAGATCGACTTCGAGAACAGCAAGTCCAGGAAGGTCGACGTCAGCACCAACGTCTGGCAGAGCGAAGCCACCGAGCGCGCAATGTCGACCAGCAAGCGCTGATCGAGCCCGGAGCACCCATGAACCGCATCATCTGGCTCGTCGGACTGGTCGTCATCGTGTTGTTCATCCTGGGCTGGCTCGGCCTGCGCTGAGCCTGCCTGCCCGGCAGCCGGATGGCCTGAAGCAGAATGCCGCTTTCCGGGCGGCTTTCATGAACAAGGCATTCACCAAGGAGCCGGAAGGCGACACCGACGACGATGACGGCAGCCCCGGGCTGCCGCCGTTGCCGCCGGGTGCCCGCAACTACCTCACGCCCGCCGGGTACCGCCGGCTGCGCGAGGAACTGATGTCGCTGCTGGACGACGAACGTCCACGCATCGTCGAAGTGGTCTCGTGGGCCGCCAAGAACGGCGATCGGTCGGAGAACGGTGACTACCTCTACGGCAAGAAACGTCTGCGCGAGATCGATCGGCGCATCCGCTTCCTGACCAAGCGGCTGGACATCGCCGAGGTCGCCGACCCGTCGGCACACCACGGCAGCGATCAGGTCTTCTTCGGAGCCACGGTCACCTACGCGAACGCCCGGGGCGAAGAGCGCACGGTGACCATCAAGGGCATCGACGAAGCCGACAGCCTGCAGGGCGAAGTGAGCTGGATCTCCCCGGTGGCGCGCGCGCTGCTGAAGGCGCGCGAGGGTGACGAGGTGCCGCTGGTCACGCCCGCCGGCGTGGAGCGCATCGAGGTGGTCGAGGTGCGCTACCCCTCGCCGCAGGACCCGGGACCGGCTAGGGCTTGACCCGCCACACGCGCAGCACCACCGGTGCGCGGCGCAGCGTGCGGATGACGTCGGCCAGGTGCTGGCGGTCGCGCACGCTGATGAGGATGCGCAGCTCGGTCGTCTCGCGCGCCGGTTCCTGCCCCATGTCGAGGTGCGTGATGTCGGCCTCGGACGAGGCCACGGCAGCGGCCACCTGGGCCAGCACGCCCTTGCCGTCGGACACCAGCACGGTGAGGCTGGTCTCGAAGGTGCGTGTGGGCTCGTCGGCCCACTCGACCTGGATCCAGCGCTCGCTGTCGCGTTCGAACAGGCGGCGCCCGGTGGCGCAGTCGGCCGTATGCACCAGCAGGCCTTCGCCGCGGCCCAGGTAGCCGACGATCTGGTCGCCGGGGATCGGACGGCAGCAGGGAGCGAGCTGCACGGAAGCCCCTTCACTGCCGTCGACGAAGACCACGCCCTGGGTGGTCGCCGCATCGTCGGCGGCGTAGCGGCCCATGGTGAGGGTGACGGCGTCGGGACGGATGCCGCGTTCGCCCAGCGCCTGTGCCAGCCGCTTGGCCACGATGATGGCGATCTTGCGTCCCAGGCCGATGTCGACCATCAGCTCGGCGCGGCTGCGGTTGCCGCTCCAGCGCGTGATCTGCTGCCAGATGGCGGCGCCGCTGGCGTCCGTCGGATCGGCCGAAGGCAGGGTCAGTCCTTCGGCGCGCAGCGCCTGGGCCAGCATCTTCTCGCCCATCGAGCGCGACTCCTCGGCTTCCATGGTCTTCAGGTAGTGCCTGATCTTCGACCGCGCACGGCCGGTGCGCACCATGTTCAGCCAGCCCGGGTTGGGCTTGGCGCCGGGCGCGGTGATGACCTCGACGACGTCGCCGCTGTGCAGTTGCGTGCGCAGCGCCACCGGCTCGCCGTTGACCTTGGCCGCCACGGTGTGGTCACCCACGTCGGAGTGGATCGCATAGGCGAAGTCGACCGGCGTGGCGCCGCGCGGCAGTGCCAGGATCTTGCTGCGCGGCGTGAAGACATAGACCGCGTCGGGGTAGAGGTCGATCTTCACGTGTTCCAGGAACTCGGCGGCGTCGCGCGTCTCGTCCTGGATGTCGACCAGCGACTGCAGCCACATCGCACCCAGCTTCTGCGGGTCGGTGGCAGCACCGTTCTTGTCGCCGGTCTTGTAGAGCCAGTGCGCGGCGATGCCTTTTTCGGCCACCGCGTGCATCGTGTGCGTGCGCATCTGGAACTCCACGGCCGTGCCCAGGGGACTCACCAGCGTGGTGTGCAGCGACTGGTAGCCGTTGGCCTTGGGGATCGCGATGTAGTCCTTGAAGCGGCCGGGCACCGGCTTGTACAGCTGGTGCAGCACGCCCAGCGAGAGGTAGCACTCGGGCAGGGTCTGCACGACGATGCGGAAGCCGAAGATGTCGTTGACGTTGGCGAAGCCCGTGTGCTTCTCGCGCATCTTGCTGTAGATCGAATAGACGGTCTTCTCGCGGCCCGAGACATGCACCTTGATCTTCTGTGCCGCGAAGGCGGCCAGCACGTCCTTCTGAACACGCTCGACGATGTCGCGACGGTGGCCCCGCGCGCGCTGCACGGCCTTGCTCAGCGCGGCATGGCGCCAGGGGTGCAGGTGCTGGAACGACAGCTCCTGCAGCTCGCGATAGGTCTGGTTCAGGCCCAGCCGGTGCGCGATGGGGGCGTAGATCTCGAGCGTCTCGCGGGCGATGCGCTGGCGCTTGCCGGGCGCCATGGCCAGCATGGTGCGCATGTTGTGCAGGCGGTCGGCCAGCTTGATGAGGATGACACGCACGTCGCGCGCCATCGCCAGAAGCATCTTGCGGAACGACTCCGCCTGGCTCTCTTCACGCGTGCTGAAGTGCAGCTTGTCGAGTTTGGTGAGTCCGTCCACCAGCTCGGCGGTCTGGGCGCCGAACTTCTCGATCAGCTGGACCTTGGTGACACCCTGGTCCTCGATGGTGTCGTGCATCAGCGCGGCCATGATGGCCTGCGCGTCGAGCTTCCAGTCGGCGCACAGGCCGGCCACCGCGATCGGGTGGGTGATGTAGGGCTGGCCGCTGGCGCGGAACTGGCCGAGGTGGGCCTCGTCGGCGAACTTGTAGGCCTCGCGCACCTGGCGCAGTTCGACCTTGGTGAGGTAGGCGAGCTTGTCGGTCAGCGCGGCGAAGGACGAGGCCTCGGTCGGGGCTTCCGACACGGCGGCCAGACTGGAGCGCTGCAGCCCCTGCAGGGCTGCAGGCAGCAACTCTGCAGCCAGCGAGCGTATCCCCATCACCCGAGCTTAGCGCAGAGCGCCAGGCCGACGGGGCGAGGGGTCGCGCCCGGCATCCCCGAGCGATGGGCCGCGCAAGAATGCGAAAGGCGCCCGGAGGCGCCCTGGTGTGGCCAGGGGCGCCCGGAAGCACCCTGGCCCGACGTCAGATTCCGACGTTCAGACCGGCACCTTGCGAAGCATCTCGATGCCGACTTCGCCGGCGGCGATCTCGCGCAGCGCGGTCACGCCGGGCTTGTTCTTGGTTTCGACCTTGGGCGCGTGGCCCTGGCTCAGCATGCGCGCGCGGTAGGTGGCCGCCAGCACCAGCTGGAAGCGGTTGGGGATCTTCTCGAGGCAGTCTTCGACGGTGATGCGGGCCATGGGCGTCTCTCGGTAAGGGGTGGAGCGGGCTGCTCGAACGGGGATCGCCCGGATCGGGTCAGATCAGGTTGAGGGCCGCGAACACTTGGGAGCGGCTTCTCATCTGTGCCGCGTACTTCAGGCGCTGGGAGTGCACGACCGTCTTCAGGTCGAAAAGCGCCGTCTCGAATAAAGCGTTGATGATAACAAAGTCGAAGTGCCGGGCCTGCGCCACCTCGACCCGTGCGTTGTCCATGCGGGTGGCGATGACCTCGGGCCGGTCTTCGCCGCGCCTTTGCAGGCGCTGCTGCAGTTCGTCGAAACTGGGCGGCAGGATGAAGATCAGTACCGCATGCGCGAAGAGCTGCTTGATCTGCAGCGCGCCCTGCCAGTCGATTTCCAGCACCACGTCCTCGCCCTTGCGCAGCCGGCTCTCGATGGCCTTGCGCGAGGTGCCGTACAGATTGCCGTGCACCTGCGCCCACTCGAAGAAGTCGCCGTGGTCGACCATGTCGCGGAACGCCTGTTCCGTGATGAAGTGGTACTCGCGGCCGTCCTGTTCCTGCCCCCGCGGCGTGCGCGTGGTGTGCGAGACGGAGACCGCCAGGTGGGAATCGAGCTCCAGCAGGGCCTTGACCAGACTCGATTTTCCGGTGCCGCTGGGAGCCGCGACACAAAACAGATTGCCGGGGGTATCCATCCCCCGGCATTCTAGGTAAGTCAGGCCGCTCGGCGGCGCGGGCGCATCCCGGGCTGGCGCCCTGTGCGCATTCTGCGACTTACTTCTTGATGGCGAGTGCCATCTGCGGCGGCGTCAGCTTGCCGCCACGCGCCATCACCGGGGCCTCCAGGCCGGCACGCTCGCCGCTGAGCACACGCAGGCCGTCGGCTCCCAGGGCCTGGCGAACTTCGGCGCGCACGGCGTCGCGGCTGCGGGTGCTGGCGAAAGCTGCCGACTCGTTGCGCTGGAACTCGTTGGTGTCCAGGCTGCCGGCGGCGCGTGCCTGGGCCAGGTCGGCCCGCACTTCGGCGCGGGTCAGTTCAGACACGGCGGGCAGTTGCACGTTGTCGGTGGCGTCCTGGGCGAAGGCGCTGCCGGCGGCGGCAAACGAGAGTGCGAAGGCGGCGATGAGGGTGGTGGTCTTCATGATCAGGTCCTTTGGGTGGTCAGTGGGTTCGGGAGGGTCTATGCAATCAGGTCGATGACTGGGCGGGGCGGCTGCCCCTGGGGGTGGCACCCGCGCAGTCATCGCCGCGGGGATTCCGGCGTCGGGGATGGATCAGTGGGTGGCGATGGCCATCTGCGTCGGCGCGACCTTGTTGCCCCAGGCCGGCGACTGGCGTTCGAAACCGGCACGCTCGCCGCTGAGCACACGCAGGCCGTCGGCTCCCAGGGCCTGGCGAACTTCGGCGCGCACGGCGTCGCGGCTGCGGGTGCTGGCGAAAGCTGCCGACTCGTTGCGCTGGAACTCGTTGGTGTCCAGGCTGCCGGCGGCGCGTGCCTGGGCCAGGTCGGCCCGCACTTCGGCGCGGGTCAGTTCAGACACGGCGGGCAGTTGCACGTTGTCGGTGGCGTCCTGGGCGAAGGCGCTGCCGGCGGCGGCAAACGAGAGTGCGAAGGCGGCGATGAGGGTGGTGGTCTTCATGATCAGGTCCTTCAGTGGAGTTCAGGGAGGTTCAAGGTGGAAGGTTCGTCGGGGCTTTCGGCCCCGGGAGGGCGGCAACTGCGCCGTCCTTGAAATGAATTGTGGAAACCCGGAACCACGCTCTCCGAACAGCCAGATGACAAATTGGTAATCCAGCAAGGACCCGAAAAATGAGACCATTTCGCCCGTTGCGCTTTCGGGCGCCTGCCGGGAACACCAAGACATGCGACTGCTGGTCGTCGAAGATGAACTGAAGCTGGCCCAGTACCTTCACAAGGGACTGAGCGAGAACGGCCATGTCGTCGACCTGGCCCACGACGGCATCGAAGGCCGCCGCCTGGCCGTCGGCGGCGAGTACGACCTGGTGCTGCTCGACGTCATGCTGCCCGGCGTCGACGGCTTCGGCGTGCTGGCAGCGATGCGTGCCGAGGGACGTTCCACGCCGGTGCTGATGCTGACGGCGCGCGACAAGGTCGAGGACCGCGTGCGCGGCCTCGAGCGCGGCGCCGATGACTACCTCGTCAAGCCCTTTGCCTTCTCGGAACTGCTGGCACGCGTGGGGGCCCTGCTGCGTCGCGGCGCGGCCAGCCCCGGGCCGCAGACCACCGAACTCAGGCTGGGCGACCTCGAACTCGACCTGCTCGCGCGACGCGCCACGCGCTCGCAGCAGCGCCTGGACCTCACGGCCAAGGAGTTCAATCTGCTCACGCTGCTGCTGCGCCGGCGCGGACAGATCCTGTCGCGCACCACGCTGGCCGAGCAGGTGTGGGACATGAACTTCGATTCCGACACCAACGTCGTCGAAGTGGCGGTGCGTCGTCTTCGCTCCAAGCTCGACGATCCCTTCGACTCCAAGCTGCTGCACACCGTGCGCGGCATGGGCTACGTGCTGGAGGAGAGGGCCTCATGATCCCGTCATGCCGCGACGGCAGCGCCTGCAGCCATTCCATCAGCCGGCGCCTTTCGAAGAAGCTGGCGCTCTTCACCATCGCCGTGCTGGGCCTGCTGTCGATATCGATGTGGTGGTCGGTGGAGCGGCTGATCATGGAGCGCAACGAGCAGGACCTGCTCGGCCGCTGCTCGCTGATCTCGGGCATCCTGGCGCTGGAAGCACGCAGCGGCGGCGAGGCGGCGGTTCTGGCGCGCCTGCAGTCCGATGCGCCGATGCGCGCCGACACCCGGCTGGAGGTCTTCCATGCCGACGGTCGACCCCTCTTCGCCGACCCCATGACGGCGTCGCTGCAGGCGTCCACGCACGTGCGGACGCACGAGTTTCGCGTTCCCACGGCCTCCCTGCCCGGCGGAGAGCTGCAGGCGCGCTGGACGATGGACTACACGCGAGACGCCCGCATGGGCAAACGCTGGGCGCTGGCGTTGACGCTGATCACGCTGGCAGCCGGCGGCCTGGTGGCTCTGGGCACCGCCTGGCACGTGCGGCGCCAGTTGCAGCCGCTGCGCAGCCTGGCGGTGCAGACGCGTGCCATCTCGCCGCAGCACCTGCACCAGCGCCTGTCGCTGCCCGATCCGGCCGAGGAACTGGCGCCCTGGATCGATCAGTTCAACGCCCTGATGGACCGCGTCGAGCAGGCCTACGGCCAGCTCGAGGGCTTCAACGCCGACGTCGCCCACGAACTGCGCACGCCGATGGCCACGCTGATCGGTCAGACCGAGGTGGCGCTGTCGCGCGAGCGTCCGGTGGAGGAGCTGCGCGAGACCCTGCTCAGCAACCTCGAAGAGATGCAGCGTCTGTCGCTGATGGTCAACGACATGCTGTTCCTGTCGAGCGCCGACCGCGGCGCGGTGGCACGCCGCGGCGAGCCGGTCAGCATCGCGGCCCTGGCACTGCAGGTGGCCGACTTCCATGAAGGCACGCTCGAGGAGGCCGGCCTGGTGCTGGACGTGGTGGGCGACGCCACCGTGGCCGTCGACGAACCCCTGGTCAAGCGTGCGCTGTCCAACCTGCTGGGCAACGCCACGCGCTTCGCCGAACGAGGTTCGACCGTGCGCGTGAAGATCGACGCCGCGGCGCCCGACCAGGTGCAGGTGGTGGTGCAGAACCGCGGCGAGACCATCGAGTCCCAGCTGCTGCCGCGCCTGTTCGACCGCTTCTTCCGCGGCGACAGCTCACGCTGCTGCGACGAGGAGCAGCATCACGGCCTCGGTCTGGCGATCGTGGCCGCCATCGCGCGCATGCACTCCGGCCGCACGCTGGCGCAGTCGCAGGCCGGCCTGACCGAAGTCGGGTTCACGCTGGCCACGCGCTGAGGGCGGCGCGTCGGGCATGGCGAACCTGCGCAGCGCCTGCCCGCGCCGGTCTCAGAGCCTTCGCACGCGCGAACCCGGCGCGATGGTCGGCGGCGCCGCGTTGAGCGTCTCGATGGCGAAGCCGGCGGCGGCCTTGTAGCGCGCCATGAAGGCCTCGCGTTCGGCGGCCGGGATCACGGCGTCGATGTCGTCGAAGACGCCGCCGCAGCGCTCGTCGACCAGGCCCAGCAGACCGAAGGGCCCGCTGCCGCGGTTGCGCAGCACCAAGGCCGAGATGTCGGCGCAGAGCTTGTGGTCGTAGGCCTGCAGCGCGGCCGGCGTCATGCCGTGTTCGAGCATCGACGCACCCAGCACGCGCGCGTCGACGATGGCCTGGCTGGCGCCGTTGGAGCCCACCGGGTACATCACGTGCGCCGCGTCGCCCATCAGGGCCACGCTGCCGTCGACCCAGCTCGGCACCGGGTCGCGGTCGATCATCGGGTACTCGAAGATCTCCCGGGCGCCACGCAGCATCGCGGGCACGTCGAGCCAGCCGTAGTCCCAGCCCTCGAAGTGCCGACTGAAGTCCTGCAGCGCGACGCGGCGGTTCCAGTCGCCCTGCGTCCAGCCCTGCGAGTTGTCGACGGTGATCTCGGCGATCCAGTTGATGGTGGCCAGGCCGCTGCGCGGGTCGGGCGGCGAGATCGGGTACAGCACCACGCGGTGCTGCAGCGAACCCACGCCGACGAAGGACGCGCCGCTGCGGATGGGCAGGCCGGGCGAGGTGCCGCGCCACATGATGGCGCCGCCCCACTGGATGGGCGGCTGTTGCGGGTACATCTGCGCGCGCACGGCCGAGTGCAGGCCATCGGCGGCCACCAGCAAGCAGCCCTGCACTTCGCTGCGGCAGCCGTCGCGCGTCTCGATCAGCGCCGTCACGCCGTGTCGGTCCTGCCGATAGCCCGCCACGCGTTCGCCCAGCCGCACCGCGCCGGCGCCCAGCCGTTCGAGCACGGTGCGGTACAGCAGCATCTGCAGTTCGCCCCGGTGCACCGAGTACTGCGGCCAGCGGTAGCCCGCCAGCAGGCCGCGCGGCTCGGCGTAGACGTCGTTGCCGTTGCGGCCCACCAGGGCCCACTCGCGGGCCTGGATGCCGATGGTGTCCAGCAGCTCGTCGTTCAGGCCCAGGTCGTACAGCTCGCGCACGGCGTTGGGCTGCAGGTTGATGCCCACGCCCAGCGGCCTGAGCTCGGCCACCGCCTCGAAGACGACACAGGGCACGCCGATCTGCTGCAGGGTGAGCGCCAGCGCCATGCCGCCGATGCCGCCGCCGGCGATCAGGACGGGACCCGGGTTCGATGAATCAGCCATGCGGCGGATTGTCATTCAAGCCCGGCGTGGCCCCCGGCGCCCGGGCCACGGGCAAACCCGGCGCGCTTGCCACAGAATGCGCTCTGCACCCTGACCCAACGAGGAGACCGCATGATCAAGTTCTATTACAGCCTGGCGCCCAACCCGATGAAGGTGGCCCTGCTGCTCGAAGAGACCGGCCAGCCCTACGAGGCTGTTCCCGTGGACACGCGCAAGGGCGAACAGCACCTGCCGGCCTTCACCGCCATCAACCCCAACGCCAAGGTGCCGGTGATCGTCGACGGTGACGCCACCGTCTTCGACAGCAATGCCATCGTGCTGTACCTGGCCGAGAAGAGCGGCCAGTTCCTGGGCGACGGCACGCCGGCCACGCGCGGGCAGCTGCTGTCCTGGCTGATGTTCATCGCCAGCGGCATCGGTCCGTTCTCGGGGCAGGCCGTGCACTTCAACCACTACGCGCCCGAGAAGGTGCCCTACGCCATCAACCGCTACGACTTCGAGGCCTGGCGCCACTGGAACATCGTCGAGGCCCACCTGGCCGAGCGCGAGTGGATGCTGGGCGACCAGTACACGCTGGTCGACATGGCGCTGTGGGGCTGGCTGCGCGCCTTGCCCTTCGTGCTGGGCGGCGCCGAGAGCTGGGCCCGGCTGCCGAACACCAAGCGGCTGTACGACGCCATCAACGCCCGCCCCGCCGCGCAGCGTGTGGAAGCCCTCAGGGCCCGCCACACCTTCAAGGCCGAGATGGATGCCGAGGCGCACAAGGCGATGTTCCCGCAGAACGAGCGCCTGAAGGCCTGAGGGGCATGAGGGCCGACGCTTCCGCGGCAGTGCCCCTGCCGCCCGCGGCCTACACCGTGCTGTCGCACCGCAAGGTGCAGGCCAGCGAGCTGACGCGCGGCCCCTGGGACCCGCAGCACCAGCACGCCGGCCCGCCGATTTCGATGGTGTGCCGTGCCATCGAGGCGGTCGCGCGCGACCACGGGCTGCCGCACATCGGACGCCTGACGGCCAACCTGCTCAGGCCGGTGCCCATCGCCGAGCTGGAGATCGAGGTCGAGACCGACTATGCGGGGCGCAACGCGGCGCACTACTCGGCCCGCCTGTGGGGCGGAGGCAAGGAGCTGGCGCGCTTCACCGCGTTGGCCCAGCGCGAGGTCGCGCTGGTGCTGCCCGATCCGCTCGACGGTCACCCGCTGCCGCAGGCGCCGAAGCCGCCTGCTGACAGCACGGCCGGACGCATGCCCTTCGGGCATGGCACGGTCGGCTACGCCGATCTCGTCGAGAACCGCATCGCCAGCGGCCGCATGTTCGGCGGGCGTTGTGCGACCTGGTTCCGCTTGCGCCGGCCGCTGGTCGAAGGCGAGGAGCCCAGCGGCTACCAGCGCGTGGCGGTGGCGGCCGACTCGGGCAACGGCATCTCGGCGGTGCTGGACCTGGCGCACTACAGCTTCGTCAACTCCGACCTCACCATCAACCTGCTGCGACAGCCGGTGGGCGAGTGGATCTGCGTCGATGCACGCACGCTGCTGGCGCCCAACGGCTGCGGGCTGGCCGAGTCGCAACTCTTCGACGAGGGCGGCCTGATCGGCCGCGCGACGCAGAGCCTGGTGGTGCGCGCCAGGGCCTGAAGGCGGCGCCTCCGCCTCAGGTCCCTGCCGACCAGCGCTTGATCCAGGGCGCCAGGAACTCCGCGAACCCGGCCGCTGCCGGTGACAGGGCCCGGGTGGCCGGTGCGTAGAGGCAGACCTTGCGCACCGACTCGGGGTGCACGACGCGCTTCATGACCAGACCGGCCGGCCGGGCCAGCACGCCGACATAGGCCGGCGCCAGCGTGACCGCCAGGCCCTGGGCAGCGATGCCCAGCGCCGTCGAGATGTTGTCCACCACATCGACCGGGGTCACCCGCGTGCCTGCCGGCACGTCCTGGTGCATCTGCGCCACGTTGTGCTCGTGGTCCCGGCCCGCCGACACGATGGCCACCCCGGCCAGCTCGGCCCAGCGAAGCGCGCGCCGGTGCCGCGCCAGGGGATGGCCGGGGGCGCACCACAGGACCCAGGCGCTGTCGAACAGCGGCGTGGCCGCCACCGTCTCGCCGGTGTGGCGGTCGGGCCCGATCGACAGGTCGACGTCGCCGTCGGCCACGCGGTCGACCAGCTGGTCGACGGGCACGTCGCGCACGCGCACCACGACCTTGGGCTTGGTCAGCTGGTAGTCGCGCATGGCCATCGGCAGGGCGGTCGAGGCCAGCACCAGCGGCGCGCCGATGCGCACGACACCGGTGGCCCGGTTGCGCACGTCGTCGGCGGCGCTGTCGGCGGCGCGCACGTGGCGCAGCAGGGTGGACGCCGAACCCAGGAAGTCCCTGCCGGCGCTGGACAAGGCGACCTTGCGCGTGGTGCGGTCGAAGAGACGGAAGCCGAGGATGGCCTCCAGCTCGGCGATCAGCTGGCTCACGGCCTGCGCCGTCAGCCCCAGGCGCGCGGCCGCCACGGTGAAGCTGTGCGCATCGGACACGGCCATGAAGGCCTCGATCTGTCGCAGCGTGAAGCGGGTCAGCGGCATGGCCGGATTATCAAGCAAGGCTTGACAAAGGTCCACGAAGCATTGGTTGTGATCGGGTGTCCCCCACGCAGACACTCTGCGCCACATCAAGACGGCCCTCGCAGCAGGTGCCCCACCCACCGGAGACCGACCATGAACCTGCCTGCCCGACGCCCGCGCCACACGCTGCCACCTGCCCCGCGGCCGAGTGCACGATCCACCTTGAAGACGGCGGCACTGGCCGGTGCGCTGGCCGGCGCCGCCGGCCTGGCCGCCGCCCAGGACCCGCTCACCACGCGCTGCGAGTCGGCGCCGATCGCCGCCTTGTTCAAGGTCTTCGGCGACACCGGCCGCATGCCGCCCGACCTGGGCCGCTTCCTGCAAAGCGCCGCACTGCAGAAGATCGAGCCCTACAAGGCCTTCGACAACGTGTACTACGTCGGCATCTGCTGGGTGTCGGCCTGGCTGATCACCTCGCCCACCGGCCACGTCCTGATCGACGCGCTGTACGGGCCCTACACCGAGTCCATGCTGGACAACATCCGCAAGCTCGGCTTCGACCCCAAGGACATCCGGCAGGTGATGATGACGCACGGCCACTTCGACCACGCCGGCGGTGCCGTGACGCTGAAGGCAGCCCTGCCGGGGGCACGTTTCGCGATGACGGCCGAAGGTTGGCGTGAAGCGGCGGAGTCGGCCGCAGAGTCGGCATCCCGGCCCAACCGCTGGACCATGATCGACAAGGACATGGTGCTCACCGACGGGCAGGTGCTGCAGGTGGGCGACATCCGGCTGCAGACCTTCGAGACCCCCGGCCACACCATGGGCACGGCGTCGTTCTCCTTCGACGCCTTCGACGGCGGGCGCCGCTACCGCGCCTTCACGGTCGGTGGCCTCGGACTCAATGCGATCAAGGGGCCGGAGCAGGTCGAGGCCTTCATCGCCAGCATCAAGCGCATCCGCACGCTGACCGAGGATCCGAAGGATCCCGTCACCACCCACCTGACGACCCATGCCTTCTCGAACGGCCTGACCGAGGCCAAGGAGCTGTTGAAGGCGCGCAAGCCCGGCGACGCCCACCCGCTGGTCGACCCGCGGGGCTTTCGCGAGCAGCTCGATGCGCTGCAGGCCGGGGCCGAGCAGCGCCTGGTGGC
>JALHMT010000063.1 GCA_022843905.1 Rubrivivax sp.
CCTCGTCTGGCCAGGTGAAGTCCATGGACGAGTCCGACGGCGCTGGCATCGCGTTCTTCATGCACCCCAGTTTAGAGCCACGGCGTGCATGCCAAGCTAATGTTGTTTATCTTGGCAGCGTTGCGCAACCGCGTGGTTTCCGATGGATCGACCTCTCAACACGGTTGAGAGTCTTGGCAGATTCAGCGCGGTGCGCCATGGCGCGTCACTGTGGTCAGAAGGCAGCTTCCGGTTGATCGCCGGCCAGTCAGATGAGCGCTGAGTGAGGAACCAGGGAGCTGCTGCTCGCGGGCACCAGCCAGTAGGCCATCAGCTGCCGATAACCGAGACAGCGGGGATGTCGGTGATGCGGAGGAAAGCTGCCGGCCACCTCAGGGCCGTTTCGGAAAACCAGAGCCACAAGATCGGCTGCCGGTCAGCGGTCGGTCGTGTGGGCCGGCAAACGACCCTGACCCGACATCCGCGCCCTTGAATTCGTCGCCCTGAAGCCGCCGGTCAGACCAAAGCGACACACCCGAAGGTTGTCCCGCGGCGGAGCGCACACATCGGTGGGCGACCCTGAGGGCGATTGTTGGGAGGAGCACGGCTTGAGACCGTGTGGGCTCACCACCTCGGGAGCCTCGCGTGCAAGCCATCGGCCGGCAGCCCCAGCGGGCGCCGGACGGCGCAGCGCTCCACTACGAACGCCACCGCCCCGAGCAGTCCACGCTGTACCGCCTGGTGCAGCAGCATGGGGCCAGCTTCATCGCATACACCGAAGCCAGCACTGGCGCCGAGCTGCCTCGTTTCATCAAGGACGAGTTCGACGCCTTCCTCGAGGCCGCGCAGCCGGAGCTCGTCACGCCGGTGCTGCAGGTGGTGCAGCGTGTGATCACGCGCCACCTGCTGGACGCCGCCGAGCTCCCCGCCGACGAAGGACAGGGCGGCGCCGTCACGCTGATCCAGCGCTTCGGATCTGCCGGCAACCTCAACATCCACCTGCACTGCCTGGTGCTGGATGGGGTGTACCGCTGCGGTGCCGATGGCGCGCCGACCTTCGTCGAGACGGATGCACCCACCGACGACGAACTGCATGCGCTGCTGCAGACCGTCATCACCCGGCTGATGAAGATGCTCACGCGCCGGGGCGTGCTGGTCGAGGACATGGGCCAGACCTACCTGGCCGAGCCCGATACCGACGGTGAGGCATCGCGCACGCTGCGGCCGCTGCAGGCGGCGGCGGTCACCTACCGCATCGCCTTCGGGCCCCGTGCCGGGCAGAAGGTGCTCACCTTGAGAGGCGCAATGCCGCGCGAGGCTGCGGCGCGCCAGCCGCTGTGCGCGGACATCGACGGGTTCAGCCTGCATGCCGCGGTGCGGGTGGAAGCGCGCGACCGCAAGCGGCTGGAGCAGTTGTGCCGCTACATCACCCGACCGGCGCTGTCGGACGAACGGGTGCAGCTCAACGCCGCAGGACAGGTGGAGCTGAAGCTGAAGACACCATGGCGCGACGGGACCACGCATCTGGTGATGAGCCCGCTGGAGTTCATGCAGCGGCTGGCCGCGCTGGTGCCGCGGCCGAGGTTGCACCTGATCAGGTTCCACGGAGTATTGGCCCCGAACGCAAAGCTCAGGCCGCTGGTGGTGCCGCAGGGGCTGCATGTGCAAGAGGCGGCCAGCGAAGCCGCGGTGGCCGCCGAGTGCGAGGTCGAGAGCCTTCAGCCGCGGCCGAACCGCATCAGCTGGGCGCGGCTGCTCAAGCGGGTTTTCGACATCGACATGCAGCACTGCCCGAACTGCGGCGCCGGGGAACTGAAGATCATCGCGGCCATCCTCGAGCGGCCGGTGATCGAGAAGATCCTCACCCACCTGGGGCTGGATCCGCAGCCACCACCCAGAGGGCGGGCGCGCGAGACGGCGCACGACTGAAGCCGCCTGGGCCGCGCCGGTCGGCCCGGACACCAGACGCATTGAATCCCGCCGGTCTGCCAAGCCGCAGCCTGGGTGGCGCTGCGTGCCGCATATCGACTCGCCGCCCGAAGGCCAGGGTTAACCCGATACCGCGAGGCCGAGCGACCCTCGAGCGACCGTCGGGGACCGGCCAAATCGGGCCAAGGCAATGGCCCTGACCCCAGCTCCAAGCCCTCCGCACTGGCATTGGCCGGCTACGAGGCCCACGAGGCAACGAGGCCGAGGCCGTTTGAAATTCCTATGCGCCTGGACGCGCCCTGGGCCCGCATGCAGGCGCTGCCCTGGGGCCTGCTGCTGTGGGCGTCGCTGGTCTATGCTTTCCTCGGCTGCGGGATCACCTTCGAGCAACTCATCGCAGGGATCGGAAGCGCAGACGTCAAGGGCATCGCTGGTCCGCTGCTCGGTGATGGTGCCGTGCCGGAGGTGGCCTACCGCCATGCGCTGGAAGCGCGCAAGCGACTCCAAGCCCTCTATGCCGAGGCCTTCGTGAAGGCCGATGTCACGGCGCTGGTCTTTCCGACCACGCCGAGCATCGCCGCGAAGATCGGAGAGGACGAAACCTTCGAGCTCAACGGGCGAGCCTGCCCGACTTTCGCCACTTTCATCCGCAATGCCGATCCCGGCAGCAACGCAGCACTTCCGGGTCTGTCCCTGCCCATCGACCTGAGCGGTGGGCTGCCCGTGGGGCTGGCGCTGGAGGGACCGGCCGACAGTGATCGTCGTCTGCTGGCCATCGGCTCGGCAGTCGAAGCCGCGCTGCCGCCGATACCACTCGCGCCGGTCGCCTGCTGAAGCCGACCCCGAACCACAACCGACAACCACCTTGGAGAGTCCGATGGACCGTCGCCTTTTCCTGCACTCCACCGCTGCCGCCTCTGCGCTCGGCGTCTTGCATCCCGTGTTCGCCGCGGGCACCGTGAAGGTGGCCGTGATGATTCCGCAGAGCGGACCCGCCGGATTGTTCGGTTCGTCGGCCAAAGCCTGTGCCGAACTTGCTGCCGAAACGATCAACGCCAGCGGCGACCTGCTCGGCCAGAAGATCGAGCTGCTGTTCGGCGACGCCGGCCTGGCCCCGGCCGAGGCATCGCAGGCGGCGCTGAAACTTTGGAAGGGCTCAGGCGCCGCCGCAGTGATCGGCATGCACGACAGCGCCGTGCGCGGCGCACTCGTCGGCCTGTTCAAGGGCCAGGTGCCCTACTTCTACACGCCGGTCTACGAGGGTGGTGAATGCGCGAAGGTTACCTACGTCAACGGCGAGACGCCGCAGCAGCAGCTGCAGCCGGTCATCCCTTGGATCGCCGCCGAACGCAAGCCGAAGAAGTGGTACATGATCGGCAACGACTACCTCTGGGGCCGCAACACGAACGCGGCCGCCAAGGGCTACATCGAGAAGACCGGCGCCCAGGTCGTTGGCGACGAGTACCTGCCGTTCACCGTCGACAACTTTGACGCAAGCCTCGCGCGCATCCGTGACAGGGGCGCCGACGCCGTGCTGGTCTCGCTGGTCGGTGGTGCTTCCGTGGGCTTCAACAAGGCCTTCGCGAGCTTCGGCCTTGCGGAGAAGGCACTGCGCCTGGGCACGCTGATCGAGGAGAACACGCTGTCCGGTATCGGCCTGGCCAACGCGAAGAACCTGTACTCCAGCGCCGGCTTCGCTGTCGATGCTGGACGAGCCGACCGAAGGCGTGCAGCCCGAGAACATCGACCGCATGGCGCGCCTGGTTGCAGAGGCAAAGTCTGCCGGACGCTCTTTCATCATCGTCGAGCAGAACCTGACGTTCATCGAGCAGGTCGCCGACGACGTGATCGTGCTCGACCACGGCGAATCCGTACTGGCGGGCCCTTTCGCGGCACTGGGCCGCGATGCGCTCGAACGACACCTTCTGGTTTAGCGGCAGCGTCAGTCGCACTCGCGCTGCGACATGGCTTGGACGATCGCCTGCGGAGCCCGCTCGCAGTCCTCCCGCGTCAGCGCGCCACCCAGTCAGTCGCGAAGCACCGCTGGCGGATCGCGGTCGGTCGAGATGGCATTGCGGGCGACTGCCGCGACACCCGGCACGGTGCTCGACATCTCCCCAACGTGATTCACTATCGACTCTCGTCGGCTCAAGCGACGGAGCCAGCGGCTGCCCAGGCCGCCGCCTGAGTGCGGCCGCGAATAGAGCCAACGGTCGCATTCTGATACGGTCAAAATTTCAACTTTTTGACACTTTGCGGATCAGATGCGGCCCTCCATATTCGCCGCATGGACGATCGACTTTCTGAACGCTGGGCTTGGCTGCAGTACGCGCAAGCCGTGCTGTGGAGCTTCTTCGGCATCCGACGCGGCAACCGGGCGCGGCAAGACGCGACCCAGCTGCGCCCGGTCCCGCTCATCGTCATGGCGTTGTGTCTCGCGGCTGCGTTCGTGGCATTGCTGCTGTTCGTAGCATCCGTGGCCGCGAAGGGCGGTTCCACATGACGGGCCGGTTCAGCCTAGTTACGCTGGCGTTTGTCCTCGCAATGGCGGCCGGCGCCTCGCGGTCCCAGCAGGCCTCTGGCGCGCGCAGCGTGCCGGACACGATGGCTCAGAGGGCACTCGCGTGCACGGGTTGCCATGGCGACCAGGGCCGTTCAAGACCTGAGGGCTACGTTCCACGAATCGCAGGCAAGCCCGCTGGGTACCTGCTCGCGCAGTTGCAGTCGTTCCGGGATGGTCGACGCAGTCAATCCACGATGTCGGCGATGCTTCAGCCGCTTGACGACCAGATGCTTGCGGCATTGGCGGATCACTTCGCCGGCCTGAAGGTGCCGTATCGTAATAGTCCGACGAGCACCCGTTGACGGCACCTGCCCGGATCAGACGTCGACGAGGTGTCGAAGCAGTTCGAAGCCGACTCGCCACTGCTGGCCATCGCAGTCGAGCGTGGCGGTGCGTTGGTTGACGCGCACGATCAAGCCAACGCGGTGCTGCAGGTTCTTGTCGGTGAAGGTCACCCGGTTTCCGACGCGGAAGTCGACACGGCCCGGAACCTCCGGTGGTGGGCTCGGCTTGGTGAGCTCCATCTCTGCCGATGCCGCACCGCGTTCAGTCGACGTATCGGCCGGCTCGGTGTGGATCGCCGCGTAGTGCACTTTGAAGGCCTTGCTGTAGGCCGGATCAAGGACCGCAACGTGGTCCCCGTGCATCCCGACGACGCGAGCCGGCCGCAGTTTCCCGTCGTTCCAGCTGAGGTATCGGATCTGCTGGCCGGTATGCAGCTGCGCTCGCGCCTGGACGAGGCGCCTTGGGTCAGCCAGCAGTTGCTCGATGACCCAGTTGAGCTGGTACAGCTCGGCGCTGGTTGCCATGGGCAGCTCTTCGATCAGTTTGATGCGCATGAGCACATTCTGCCGATGGCCGCCGGGCCTGTGTTCAGGCCGCCAGCGGCATGTCCTTCGCGCTGGCGTCGTCCACCCACTTTGCAGCAACCGCCCACGGCAGCAACTCGTCGATGCGGTTGCTCGGGTGCCCGCCGATGCGCTCGAGGACGTGGCGCAGGTAGCGCTGCGGGTTGATCCCGTTCAGCTTGGCCGTGCCCAGCAGCGTGTACATCACCGCCGCCGTGTGGCCGCCCGCATCCGAGCCGACGTGCAAGTAGTTCTTGCGTCCGATGGCTACGCCGCGCAGTGCACGCTCGGCCGCATTGTTGTGGGCGTCGATGCGCCCGTCGCGGGCGTAGTTCGTCAGCGCCGTCCAGTGGCCCAGCGAGTAGCCGATCGCCAACGCCATCGGCGACTTCGCCGACACCTGCGCCAAGGTCTCGCTCAGCCAGGACTTCAATTCCGTCAGCACCGGCACTGAACGCGCCTGGCGCATTCGTCGTCGTCGCAGCGCCGATCGGCCGTTGACCTGCGCCTCGATCCTGAAGAGTTCGCCGATCCGCACCAGGGCCTGGTGTGCAAGCGTCCCGGGCTGGCGCTTCTGCCGCACATGGATGTCCCAGAACTTTCGGCGTGCGTGGCTCCAGCATCCAGCTTCAAGGATCCGACCGTCCGTGTAGAGCTTGTCGTACCCGGCGAACGCATCGGCCTGCAGAACGCCGCTGAAGTTCTTCAGGTGCCGCTGCGGGTGTTCGCCCTGGCGATCGGGCGAGTATTGGAACCACACTGCCGGCGGCGCCTTGTCGGCGCTCGCGCGGTCATCGCGCACGTACACCCACAACCGTGCCGTACGCGCCGTCTTGCCCTTGCCACCCAGCGCACGGATCGGCGTGTCGTCACCGTGGACCTTGCCGGCCTTCAGTACGTAGCGCCCCAACGCATCGGCCAGCGGCGTCAACATCAGGGCGCAATTGCCCATCATGTCGGTGATGGTCGAGCGGCTCATGTCGACGCCGTCGCGGCCGTAGATCTGGCACAGCCGGTACAGCGGCACATGATCGGCGAACTTGCTCACCGCAATGTGTGTGAGCAGGCCGGCGCCGGCCATGCAGCGGTCCATCGGCCGGCTCGGCGCCAGCGCCTGCGTAACCGTGTGGCAGCCGGCGCAGGCCAGTCGCGGACGCACGTGGCGCACCACGTGGAAGGTGCCCGGCTCGTAGTCCAACACCTCCGAGACGTCCTGGCCGATCTCCCGCAAGCCGCCACCACAGGCCGCGCAGCCACAATTGCCTTGCGGCGTGTGAACGACCGTGCGTCGCGGCAGGTGTGCCGGCAGATCACGCAGCCCTGGCCGGGTCTTGGGTTCGCGCTTCTTGCGCTCGGCATCGAGCGACGTCACGTTGGACTTCAATCCGTCGTCGGTGCCACCGTCGGCAGTCGGCGCAATCGCGGGTGCTGCGACCTCGCCACCAACGAGATCAAGCTGCGCGTGTTCGAGCTTCTCGCTGGAGCGTCCGTATTTCATGCGGCGCAGGTAGGTCAACTCGACCTTCATCTTGTCGATGGTCAGCTGCGCGATCTTCAAGGCCTCGTGCGAGCGCCGCACTTCACTGCTCAATGCAGTGTTGTGTGCCACGAGGTCCGCCAGCGTCATGACCGAGACTTTGCCGGTCACGACCAGCACTCGCAACGGGACTTGTCCCGTCAACCAATGGCCTCGGCGACTACACCGCCATGCGTGGTTGCCACGTGCGTTCAGGGTGCCGCCAGTCGATGCCTTCGAGCAGCATCGACAACTGCGCCGTGCTCAACGAGACGCTCCCGCTGTCGGCCTGCGGCCAGATGAAGCGGCCTCTCTCAAGACGCTTGGTCAACATGCACATGCCGTCGCCATCGCTCCACAGCAACTTCACCAGATCGCCCCTGCGGCCTCGGAAGGCGAACACGTGGCCGCTGAACGGATCAGCCGTCAGCGCCACTTGCACCTTCGCCGCCAGCGAGTCGATGCCACAGCGCATGTCCGTCACACCGGCGGCAAGCCACACCCGGGTCCCAGCGCGCGGGCCGATCATTGGCTTCGGCGCAGCGCGCGCAAGACGCTGCTCAGGGCCGCTTCATCGACTGCGCCGCGCAACCGAAGTTGGGCGCCGGCGAATTCGAGTTCGATGACGCCGCCGCGTGTGGTTGCTCGGCTGCCCGGCCCCACCGCAGCGGTCGGCAGCGGCTCCAGCGCCGAACTCGCGCCGACCCTGGCCACCGGTTCGACATGAACAGGCAGCAAGACCGTCGGTGGCGCCGCCGTCGGCATCGAGGCGGCGATCGTCTTGCCCTTGTGATCGCGCCGCCACTTGAACAGCAGGTTCGCGTTGATGCCGTTGTTCCGAGCGATGACCGCTACGGATGCGCCAGGCTGCAAGCTTTGCTCGACCAGGCCCGCCTTGAACGATCGATCATGCTGTCGGCGCGCCGGATCGCCGATCCTTGTTCCACTCTCCATGGTACCCACCATCTCCTGTTGGTGGACACCATCGCCTGGGCCCACTCCATCAGGTCAGATGCTGCAGCGACGTCGATCGCGGCGCAATGACGGTGCTGGTCGGACTATTACGCCGTATCCGCCCCCGAAGGAAGTGGCTTCCACCGGTGCCAGTGCAGCAAGGGCCCGGCAACTTCTGACCGTCGGCGACTCGCAACTGCGGCTGCCGGCATGCGTGGCCTGCCACGGGACGTCGCTCACCGGTGTCGCGCCTCACGTACCTGGACTGCTGGGGTTACCGGCTGACTACCTCATCGCACAGCTGGGTGCCTGGCGCACCGGCTACCGGCATGCCCGAAATCCGGATTGCATGGCCGACGTTGCACGGAAGTTGCCGCTGGAGGACATCGCCAGAGTGGCACGCTGGCTCGCAGCGCAGCCTGTCCCCGCGGACGCCTCACCCGCGGCACGGCCGCCTGGCGAATGGCCGATGGACTGCGGAGGCAAGCGCCCATGAGTTCATCACCCATTGATCGGTTCGTCGGCGCATGTGCCGTCATTTGCGCCAGCCTGTGTGTCGTGGCGCTCGTGGGATGCGATGACAGCAAGCGCGCTGCTTCCGTTGCAACCGTTGAGCGCCCAGCGCCGGCATCCGGCGATCCGGAGAAGATCACCAAAGGCGCCTACCTGGCCAAGGTCGGCAATTGTGCTGGTTGCCACACCGTGCCCGGTGGGCCGGCGATGGCCGGCGGACGTCGTCTGGACACTCCCTATGGAGCCGTGTTCACGAGCAACCTGACGCCTGACGATGCGACGGGTCTCGGGCGCTGGAGCGCAGACGACTTTCATCGAGCGATGCACGAGGGTCTCAGCCCGGACGGGCGTCGTCTGGTCCCGGCGTTCCCCTACACCTCGTACACGCACGTTTCGCGCGAGGACAACGACGCGCTCTTTGCCTATCTGCGCAGCCTTCCGCCCGTGAAACTGGCGCGTCGCGCTCACGAGTTGCGGTTCCCGTTCGGCACGCCCGTGGCGATGGCCGTTTGGCAGTGGTTCAACTTCACGCCCGCTGCGGAGCTTCAGCGCTCCCCTGCCGAGGGCATCACGCGTGGGGCCTACCTGGTGACAGGGCTGGGACACTGCGGCGAATGCCACGCTCCGCGGAACCGATGGTCCGCACCTGGCAGCCGGCTCGAAGGCGGCGCGATGCCCGGCGATGGCTGGTTCGCGCCATCGCTGCATCCTGGGCCTGGTGCCTCCGACGAACCAGCGCAGACCGTCGCGCTACTGCGTGACGGCATCAACGCACGAGGCGTGGCAAGCGGACCGATGGCCAAGGTGGTCCTGGACAGTACCCAGCACTGGCTGCCCGCAGACCTGCAGTGGGCAGCAAGCTATCTCAGCAATCTTCCGCCCGCTCCGGCACCCTCGCAGGCACCGGAAGCCGATCCAACTCTGCGAGCCACTGGAGCCCGTCTCTACACCGACCGGTGCGCTGATTGCCATGGTGCCGACGGCCAAGGAGTGCGGGGCGTCTATCCGCCGCTGGCAGGCAATCCGACGGTGGTGCAGCCGAGCGTCTTGACCTTGATTCGAGTCCTGGACCACGGCGGGTTCGCTGCCGCGACTGCAGGCAACCCCAAGCCGTACGGCATGCCGCCTGCGATGCTGTCCAACGAGGAAATGGCTGCCGTGCTGACCTATGTCCGCCAGTCCTGGAGCCAACGTGCCCCCGCGGTCAGCACGTTGGACGTTCTGCGCTCACGCTGAGGCGAAGCGCCACCGCGACCCTAAGCGCCCGGGATCGGCACGGCAACGGCAAGGGCGTCGGCGACTGGAGCGCAACGCCCCCACAGTGCTGCACCGCCAAGCCACTCGTCCATGCGGAAGAACACGTCGTCGAAGGTCACGGTCGCGGTGCGACTGCCATGCGGGCACGGCGCGCCATCGTCGATGCCCACGCCCAATCCTTGTTCCTCGCCGCGGACGATGATCCACTCGACGGAGTCGCTCAAGCGAACCGGCGCGACGATGGAAAAGCCAATCCACTGCAGGTTCGGCACCCGCGAGTACCTGCCGTACAGCCGGCATGCATTGCCGGCCTCCACCGAAACCAGCGGCATCGGTTCCGGCCCCACAGGCAACGTCCCGGCTCGATCTCCAGCCAGCAACTGTGGCAGCAGGTGCTCGCGAAGGCCCACGTTGTCCGCCTGCAGGAGCAGCTCGATTGCGGTTCGCTGCGCGCGGAACACCCAAGCGGCGGCCAGATCGCGCTGCGCCAGGCTGCGCGCCGCCTGAACGAGCGCCGAGAGATCGCCGCCTGCCCCGCCGTACACCGCGGGCACCCCCAGTCGGAGCACGCCCGAGTCGCTGACGAGCCGAAGCGCGTCGGAGCCAGCGCGGACGACGGAGCGGGAGCGGAGCGCAGTATCAGATTTCATCCCGGGATGGTCGCGCCGATGACGCTGATCGGTAAGATGCAGAAACTCCCAAGGTCAACCGGATCAGGCAGGCGCCGGCCAATGCCCCAGCACCCGACACGCTACGAGCAACTCGCCGACGACATGACGCAGGCAATGAGCGACGGCCTGCTGAAGCCGGGCGAGCGGCTGCCGTCGGTGCGTCAGACCTGTCATCGACGCGGCGTGAGTCCGTCCACCGTCTTCCAGGCCTATGGCCTGCTTGAAACGCGAGGCCTCGTGGAGGTGCGGCCGAGGTCCGGCTTCTACGTCTCGGTGCCCAAGCGCAGCCTGCGCGCAAGCCTCCGGCCCGCGGTGCCGCGCTCTGAGGCGACCGAAGTGGCGGTGAGTGCACTTGCATTCGATCTGCTCGAGTCGACTCGCGATCCGACGGTGGTGCCGCTCGGCTCTGCGTTTCCAAGGGGAAGTCTCTTCCCGGTCGACGCGCTGGCACGAAGCGGCGCCCGCGCGATGCGACGGCTGAAGCCGGAGCAGGTCACGAGCGCGCTGACAGCCGGCGACGAGACACTGCGACAGGCCCTGCGCAAGCGCTATGCGTTGCAGGGGGTGCCGCTCGCCTCAGACGAACTGGTGGTCACCAACGGCGCACTGGAGGCCCTTAATCTCTGCCTGCAGGCGGTCACCCAGCCAGGCGAAGTGGTCGCCATCGAGTCGCCCACGTTCTACGCAGCGCTGCAGGTGCTCGAACGACTGAAGCTCCGCGCTGTAGAAATCGCCACGGACCCTGCCGAGGGAGTCGACCTCGACGCGCTTGCCGCGGTCCTCGCGCGAGAGCGGGTGGCAGCCTGCTGGTTGATGCCGACCTTCCAGAATCCGCTGGGCGCGCTGATGCCGGTCGCCCGCAAGCGCGCGCTGGTGGACCTGCTGGCCCGCCACGATGTGCCCTTGATCGAAGACGATGTGTACGGTGAGTTGTACGCCGACCTCCGGCGGCCGCCGCCGGCGAAGGCCTTCGATACGACCGGTGGTGTCCTGCACTGCTCGTCCTTTTCCAAGTGCCTGTCGCCGGGCTACCGGGTCGGCTGGGCGGCGGCCGGCCGCTTCGCGCGTGATGTGCAACGCTTGAAGATGATGAGTTCGCTGGCGACGTCCTTGCCACCACAGCTTGCAATCGCGGACTATCTCGGCCAAGGGGCCTACGACCGCCACTTGCGTCAACTGCGCGCCTTGCTGGCGGACGAGCAGCAACGGGTCCGGCGACTGGTGTTGCGGCACTTTCCAGCCAGCACCCGCGTGACGCAACCGCGCGGCGGTTACTTCCTTTGGCTCGAACTTCCCCCAACGGTCGACGCGCTGGTGTTGCACCACCGCGCCATGGCTGCTGGCATCAGTTCCGCGCCCGGCGTTCTGTTCTCAGCCGATCGACGCTTCACCCATCACCTGCGGCTGAACGTGGGGCACCCGGGCGACCCACGCATCGATGGCGCTGTGCGTCAGTTGGGCGAAATGGCCGCTTCCATGGCTTAGCCACGAACAGCCTGAGGCGCTTCAGACACGACGGCGTCGGCCATCCCAGGCGATCGCCAGACCGGCACCGACGATGATGGCGCAGCCGGCAAGCATCGGACCATCGATGCGTTCGTCGAACACGGCGACACCGAGCGCAACGCCGAAGAGCAGCCGGGTGTAGCGGAAGGGCGTGACAGTCGATACATCGCCGGTGCGCATGGCCTTCATCAGGCAGGCATAGGCCAGTGCACCTATCGCCACTGCACCGGCCAGCGCTGCAGCAGGCCCTGCAGCGGGTTGCACGAATGCTCTCCCGTCCCACGCGCCATACAGCGCACCAGCAAGGACCACGGTGAGAAATCCGTAGAAGCCCAGATGCCTCGTGCCGAGAACCTTCGGGACGGCACGGCTTGCGAGGTCGCGGCCGGCGAATCCGACCATGCCGATGAGCGTCAGCAGGGACAGCACGGAGAAGTCCGAGGCAGCGGGGCGGAGCACCACCAGCACGCCGAGCAAGCCGACCACCACCGCGGTCCAGCGGCGCCAGCCCACCCGTTCCCGAAAGTAGACGCTCGCGCCGAGCACCACCAACACCGGCGTGGCCTGCAAGATGGCTGTGGCCGAGGACAACGGTGTCAGCGCAACCGCCAGCACGTAGAAGAGCCGCCCCACGAATTCGAACGCGGCGCGCACCAGCATCGGCGCCGAGACCGCTGCCCGATGGACCAAGGGCGCGCCTCCACGGTTCGGAAACGCCGCGAACGCCAGCATCCCGCCCAGACCAAAGAGCACCAGCACCTCTCCGATCGGTAGGTGCCGGGCGGCCGCCTTCACGAATGCGTCTTCGAGCGCGAACGCGACCATCGCCGCCACCATCCAGCCAATCCCCTTCAGGTTGTCGTGGGACGCCTGAGCGTGAGCGGAGTTTGGCGACAAAGCGGTGGTCGTGGGGGGCATGGGCGCGGCGCCATCGAGATCGCCGGTTGGTGGGCAGGTGATTGTCGGGCCGCGGGCCGGGTGCGGACCGGTCCAGTCGGGGCCGAATGCGGGGTGACCAGTCACCTTGGCGGGCAATCTGATACGCACGAAATGATGTTTCGCTGAGCCTTGGCGATCAGTCTGCGTTTGTCCACGATCAGGGTATCGCCGGCGCGGGCCGGCATGAGATCGGTTTCGACATGTCGCGCACCTACTCCGTCATCCCCATCGTTCCTGCGGCCGGACTGGCCGGAATCGAAGCGAGTCGCAATATTCAGCCTCGGGCCGTGAGTGGAGTGTTCGCACGTTGGCGTTGGGCGATGGTGTGGGCCACTCAGCTGCTGTTCTACGGCATGCCCTGGTTGAACTGGCACGGGCGACAGGCCGTGCTCTTCGACCTCGAGGGCCGGCGCTTCTACATCTTTGGCACCGTTCTCTTTCCACAGGATCTGGTGCTTCTCACCGGCGTGCTGGTGTTCAGCGCGCTGCTTCTCTTCGCGGCGACCGCTCTGTACGGTCGAGTGTGGTGCGGCTTTGCCTGCCCACAGACGGTCTACACCGAGATCTTCTCCTGGGTTGAACACCGAACTGAAGGTGACCGGCTCGCCCGCATGCGCCTTGACGACGCGCCATGGTCCACGGAGAAGTTCCTGCGCCGCGGCACCAAGCATCTCGCGTGGGTTGGCATTGCCTTGTTGACCGGCTTTTCCCTGGTGGGCTGGTTTGCGCCGGTTCGTGCGCTCGCCGCCGCGGTCCCGGCATTCACCTTCGGCCCCTGGGAGGGCTTCTGGACCTTCTTCTATGCAGCGGCTACCTACCTCCACGCTGGCGTGTTGAAGGAAAAGATCTGCCAGCACGCCTGCCCGTACGGCCGCTTCCAGGGCTCAATGCTCGATACGGCCTCGCGCGTCATCACCTACGACATCGCACGCGGGGAGCCGCGCGGCTCGCGTACCCGAGGATCGGATGCGCGTTCCATCGGGCAAGGCGATTGCGTTGACTGCACCCTGTGTGTTCAGGTCTGCCCGGTCGGGATCGACATCCGGAAAGGCTTGCAGGCGGAGTGCATCAGTTGTGGACTGTGCATCGACGCTTGCAATGGGATCATGGACAAGATGAAGGCGCCACGTGGGCTCATCAGATTTCAGGCCCTGTCGAGCGCTGGCGAGCGCCCAGTGCACCGCCGGGGTCGCGTGCTAGCGTACGGAGCGGGCCTGGCGCTGGTGGGCCTGGGAGTGATCGTCGCCTTCCTTGCCCGGCCGGAACTTCGTCTCAATGTGATCCGCGACCGAAGTGTGATGTCGAGGCAGTTGCCCGATGGAGGCATCGAGAACGTCTACCGGCTTCGGGTGATGAATGCCAGCCTAGTGCCTCGGCGGCTGGAAGTTCAAGCCTTCGTCGAAGGCACCGACGGCACCAGCCTGCGCGCGGAGCAGTCTGCCGCGGTGGATGTGGAGCCGGCCGGCACGTCCACCTCAGTGGTCTCATTGCGCATGGATGCAACGCAGGCGCAAAGGTACGCGGGCCTCGTTGCAGTACCGATCCGGGTCGAAGTGGTCGGAAGTTCCGGGTCAGGCGGAGACAAGGCAACGTCGGCATCCACATTCATCGCCCGCTGAGCTTTGAAGGTCCGCAATCTGGGACGTCGACAACCGACTGCTACTGGCCGTTGGACCAAACCGCTGACGCGGTGGTTGTGCGCGGCTGATCGAATCTCGTGGATGCGGCGGGGTAGCGAGTCGTAGCTTGGCTTCTGGGGACTGTTCCCCGGATCCCGGAGACGACGATGACAACGCTGCGTCAACGCATGATCGATGCAATGGTCTTGCGCGGCTTTCGGCCGCGCACCCAGGTGTCTTACCTCAGGGCCGTCTCGCAGATGGCCCGCCACTACCACCGTAGCCCCGAACTGATCACCGACCAGGAGGTGCAGGCGTACCTGCTGCACCTCGTGCGTGATCGGCAACTGGCTCGAACCAGCGTCAACCAGGTCTCCTGCGCCACGCGCTTCCTGATCTGCGAGGTGCTGGGCCAAGCCGATCGGCGCTCGCGCATTCCCATGGCGCTGACGCCGCAGCGCCTGCCCGAGGTGTTGTCCCGCGCCGAGGTGGCCGCCGTGCTCGCCGCACCGATGTCCATCAAGGCGCGCACCCTGTTGATGACCGCCTACGCCACCGGGATGCGCGTGAGCGAGCTGTGCAACTTGCGCGGCTGCGACATCGACTCATCGCCCGATCGCATGTGCATTCGCGTCGTCGCGGGCAAGGGTGGGCACGATCGCTACAGCCTGCTGACGCCCGAGCTGCTCGAGCAGTTGCGGCTGTACTGGCGGCGGTGCCGACGCCATGCCCAGCCCGAGGATTGGTTGTTCCCCGCGCGGCTGGACCCGTCCAAGGCGCTGGACACCCGTAGCGCCGGACGTTACTTCTACGTCGCGCGCAATGCTGCGGGCATCGACAAGGTCGGCGGCATCCACACGCTGCGACACTGCTTCGCCACCCACCTGCTCGAAGCCGGCGTCGACCTGAACAGCATCAGCCAGTTGCTGGGCCACGCCAAGCTCAGCACCACCAGCCGCTACCTGCGCATGGCCCGCCCCGGTCACAGCGCCGGCGACCGTGCGCTGGCGCTGCTGGCCAATCTGCCCAAGGTGGACGTCAAGGGCCCGCCGAAGACGCTCCCCTCGTCGCCGCCACGACCGTCCCCGCTGCACTGAAGCTGCTGTTCCTGCCGCACCGGCGATGGGCGCCACCCTGGCCGAAGTGCTGCGCCGCTTCGGACCGGCCTATCTGCGCGATCACTCGCTGAGCACGCCGCAGGCGCGTGCCTGGCGGGCCATCGTCGCCTGCCGCACGCCCGCGCTGGGCGGGCAACTGCAGCGCTGCGACCGCTGCGGGCACGAGCAGCGGCTGTTCCGCTCATGCCGCAACCGGCATTGCCCGCGGTGCCAGCACCACGCCCGCGATGCCTGGCGCCAGGCCCGGCTGGCGGAATTGCTGCCGGTGCCGTATTGCCACCTGGTGTTCACGCTGCCGCACGCCCTCAACGGCCTGGCCCGGTGCCATGACTGCTGGGTGTACCGCACGCTGATGCAGTGCGTGGCGGCCACGCTGAGCGAGTTCGCCGCCAACACACGCTGGCTGGGCGCCACCGGGGCCTTCACCCTGGTGCTGCACACCTGGACGCAGGACCTGCGCCGCCACATCCACGTGCATGCGCTGATGGCCTGCGGCGGACTGGACGAGGCCGGAGACTGGTGCGCTCCCAAGCGCAGCCCGACGTTCCTGTTCCCGGTGCGTGCACTCTCGAAGGTGTACAGGGGCAAGTTCCTCGACGCGCTGCGCCAGGCGATCAAGGCCGGCGAGTTGCCCCGGGATCCGGCCGCCACCGAGGTGGCACGCCGGCAACGGCTGAAGCAACTCCTGCGTCACGGCTGGGTGGTCTATGCCAAGACGCCGCTGGCTGGCCCGGAGGTGGTGCTCGACTACCTCTCGCGCTACACGCACCGCGTGGCCGTGTCCAACGAGCGCATCGTCGGCATCGACGCCCAGGGCGTGCGGCTGCGCGTTCGCGCCGACGATCAGGGCGGCAAGCGAACAGTCTTCATCGACGGGCCGACGTTCATCGAACGCTTCCTGCAGCATGTGCTGCCGCCGGGCTTCAAGCGCATCCGGCACTATGGGCTGCTCAGCGCCGCGCTCAAGCACGACCGGATGGCCCTGGCGCGTACGGCGCTGGGCATGCCGGCGATCCAGCCCCAAGCCTGCGAGGATGCGGCGCAGTTCCTGCAGCGCACCACCGGCATCGAGGTCTCGTGCTGCCCGCACTGCCGCCTGGGGCACTGGCGCACGGTGCAGTTGTTGCCGCCGCTGCGCGCCGGCTCGACGCCGCCGACGGCGGCATGCAGAGGACCACCGTGAGCCTCGTTGGCGACATCACCGTCCGTCGCCTTGTCCGTTGTCGCAGGCCCAACGGTGGAGCTGATCGCGCCCGGCCCTGCGAGCACGCTGTCGGCGCGCACTGCGCAAAACATCGATGGCCCACCTGGCACGACCACGCGCCGGCCAGCCCTCGTGCAGCGAGACGCATCGCTGTGCCGACCCCTCGCATCGGACACGCCAGCGGCGCCTGAAACTTACATTGCCCAATATCCCCGCACGCCATCGCACGAGCGGCGGTTCGGTCCATCGACGCTTATCTGCCGCGTCGACCTCAGCGCGATCGGTCAACGCAGGTTCGGCGGCAGATAAACGCTCTCCGGTGGCGGGTGCCCAAGTGGGCGAAATCGACGCCACTTTGCTGACGTTCAAGATCAGATCTGAGCGGCTGGTTTGGGGCAAGCAATCCGGCGAGCCGGCTGTCTCAGGTCGGCCATAAGCCGTCATTCGACCTGCCAACCGAAACCCGACACTCGCGCAGGGCAAATGGACCGCGACCTGCGCAGCACGGTCGGGGACCAGGTCACCACACTCTTACCGAACGCGAAACACTGACTTGGCGTGCGCGGGCATTCCGCTGCGGGCCATGTGCGGCCACAGTCACGGTCATGCGCTGCTCCATTGGCAGCGCAGATCCAAGGAGCCGACCATGTCCCACGCCTTCGCAGACATCGCCTTCACGCCTTCGGTCAAGGCTGCGCAGCAACGCGAAGGTAGCCGTGCGGGCTATGCGCTGAACTTCGAAGATGGCGCCGAGGTATTCAACGATCGCCTGGGAGAAGCCGAGACCGAGTTCATCGCCGCGCAGCGCAGCTTCTGCATGGCCACGGTGTCCGAGACCGGATGGCCGTACCTGCAGCATCGCGGGGGCCCGCTCGGCTTCCTGAAGGTGCTGGACGACAAGACCCTCGCCTTTGCCGACTACGCTGGCAACCGCCAGCTGATCAGCGTGGGGAACCTGGCGGGCAACGACCGCGTCGCACTGATCCTGATCGACTACGCGCAGCGGGTTCGGCTGAAGGTGCTAGGCCGGCTGGCAGTACGGGAGATGGCACTGTCTGACGAACTGGCCCAGACCCTCGTTGACTCGACCTACCGCGCACGGCCGCAGCGCGCCATGGTCATCCGAGTCGAGGGCTTCGACTGGAACTGCCCGCAACACATCCCCGTGCGCATCGACGCCGAAGACGTGCAGCGCGCGCTTGACCAGCGCGATGCGCGCATCGCTGAGCTGGAGGCACGACTTGCGCAACGAGCCGCCGACCCGCCCGCATCCGGCTGAACGCCCACCGCCTGTCGTCGCGCTGCGCGACCGAGGGCTCCCTCGTCTGCCTGCCCCGTCCCTGCATCGTTCGCGTGGGGACGAAGGCTCCCTGTTGCCCGCGAACCATCTATGTCCCCAAGGAAAATCGCATGTCCATCACCCTCCACGGCTTTTCGCTGTCCGGCCACTCGCACCGCGTTCAACTGGCGCTGTCCCTGATGGGGCTGCCGCACGAAGTGGTGCAGGTTGATCTGAAGAACGGCGCGCACAAGTCGGCCGAGTTCCTCAAGCTCAACCCCTTCGGCCAGGTGCCGGCGCTCGACGACGACGGCACCACGCTGTTCGACTCCAATGCCATCCTGATCTACCTCGCCAACAAGTACGACGCCGACCGCCGCTGGCTGCCGCGTGACCCCAAGGGGCAGGCCGACGTGCAGGCGTGGTTGTCGGTCGCTGCCGGACAGATCGCCTTTGGCCCAGCAGCGGCGCGCCTGATCACAGTGTTCGGCGCCAAGCGCGATGCGCAAGAGGTCATCGACCGCGCGCATGCCCTGCTCAAGGTGATGGACGCGCAACTGGCCACGCGCCCCTTCCTCGTTGGCCACGGCGCCACGCTGGCCGACATCGCCGGCTACAGCTACATCTCGGCAGCGCCGGAGGGCAATGTCGACCTCGCGGCCTATGCAAGCGTACGCGCCTGGCTGGCCCGCGTGGAGGCGTTGCCCGGCTTCGTGCCGTTCCAGAAGACACCGGTCGGCCTGGCGGCCTGATCGTCACGAGTCGCGCCGCCCCGGGAGCCGACCATGGACACCCCCATCGCACGCCACGACAACCCCTTCCATGCCGGCGAACAAGCCGTGCACGAACGGCTGGGCATCCGCGAACGCATGGTCGGCCTGGGGCAGCGTGTCATCCGCACGGTGATGCCCGAACAGCACCAGCGCTTCTTTGAGCAGCTGCCCTTCATGCTGGTCGGCTCCGTGGATGCGGCCGGCCGGCCGTGGGCTTCGGTGCTGGCGGGTCAGCCCGGCTTCGTGCAGGCCCCAGGCGCCAAGCGGCTGGACTTCCGCGTGCGTCCGATTCCCGGCGACCCGCTGGCCGAAGGCCTGGCCCCGGGCGCGCAGCTGGGCTTCCTGGGCATCGAGCTGCACACCCGCCGGCGCAACCGGGTCAACGGCCATGTCGTGGCCCTGGACGCGGGCGGCTTCAGCATCGAGGTCGACCAGTCGGTGGGCAACTGCCCGCAGTACATCCAGGGCAGAGAGTTCAAGTGGGTGCGCGACGCTGCCGATCTAAAGCCGCGCGGTACCGAGGCCCTCAGAGCGCTGGACGCCGATGCGCGGGCGCTCATTCAGCGCTCGGACACTTTGTTCATCGCCACCCAGGCGCCCGCTGCCGCCGATGGCGCCGACGTGGCCACAGGCCGCGGTGCCGACGTCTCGCATCGCGGCGGTCGGCCCGGCTTCGTGAAGATCGAGGACGACCGCACCTTCCTCGTGCCCGACTTCACTGGCAACTTCTTCTTCATGACCCTGGGCAACCTGCAGCTCAATCCGCGTGCCGGTGTGCTGTTCATCGACTTCGAGACCGGCGACCTGTTGACGCTGAGCGGTACTGCAGAGGTGGTATGGGGTGGCGAGGACCTCAAGGCGTTCGACGGCGCAGAACGCGCTTGGCGATTCCGCGTGGAATCAGGCTGGCGTCTGCGCGAGGCGCTGCCGCTGCGCTGGGCCTTCCGCGACTTCTCGCCCAACGCCACCCTCACAGGCACCTGGGCCGAGGCCGAGGCGCGCCGCGAGGCCCTGCGCCTGGCGCAGACCTGGCGGCCCTACCAGGTCACACGCATCGTCGACGAGAGCCGCGTCATCCGCTCCTTCCACCTCGCGCCGGCAGACGGCCATGCCGTGCCGCCCTTCCAGGCCGGGCAGCACCTGCCGATCCGCCTGAAGACGAACACAGGCGAGACGCTGTATCGCACTTACACGATCTCGCAGGCGCCCAGCGACGACGGCCTGCGCCTGAGCATCAAGCGCGAGGGCGTGGCCTCCGGCCACATGCATGACCACGTTCACGAAGGCGACGCAATCGAGGCGCTGGGCCCACGCGGCCAGTTCACGATCGACGCGACGCTGCGCAGGCCGGCGGTGCTGATAGGCGCCGGCGTGGGCATCACGCCGATGGTGGCCTTCGCGCGGCATGTGGTGACCGAAGGATTCCGCCACCGTCGCACACGGCCGCTGTATGTCGTCCAGGTGGCGCGCAGCCAGGATCTGCGTGCCTTCGGCGACGAATTGCAGTCGCTGGTGCTGCGAGCCAAGGGAGCGATGAAGCTGCACGTGGTGCTCGACGAGAGCGGAGGCGCACCGGAAGCCGCACTCAAGGGCCCCCTGACGCTGGACCTGCTGAAGACCCTGCTGCCCTTCGACGACCACGAGTTCTTCCTCTGCGGCCCGCCCGGTTTCATGCAAGCGCTGTACGACGGCCTGCGCGATCTTGGCGTGCGCGACGCCCGCATTCAGGCCGAGGCCTTCGGGCCGTCGTCGCTGAAGCGTAGCCCCGACGGCGCCACGGCCGCAGCCACGCCGCCGGTGCCGGCGGCGAAGCAGGCAACGGTGACCTTCCTGCGCAGCGGCGACGCCGCCGAGTGGACGCCCGAACGCGGCACGTTGTTGGAGTTCGCTGAGGGAAAGGGCTTGAACCCACCCTTCTCGTGCCGCGCCGGACACTGCGGGTCGTGCGCCACGCGCATGACGGCCGGGCGCGTCACCTACGCCGAACCCACGGCATGGCGACCGGCGGAAGGAGAAGTGCTGCTGTGCTGCGCGGTGCCCGCCGCTGGCGGTGGCGAGCGCATCGCACTGGACCTTTGAGTGCGGGGAAGGTCAATCGGCCGTGGACGACGGGGCAAGCGCCCGGATGGCCAACTCGCCTGCTCTTTCTACCGGCGCTGGTGCGCCTGCCAGTGTGGTGTCCGCGTTGCGAGCCAACAGCCCGACCGCCGATGCCAAGCCAGCCTGAATAGGTGGGCAGCGGCTGATCGATCGACGGTGGGTCCGGTCGGCCTGTGACGTGTGGACGGATCCTGCGGCCACGCCGGACGCGCTGCCGTTTGCCTTCAGTTCAACGCTGGATCGGTACGCAGCGTATCCACCGCCAGGTCGATGAAGGCGCGCACCTTCTGCGTCGCGCGTCGCCCCTCGTGATGCACCACGTGCACGGGCAGCGGTGCCGATTCGAAGTCCTCCATCAGGACCTGCAGCGCGCCACTGCGCACATACGCCGCCACTTGGTAGCTCAGCAGCCGCGTGACCCCCAGCCCCGCCACCGCAGCGGCGATGGCCGAGTCGTTCGTCGTGGTGCGCATACGTGGCTGCATGCGCTGCAACAGGGGCTTGCCTGCATCGTTGAAGCGCCACTCCGACACTGGGGTAACGCCCGAGGCCGAAACAACGGTGTGCTGCGCCAGGTCTTCCGGGCGCAGTGGCACGCCCTGCGACTTCAGATAGGACGGTGCGGCCACCAGCACACGACGAACGCGCCCGACACGAACGGCCTGCAGCGACGAATCGGGTAGCTCGCCGATACGCACCGCCACGTCGATGCCCTCCTCGACGACGTTGACCACGCGGTCCAGGAACAGGCACTGCGCGTCAACCTCGGGATACTGCTGAAGGTAGCGCACCAGGATCGGCGTGACGTAGAGATGGCCGAACAGCACCGGCGCCGTGAGAGTGAGGGTGCCTCGCGGGGCTGCGTGCGTGCCAGTCGCGACCGTCTCGGCCTCTTCGATGTCGGCCAGGATGCGGCGGCAGTCCTCGGCGAACCGGGCGCCGGCGTCCGTGACCCGCACCACGCGCGTGGTGCGGGTGAGCAGGCGCAGACCCAGGCGTTCTTCCAGTTCAGCCACCGCCCGCGTGACCACCGGGGGCGACAGGTTGAGCTTGCGCGCCGCGCTGGCAAAGCCGCCGCTTTCGACGACGGCGACGAATGTGGTCATGGCTTGCAGGCGGTCCATGTTGTTTCCGATTCAGAAAGGCTGTCTTGGCTGGCACAGGGATTCTCTGCGCAGCCGCCATCACGCAAAGTCCGTCTATCAACCCGACCTGAGCCCGGAGCCTTGACCATGTTGCCCGCACCCTACTTCGGTGAAGTTCCCAACGACCTGGGTTACGAGGCTGCCTGGTTGGGCCGCGACGTGATGCGGACGTTGATGGACATGCCGCGCCACCAACCCCTCGATGAACCGACAGGAACCCGCCATGACCGCCACGAATCCGCCACGCCCGCCGCTGCCCCCGTTTACACGCGAGACCGCGGCGCAGAAGGTTCGCCTTGCCGAGGACGCCTGGAACACGCGTGACCCGCAGCGCGTGGCGCTGGCTTACACGGTGGACACGGTGTGGCGCAACCGCGCCGAGTTTCCGCAAGGCCGCGCGCAGGTGCAGGCCTTCCTTGAGCGCAAGTGGGCGCGCGAGCTGGACTACCGGCTTATCAAGGAACTTTGGGCGTTTGAGAGCCACCGCATCGCCGTGCGCTTTGCCTACGAATGGCGCGACGACGCTGGCAACTGGTTCCGCTCGTACGGCAACGAGAACTGGGAATTCGATGACCTCGGCTACATGCACCGGAGGTTCGCCAGCATCAACGACAAGCCCATTGCCGCCCAGGACCGCAAGTTCCACTGGCTACAGGGTCGCCGGCCCGATGACCACCCGGGCTTGAGCGAGCTGGGCCTCTGAATGCGGGGGCAGAGACCATGAACCAGAACCCTGTTGTCGAGACCGACGTCGCCATCATCGGCGCCGGCACCGCCGGCATGTCGGCGTACCGCGCAGCGCTGGCGCACACGCCGCGTGTGCTGGTGATCGAGAGCAGTGTGTACGGCACCACCTGCGCGCGGGTCGGCTGCATGCCCAGCAAGCTGCTGATCGCGGCGGCAGAAGCGGCGCACGCGGTGGCCGGTGCCGCGCGCTTCGGCGTCATGGCCGGGCCCGCGGCCATCGACGGCCGTGCCGTGATGGCGCGCGTGCGCAGCGAACGCGACCGCTTCGTCGGCTTCGTCGTTGACGCCGTACAACGCTGGCCTGCTGAGCACCGACTCATGGGCCATGCTCGCTTCGTCGACGACCACACCCTGCAGGTTGGCAAGACGCAGGTGCGCGCGCAGCGCATCGTCATTGCCACCGGCTCGCGGCCCAATGTGCCCACGGCCTGGCGGGCTGCGCTGGGTGACCGGCTGATCGTCAACGACGATGTCTTCGACTGGACCGACCTGCCACGTTCGGTCGCGGTGGTGGGCGCGGGTGTCATCGGCCTGGAACTGACACAGGCGCTGCACCGGCTGGGCGTGCGGGTGCGCCTGTACGGCCGCACCGAGCGTGTCGGGCCGTTGACCGATCCGGCGCTGCAGGCGTTGGCAGGACAGGTGTTCGCCGCGGAACTGCCGATGAGCACCGACCTCGCACAGATTGAGCCGCGCCGCGATGGTGAGGGCGTGGTCGTTCGCGCCACGGGCCGCGATGGCAGCGTGCACGAGGAGCGATTCGACTGGCTGCTGGCCGCCACGGGGCGCCGGCCGAATGTCGACCAACTCGGCCTGGAACACACCACGCTGCCCCTGGACGCGGACGGCATGCCGGTGCACGACCGCCGCAGCGCCCAGGTGGCTGACCATCCGGTGTTCATTGCGGGCGATGTGAACGAGGACCGCCCGCTGCTGCACGAAGCGGCTGACGAAGGACGCATCGCCGGAGACAACGCCGGCCGCTTCCCCGACGTGCGCATGCGGCCTCGCCGCGCGTCGCTGGCGGTGGTGTTCAGCGAGCCCCAGATCGCACTGGCCGGCGCCAGCCACGCCGAGCTGTACGCAAGCGGCATCGCCTTCGAGACCGGCCGTGTCTCGTTCGACGACCAAGGGCGCAGCCGCGTGATGGGCCGCAACCAGGGCGCACTGCACGTCTATGGCGAGGCGGGCACCGGCCGCTTCCTGGGCGCCGAAATGCTGGGCCCGGCGGCCGAGCACATCGGCCATCTGCTGGCCTGGTCGGTGCAACGCGGCGACACCGTGCAGCAGATGCTCGACAGCCCGTTCTACCACCCGGTAGTCGAAGAAGGCCTGCGCACCGCGCTGCGCCAGCTTCAGCGCGCGCTGCGCATGGGCCCGGTGCCGGTGGAGCGCTGTCTGGACTGCGGCCCCGGCGCGTGAAACACAGCTTGCTGAAAGCACATCCATGATCGACGTCTACACCGCCAACACGCCCAACGGCGTGAAGGTTCCCATCGCACTGGAAGAACTCGGCGTTCCCTACCGCGTGCACCGCGTCAACCTCGGTGCCAACGAGCAGAAGGGCCCGGAGTTCCTGCGCCTGAACCCGAACGGTCGCATCCCGGCCATCGTCGACCTCGACGGCCCGGGCGGCGCGCCTTTGAGTGTGTTCGAGTCAGGGGCCATCCTCTGGTACCTGGCCGAGAAGTTCCCGGGGCTGATGCCGGGCGACCCGATCGAGCGCATCCGCGCGCTGGAGTACACCTTCTTCCAGGTCGGCGGTATCGGGCCAATGTTCGGGCAGGCGGGCTGGTTCGGACGCCACAGCGAACAGGTGCCGCTGGCCATCGACCGGTACCAGGCGGAAGCCAATCGCCTGACCGCGGTGCTCGAAGCGCGCCTGCAGAGCACACCGTGGCTGGCGGGCCAGAGCTACTCGATGGCCGACGTCATGAACTTCGGCTGGTTGCGGGCGCCACAGTACGCTGGCGTGCAACTCAAGGACTACCCGGCGCTGCAAGCCTGGGTCGAACGCATCGCGGCGCGGCCAGCGGTCGTTCGGGGGCTGCAGGCGATCGCCTGATTGTGTGGTGCCCCGAAGCCGCGGCCCGGCACGGTGGCACACGATCCAGCGCAACCGGCGCGCCGGCCCTCACGCCGGGACACGGCCGCTGATCTGCGCCAACCACTCGGTCGGCGTCTGCCCGAGCCGCTGGGTGAAGGCCCGTGTCAGCGCATTGGGGCTGCCGTAGCCCACCTCGTCGGCAATGCTCTTGACCTGCCGGCCTTGCGTCAGCAGCCCTTGCGCGACGCTCAGGCGCCAGCCGGCCAGGTACTCGATGGCGGGTTCACCGACGACCTCGCCGAAGTGCGCCGCAAAGCGTGCGCGCGACATGCCAGCCAGGTCCGCCAGCCCCTGCAGCGTCCACGGCCGCTCCGGCGCGGCATGCATGGCGTTGAGCGCTTTGGCCAGACGATCGTCCCCCAGGCCCGCCACCACGCCTGAGCGCAGCAGCCCGTGCTCGATGGCATGGCGCAGCAGGTAGACCAGAACGACTTCGCTGAGCCGGTTCAGCGCCGCGTCGCGACCGCTGCGCTCGTCGAAGGCCTCGGTGAATAGCGCGTCCAGCACGCCGCCCATGGCCGGGGCCTCGCGCAGCGGCAGCACCAGCAGCGGCGGCAGGCCGTGCACCAGCGGGTTGCCGAACGAGGCACCGAACTCCACCGAGGCGCAGACGAGGTCGGCGCCGTCGGCCTCGTCTGCGCCGAGCCGGTGCTGGCTGGCGCGCGGGAAGAAGATCAGGCTCGGCTCACTGAACGACTGCACCCGGCCGTCGGGCGCGGTCAGTTGCAGCCGGCCGGCCTTGAGCAGATGCAGGTGGCCGACACCTTCGACGGCGTCGAAGTTGACCAGACTGCACAGGTTGCCGGCGTAGAACACGCGCGACCTGAGTTCGAAGCGTTGCAGCAGGGGGGCCAGGCGATCATCCATGGCGTCATCTTCGAGGCTGCCGGCCGATGGGTGAAGCGCTGACGCGCACAAGAGACTGTTTCCGGGCCGGCAATGACGCGTGCCGCATCAGATGCGCGGCGGCGCCCACCGGGCCGCGAGCAGGTGGTCGAGCGTCCAGCGCCCGCCACCGCGTCCGACCAGGTACAGCAGCAAGGTCGCCCAGCTCAGGTGGGTGGGCCAGGCCGCCGGGTAGACGAAGAGCTGGATCACGAGCGTCATGCCCAGCAGCGCGGCGGCCGACAAGCGGGTGCCCAGCCCCAGCACCAGCATGATCGGGAAGGCGTGCTCGGCGTAGACCGCCAGGTGGGCGGCCACGTCGGGCGGCAGCAGCGGCAGGCGGTACTCGTCTTCGAACAGCGACACCGCGGTGTCGGTGACGCTGAGCAGGCCTTCTACCTTGGTGCGGCCCGACAGCAAGAACACGCCAGCCATTGCAGCTCGCGCGCCGAGTGCCAGCAGATCGTGGCTGATCCAGGCGCTGACGCTCTCGCGCAGCGCCAACACGCGATGGGCCGAGCGGGCAGGGACGGAGTTCAGAGACGTAGCGTTCATGTCATCAATCCATTGAGAAAGGTGGAGGCTCGTGCTCGGCAAAGGCGCCTTGCGCGAACAGCGTGGACAGCAAGACCTGCAGGTCGGCTTCGGGCGCCGCCTGCAGCGCGGCCTCGGCCGCATCGGCCAGCGGTAGGCCTTGCGCGCAGGCTTGCAGGAAGGCGCAGCCGGCGGCGTCGACCTTGCAGCACAGCACCTCGTCGTCGGGGCGTGTGATCAGCACCGCCTGGCCGCGCCAGGGCAAGGTGAATCGTTCGATGTCGGCGGCGCGCGCGGTCGTCCACAGGTCCCAGACCGGCAGCGCGGTGTCGCCGTGCCAGTGGGTGGACGGGGCCAGTTGCAGCGGCGCCGCCGCCAGGCGGCCGGGGTCTTGCGCAGCCCAGCGTGCGAAGTCCAGCGGCACGGCGTCGGCCGCCACGTGCGCCTGCGTCCACATCCGGTCCAGCTGCGCCAGGTGCTGCAGGTAGGGCCAGTCGCTGTCGGGTTCGCATTCGCGCAGGAACTCAGCGAAGGTCTCGCCGTACAGGATCAGGCGCACATCGGTGGGCGGGTGCAGGCGTGCGAAGTGGCCCGCCAGCGGGCGGAACCAGGGTTCGCCGAGCCATTGCGCGACGCTGGGGAAGTTCGCCTCGAGTGCGGCGATGCAGGCCTGCAAGCCCGTGTTGGCGTAGACCGCAAAGCCCGGATCGAAGGCTTCGGGCAGCGTCTCGTCAGGCAGTTCGCCCGATCGCCAGGCCTCGATCGCTGCCAGCCAGCGCGCGTGGAAGTTGGTGGGCCCGTTCATGAAGCGGTCTCCACGGTGCCGAGGATTCGCCGCGCGGTGTCGGCTTCGGCGAGCAGCCGTTCGAAGGCTGGCAAGGGCCCGTCCCATTCGATGAGGGTCGGCCGTGGCCCGATGCGCTCCATCAGCCGCCTGTACAGGGCCCAGGTGCCCTCGTGCACAGGCGCGTCGTGCGAGTCGATCCACAGGGCATCGCCCAGGCGCGGATCGGCCGAGTGGCCGGCCAGATGCACCTCGGCCACGGCGTCGGCTGGCAGGCTGTCCAACCAGTCCTCGGCCGCGAACCCCAGGTTGTGCGCGCTCAAATGGACATTGGCGACATCCACCAGCAAATGGCAGCCGCTGCGCCGCACCAACTCGCATAGGAAGTCGACCTCGTCCCAGGTGTGGCCGGCCAGCGCCAGGTAGTGCGATGGGTTCTCGACCGCCAGCGGCTGGCCAATCGCCTCCTGCACGATCTGCACGTGATCGACCACACGCTGCAGCGACTCCACGTTGCGCACGAAGGGCAGCAGGTCGGGCTCATAGCGCGCGCCCAAGCGCGACCACGCCAGGTGTTCGGACACCCGCACCGGCTGCACCCGGCTCACCAGGGTCGCAAAGCGGCGCAGGTGAGCCGGGTCCGGCGGTTCGGCGCCGGCCAGAGACATGGACACGCCATGCAGCGATACCGGGTGCACCGCACCCAAGGCCTGCAGCAATCGCGGACGCGGGCCGCCGTCGACCATGTAGTTCTCGGCGTGCACCTCGAACCACAGGCCGGGCTGTCGCGCTGCCAGCGCTTGCTGCAGGTGCGACGGCTTGAATCCGAGACCGGCGGCGAGATGGGTCATGGCCTTTACCCAGCGATGTAGGTGGCGGGGCGGCTCAGGCCTTCAGGGGCGTCAGCGAGCCGTTGCCCTTGGGGGTCTTGATCGCCACGCAGGTGCCGGCGGGCACCTTCTTCCAGGCATTGCCCTGGTAGTCGACCTTGGAGGTGCCGGCGCAACTGGTGCCCGGGCCGGCAGCGCAGTCGTTCTGGCCGGCCAGCGAGACGCCATAGCACTTCTCCATGGCAGGCTTGGCCGGCTTATCGGCGGCCAGTGCGGCGCCTTGGGCCAGCGCGGCCAAGGCCATCACACTCAACACGGTGCGGCGGGTGGACATGGTGGTTCTCCTTGAGATGGGTTGCGGTAGGTCGGGATTGACGGCGCGGGCAGGCTGGGGCGCCTGCCCGGCCGGGCTCAGGCCAGCGACTTCGGAGTCTTTCCCTTGATCTGCGGCCAGATCTCGTCGGCCTTCTTGTTGTTGCCGGGCACGTCTTGCAGCCACTTCTTCTGCACGTCCTTGTTGACGTTCAGGTAGAGCTTGTCATCTGCGATGTGCCAGGCGTTCGGGTCGCCGTCGAGCTTCTTCTCCAGCGCCACGCCCATGGCGCAGAAACCGCCGTACTGGGGTGCGTACTTCGCCGGAGCGGCCTTGAAGGCGTCACGGTTGGCAGCACTGGCGAACAGGTAGGTGATGCCGGCATGCGAGGCTTTGAACTCGGCCTTGCCGACGGTGGGCGCACCGACGGTGAAGTAGGCCACCGGATCATGGCCCTTCAGGCCGATGCCCTTGGCGTCGACATTGATGGCGGCGGTGGAGTTCTCGTCGTAGGCGTGGGCCGCGAGCGGCACGATGGCGCTGCCCAGGGCGATGGCGGTGGTGACGGCCAGCAGGCTGGCGCGCAGGGTCTTGGCGTTCATGGTGGGCTCCTTGGGTCGTAGTGGTTGGGGTGGGTGGGGAAGGACGTCAACGCCACATCACGCGTGCGTGTACGAGCTGACCCGGGGGAAATCGACGTCGGTGTGGGCGACGTTGTTGATGTAGTTGGTCAACACGTTCAGGGCCACGTGCAGCACGATCTCGACCGCCTCGGCGTCGCTGAAGCCGGCGGCGCGCAGCGCGGCGATGTCGGCGTCCTGCACACGGCCGCGCTCGGCAGCGACTTGCCCGGCGAAGCGCAACGCGGCTTGGGTGCGTGCGTCGGTGGCGTGGCCGTCACGAGCCTGGGCGATTTCGTCGTCGCTGAGCTTGACGAGGTTCTTGCCGATGTAGCTGTGCGCGGCCAGGCAGTAGTCGCAGCCGTTGAACTCGGCAACAGACAGCGCCAGCGACTCGCGCAGCTTGGCGTTCAGCACGCCCTTGTCGAGCGCGCCGCTAAGCGACAGATAGCCTTCGAGCGCGGCCGGCGACTGGCCCAGCAGCTTCATCAGGTTGGGCACGACGCCGAGCTTCTTGTGCACGGCAGCGAGCAGGGGCTGGGACGCGGCGGGCGCGTCGGCGACGGTGGGGATGGACAGACGGGACATGGTCAGACCTTTCAGGGGGTTGGAAGCTGCGACAGGTGCAGCGGGGCGGGGACAGGGACTTCAGAGCGCAGCGCGCACCCACGACGAGAGTTGCGTCTCGTCGTGAAGACCGACCAGCCGCGAATGGGCTTGACCGTCCTTGAAGAGGATCAGCGTGGGGATGCCACGGACGCCGTGGGCAGCGGCGAGTTCGGGCGCGTCGTCGACGTTGAGCTTGCGCACCTGCACCTGGCCTTCGAACTGCCGGGCCAGTTGCTCGAGCCGGGGTGCCAGCGCACGGCAGGGGCCGCACCACGGAGCCCAGAAGTCGACGACGACGGGGCCCGGTTCGGTGGCGATGAATGCAGCGAACGACGCGGCGTCGAGCGCGGCGGTCGTGGTGCAGGTAGCGGTTTCGGACATGACGGACACCTCTTGCAGTGGTGGGGCCGCGGTGCGTCGCGGCATGTCCGTCACTTTAGGAATCGGCCCCTCAGGCCAGGTGGCTTGGCGTCTCGCAGAAGTGGCTCATCGTCGCGGTGGCCGGATTGCCACTGCACGACGCTTGGGGGGGCCTTGGACTGTCCGGGGTAGTGACCTCGTGGAGTCCCCGTGGGGTCAACCTGCCGGAGGGAACGACCGGTTTGGCCCGGAACGGAGGGCGGCAAAGGGTCGCTTGCCGCCCCACACGAACGACCGCTGACCGGCACCCGAGTTTTTCGCTCTGGGGCACCGAAGCCGCCCAGAGGTGACCGGCCGCTTTCCGCTGCATCGCCGACGTCCACG
>JALHMT010000064.1 GCA_022843905.1 Rubrivivax sp.
AGTTCGGCCTCGCAGGCCGAGATCCACTTGCCGTAGATGTTGTAGGCCAGCACCGCCGGCACCGCCACGGCGATGCCGGCGGCAGTCATGATCAGGGCCTCGCCGATGGGGCCGGAGACCTTCTCCAGGCTCAGCGAACCCGAGGTGGCGATGCCCACCAGCGCGTGGTAGATCCCCCATACGGTGCCGAACAGGCCCACGAAGGGCGCCGTGCTGCCGATGGAGGCCAGCAGCACCTGGCCGAACTGGAGTTGTGCCAGACCGCGGTGCAGGGCGTCGCGCAGCCGCCGCGTGAGCTGCGATTCGATCTGTCCGGTGGTCTCCAGCGTGCCCCGGGCCGGCCTGGCGACGGCAGCGTCGAGCAGGGGAAGCAGAACCTTCTCGCGGTCCATCGCGGCCAGGCGGACGCGCGCGTCTTCGAGCGCCGACGCGTCCCAGAAGGCCGGCACGGCGCGCGCGACATCGGCGGCAACGCGGCGCAGCACCCAGCCCTTCCAGAAGATGACGACCCAGGCGCTGATCGACATCGCCAGCAGCAGCACCACCACGGAGCGGCCGATGCCGTCACTCAGCGACCAGAAGTGCGCCAGGCCTTCCACCGACTCAGCCCTTCAGGTTCAGCACGTCGTCCATGCCGTACAGGCCTGCGGGCTTGCCGCGCAGGAAATGGGCGGCACGCAGGCTGCCCGCGGCATAGTTGCCGCGGCTGCTCATGCGGTGCGTGACCTCGATGCGTTCGCCGCTGCCGGCGAAGAGCACCGTGTGGTCGCCGATGATGTCGCCGCCGCGCACCGTGGCGAAGCCGATGGTCGACGGGTCCCGCGCGCCGGTCACGCCCTCGCGGGCATACACGGCGCAGTCCTTCAGGTCGCGGCCGAGTGCTGCGGCCAGCGTCTGGCCCATCGCCAGCGCGGTGCCGCTGGGCGCGTCCACCTTGTGGCGGTGGTGCGCCTCAATGACCTCGATGTCGTAGCCGGTGGACAGCGAGCGTGCCGCCATGTCCAGCAGCCTGAGCATCACGTTGACTCCCACGCTCATGTTCGGAGCCATCACGATGGGGATGACCCGGGCGGCTTCGGCCACTTGCGCCTTCTGCGCGTCGTTGAAGCCCGTCGTGCCGACGACGGCCGCCACCCCCAGCGTCCGGCACAGCGCCAGATGCGCCAGCGTGCCCTCGGGGCGCGTGAAGTCGATCAGCACGTCGGCGCCCTGCAGGGCCCGATTCAGGTCGCTGCCGATGGCGACGCCGCTGACGCGGCCGAGAAAGGCCGCCGCATCCTGGCCGAGTGCCGGGCTCTGCGCGACATCGAGCGCGGCGTGCAGGGTGCAGGCCGCGTCGCCCAGCACGGCCTCGACGAGCATGCGGCCCATGCGGCCGGAGGCGCCGGCCACCACCACGCGCAGGGGTGCACTCATGGCTGGGCTTCCCGACTGCAGCGTCTGCTCACGACGGCTCGAGCGGTGGGTAGGCGCGGACCGGCCCGACCGGCTCGGCGGTCGCCGCCGGTGTCTCCGACCTCGGCGGCACGGGCAGGGCCTTGCGCTGCGCCTCGGTGAGCTCCAGCACCGGCACCTTGACGTTCTTGCGTGTGGCGATGGACGCGACGAACTCTCGTTCGCTCGGCAGTGCCGGCGCGTCGATGGTCTTCACGGCGTCGCCGTCGAACACCACGACGACGCTTCGGCGCTGCGGCTCGGTGCCGGGCCGACGGATGGTGAAGATGTAGTCCCAGCGATCGGCGTGGAACAGGTCGGTGACCATGGGAGATCCCAGCACGTCGCGCACCTGATTGCGCGACATGCCGGGCTTGACCTGGGCGGCCTGCTCGCTGGTGACGACGTTGCCCTGCACGATGTCGATGCGGTAGGGCGTGATCAGGCCGAGAAAGCTGTCGGGCGATCTGTTCGTCGAGCAGCCGGCCACCCCGAGGGCCAGGACGAGAACCGGGAGGGTCGCGCGGAGACGGGCAAGACGGATGCGACTCATGGGTACGGGCAGTGGGGCCGGAGGGGCCAGTGGGGCCTTGGCGCGTCGGCGGGTGCCGCGGCTGGCTATGATCGTCTCATTCTATCCAGTGTGGTGTCGACAATCCGGCACCGCGCCGCTTGCTCCCCACCCCCAGGGTTCCGGGGAACCTCTGTTTCAACGGTGGACCTCATGACGCACGTGGAAGAACTCAAGAGCAGTGGCCTGAAGGCGACGCTTCCGCGCATCAAGATCCTCGAGATCTTCCAGCGCTCGAAGCGCCGCCACATGACGGCCGAGGACGTCTACAAGGCCTTGCTCACCGACGGCTCCGACATTGGCCTGGCCACCGTCTATCGCGTGCTGATGCAGTTCGAGCAGGCGGGCCTGCTGACGCGCAGCAACTTCGAGTCGGGCAAGTCGGTGTTCGAGTTGAACGAGGGGCAGCACCATGACCACCTGGTGTGCCTGACCTGCGGCCGGGTGGAGGAGTTCTACGATCCCGAGATCGAACAACGCCAGCGTGCCATCGCGCAGACGCGTGGTTTCGACCTGCACGACCATGCGTTGGCGCTGTACGCCCATTGCACCAAGGCCGACTGCGCGCACCGAGGCAAGTAACCGCCGGCGGTTCGCAGCCTGATCAGTCGTTGCTCATCGCGCGCTGGTGGCGCTCGATGAATTCCTGGTAGGTATCGATGCCGCGCAGCTGCAGCACCGTGTTGCGCACCGCCGCCTCCACCAGCACCGCCAGGTTGCGACCCGCGTCCACGGCGATCACGACCTTGCGCACCTGCAGGCCCAGGATGTCCTCGTAGAGGGGCTCGTAGGGCAGGCGTTCGAAGTCACGCTCCATCGTTTCCTTGCGCACCAGGTGGACGATGAGCTTCAGGCGCATCTTTCGCCGCACCGCGGTCTCGCCGAAGATGGCCTTGATGTCCAGCAGGCCGATGCCGCGCACTTCGAGCAGGTTGAGCAGCAGGTCCGGGCAGCGCCCCTCGAGGGAGGTCTGCGAGACACGATAGAGGTCAACCGCATCGTCGGCCACCAGGCCGTGGCCGCGCGAGATCAGTTCCAGCCCCAGTTCGCTCTTGCCCAGGCCCGACTCGCCGGTGAGCAGCACGCCCAGCCCCAGGATGTCCATGAACACGCCGTGCCGCGTGGTGCGCTCGGCGAAATGCTGTCCGAGGTAGCCGCGCACCACATCGATGACGTGCCCTGCCGAATCGGCAGTGACGAACAGCGGTATCTCAGCCCGGTCGCACATGGCCACCAGCCGATCGGGGGGTACCTGGCCATCGGCCACGATGAGCACCGGCGGCTCCAGCGTGACGATGCGGGCGATGCGGCGTTCCAGGTCTTCCGGCGTGGAGGCCAGCAGATAGGCGACCTCGCGGCGGCCGACGAGCTGCACCCGGTAGGGATGGATGTAGTTGAGGTAGCCGACGAGGTCGGCCGCCGAGCGGGCGTCGCGCACGGCGTCGTCGTCGAACTTGCGTTCCGGGTGCGCGTGACCCGCGATCCACTCCCAGCGCAGCGCCTGGCGGTGCGCCTCGAACAAGGCATCGGCACTGATCGAGGTTGGCTTCATCCGTGCAGGGCCGGAGGCAGCGGCCGCGGCATCAGGCCACCGACTTCAGGGGTTCCCAGTCGGAGATCAGCTTGTGCACGGCCTGCGCGTCGCCCTCGGTCTTGAGCCGTTCGCGCAGTTCGCGGTCGGAGAGCATCTCGGCGATCTCTGACAGGATCTCGAGGTGGCGCTGCGTGGCGGCCTCGGGCACCAGCAGGAAGATCAGCAGCGAGACCGACTCGTCGTCGGGTGCATCGAACGGGATCGGATTCTGGACCCGCAGTACTGCAGCCAGCGGATTCTTCAGGCCCTTGATGCGGCCGTGCGGGATCGCTACGGCGTGGCCCAGGCCCGTGGAGCCCAGGCGTTCGCGGGCGAACAGATTGTCGGTGACGATGCTGCGCGCCACTGCATGCTGATTCTCGAACAACAGGCCCGCCTGCTCGAAGACGCGCTTCTTGCTGGTCGCGTCCACATCGACCAGCACGTTGCTGGACGGCAGTATGGCGGCGAGACGATTCATGGGGCCATTTCCCTCGCAACCCGTCCGCCGAGGCGAACGTCTGGAGTCTGTTACGGAACCGTGAATCATAGCAACCGAGCTCGTCCCAGCACGAGGGTCCGGACTTCCCTTGTTGGCCCAAGCGTCAATTCTTGCGGCATTGCAGCAACAAAGCCGCGAAAAAGAAAAGCGGCCCGACGGGCCGCTGGCTGCTCGGGCGCCTAACCGTGGCGCCTCGGGGCAAGGAAGTGTTCAGAGCGCGGGGATGCCCAGCCGCTTCGGCGACTCGTGGTGGTGGTCCTGCAGGCGATCCTTGTGGCGCACGACCTGCCGGTCCAGCTTGTCCATCAACTGGTCGATGGCGGCGTAGAGGTCTTCGTTCGCCTGTTCGACGAAGATGTCGCGGCCCTTGACGTGCAAGGTGACCTCGGCCTTCTGCCTTCGCTCCTTCTCCTTCAGATTTTCAACGGTCAGCAACACGTTGACGTCCACGACTTGATCGAAATGCCGCGTCACGCGGTCCAGCTTGGTGAGTACATACTCTCTGAGAGCGGGAGTGACTTCAAGGTGATGACCGCTGATCGTCAAGTTCATCAGGACCTCCTTCGCGAGGGGTGGGAGAACGGAAAAGGGGAACTCTCGAAATGCACGGTGGTGCCGTAGTAGGGGCGGTGGTGGTGTCTCCGTAGGTGATGGGGGGGCAAGTTCAGTTTGCTCCCGTTGTCGCAGGCTGGCAAGCCGGGGTCGGCAAGCGCCGGCACACCTGAAGGGGTCAATTCGTGTCGAAATGCAGTGCATTCGTCGGTGCCGTGGGGGCTGCCGGCTGTGGCTGTCAGCGCAAGGCCGGGGCCAGGTCCAGGCGGGAGTCGATGTCCGCCAGCATTCGCTGATAGGCGGGGCTGCCCACGGTGCCGAAGCGTTGCTTGAACTCGCCTGCCGGCAAGTGCTCGGGCAGGTCCGACACGTCGGGCAGCAGATCGGACTCGGGGACGCCTCTGGCGAGGCGTTCCTGCAGGCGCAAAGGTTCGCGGATCGCCAGTTCACCGAAGCGCGTGCCGGCGCGGTCGGCGGCCAGGTCGATGAAGCTGAATCCGCTGCCTTGTCGCGAGTCGACCACTTCCTTGTACACCCCGACGGCATCGGCCAGCGGCGTGTCCGTCTGCGCGGCGATGCTGGCGGAGATCAGGAAGTGCAGCGACAGGTCGGGTCGTCCGCCGAGCGTCACGATCAAGGGCCGCGGACGTGCCCAGGAGCGTGCCGCCGGCACGATGGCCCGCAGTCCGCGCCGGTTGGCATAGAAGGCCAGTGCGAGCAGGGCGGCCCGGTTCTCGCTGGCTGCGTCGCCACCTGCGGCAGTTCGCCGCTGCGCCAGCGCGAACAGCGGCGGCAACAGCCGGTCCAGCGACACCACGAGGTTCAGGTCGCCGTCGTTCGTCACTTCGACCAAGCGATCGCTGTAGGCGCGCAGCCTCTCCTGATCAGGCAGTGGCACCAGGGCGGCCAGGATGCGCCCGAGGGTGTCTTCGCGCCATGAATAGAAGACGATGACACGCCCGCTTCGGAACTCGGTGCGCCGCACGACGTCGTGCAGCAGTTTCCGGTCGAGCGACACGCCGCGGCGCTCCAGGGCCCAGCCCGCCAAGGGTTCGGCCAGCCAGGCCGGCAGCGGCAGGTGGCCTATGCGCAGGCGGTCGATGGCCGGCGGCCCGTTGCCCGGAGTGAACGCGGCCTCCAGGTTCAACCAACGCCCCAGCGGTCCGGCGCTCAGCGGCAGGCTGGCGCGCACGACGGCTTGTCGAGCGTCCAGCGACACCTCGGCCGCCAGCCCGGGAAAGCGGCCCGTGGCGTGCTGCAGCAGCAGGTTGATGTCGCGCTGCTCGGCCACCACCACGCGCATCACCCCGGCGCGCTGTCGCCGGGGGTCGTGGGCGCGCAGGATCATCATGGCCCGCTCGATGTCGCCAGCCGTCACCTCCGTCGCTCGTTCGACGCGAGGTCCGCCGTCGAGCGCCAGCAACACGACGACCAGCGGCGCGAGCAGCAGGCCTGTCGTGAGGAGCCAGAGGCCGCGCCGCAGGTTCATGAGCCGAGTCTGCCATCACGTGCGATAGCCAGGCGCGCGATGACGGCCTCCTGGGCAGTTCAGATCCAGTCCGATCAGGCCGACGAGGGCCGAAACCCGACGCGGCGCCACAAGCGCCAACCCAGGAGAACGCCGACCACCAGGGCATAGACAGCCACCTCGGCGAAGTCGTTCTTGCCCGCACGCATCCAGAAGAAGTGGAGTACACCGAGCAGGGCCACGGCGTACACGGCACTGTGCAGGAGTTGCCAGCGGCGTGCGCCCAGTCTGCGTATGGCGCGGTTGGTCGACGTCGCCGCCAGCGGCAGCATCAGCAGCAGGGCCGTCGTCCCCACCAGGACGAACGGGCGTCCGGGGATGTCCTGGACGATGTCCGCCAAGTCCAGGCCCATGTCCAGCCAGGCGTAGCAGAGGAAGTGCAGCACGCCGTAGAAGAACGTGAACAGGCCCAGCATGCGTCGCATCCTGGCCAGCGCGTGCCATCCCGTGGCCTGCCGCAGCGGGGTGATCGCCAGCGTCAGGCACAGCATGCGCAGTGTCCAGTCGCCCGTCCCGCGCGTGAGGGCCTCGGCGGGGTTGGCGCCCAGCGAGTCGGTGGCAGCGCGCAGCACGAGGGCCGCAACTGGTGCCATGGCGAGCAGGAAGACCAGCGGCTTGGCGCCCGGTCGCGACAGCAGCGAGTTCATCGCCGCCCGGTCAGAACAGCTTCTTCAGGTCCATGCCGGCGTAGAGCTGCCCGACCTGCGCCTCGTAGCCGTTGAACATCAGCGTGGGCCGCTTCTTGGCGAAGAGGCCGTCCTCGCCGATGCGGCGCTCGGTGGCCTGGCTCCAGCGCGGGTGGTCGACGCCCGGGTTGACGTTGGAGTAGAAGCCGTACTCGCTGGGCGCCGCCTCCTCCCAGCTGGTCTTGGGTTGCTTGTCGACGAAGCGGATCTTCACGATCGACTTGCCCGACTTGAAGCCGTACTTCCAGGGCACCACCAGCCGCACCGGAGCGCCGTTCTGGTTCGGCAGGACCTCGCCGTACAGGCCGAACGACAGCAGGCTGAGGGGGTGCATGGCCTCGTCCATGCGCAGGCCTTCGACATAGGGCCATTGCAGCACCGAAGAACGCAGGCCGGGCATCTGCGCGCGGTCGGCCAGCGTCACGAACTGGACGAACCTGGCGTTGCCGGTGGGCTCGACGCGCTTGATCAGTTCGGACACCGAGTAGCCGACCCAGGGCACCACCATCGACCAGCCCTCGACGCAGCGCAGGCGGTAGATGCGCTCTTCCATCGGTGCCAGCTTCAGCAGCGACTCGATGTCGTAGGTGCCGGGCTTGCGCACCTCGCCTTCGACGACGACGGTCCAGGGCCTGGTCTTCAGCGAGCCGGCGTTCTTCGCCGGGTCGGCCTTGTCGGTGCCGAACTCGTAGAAGTTGTTGTACGTGGTGACGTCGGCATAGGCCGTCGGCTTCTCCATCGTCGTGGCACCGGCGACTGCGCTGCGCGCGCCCGGCAGCGGGGCCAGCTTGCCCGGACGGCTGCCTTGCGCCAGCGCGTCGCGACCGGCCCATCCGGCCAATGCAGTGCCGACGCCGCCGGCCGCCCACTGGCGCAGCAACGCGCGCCTCTGGGCGTACACCGCGGGCGGCGTGACTTCCGACGGCAGGGGGTGAGCAAAGCCGCGGTCCTTGAAGAAGTGCATGGTTCGGCTCCAGTGGGGGGCTGTGGGTGGTGTGACGTGGGTCGTCCGGCGCGGCGGCAGCTTACCGCCGGACGCCTCGATGCGTGCGGGAAGGGCCTGATTCGGTGCGCCAAGAAAAAAGGGCCCGCGAACGCGGACCCTCGGGGGGGGGGAGGATGCTTCAGCGCAATCCGGCGATGTAGTCCGAGACGGCCTTGATCTCGCGGTCGTTCATCCTGCCCGCAATGGTCATCATCTGCGCGTTGTTCGCCCGTTGACCGGAGCGGAAGGCATTCAGCTGCAGTTCGGTGTATTCGGCATGCTGGCCGCCCAATCTCGGGTACTGGGACGGGATGCCGGCGCCCGTGGGGCTGTGGCAGCCGGAACAGGCGGGGATGTTGCGCTCTGCCACGCCGCCGCGGTAGATCCTTTCGCCCAGTCGAACGGTGTCCTTGTTCCTCGCGAAACCGGGCTTGGCCTGCTTGGACGCATAGAAGGCAGCGATGTTGCGCATGTCGTCTTCCGACAGTGCGGCGGCCATGCCCTGCATGATCGCGTTGACGCGCCTGCCGGCCTTGTACTCGGTCAGTTGCTTGACGATGTACTCCGGGTGCTGTCCCTGCAGGATGGGGTTGGCCGGCGCGCCGCGGCTGCCGTCGGCCGTGTGGCAGGCGATGCACGTGGCCGCAGACGCCTGCCCCTTGGCGACGTCCGGCTTGGGCGCCGCAGGCGTGCCCGCAGCCAGTGCGGATGCAGCCATCACGATGGCGGGAAGCAGAACGGCGAGCGTCTTCATTCAGAGAGCCTTCGAAGTGCTTGCAGGAGCAAGCGGAAACACAAACCCAGCATTTTACAATGGCCCATGAAAGCTTCTCCAGCGCGGCCCGTTCCGACCCTATCGAGTGCCGCCAAGGCGGCGCTGGCCTGGGCCCATGGCGCCCGCTTCCTCACCACGGCCGCCAAGCTCGACCAGCTCCCCGTCGAGGAGCTGCCCGAGATCGCCTTTGTCGGACGCAGCAACGCCGGCAAGTCCAGCGCGATCAATGCGCTGGCGCAGCAGAAGCGCCTGGCCTTCGCCTCTCGGACGCCAGGCCGCACCCAGCACATCAACCTGTTCGCCGTGGGACCCAAGGACGCCCCCGACACCTTGTTTGCCGATCTGCCGGGCTATGGTTACGCGGCAGTGGAACGTGCCGCCAAGCTGCGTTGGCAGGAGGTGATGGCCGACTACCTCCGCGTGCGGCGGCCGCTGCACGGTTTGGTGCTGATGGTCGACTCGAGGCTGGGCTTCACCGAGCTCGACCAGCGCCTGCTCGACCTCGTCGCGCCCCGCATCGTCAACGGCGAGGTGCGTTTGCTGGTGCTGCTGACCAAGTCCGACAAGCTCAACCGGCGCGAGGCACAGGCTGCACTGGATGCCGGGCAGCAGGTGCTGGCAGGCGTCAGCACCGAGGAATCGGACGTCGGCATCACGCTCTTTTCGGCCTTGAACAAGCACTCGCTGGGCGATGTCGCCGAGGTGGTGCATGGCTGGACGCATCCGACCGCCCCATGAGCGGCATCGAGCACGTCGTTCTCACCCTGCCGCAGGGTGTCCGGCTGGCCTGCCTGACCCGTGGTGCAGCCGGCGGCCGACGTGTGATGCTGCTGCACGGCTTTCCCGAAGGAGCCTTCGTCTGGGAAGAGGTCATGACAGCGCTGGCCCCCCACGCGCGCTGTCTGGCCCCATACCTGCGCGGCTATGCGCCCTCCAGCGCTCCGCCTGAACTCTCGATGTACCGGCCTCGACTGCTGGTAGGGGACCTGGTGGCGGCCATCGAGACCTGGGGTGCGCCGCTGGACATGCTGGTGGCGCACGACTGGGGCGGCGCGCTGGCCTGGAACCTGGCCGCGTCCAGACCCGACCTGCTGCGCCACCTGATGATCATCAATGCACCCCATCCGGCGACCTTCCTGCGCGAGCTGCGGCACAGTCCGGCGCAGCAGGCGGCCAGCGCCTACATGACCGCGCTGTGCGAGCCCGGGGCCGAGGCGCTGCTGGCGGCCGACGACCATGCGGCCCTGTGGCCGTTCTTCGGCGAAGCATCCTGGCTCACGCCGGCGCTGCGCGATCGATATCGCCTGCTGTGGCAGCAGGGGCTGACCGGCCCGCTCAACTATTACCGTGCATCGCCGCTGCGTCCGCCCGAGGGCGGTTCCGATGCGCTTCACGGTCTGCAGTTGCCGCCCGATCTGGTCACCGTGCGTGTGCCCACCACCGTGCTGTGGGGCGAGGCCGACCATGCGCTGTTGCCGGGGCTGCTCGAGGGGCTGGAAGCCTACGTGCCTGACCTTCGCCTGCGTCGTGTGCCCGACGCCACGCACTGGCTGGTGCACGAGCAGCCCGGGCTCGTGGTCGACACGATCATGCAAGCCCTGGGCTGATCGGCTGCCTCGGGCGTCGGCGCCCCGATCCGCCGCTGCTTCAGGCCTGCAGCTGCCGCTCGGCAGCGCGCCGCAGCATGCGCTCGGCAGCGTCGCCGATCACCGAGCGCGGCTCGATGACTTCGGCCAGGCCTTCGTTCTGCAGCATCAGCAGAGCGCTGCGGCGCATGGCCCAGGGGTCCTCATGGCGCCCGTCTGAAAACATCCAGATCTCGCCGCGGTCGCCCGGCCACAACAACTGTGCATTGATCCAGGCGCCGCGGTGGAACAGGCGCAGCCATTGACCTGCCCGCAGTGCGGCCAGCCATTTGGCCTGCGCCGCAGCCGTGGGCGGTGGGTGTGCGGGGGCGTCGAGCAAGGCGGCCGGAACGGTGTCAAGCTGAGTGGCGTCCATGGCGCCATGCAGCGTGGAGACGGAGGCTTCGTTGCTGCTGAGCCGGTCTTCCAGAGCCTGCATGGTGACGATCTGCTCCTCGGCGGCAGCACAGCGGTCGGACAGCCGCTTCTGGGCGAAGCGCTGCATGCGTTCGATGGCCCAGGCGTAGAGCTGTTCGGTCTGGTCGGTCTCCTGTGCAACCTGGTCGACCACGGCGTTGGCAAAGCGCAGCAGGCTCTCGCGCGCGCTGCCTTCGCTGCCGGGGTAGACCGTGGCCTCGTGCACGAGCACATCGACGAAGCGCCAGACGCCCCGGTCGTGCTGGTGGATGAGCGTGGGGTCGCGCAGCGCTGCCCGCACCACGAACGGCTGCAGTCGGGCCAGTGTCGGCCTCAGGTCGGCGGGCAGGCGACGATCCGCCAGCACCATCTCGAACAGGCGAAGCACCAGGTCGGACATCGGTTTGTCGGGGTCGACCACCGCTTCCAGGCGTGCGGCGGCCGGGAGCTGCTCACCTCCATCTCCTGCCGAACCGCGTCGGCCGCGGCGTTCGACCACCAGAGCGGCCATGCCGGCAGCGGCCTGGGCGACCACCTGCCGCAACTGGGACAGATGATCGGCCAGCTCTCCCGCCGAGGCGGCGCGTGCCGTGCGCGGCCCTGCGGGCGGGATCACCGTGCGGTAGGCGGCCGGCTCCACGCCTTCCGACTCCAGGCGGGCGCAAGCCGAGGCATAGGTCTTGCGGAGGGACGCGGCCATCGGCATGGCAATCTGCCGCAGGAAGTGAAGCTGATGGCCCCTGGACAGCGGCAGAGCCTGGGCCGCGGCCCACAGCGCGCGCGCATGGACTTCGGGGCGAAGCGGATTGTGGTCGGCACGCACTTCCTTGTCGCCTGCCAGCGCCGAGATGTAGGGCAGCAGCTCGCGCAATTCGGCTTCGGCCTCGCTCTTGATGGCCTCGATGGTGTGCGAAATGGCGACGTCGATCACCACTTCGTCGTCTTCCACGAGCGACAGGACGGCGCGAGCTTTCGCCGGTTCCAGCGGCTTGACGGGCGGCGCCTTGGGCGCCAGTTCGGCGCGGATCTGCTCGCGCAGCGAGCTCACGTAGCGATCGATCACGCGCGGGCGATGGCTCTGCAGACGCATCAGCAGGTCGGCCGCCGCCTGGCGTTCACCGGCGCCGGCCTGCCCGGGACCTCGGCGCAGGTTCTCGCCGAACTCCTGCATCGCCAGGTCCATCACCAGGGGTGCACGCAGGAGCTCTTCATCGACGAAGCGCTGCAACGCGGCGCTGGGGGGCGATGAAAGGCTGGGGGCGGTCGGCGCAGACGGGGTCATGCTGCGCATCATTATGTTGGGGCACCGAACCGGGTGGCGCGACAAATTGCGAGGGATTCGGCGGCCTGTCCGTGGTCGAGGTGCCGCCGCGCCGCAGTGGCCCGGCCATGAAAAAGGGGCCCGCGCTCGCACGCAGGCCCCGGTTGGCAAACGCGGGCCCGGGGGCCGCGCGCTGCAGGACGAATTACATGTCCATGCCCATGCCGCCCATGCCGCCCATGCCGCCGCCACCGGGCATCGAAGGCGCTTCGTCCTTCGGGGCTTCGGCAACCATGCACTCGGTCGTGAGCATCAGGCCGGCCACCGACGCCGCATTCTGCAGCGCCGTACGGGTCACCTTGGTCGGATCGAGGATGCCCATTTCGATCATGTCGCCGTAGGTGGCATTGGCGGCGTTGTAGCCGTAGTTGCCCTTGCCTTCCAGCACCTTGTTGATCACCACGCTCGGCTCGTCGCCGGCGTTGGCGACGATTTCGCGCAGCGGCTGCTCGACGGCACGCAGCACGATCTTGATGCCGGCTTCCTGATCAGGGTTGTCGCCCTTGATCGCACCGGAAGCCTGACGGGCACGCAGCAGCGCCACGCCACCGCCGGCCACGATGCCTTCTTCCACCGCGGCACGCGTGGCGTGCAGTGCGTCTTCGACACGGGCCTTCTTTTCCTTCATCTCGACTTCGGTGGCAGCGCCGACCTTGATGACGGCCACGCCGCCAGCCAGCTTGGCCACGCGCTCCTGCAGCTTCTCGCGGTCGTAGTCGCTGGTGGCTTCCTCGATCTGCACGCGGATCTGCTTGACGCGGGCTTCGATGTCGGCCGCGGCGCCGGCGCCGTCGATGAGGGTGGTGTTTTCCTTGGCGACTTCGACGCGCTTGGCCTGGCCCAGGTCGGCCAGCGTGACCTTCTCGAGCGTCAGGCCGACTTCTTCGGCGATGACCTTGCCGCCGGTCAGGATGGCGATGTCTTCCAGCATGGCCTTGCGGCGGTCACCGAAGCCCGGTGCCTTGACGGCCACGACCTTCAGGATGCCGCGGATGGTGTTGACCACCAGGGTGGCCAGCGCCTCGCCTTCGACTTCCTCGGCCACGATCAGCAGCGGACGGCCGCTCTTGGCCACCTGCTCCAGCGCGGGCAGCAGGTCGCGGATGTTGCTGATCTTCTTGTCGTAGAGCAGCACGAAGGGGTTGTCCAGCGTGGCGCTCTGCTTCTCGGGGTTGTTGATGAAGTAGGGCGACAGGTAGCCGCGGTCGAACTGCATGCCTTCGACGATGTCGAGCTCGTTGTCCAGGCTCTTGCCGTCTTCGACGGTGATGACGCCTTCCTTGCCGACCTTGTCCATCGCCTTGGCGATGATCTCGCCGATGGACTCGTCGCTGTTGGCGGAGATCGAGCCGACCTGGCTGATTTCCTTGCTGGTGGTGGTGGCCTTCGAAGCCTTCTTCAGCTCTTCGGTCAGGGCCGTCACGGCCTTGTCGATGCCGCGCTTCAGGTCCATCGGGTTCATGCCGGCGGCCACGTACTTCATGCCTTCGCGCACGATCGACTGGGCCAGCACGGTGGCCGTGGTGGTGCCGTCACCGGCGTTGTCGCTGGTCTTGGAAGCGACTTCCTTGACCATCTGCGCGCCCATGTTCTGGAGCTTGTCCTTCAGCTCGATTTCCTTGGCTACCGACACGCCGTCCTTGGTGACCGTCGGGGCGCCGAACGAACGCTCGAGCACCACGTTGCGGCCCTTGGGACCCAGGGTGACCTTGACCGCATTGGCCAGGATGTTCACGCCCTCGACCATGCGATGACGGGCGTCGGAACCGAAAATGACGTCTTTTGCTGCCATGTGTATTTCTCCGAATCAGTGAGTTGGAAACGCTTGCAGGGCCCCCGGCGGATCGCCACGGGGGTTGCCAGCGCGTTCCGGTGTGGCTTTACTTCTCGACGACGGCGAAGAGGTCTTCTTCGCGCATCACCAGCAACTCGTCGCCATCGACCTTGACGGTCTGGCCGCTGTACTTGCCGAAGAGAACGCGGTCACCGACCTTGATGTTCAGGGCGATGAAGTCACCCTTGTCGTTGCGCTTGCCGGGGCCGACGGCCAGGACTTCGCCCTGATCGGGCTTCTCGGCGGCGTTGTCGGGGATGACGATGCCCGAGGCAGTCTTGGTTTCATTCTCGAGACGCTTGACGATCACGCGATCGTGCAACGGACGAAGTTTCATGATTTCTCCTTGGGAGTCACAGGGGGACGGACGCTAGAGCAGCACCGAAGTGTGCGCTCATTGACACGCTGACCGGACCGGCTCGGCAGGCGAGCTGTCGGTCGTTAGCACTCGTGTGTATCGAGTGCTAGCAATTCCATTATAGGGCCCGGACTCCAGGCTTCAAGAGGGATGGGCCGCTTTTGGGGGCAAGCCGGGCCGATCAGCCGGGGTTGTCGATGAGCGGATCGGCTATCGTTCGTCGATGAACCTCGTTGAAGTCGACCTGCGTCGGCGAGAGAGCGGGCCGCCCGGCTGGAAGCGTCTGGCAGCCTCGATGCTGCTGTGCCTGGCAGCCGGCCTGGCGGTGGGTGCCCCGTTGTCACCCGTGCTGCAGAACGAGCTCGATCGCGCCGTCGTCGCCTACGAAAGCGGCCGCCTCGACGAGGCCTACCGACAGTTCGAGACCCTGGCCCGTCGTGGAGTGCCTGCAGCCTGGTTCAACATGGCGGCGATGCACCTGCAGGGCGAGGTGCCCCGACCCGACAAGGCCGCGGCCCGGCGATGGATGACGCAGGCGGCCAATGCCGGCTTCGTCACGGCGCAGTTCGCCCTGGGCCAGGCGTTGGAAACGGGCGTCTTCGGTGCGCGTCAGTTGAACGAAGCGCACGCCTGGTACGAGCGCGCAGCGCTCGCCGGCAGCGTCGAGGCGCAGGTGGCCGTGGCCACGGGCTTCTATCTCGGCCGCGGTGCCCGCAAGGACGCCGCCGAAGCGGCGCACTGGTATCGCGAAGCCGCCAAACGAGGCGACGTCGGGGCGCAGTACCTGATCGCCTCGATGTACGAACAGGGTGATGGACTGCCGCGTGACCTGCGCCTGGCGCGCTACTGGTACGACGTGGCGGCGCGCAACGGCGACGAGGCCGCCCCCGGCAAGGTCAGGGAGATCGACCAGCTGCGGGCTGCCGATCAGGCGGCACCGACGCCTACAACACGACCTTGACCATCGGGTGGGTCGACAGCGTGCGGTACAGCTCGTCGAGCTGTTCCCGGCTGGTGGCGGTGATGGTCAGCGTGACGCCCAGGTACTTGCCTGCCTTGCTCGGACGCGTCTCGACGCTCTTCACGTCGAACCCGGGGTCGAACTGCAGCACGATCGAGGTCATGGCATCGACGAACCCGTCCACATGCAGGCCCATCACCTTGATCGGGAACGCGCTGGGGTACGCGATGAGACTCTTTTCCGGGGGAATCTCGCTGGTCATGGTCGGCATCGACGGCATGTGAACTGCCCGGTGCCCGTTCAGATCGACTGCAATGCCTTGGCCCTTTGGTAGGCCTCGTGCAGCCGCGCATAGACCGGCCCGGGCTTGCCGCGCAATGCGCCGTGCCCCACCGACTCGCCGTCGATGCGTGTGACGGGGAGCACTTCCTTGGTCGCGGAGCTGAGCATGACTTCGTCGGCCGACATGACTTCCGCTTCGGAGATGGGACGAAGGTTGTAGGCGATGCCGCACTCCTCGCACAGTTCCTTCAGCAATTCGACGCGGATGCCTTCCAGTACATGCTCGCTCTTCGGCGGGCCCAGCACGGCGCCTTCGTGCGCGATCCAGACATTGCTGGATGCGGCCTCGGTGAGGAAGCCATCGCGGAACATGATGGTCTCAGCTGCGCCGTGATCGGCCGAGATCTGCCGCGCCAGCACGTTGCCGAGCAGCGAAATGCTCTTGATGTCGCCGCGTTCCCAACGGAAGTCGCGCGCCGTCACGCAGGCCACGCCGGCATGTCGCTGCTCGGCGGTGGCCGGCTTCATCGGATTGGCCATCATGAAGACCGTGGGGGTCAGGCCGGGCGGCATGACGTGGTCGCGTGGCGCCACGCCGCGCGTGACCTGGATATAGACGAGCTGATCTTCGGCGCCAGTGGCGTCGCCGGTGGCGCCCACGAGGCGACGGCAGCGTTCCAGCCACTCTGCCCGACCCAGTGGGTTGGGAATGCGCAGCTTGGCGAGAGAGCGATCCAGGCGGGCCATGTGCTCGTCGAAGCGGAACAGGCGCCTGGCGTAGACCGGTACGACCTCGTAAATGCCGTCCCCGAAGATGAAGCCGCGGTCGAGCACACTGACCTGGGCCTTGTCGATGGGGAGATAGGAGCCGTTGAGATAGCAGAGGTTCTCGGTCATGGGGGCTTCCTGCTGTGGGCGTCCTGCTGAAAATTCATTGTGGCACGACCCCAATCGGCAGCTTCGACACGGTGTCGATCCGCTCTACTTGATCCACAGCCGGAGGGCGTCCCACGCGCGGCCGAGAATGCCGGCCAGCGGCACCGGCTCCAGCACCGTCAGCGGTACGCTGGCCACTGCCGTGCCGCCGGCGGTGTTGACCTTCAGCATGCCCACGTTCTGGCCCTGCGCGAGCGGGGCCACCAGCGGATCGATGCGTTCGACCGTCGTCTTGAGCTTGTCGCCTTCGCCCTTGGGCACGGTGACGAACACGGCCTGAGCGGCGCCAAGCCTGACCGTGGACTCGGTGCCCTTCCAGACCTGGACCACGGCCATCGGCTTGCCGGCCTCGAAGAGGCGGATTGCGTCCCAGGCCTGCCAGCCCCAGTTCAGCAGCTTCTGGCTCTCGGCGGCGCGCGCTTCGCGCGACGCTGTCCCCAGAACCACCGTGAGCAAACGGCGCTTGCCGTTGGGCATGTCGCGGGCAGCGCTGGCCACCAGGCAGTAGCCGGCAGCGTCGGTGTAGCCGGTCTTCATGCCGTCGACCGTGGGGTCGCGGCCCAGCAGCATGTTGCGGTTGTCCTGCTTGATGTTGTTGAAGGTGTACTGGCGCTCCGAGTAAAGCGGGTAGAACGTGGGATGCTCGACGATGATCCGCCCGGCGATGGTGGCCATGTCCCGCGTGCTGCTGTAGTGCCCCGCCTCTGTCAGCCCGGTGACGTTCTTGAACTGCGTGTTCTTGAGTCCCCAGGCCTTGGACTGCTGGTTCATCATCTCGACGAACCTCTCCAGCGTGCCGCCCACCGCCTCGGCCAGCGCCACAGATGCATCGTTGCCGCTCTGCACGATCATGCCTCTCAGCAGTTCATCGACGGTCGGGGTCATCTTGGGGTCGATGAACATCAGCGATCCACCGCCGCGGCGCTCGCTCCAAGCCCGTTCGGAGACCGGCAGCTTCTGCGTCAGTGCCAGCTTGCCGTCGCGCAGGGCGTTGAACGTCAGGTAGGCGGTCATCAGCTTGGTCAGCGAGGCCGGATCGGCCTGTGCGTCGGCTTCGCGCTCGGCCAGCACCTGCTGACTGGTCAGGTCGATCAGGATGTACTGCCTGGCCGCCACCTCGGGGGGCTGGGGCAACTGGGCGGCCGCCGGCAGCCCCAGGGTCGTGATCAACAGGAAGGTGAAGAGGATCTTGAGCATCGTCATGAAGGAGAGTCCGGTCGGCGCCAGGCACCGACGATGATCTGTCTGAGCAGCGGAAGCTGCCCGTGGAAGAAGTGGCCGGCTCCAGGCACCACGATCAGCGGCAGGGCCTGGGGGCGAGCCCAATCGAGCGCGGCGGACAGCGGCACGACGTCGTCGTTCTCGCCGTGCACCACCAGCGTGTCGGCCGGAACGTCGGCCACGCCGAAATTCTTCACTGCCGGGGCAATCAGCACCAATCGTTCGGCCTTGCGACCTGCCGGCAGACGGCGTGCCACCTGGGAAGCCACGTAGCCGCCGAAGGAAAAGCCACCCAGCACCAGCGGCTTGCCTTCAGCCGACAGCGCATCGACGACCGCAAGGGCGTCGTCGACCTCGCCGCGTCCTTCGTCCCATTGGCCCGAAGACGACCCGACACCACGGAAATTGAAACGCACCGCGCGCCAGCCCAGCTGGACGAAGGCGCGGGCAAGCGTCTGCACCACCTTGTTGTCCATCGTGCCGCCAAACAGCGGATGGGGGTGGCACAACACCGCAGTGCCCAGGGGCTCTCCCGCCGGGAGGTCGAGGGCAGCTTCGAGCGTGCCGGCCGGCCCGGCCACCGACACGTGCTGCGTAGAAGAATTCATCGGCCGATGTGGGGAGGCAATACGAGCCGTTCGACCACCTGGCCGTTCTTCAGATGCGACTCGACGATCTCGTCGATGTCGTTCTGGTCGACGAAGGTGTACCAGACCTCTTCGGGGTAGACCACGGCCACGGGTCCGCCGGCGCAACGGTCCAGGCACCCGGCCTTGTTCACGCGCACGCCGCCAGGGCCGGCCAGACCCGCAGCCTTCACCAGCGACTTGCAACGGTCGAGCGAAGCCTGCGCGCCCTGCTGCGCGCAGCAGCCTTCACCGTTGGCGCGTTCGTTGACGCAGAAGAAGATGTGGTGCTTGTAGTAGCTCATCGTCCGGGATTCTAGGGTTCGTCCTCATTCCCTGACCCCGACCTGAATCAGCAACCACAGCATCGCGGTGTAAGGCCAGAGCCAGCCGATCCATTGCACCGTGCCATGGAAGTGCGCGAAACGTCCCTGCTCCCAGGCTTGCAGGTTGACGGCGTAGTACGGGTCTGCCGGGGCCTGTGCCACCAGCATCACCGCGCCGGTGATCACCACGAGGCCGATCGCCGCGAGCACCCTTCTCGGCAGCACCGACAGCAATGCTGCCGCGACAACCCCAGCGGCCAGCGCCGGGCCCGCGGCCGGTGTCAGCCATGCCCAGGCGTGCTGCGGACCGAAGTTCAGCAAGGTTGACAACGTCATCGCGGCCACGGCCAGTGCCGCCGCGCCGGCCACCAGCACGAGACGCCGCCAGCCCGGAGCGCTGATGGAAAAGGCCACGAGGCACGGCGCCAGCAGTCCCAGGGTGATCACCAGACTCTCCGCGAGCCTGCTCAAGGGGGCAGAAGCCTGAGGCGTCTGACTGATCAGCTCATGCGCTGCAGAAGCCCAGGGCACGTCGGCCAGCGCCTGCAGGGTCCATCCACGCACGCGGTCACCCACATGGCCCAGGCCCAGCGGGACCGGGGCCGGAGAGATCAGGCCGGCCGGCCAGAGAGCGAGCAAGGCAAGCCCGCCACCGCTTCGGGCGATGAACCAGCGCTCGCGCAAGTCCTTCCACAGACTGGTGGCCCCCAGCGGCTGCAGGGCGACCGCGAAGACAGCGCCCGACACGCCCCCCAACGTGTTCATGGCCCAGTCCTTCAGCGATGGATGGCGTCCTGGCAGGAAGTGCTGCGTCACCTCGGCGCCGTACGAGATGCCGGCCGTCAGCAGCATCACCACCGCGAAGGCCGACGGCAGGCCCAAGCCTCGTGACCGCAAGCCGAGCATGCACAGCAGGCCCCAGGGCAGGTATCCGACCAGGTTGGCCCATTGATCGAAAGGATCGCGCCAGGGAGGCCAGGGCAGTGCCAGCAGATGAACCAAGTCCTGGCCCGGAGGCCAGCGCCACCCCGTGAACGGATAGAGGCTGGCGTAGAGAACGACTGCCGCGTAGGCCCAGGCCAGCGGTGCGGCCGAGGAGGTGCGATGGCGCGATCGGATGGCCATCGCTGCCGATTCAGAACGGCTTGACCACCACCAGCACGACGGTCGCCGCGAACAACAGCACCGTGACCTCGTTGAAGACCCGGTACCAGCGATGGCTGCGGCGGTTGGCCAGCTGCTCGAAGCTGCGCAGCAGGGAGCGGCAGACGTGGTGGTAGCCCACGGCTCCCACCACCAGCACGAGCTTGGCGTGCATCCAGCCTTGGCCCGCGCCGAGGCCGATGCCGAAACCCAGCCAGAGCCACAGACCCAGGGCCAGTGCCGGCACCATCAGCAGGCTGCTGAAGCGGTAGAGCTTGCGCGTCATCAGCAGAAGCCGCTCACGCTCGGCATGGCTGTCGGGCGGCACCATGGCCAGGTTGACGAACAGCCTCGGCATGTAGAACAGGCCTGCGAACCAGCTCGCCACGAAGATGATGTGGAAGGCCTTGACCCAGAGATACGACTCGCCCATCGAAACATTATCGATGCGGCCTGCCTGGGCTTCGTCGGGGGCGCCGGAAAAAGAGGGCCCCGGCACTGAGGCCGGGGCCGGCAAGCCTTATCGCTGTCATCACGGTAAGGCGCCTGCTCAGGGAGGAAAAGCAGGGAACGAGAGCCTTGCGGCTATCATTCATCGACGACTTTAGCAGAGACAAAGTCGCGACGCCACGCAGCAGGGCCGGTACTCATCGTGGCGATCCGTGGGTGCCGCGGACCCCGTCACCCTGCATCGACGAGGAGACCCCACCGTGCCCTACCAGCCCCCGCCATTTCCCGCCAGCCGCCCGCGTCGCCTGCGCCGGGACGCCTTCACGCGTTCCCTCGTGCGGGAGCACCGACTGGCGCCCGAAGACCTGATCCTGCCTGTGTTCGTGCTCGATGGCAGTGGTCGAAAGCAGGACGTCACCAGCATGCCCGGGGTGCAGCGCCGCAGCGTCGACCAGCTCTTCGCCGTGGCCGAGGAATGCGTCAGCCTGGGCGTGCCGGTGATGGCGCTGTTTCCCGTCATCGATTCATCCCTGAAGACACCCGACGGCATCGAAGCCACCAATCCCGAGGGCCTGGTGCCGCGTGCCGTGCGCGAACTGAAGAAGCGCTTCCCGCAACTCGGCCTGCTCACCGACGTCGCGCTCGATCCCTTCACTTCGCACGGCCAGGACGGGCTGCTCGATGCCACCGGCTACATCGTCAACGACGACACCGTGGCCATGCTGCGCCGACAGGCACTCGTTCAGGCCGAAGCCGGGGTCGACATCGTTGCACCCAGCGACATGATGGACGGCAGGATCGGCGCCATCCGCCAGGCGCTTGAAGAAGGTGGTCACATCCACACCCGCATCATGGCTTACAGCGCCAAGTACGCCAGCGCCTTCTACGGCCCGTTCCGTGATGCGGTCGGATCGGCGGCCAATCTCGGCAAGAGCGACAAGAAGGCCTACCAGATGGACCCCGGCAACACCGACGAGGCGCTGCGCGAGGTGGCACTCGACCTTGCCGAGGGCGCCGACATGGTGATGGTCAAGCCCGGCATGCCCTACCTCGACATCGTGCGCCGGGTGAAGCAGGAGTTCCGCGTGCCGACCTTCGCCTATCAGGTGAGCGGCGAGTACGCGATGCTCAAGGCCGCTGCGGCCAATGGCTGGCTCGACCATGACGCGGTGATGATGGAGTCGTTGCTGGCCTTCAAGCGTGCCGGCGCCGATGGCGTGCTGAGCTACTTCTCGCTCGACGCAGCACGGCTGCTCGCGCAGCGCTGATCGCTTGGCCGCACAAGCGCGCGCCGCGCGGCTGTTCCACGTCGGCAGCGACAGCTTCGTCGAACTCGACACCTGGCCTGCTGCGCTGCCGGACAGCGGTTTCCTCTGGTTGGGCATCGCGCGTCCTGCCCTCGAGATGCGTCTGCCCGAGGTCCAGGGCGCGCTGCATGGCTGGACAGGCGCCCAGCTCTTCGAACTGCACAGCTCCGACCTGCTGAACAACCACCTGCCCAGCCATTACGACTACACGTCGTCCTATGACCTGCTGGTGTTCCGGCGACTCGCCGCGGGTGTCGGCGCCGAATCCGTGGAGGCGCCGGGCTCGTCCGGGACGGCGGCATCGGCACGGCAGACGCTCGCATCGGTCGACACCAGTCCGGTCGGCTTCGCCGTGTTCGACCGCGTGCTGCTCACGGTCCACCCTGCCGACTGCCCCGTAGGCGAGTACTTTGCGCAGCGCCTGCTGACACTGGGTGCTGCGAGCGATCCGCGGGCCGGTGCACGACTGCCGGGAAACCCGGCCGACCTGATGTTGCGCATGGTCAACCACATGGTCGACAGCTACCTGGACCTGCGGCGCCTGCTCACGCGGCAACTCGGCCAGCTGCAGCAGCAACTGCTCGACCCCGGCAACCGCTTCAACGACTGGCAGGTCCTGCTCGACTCGCGCAACACGTTGCACAGTCTGGAAGACATCTGCGAAGACCAGCGTGCCGCGGTGCAGGAATGGATCGATGCGCTCGACGAATGGCCGGACGACCCCGATCCCCATGCGCGCCGCGAGCGCGAACTGCTGCGCGTCCGTTCACGAGATGTTCAGGAGCACGTGGAGCGCGTGCTGACCCACGTCAGGCGCCTCGAGCAGTCGGTCGAGAATGCCGTGCAGATGCACTTCTCGGCGCTGGCTCATCGCACGAACGACATCATGCGCACGCTGACCGTCCTGACCGCCATATTCCTTCCGCTGAACCTGATCACCGGTTTCTTCGGCATGAACTTCGATTCCCTGCCTCTCATCCACACCGCCACCGGCCTGTGGGTGGCCCTGGCCACGATGGTGGTGATCGGCGCGACACTCGTCGCGTACTTCTGGCGCAAGCGCTACATCGGCCGCGGCATGCGCTGAAGCGGCTCCATCCACCCGATCTCATCCACGCGAATCCCGACAAGATGCAAACACCTCGGTGCTTCGACGCCGCCATGGTCGACCTCGACGGCACGATGATCGACACGGTCGGCGACTTCGAGCAGGCGCTCGGCGCGGCCTTCGCCGAGGTGGGCCTGAGGGCGCCTGACCGGGCCTTCATCGCGCGCACCGTGGGCAAGGGTTCTGAGCACCTCATCCGCCGCGCCTTGGACCACGCGGAGGGCGCCGAGGCGCTCTTCGAGGACGTCAGCGGCCGCTACCAGCGGCACTACGCCGGTATCAACGGGCAGTTCTCCGACGTCTACCCCGGCGTGCGTGAGGGCCTTGAGGCGCTGCGGCAGATGGGCCTGCGCCTGGCCTGCCTGACCAACAAGCCCACGGCCTTCGCCAGGCCCTTGCTGGCCGGCAAGGGTCTGGCCGGGTTCTTCGAGCATGTTTTCGGCGGTGATGCCTTCGAGCGAAGGAAGCCGGACCCGCTGCCCCTGCTGAAGACCTGCGAAGCCCTGGGCTTGCCGCCGTCCCGCGTGCTGATGGTGGGTGACTCGAGCAACGATGCCCAGGCCGCGCGTGCCGCGGGCTGCCGCGTGGTGCTGGTGAGCTACGGCTACAACCACGGCGAGCCCGTGGCCAGTGCCGGCGCCGACCGCGTCATCGACCGCATCGACGACTTGGCGACGCTGCTGCCCAAGGGTCTCTGAGCGCAGCGTCTGGCGCCTGGCCCCGGTCTCTCGACGCTGCTAAACTGCGCCGCATGTTCACGTCCCGTGAATTCATTCTTCTGGCGACTGCAGGTTCCCGCGACCGGGGAGCCTGGCCCTGGCGCCGCTGGCCGCTTTCCGTCTGACCGTCTCGGTCGGACCCTGCTGAACGGGCGGCATCGCCGCCCTCACCACCAACGCAGCGCGACAGCCGGCCGCCCCCGAGGCGCCCTGTTGCGAAAGGGCCTGCCAATGATCACCGAACTTGAATTCAAGAGCCTCGCCAGCCAGGGCTACAACCGCATTCCCCTCATCGCCGAAGCGTTCGCCGACCTCGAGACGCCGCTGTCCCTCTACCTGAAGCTCGCGGGCGGGCAGAAGCACAGCTTCCTGCTCGAATCGGTCGTCGGCGGCGAGCGCTTCGGACGCTATTCCTTCATCGGCCTGCCTGCTCGCACGCTGGTGCGCGCCACCGGCTTCAAGACGGAGGTGGTGACCGATGGTGCGATCGTCGAGACGCATGAAGGCAACCCGCTGGACTTCATCGGCACCTATCAGAAGCGCTTCAAGGTCGCACTGCGGCCGGGCCTTCCGCGCTTCTGCGGCGGCCTGGCCGGCTACTTCGGCTATGACGCCGTGCGCTACATCGAGCCCAGGCTGGCCGGCACCTGGAAGCCGGGCGGCATCGACACGCCCGACATCCTGCTGCTGCAGACCGAGGAACTGGCCGTCATCGACAACCTGTCGGGGCGCCTGTACCTCATCGTCTACGCCGACCCCGGCCAGCCGGAGGCCTGGTTCCGCGCCAAGCGCCGCCTGGCCGAACTGAACGACAAGCTGCGCTACAGCGTCACGGCGCCACCTGTAAAGCGAGGAGCCTCGTACGCCGTGGAGCGCGAGTTCGCCAAGGTCGACTACCTCGCCGCCGTGGGACGCGCCAAGGAGTACATCGCCGCTGGCGACATGATGCAGGTGCAGGTCGGTCAGCGCCTGAAAAAGCGTTACACGGAAAGCCCGCTGTCGCTGTACCGGGCGTTGCGTTCGCTGAACCCTTCGCCCTACATGTACTTCTACGATCTGGGCGATTTCCAGATCGTCGGCGCGTCGCCCGAGATCCTGGTGCGGCAGGAGCACACGCCCGAAGGCGTCAAGGTGACGATCCGCCCGCTGGCCGGCACACGGCCGCGCGGCGCGACGCAAGAGCTCGACAAGGCCCTGGAAACCGAGTTGTCTGCCGACCCCAAGGAGCGCGCCGAGCACCTGATGCTGATCGACCTGGCTCGCAACGACATCGGTCGCATCGCCAGGACCGGCAGCGTGAAGGTCACCGACGCCTTCGTCATCGAACGCTATTCCCACGTCATGCACATCGTCAGCAACGTCGAGGGCCTGCTGAAGGACGGCATGAGCAACCTCGACGTGCTGCGCGCCACCTTCCCGGCCGGTACGCTGACCGGTGCCCCGAAAATCCGGGCGATGGAGATCATCGATGAGCTGGAGCCCGTCAAGCGCGGCATCTATGGGGGCGCGTGCGGCTACCTGAGCTTCGCCGGCGACATGGACGTGGCCATCGCCATCCGTACCGGTATCGTCAAGGACCACACGCTCTACGTGCAGGCCGCTGCAGGCGTGGTGGCCGACTCCGTGCCCGAAATGGAGTGGAGGGAAACCGAGCACAAGGCGCGCGCGCTGATCCGTGCCGCCGAACTCGTCGAGGAGGGGTTCTGATGCCTCAGCTGCTTTCGTTCGCAAACCATCCAAGGGGGGCGCGAGCCATCCTTGGGACGGCGCGGCAGGAGGTCTGAGATGCTCCTCATGATCGACAATTACGACAGCTTCACCTTCAACCTGGTGCAGTACTTCGGCGAACTCGGCGAGGAGGTGCACGTGGTGCGCAACGACGAGATCACGGTCGACGGCATCGCAGCGCTGAAGCCGCAGCGTCTGGTGCTGTCGCCCGGGCCTTGCTCTCCGGCGGAGGCGGGGGTGTGCATCGACGCCATCCGTGCGTTCACCGGCAAACTGCCCATCCTGGGCGTCTGCCTGGGGCATCAAAGCATCGGTGCGGCCCTGGGTGGACGCATCGTGCGGGCTCAGGTGCAGATGCACGGCAAGGCCAGCACCATTGCCACCGACGGGCGAGGCCTCTACCAGGGCCTGCCCGAGCGCTTCAGCGTCATCCGCTACCACTCGCTGGCGATTGAACGAGAGACACTGCCTGAGGCTTTGGAGGTCACGTCCACATCGGAAGACGGCGAGATCATGGGGGTGCGGCACAAGGCGCTGGCCGCCACGCGCACGCCGCTGGAAGGCGTGCAGTTCCATCCCGAGTCCATCCTCAGTGAACACGGACACGCTCTGCTGAAGAACTTCCTGGAGGCTTCGCGATGATCGACCTGCGCAGTGACACCGTCACCCGCCCCACGCCAGCCATGCGTGCAGCCATGCACGCCGCCGAACTGGGCGACGACGTCTTCGGCGACGACCCGACGGTCAACGCGCTGCAGCAGCGCATCGCCGAGATGCTCGGCAAGGAGGCGGCGCTGTTCCTGCCGACCGGCACGCAGAGCAACCTGTGCGCGCTGATGTCCCACTGCCAGCGCGGCGACGAATACCTCGTCGGACAGATGGCCCACACCTACCGCTGGGAAGGCGGTGGGGCTGCCGTGCTGGGCAGCATCCAGCCGCAGCCCATCGCGCAGCAGGCAGACGGCAGCATCGCCCTGGCCGACATCGAGGCGCAGATCAAGCCCGACGACGCGCACTTCGCACGCACGCGACTGTTGACGCTGGAGAACACCTGGGGCGGCAAGGTGCTGCCGATGGACTACCTGCAGGCCGCGACGTCGCTGGCGCGCGGCAAGGGTCTCGCGACCCACCTCGACGGCGCGAGGCTGTTCAATGCGGCGGTCGCGCTGCCGGGCGACCCGCGACGCAATGCGCGTGACATTGCCGATCACTTCGACACCGTGTCGGTGTGCTTCAGCAAGGGGCTGGGCACGCCGGTAGGCTCTGCCCTGGTGGGCCCGCACGACTTCATCGTGCGGGCCCACCGCGTGCGCAAGATGGTCGGGGGCGGCATGCGGCAGGCTGGTGTGCTGGCCGCCGCGGCGCTGCACGCGCTGGAACACCACGTCGACCGGCTGGCTGACGACCATGCGCATGCGCGTCGCCTGGCCGAAGGCCTGCAAGGGCTGCCGGGTGTGCGCGTCGAGGTGCCGCAGACCAACATCCTCTTCGTCGATCTGGCGCCCGAGCGCGCGCACGGCGTCGTCGACCGATTGCGCGACGCAGGCCTGCTCTGCACGGGGCTGTACCGGCTGCGCCTGGTCACGCACCTGGACGTTTCGTCGACGCAGATCGACCAAGCCGTGCGCATCCTGCGCGCCACGCTCTAGCTCTTGGAAGGGACCCGCCATGCCCATCAGCAATTCCGAGGCGCTGACCCGCGTCATCGATCACCGCGAGATCTTCCACGACGAGATGCTGTCGCTGATGCGCCGCATCATGAGCGGCGAGATGTCGCCGGTGATGATCGCCGCTCTGGCCATGGGCCTTCGCGTGAAGAAGGAGACCGTGGGCGAGATCGCCGCGGCGGCTCAGGTGATGCGCGAGTTCGCCACGCCTGTGGTGGTGCAGGACAAGACGCACCTGGTCGACATCGTCGGTACCGGCGGCGACGGCTCCCACACCTTCAACATCTCCACCGCATCGATGTTCGTCGCCGCGGCGGCAGGTGCGCGAGTGGCGAAACACGCCGGGCGCAGCGTGTCGTCCACCTCCGGGTCGGCCGACGTGATGGAAGCTCTGGGCGCATTCATCGGCCTGAGTTCCGATCAGGTGGCGGCATGTCTGGCCGAGACCGGCATCGGCTTCATGTTCGCCCCCAACCACCACTCGGCCATGAAGCATGCGGCGCCGGTGCGCAAGGAACTCGGCGTGCGCACGATCTTCAACATCCTGGGGCCGCTGACCAATCCCGCAGGAGCGCCCAATCAGTTGCTGGGCGTGTTCCACCCTGACCTGGTGGGCATCCAGGTCCGCGTGCTGCAACGCCTGGGCAGCGAGCACGTGATGGTGGTCTATGGCATGAACGGCATGGACGAGATATCGCTGTCCGGCGAGACGCTGGTGGGCGAGTTGCACAACGGCGAAGTCAAGGAATACGTCGTGCACCCCAGCGATTTCGGCCTGCCCGTGTACGACAGTCGCGTGCTGAAGGTGGCCAACACGCAGGAGTCGGTGCAGTGCATCCAGCGTGCACTGGCCAACGAAGACGGCCCTGTGCGCGACGTGGTGCTGCTCAATGCCGGCGCCGCCCTTTACTGTGCCAACGTGGCGAACTCGGTCACCGACGGAGTTCGCCGTGCCCGCGAAGCAGTGGCATCGGGCCAGGCGCTGGCCAAGCTGAGCCAGTTCGTCGCCGCCAGCAACCGCTATCGCCCCGCCACCTGAGGCGCAGGGCGCCGGGAATCCTGCATGTCCGACATCCTTCAGCGCATCGTCGCCGTCAAGCACGAAGAAATTTCTGCGGCCCGACAGCGCCGCAGCCTGCAGACCCTGCGCGACGAAGCGGCTGCCCGGGGGGCGGACCAGCGCGGTTTTGCGTCGGTGCTGCACGCCCGAGTGGCTGCCGGCAACGCCGCGGTCATTGCCGAGGTTAAGAAGGCCAGCCCCAGCAAGGGTGTTCTGCGCGAACACTTCGTGCCTGCAGAGATTGCTGCCAGCTATGCCCGCCATGGGGCCGCCTGTCTCAGCGTGCTGACCGACGCACGGTTCTTCCAGGGCTCACCCGACTTCCTGGCGCAGGCTAGAGCGGCCTGCGCGCTGCCGGTGCTGCGCAAGGACTTCATGGTCGACGATTACCAGATCGTCGAGGCCCGCGCTATGGGCGCCGACTGCGTGCTGCTCATCGCTGCCTGCCTCGACGACGCGCAGATGACCGACCTGGAGGCAGCGGCCTTGGACCTGGGCATGGACGTGCTTGTCGAGGTGCACGATGGGTTCGAGCTTGATCGCGCTCTGCGCCTGCGGACGTCGCTGGTTGGCATCAACAACCGCAATCTGCGCAGTTTCGAGGTGTCGCTCGACACCACGCTGGATCTGATGGCACGCGTTCCGGCTGACCGATTGCTGGTCACAGAGTCCGGCATCCTGTGCTCTGCCGACGTGCGGCGCATGCGTGAGGCGGGTGTGCATGCCTTCCTCGTCGGCGAAGCCTTCATGCGCGCGGCCGACCCTGGAGTGGCCTTGGAGCAACTGTTCGCGACGCCGGCAACTTGAACCGGCTGACCCATCCTGTCGCAGCGCAGATCGGCGCCGTCCACGCTGACTGGCGGGAATTGGTCAACGACTGGGCGTGCAGTCGAGCCGGGCAAGCCACGATCCTGGCCGTCGACCGGCGGGTCTCGCAAGGCGCAGTCGTCTACCCCGACCGCATCTTCAGGGCGCTCGAACTGACGGCGTTGCATCAGACCCGGGTGGTCATCCTCGGGCAGGACCCATATCACGGTGAGGGGCAGGCCGAGGGTCTGGCCTTCTCGGTCCCTGCAGGCCAGCGGATGCCTCCCAGTCTGCGCAACATCCATCGGGAACTGCAGCGTGATCTGGCGCTGTCGCCGCCGGTCAGCGGTTCACTGCTGTCCTGGGCGCGCAGCGGCGTGTTGCTGCTGAACACCAGTCTGACCGTCGAGGCCGGCCAGCCCGCCAGCCATGCGAGGTTGGGTTGGCAGGTGCTTACTGACAGAATCGTCAAGGCCTTGGCTGGGGATCTCGAGCCGAAGGTGTTCATGTTGTGGGGTGCGCATGCGCAAGCCAAGTCCGTCTTGCTGGACGCCGGGGGGGTGCATTGCATTCTGGCGAGCAACCACCCATCGCCCCTGTCAGCCTCGAGACCCCCCGCCCCATTCATAGGCAACGGACACTTTTCGGCAGCCAACAGCTTCCTGGTGAAGGCCGGGCGGGGTGCCGTCGACTGGGGGCTGACGTGATGCGGCACCGTGCTATACTCACAGGCTCTCCGGAGGGGTGCCCGAGTGGCTAAAGGGGGCAGACTGTAAATCTGTTGGCTTACGCCTACGCTGGTTCGAATCCAGCCTCCTCCACCAAAGAGCCCACCACAACCGACGCTTAGGCGGGGGCGCGGCGGGTTCGGGAGGTCGCAGGGCGGGAGTAGTTCAATGGCAGAACCTTAGCCTTCCAAGCTAATGACACGGGTTCGATTCCCGTCTCCCGCTCCACGGCAGGTTCGTCGTCGTTGAAGAGTCGTCGTTACGGGTCTGGTGACAGTGCAGGCAGCCGCCAGACCCGTACCGATGCCCATGTGGCTCAGTGGTAGAGCACTCCCTTGGTAAGGGAGAGGTCACGCGTTCGATCCGCGTCATGGGCACCATTGAATCGAGTCCGGTTGGAATTTCGCCGGCATATCTGTCAAACCGTACCGCCAGGAGCGCATAAATGGCAAAAGGCAAATTCGAGCGGACCAAGCCGCACGTCAACGTGGGCACGATCGGACACGTGGACCACGGCAAGACCACGCTGACCGCGGCGATCACGACGATCCTGGCGGCCAAGTT
>JALHMT010000065.1 GCA_022843905.1 Rubrivivax sp.
CCGTCGCCGATGAGGTTCAGCCCCAGCACCGACAGCACGATGGCCACCCCGGGATAGACCGCCAGCATCGGCGCCTGGAACATCTGCGTCTGCGCTTCGTTGAGCATGCGCCCCCAGCTCGGCTGCGGCGGCTGCGTGCCCAGGCCCAGGTAGCTCAGCGCTGCCTCGGCCAGGATGGCGGTGGCGAACGAGATGCTGGCCTGCACGATGAGCTGGCTGGCGATGTTGGGCAGCACGTGGTCGATGGTGATGCGCACCGCGCCCTTGCCGGCGGCGCGCGCGGCCAGCACGTACTCGCGCGCCCAGACGGCATTGGCGGCGCCTCGCGTGATGCGCGCGAAGACGGGGATGTTGAAGATGCCGATGGCCACGATGCTCATCACCAGCCCCGGCCCGTAGATGGCGGTGAGCATGATGGCCGACAGCAGCGCCGGGAAGGCGAAGGTGAAGTCGCTGGCGCGCATCACCACTTCCTCGACCCAGCCGCGCCTGGCCGAGGCCAGGCAGCCGAGGAAGACGCCGACACCCAGGCCGATGCCCACGGCGATCAGGCCGACCACGATGCTGTTCTGCGAGCCGACGAGCAGCTGCGAGACGATGTCGCGTCCCAGGCTGTCGGTGCCCAGCCAGTGCGCCGCACTCGGGCCCTGCAGCTTCTTCGGGATGTCGATCTCGGCCGGTGGATAGGGCGACCACACCAGTGACAGTGCCGCCGCGAAGATCAGCGCGCCGGTCAGCAGCGCGCCCACCACGAAGCTGGGCGTGCGCCAGGCGCGGTGCCAGAAGCCGTTCATGGTCGGCCGCTCAGGCATCGGCCCGGCGCAGACGGGGATCGATGAGCGCATACAGCACGTCCACCACGAAGTTCACCAGCACCACCACGCCGGCCAGCAGCATCACCACGTCGCGCACCACGACGAGGTCGCGGTTGCTGATGGCCTGGAAGATGAGGCGGCCGATGCCGGGCAGCACGAAGACGTTCTCGACCACGATGGTGCCGGTGATGAGGTTGGCGAACTGCAGGCCGGTGACGGTGAGCACCGGGATCATGGCATTGCGCAGCACATGGCCCCACAGCGCCTGGCGGCGGCTCAGGCCCTTGGCGCGCGCGGTGCGCACGAAGTCCTCGCGCATCACCTCGAGCACCGCAGATCGCGTGACGCGGGCCAGGATGGCGGCCTGCACCAGGGCCAGTGCGATGGACGGCAGCAGCAGCGACTTGATGCCTTCCCACAGCCCGCCGCCGTCGTCCTCGGTCCAGCCGGGAAAGCCCCCGGCACTGACCCATTGCAGGTGCACGGCGAAGAGCAGGATCAGCAGGATGGCAAACCAGAAGTTGGGGATGGCGATGCCCAGCTGGCTGGCCGCCATCACGCCGACGTCACCGACCCGGTTGTGCCGCGATGCGGCATACAGGCCCAGCGACAGCGCCACCACCACCGTCATGGCCATCGCCATCAGGGCCAGCGGCAGGGTGACGTGCAGGCGCTCGACGATCAGCTCGGCGGTGGGCGTGTCGTAGCTGATGCTCATCGCCGTCCGGCCCTGCAGCAGCCCGCCCACCCATTCGGTGTAGCGCTGCAGCGGCGGGCGGTCCAGCCCCAGCTTGGCCTCCAGCACGGCAATCGACTCCGGCGTGGCGGTGTCGCCGAGGATGACCTCGGCCGCATTGCCCGGCAGCATCTCGAGCACCAGGAAGACCACCACGGACGCCACCGCCAGCGTGGCGAGGAAGGTGGCGAAGCGCTTGAGAAGAAACAGTCCCATCGCGGCCTATGATGCCCGAGAACTGCAGGGCGCCCCATGCCGGCGCAGCACGGACCGAACCCACGGAGCCTTCTCATGAGCACCATCCCCTTCGACACCACCCCCGTCTTCATCGGCGGTCGCTGGCATGCCGGCGACAGCGGCCAGACACTGCCGCTGATGAACCCGTCCGATGGCAGCGTGCTGGCGCACATCGCACGCGGCAATGCCGCCGACATCGATGCCGCGGTACGGGCCGCGCAGTCCGCACTCGATGGCGCCTGGGGCGCGCTGAGCGCCACCGAACGCGGCCGGTTGCTGATGAAGATGAGCGCCCTGGTGCTGGAGCAGGCCGACGAACTCGCGCGGCTGGAAGCGCTGGACGTCGGCAAGCCGCTGAAGCAGGGCCGGGCCGACGCCGTGGCGCTGGCGCGCTACCTCGAGTTCTACGGCGGCGCGGCCGACAAGGTGATGGGCGAGACCATTCCCTTCGCCAACGGCTACACGGCACTGACGCTGCGCGAGCCGCACGGCGTGACGGGACACATCGTGCCCTGGAACTACCCGATGCAGATCATCGGCCGCAGCGTGGGGGCCGCACTGGCCATGGGCAACGCCTGCGTGCTCAAGCCGGCCGAGGAAGCCTGCCTGACGGCGCTGGCCTTCGCGCGCATCGGCCACGCCGCGGGGCTGCCGGCCGGGGCGCTGAACGTGGTGCCGGGTCTGGGCGAAGAGGCTGGCGCGGCGCTGTCCTCGCATCCGGGCGTGCGCCACATCTCCTTCACCGGCTCGGTGCCGGTGGGCGCGCTGATCCAGGCCGCGGCGGCGAAGAATGCCGTGCCGGTGACGCTGGAACTCGGCGGCAAGAGCCCGCAGATCGTGTTCGCCGACGCCGACCTCGACGCCGCCCTGCCCTTCCTGGTCAACGCCGGCATCCAGAACGCCGGCCAGACCTGCTCGGCGGCTTCGCGCATCCTCATCGAACGGGCCATCTACGACAGCGTGGTGCAGCGCATGGCCGAGCGCTATCGCGCGCTGCGGGTGGGCCCGGCGATGGACGATCCCGATGTCGGCCCGGTGATCTCGGCGCGCCAGCGCGAACTGGTGCAGGGTTATCTGTCCCTGGTGCGCGACGGCGCGCTGCCCATCGCCGCACAGGCCGCGCTGCCCGCCTCGCTGCCGGCCGGCGGCTACTACGTGCCACCCACCCTGGTGGCCCAGGTGCCGCAGGGCCACCGCATCGAGCAGGAAGAGATCTTCGGCCCGGTGCAGGCGGTGATCCCCTTCGAGGGCGAGGCCGAGGCGCTGGCCATCGCCAACGGCACCGCCTTCGGCCTGGTGGCCGGCGTGTGGACACGCGACGGCGGGCGCCAGATGCGCATGGCGCGCAAGCTGCAATGCGGGCAGGTCTTCGTCAACAACTACGGTGCCGGCGGCGGCATCGAGCTGCCCTTCGGCGGCGTCAAGCACTCGGGGCACGGGCGCGAGAAGGGGTTCGAGGCCTTGTACGGCTTCTCGACCCTCAAGACGATCGCACTGAAGCACGACTGAAACCATGGCGCTGCGGGCAGCCGTCGTCGGGGGCGGCCTGGGCGGCCTGGCGGCCGCGCTGTTCCTGCGCGATGCCGGACTGGACGTGCGGGTCTACGAGCAGATGTCCGAGCACCGCGAGCTGGGTGCAGGCATCGTCGTGGCGCCGAACATGGTGCGGCCGCTGGCGCGGCTGGGGCTGGCCGGACGGCTGCCCGGGTTCGCGGTGCGGCTCGAAGCCGCCTGGGAGATCCGCCGCTGGGAAGACGGCCGCGTGCTGTCGTCGCAGCCCATGGGCGAGGCCTGCCTGGCGATGTACGGCGCGCACTGCTACGTGGCGCATCGGGCCGACCTGCTCGGCCTGTTCCTGTCGGCATGGCCCGCCGACCGGCTGCACCTGGGCCATCGCTGCACCGGGCTCACCCAGCACGAGGCCGGCGTCGAGCTGAACTTCGTGCGGGACGACGGCTCGACGGCGCAGGACGAAGCCGACGTGGTCGTCGGCGCCGACGGCATCCACTCGGCGCTGCGCCCGTTCGTGGCCCCGGAACAGGCGCCGCGCTTTTCGGGCCTGTGCGCCTTCCGCTGCCTGGTGCCTGCGGCCGACGCGCCGGCGATGGCGCTGCGACCGGTGCAGACGCTTTGGCTGGGCCCGCAGCGGCACTTCGTGCACTACCCGATCTCGGCGGGCTCGCTGGTCAACGTGGTGGCCATCGTGCCGGCCGGCGACTGGCGTGACGAGTCGTGGACCGCCGAAGGCGACATCGGCGACCTGATGCGCGAGTTCGACGGCTGGGACGGCCGGCTGCACCAGCTCATCGCCTCGGCCCGCCAGACCCGGCGCTGGGCGCTGTTCGACCGCGAACCGATCCCGTCCTACGCGCAGGGCCGCGTGGCGCTGCTGGGCGACGCCGCCCACCCCATGCTGCCCTTCTTCGCGCAGGGCTCGGCGCAGGCGGTGGAAGACGCCGTCGTGCTGGCTGCCTGCCTTCGAGGAGCAGGGCGCGGCGACGCGGCGACGGCCTTGCAGCGCTACGACGCCCTGAGGCGGCCGCGCGCCAGCCGCGTGCAGACGATGAGCAGAGGCCGCGAGGTGCGCAACCACCTGCCCGACGGCCCGCTGCAGCGGGAGCGCGACGCCCAGTTCGCCAGCGGCGCACCGCTGCGCGACAGCGCCTGGCTGTACGGGCACGATGTCACCACAGACTGCGACTGAATTCACGAACCGCGCGGCGCCCGTTGACCTGCTGCGAACGTCTGGCGGGCTGCGGCCGATAACGACGCAGGCCGCGTCTTGCGGTCGCCGTCGCCGTACGCCCTTTGCACCCCCTCCTGCTCGAACAGCTTGGACGAGTCGGTCTGTCGCTGGACGACCCGTCACTGCCCGCGTCCTGGCGCGCGCTGGTGGCTGTCGTGCAGGACGCCTACGCGCGGTCCGACGAGCACCGCAAGGATCTGGAGCAATCGTGCCGGGCCTCGTCCCGGGAACTGGAGCGGTGCTCGCAGGACTTGCGCATCAGCCAGGCGCGGCTGGGCAGTCTGCTGTCGCTGTCGTCCGACTGGATCTGGGAGCAGGACGCCGACCTTCGCTACACCTACATCTCCGAAGGCTTCCAGCTCGCCACCGGCATCGACCCGGCGACCCTGCTGGGCAGGCAGCGTGCATCCCTGAGCTCGTTCGACGCTCCCGAGTCGGAGAAGCGCAAGTTCCAGGCGTGCATCGATGCGCGCCGGGCTTTCCGCAACTTCGGCTACGGCTTCCTGGACGAGGACGGCCTGCCGCGCTTCCTGCGCATCAGCGGCGAGCCCATCCTCGACGCGCAAGGGCGCTTCGCCGGTTATCGCGGGGTGGGCAGCAACGTCACCGAGACCATGCTGTCCTCGCGCCAGGCCGAGCGGCTGTCGCGCTACGACAGCCTGACGGCCCTGCCGAACCGGAAGATGTTCCGCGACGAGCTCGACCGGGCACTGGCCCGCGCCAGGCAGCAAGGCCAGCGCCTGGCCCTGTGCTTCATCGATCTGGACCACTTCAAGTACATCAACGACAACCTGGGGCACGCCGCCGGCGACGAACTGCTGAAGATCATGGCGCGCCGGCTGGGCGGCCTGTTGTGGCTGAAGGCCCTGGTGGCGCGCCTGGGTGGCGACGAGTTCGTGGTGCTGGTCGAGAACGCCGGTGACCACGCCGAGCTGGAAGCACTGACCCGGGAGATGCTGGCGCTGATCGGCGAGCCGATGCGGCTGGAAGGCCGCGACTACGGCATCTCGGGCAGCATCGGCGTGAGCGTGTTCCCCGACGACGGCGACGACGCACCGTCGCTGCTGCGACACGCCGATGCGGCGATGTACCTGGCCAAGGAGCAGGGCAAGAACAGCGTGCAGTTCTACACCACCGAGCTGGCGCGCCGGGCCGAAGAACAGTTCAAGCTGGAAGCCGACCTGCGCTGGGGCATCGACCATGACGAACTGGTGCTGCACTTCCAGCCCAAGTACAGCCTGGCCAGCGGCCGGCTCACCGGCATGGAAGCACTGGTGCGCTGGGCCCACCCCGAACGCGGACTGCTGGCGCCGGGCGCCTTCATCGCGCTGGCCGAGGAGCGCGGGCTGATCGTGCCGCTCGGCCGCTGGGTGCTGGGCGCCGCCTGCCGGCAGCTTCGCGAGTGGATGAATGCCGGTGTCGACGTGCCGCGCTGCGCCATCAACGTCTCGGCCCACCACTTCGCCACCGACACACTGGTCGATGAAGTTCGCACGGCGCTGGAGCAGTGGCAGCTGCCGGCCGAGGCGCTGGAGCTGGAGCTCACGGAGAGCGCCCTGATGGTCGACCCCGAGCGCGCCAACACGGTGATGCAGCAACTCGACGCGATGGGCGTGCTGATGGCCATCGACGACTTCGGCACCGGCTACTCGTCGCTGGCCTACCTGAAGCGATTTCCGGCGCACTGCCTGAAGATCGACCGCTCCTTCGTGAGCGGATTGCCGCACAACGCCGAGGACAGCGCCATCACGCAGGCCGTGGTGGCCATGGCCGACAGCCTGGGGCTGTCGGTGGTGGCCGAGGGCGTGGAGAACGCCGAGCAGCTGTCCTTCCTGGCGCGCATCGGTTGCCACGAGGTTCAGGGCTACCACGTCGGCCGGCCCATGCCCGCGGCACGCTTCTTCGCCTTGATGGAGCAGCCGCTGCTGGTGGGCGCGACCGCCTGAGGACCGGCGCCTGGGTCTTGCCGGCGCCTGCTGCTGCGACCTGCTACGTGCGGCCGCGGTGCCGCAGGATCCAGTCGAGCACCGGATACCACATCGCGTCGCGGCACTTGCTGCGGAAAAAGCCGACATGGCCGATGGAGCCGATGCCCAGACGGTAGACCTCGGCGCGGCGTCGTTCGATCTTCGCGCTGGCGAAACGATCGAGCAGCGGCTCGGCCACTTCGAGCGGTGCCTGTTCGTCGTCGGAGATCGTCACCGACAGCATCGGGATGCGCAGCGAATCGAAACGCGAAGTGTCCAGCGCAAAGCGGGGGTCGAAGAGGAACTCCTTGCGCCTTGCCCACCGGGCCCACTGCCGCAGCACGGCACGGGGCACTTCGGCACCGTCGAGGCCGGGCACGCCGGCCGGCTTGTGGCCCGCGCCGCGTGCGGTCAGCGGCACGCGCACACGCCAGGTCAGCCAATGCAGGAAGTTGTCGGGCCAGGTGAAGCGCGAGGAGTTCGGCATCTCGGGCGCCAGCATCAACGCCGCGGTGAGCTGCTCGCAGTGCGGCGCCAGCGGGAACAGCGCTGCTCCCAGACCATGGCCCAGCAGGAACAGCGGCACGCCGGGGTAGAGCGTGGCCGATTCGCGCAGGGCGGCGTCGATGTCCTGCGTGCCCCAGCGGTCCAGCGTCAGCAGCGACTCCTGTCCGGTGGCGGGACGGGACAGCCCGCAACCCCGGTAGTCGAACGCCACGCAGGCCACACCATAGGCCGATAGAAACTCGCCCAGGCGCGCGTACATGCGCGCCGGCATGCCCAGGGCCCCCGCGATGACCAGGACTGCACGGGGCGTGCCGGCGGCCTCGTGGCAGGTGGCCTCGAGGCGGAATCCGTCTTCGCAGGTGAGTGTGACTTGAACGGGCCCCAGGGTCGTGACCCGGGTGAAGCCCTCTGGCTCGCGCATGCGCAGCTCCGCCTGACCTCAGAAATGGGATTGGACCATCTTCTGCTGCATCGGCCTACCCGCATCGGCAGGAGAACCGGTGATCCTGGGGGGGTCCGGTGCGTCCGATGTCACGGACTGCCGTCCCGTCGCAGCGGCTTGCGCGCCCCGCCGCGAGAAATGGCGCGAGACCCCGGTGTTGCCGCCGATGGCGGGGGCTGCAGCCGCATCGGCCAAGCCCGGGGAGCGGAGGCAGACCGCTTCCCGACGCCTTCGGAGCGATCCTGAAGCGAGCGCTGACTACACCCTTTCGTGCCGATCTGCCGCGGCGTGCAGGTCGGCGGCAAAACGGGGGTCACCCTGGGCGATGTCCTGCGCATAGGTGCGCAAGGCAGCCGCTTCGGCCACACGGGCCGACTCGGCGCGGCGAAGCCGGCGCTGGCGCGACACACGGCGTACCGCGTCGACCAGCAGGCCCGCCAGCCAACCGGCCCAGACGGCGCCACGCGGCGCAGACACGGTGGCAGGGGTGTGAACGAGGATCGTGGTCATGGTGGAACTCCTTGGCAGGCCCGGCAGAGCCGGGCGCGGGCGAACCATATCGCCCTGGAGCCGAAGACTAGGGTAAATACTTATCTCACGCCAGTGAAGATTCAACACATGAGATATTCATAGATCGCATATCTTGAGGTTCCGACTTGTCGCTCAACTTCCGCACGCTCGACCTGAACTTGTTGCGCGTCTTCGACGCCGTGATGGCCGAGGGCAGCCTGACGCGCGCCGGCGAGGTTCTGGCCATGACCCAGCCGGCGGTCAGCCATGCCGTGCGCCGCCTGCGCGAGGCCGTGGGCGACGACCTGTTCGTGCGCACCGCCCATGGCATGAACCCCACCCCCCGGGCCGAGACCCTGTGGCCGCAGGTGCGCAGCGCCCTGGCCACCTTGCGTCAGGCCCTGGCCCCTGCCGACTTCGACGCCCAGCGCGACGCCGTTCAGTGGCGGCTGGCCATGGCCGATGCCACCGCCGCGCTGATCGCCCCGGGCCTGGTGGCCGCCATCGAGACCAGCCGGGCGCTGGCCAACCTTCGCGTCATGCCGCTGACCACGCGCGACCCGCGCCGCCTGCTCGATGCCGGCGAGGTCGACCTGGCGATCGGCTTCTTCCCCGAGGCCCTGTCGGCCCTGGTGTCCGAAGGCGGCGAGAGCCACGTCCGGCACACGCGGCTCTACACCACGCGCTACGTCTGCGTCATGCGACGAGGCCACCCACTGGCCGACGTGCCGATGACGCTGGACAGCTACTGCCGCGCGCACCATCTGCTGGTGAGCTTCTCGGGCCGCGCCTACGGTTTCGTCGACCAGGCGCTGCACGCCCTGGGGCACCAGCGGCGCATCGTGCTGACGGTGAACCAGTTCTTCACGGCAGGTCGCGTGGTGGCGCGCTCCGACCTGCTGACCGTGCTGCCCGAAGGCTTCGTCGAAGCGACGGGCTACCGCGACGAACTCATCACCCGCGAGCTGCCGATGACGATGATCCCGGTGACCGTCGAGATGCTGTGGCACCTGCGCAACGACGCCGACCCTGCCCATCGCTGGCTGCGCGGCCAGGTGCAGACGGTCGCGGCATCGGGCACGGCCTTGTCGTGAACGATCGCGGGCCCCACCCCAGGGCGGTCGCGGCCGGTTTCAGCCCAGCACCTCGGCCATGGCGGCGGCGGTGCGTTCGACGTTGCCGGTGTTGAGCCCGGCCACGCACATGCGGCCCGAGCGCACCAGGTAGACGCCGAACTCGTCGCGCAGGCGGTCGACCTGCTGCGGTGTCATGCCGGTGTAGCTGAACATGCCGCGCTGGCTCAGGAAGTAGCCGAAGTCCCGGCCCGGCCGCTTGGCCGACAGCACGCCGTGCAGGCTGCGGCGCATGGCCTTGATGCGCTCGCGCATGGCATCGACGTCGCCGACCCAGGCCGCGCGCAGCGCCGGCTCGGTCAGCACGCGGCTGACGATGCCGGCGGCGTGGATCGCCGGGCTGGAATAGTTGCGCCGCACGGTGGCCTTCATCTGGCCGAGCACCAGATCGGCTTCTTCGCGGCTGTCGCACACCACGCTCAGGGCGCCGGCGCGTTCGCCGTAGACGCTCATGCTCTTGGAGAAGGAGTTGGCGATGAAGAAGGTCAGCCCGGCGGACGCCAGCTCGCGCACCGCCTGCGCGTCCTGCTCGATGCCATCGCCGTAACCCTGGTAGGCGAGGTCGAGGTAGGGCAGCAGTTCGCGCTCGCGCAGCACGGGAACGAGCTGCTGCCACTGCGCCGCCGTGAGGTCGACGCCGGTGGGGTTGTGGCAGCAGGCGTGCAGCAGCACGACGCTGCGCCGGGGCAGTGCCGCCAGCGCCTGCAGCATGGCGTCGAACTTCAGACCGCCGGTGGCGGCGTCGTAGTACGGGTAGGTGCCGACCGTGATGCCCGCACCTTCGAACATCGCCCGGTGGTTGTCCCAGGTCGGGTCGCTGACCCAGACGCCGCTGTCGGGGAACCAGCGCTTGAGGAAGTCGGCCCCGACCTTCAGGCCGCCGCTGGAACCCACCGTCTGCAGCGTGGCGATGCGACCGCGGGTCACCGCCTCGTGGTCGGCACCGAACAGCAGTTGCTGCACGGCCGAGCGCATCGGTGCCGAGCCTTCGATCGGCAGGTAGGACTTGGGGCCGCTCTCGGCCAGCATCTGCGCTTCCGCGTCGCGCACGCAAGCCAGCACGGGGATGCGGCCGGCATCGTCGAAGTAGATCCCGATGGACAGGTTGATCTTGTCGCCGCGCGGATCCTTCTGGAAGGCTTCGTTGAGGCTGAGGATGGGATCGCCCGCGTAGGGGTCCAGGTGGCCGAAGGTCTTCATGCTGCGAGTGCCTTCTCGATGTCCTTGCGCAGCGACTCCGGGGTGTCGGTGGGTGCGTAGCGCTTGATGACCTGGCCGTCCTTGCCGACCAGGAACTTGGTGAAGTTCCACTTCACCGCCTGCGATCCGAGCAGGCCGGGCGCCTCGGCGGTGAGCCACTTCCACAGCGGGTGCGCTTCGGCACCGTTGACCTGCACCTTGGCCATCATCGGGAAACTGACCCCGAAGTTGCGCTGGCAGAAGGTGGCGATCTGGTCGTTGGAGCCCGGATCCTGGCCACCGAACTCGTTGCTCGGGAAACCGACGATCGTCAGGCCCTTGCCCTTGAAGTCCTGCCACAGGGATTCCAGGCCGGCGAACTGCGGTGTGAAGCCGCAGGCGCTGGCGGTGTTGACGATGAGCAGGACCTGCCCGCGCTGGCTGGACAGGTGAGCCGGCTTGCCGTCGATCGACACCGCCTCGAAATCGTAGATCGTCTTCTGGGCCATGGGGGCTCCTCGTCGGGGGATGCACATGGTAGCCTTTTGGTCACGGCGCCCCGCCACTGCACCCGCCACCCCCACGATGCCCGCACCCTTCCGTGTCTGCCTGCTCGGCTTCAGCGCCTTCGAGTTCGGCGCCCTGGCGTCGTCGCTGCGCCTGGCCGGCAAGCGCAAGCCGGCGTACACCTCCAGCGACACCGTCGAGGGCAGCGATTTCATCGTCGCCAACGCCGACCATGCCGAGTCGCTGGCCGCCGTGGTACGCGCCGGCATGATCGAGCGCACGCTGTACATCGCCACCAGCGCCCCGCCGGGTGCCGACGGCTGGCTGCCGCGCCCCATCGACCCGACGCAGCTGATGCGCGAACTCGACCACCTGGTGAGCCTGCGTGCCGCCGGCCGGCCGCTGGACACGGGGTCCCTGCCCGACGGCGAGGCCGAACGCGATCTGGTGGCGCACAGCGGGCCCGGCAGCTTCGATGCCCTGCCGCCGGGCCGGCATGCGGCGCCCAACGGCCTGGCAGGCAAGGCGGCGACGGCGGGGCACCCGCAGAAGGCCCCGCCGGCTCCGGCCCGGCATGCACGCGCACTGATCGTCGACGACAGCGAAATCGCACTGCGCTTCCTGGAGACGCGGCTGAACCGCCGCGGCGTCGACACCGAGCGCGCCACCAACAGCGGCAAGGCCATCACCCTGCTGTCGCAGCAGGCCTACGACATGGTCTTCGTCGACGTCGAGCTGGGCACCAGCAGCGACCTCGACGGGCTGTCGCTGTGCCAGCACATCAAGCGCCACCACCAGGGCCGCGAAGGCCTCGAGCCGCCCGTGGTGGTGATGGTGTCGGCGCACCACACCGAGATCGACCGCGCGCGCGGCACGATGGCCGGGGCCGACGGCTACCTGGGCAAGCCGCTGGACGAGGAGGTGCTGGTGCATCTGCTGCGCAAGCACGGCGCGGTGGCCCCGGTCCCCAAGCGAGCACCGCGCTGAGCCGGCCGGCGACGCCGTCGCGCCGAAGCTTCCTGGGCTCGGTCGCTGCGGCGGCGGCCTCGGGTGCCTGGCCCCTCGCGGCGGCCGCTGCCGATCCAGCCGGGCCCCAGACCGGCGGGCGCCTGATCGAAGCCGGTCCAGGCGACTACCTGTCGCGCCTGCCTGGCCTGCAGCCCGGCGACACGCTGATGCTGGCCCCGGGGCGCTACGGCATCGACGCCCGCGGCCGCGACACCGACCGGCCGCCGGGGCTGCCGGTGTTCGACCTGCACGGGCGCGCCGAGGCGCCCATCGTCATCACCGGCCAGCCCGGCGCGCCGCGTCCCCTGCTGGTCGGGCGTGCCACGCACAACACCATCCGCTTCGCCCGTTCCAGCCATGTCGTGGTGCGCGGCCTGGAGGTCTTCGGGCGCTTCAGCGGCACCTTCGGCGCCGCCACCTCGGGGCCCACGCACCACATCACGCTGGAGGACAACGTCTTCCGCGGCCTGTCGACGCACCAGCAGGTGGTGGGCATCTCGACCACCGGCCATCCGACCTGGGGCTGGGTCATCCGGCGCAACCACATCGCCGGCTGCGGCACCGGCATCTACCTGGGCAACTCCAACGGCGACAGCCCCTTCGTCGGCGGGCTGATCGAGCACAACGTCATCCGGGACGTGCGCGGCTACTGCCTGCAGGTCAAGCACCAGGGGCCATGGGCCCAGGTGCCCGCGGGGATGCCGACGGGCGCCACGACCACCGTCATCCGTCACAACGTCTTCGCCAAGTCGGCCAGCAGCTCGACCGGCCCGGATGCGCGGCCCAACCTGCTGCTGGGCGACCAGCCGCCAGACGGGCCAGGCGCCGAGAACGGCTTCGCGGTGTACGGCAACTTCTTCCACGAGAACCCGAGCGAGTCGCTGTTCCAGGCCGAGGGCCGCGTGGACTTCCACCACAACCTGCTGTTCTGCAGCGGGCAGGCCGTCCGGCTGCAGCGGCACAACGGCCTCGTGCGCGAGATGAACCTGGCCTTCAACACCATCGTCTGCGGCGAAGACGGCATCACGCTGAGCGGCGGTGCGCCGGGGCTGCGGCAGCGCGTGATGGGCAACGCGGTGTTCGCCGGCGTCTCGCCGCTGTCGCTGTCGGGCGAGGGCGCGGTCGAGTCGAACAACATCACCGGAACGGTGAACCAGGCCCTGCAGCAGTTGATGGGCCCGCTGGCGCCCCCTGGGCGGCTGGACCTGCGGCCGCGACCCGGCGAATTGCTGGGGCCGCGCATCGAACTGTCGTCACGCGAGCTCGACCAAGGCTGGGGCCTGGACTTCGACGGCCGCCCGCACGACACGCGCCTGCGCGGCGCGTACGGCCGCATCTTCAGCGCCGGCTGGACACCGGCGCTCGACTTCAAGCCTTGATGCACACCATGGCCCGCGCGGCGGCAGGCCGCGCCGCCGCTCAGCCGCGTGCCGCCAGCAGCGAGGCCCCGACGATCATCGCCCCGCCCAGCACCAGCGCGGGCGTGAGGTGGCCGGCGCCCAGCAGCACGGCCGAGCCGCTGGCGAACAGCACCTCGCTGATCATCACCACCGACGTGATGTTGGCAGGCAGTCGCGCCGCGCCGTACTGCAGCGCCAGGTTGCCGCACAGGAAGACCACGCCCATGGCCAGTGCGCCCAGCACCCAGCCCGGCGCCGGGGCCGGCGGATAGGGCACGGTGCCGAAGGCGGACAGCGTCGCCGCCACCAGCGCCGGCACCAGCGCCCCGCCCAGCACCAGGGCCAGGGCGCGCGTGGACACCGGCCGTTCCGCCTCGCGGCGCAGCATCACGTTGTTCAGGGCGAAGCAGAAGCCGCCCAGCACGCCCAGCCATTCGGCCAGCGAACGCGGCACCGGCAGCGCCGACAGGCCCTGGTCCGGCGGCCACAGCACGATGGCCGCACCCGCCAGGGCCAGCGCCACGCGGCACATCGCGCCGGCCGTCAGCGCCTCGCGCAGCAGCCAGCGCGCCAGCAGCACGGCCCACAGCGGCATCAGGTAGAACAGCAGCACCACGCGCACCACGTCGCCGATGGTGACGGCCCAGTTGAAGGTCGCGTTGGTGCTGCCGGCGGCCAGCACCAGCCACCACAGCGAACGCGTGCGCACCAGGTCGCGCCAGGCACCGGGCCGCCACAGCGTGATGGCGACCAGGGCCACGCAGTAGATCAGCGCCGACGCCCACAGCGGGTGCAGGCCGCGCGCCTCGAGCTGCCGGAACGGCCACCACGAGACGCCCCAGGTGAAGGCGTTGAAGGTCAGCGCCAGCGCGGGCAGCCAGAACACCCGACCGGCGGCTGCGGCGCCGCCCGAGCCCCCGCCCGCCCCCATCAATGACCGCCGTCGGACCGTGCGATGGTCAGCAGGCGCTGCACCTCGACGCCGTGGTGCACCAGGTTGTGCGCGTGCCAGCGGCGGATCAACTCCATCGTGCCGGCCACCACCACACCGAAAATGCCGATGGCAACGAAGGCCGACATGCCGACCTTGGTCATGCCGGCGTAGAAGGCGCCCAGGCCCAGGATGCAGGCCTGTTCGTTGAAGTTCTGCACGGCGATCGAGCGGCCGGCGCCCATCAGGTTGTGGCCGCGGTGCTGCAGCAGGGCGTTCATGGGCACCACCAGGAAGCCGCCCAGGCCGCCCAGCATCATCAGGAAGGGCGCCGCGGCCCAGACGTTGCTGATGGCGTTCATGCCGATCACCAGCACGCCCATGGCGATGCCCAGCGGGATGACCGCGGTGGCGCGATCGAGCTTCATCGCCACCGAGGCGACCACCGCCCCCACCGCGGTACCGATGGCCACCACGCCCACCAGGGCGGAGGCCTGCGTCGTCGAGTATCCGAGGGCCGCCGCGGCCCAGGCCAGCACGATGTAGCGCAGGTTGCCGGCCACGCCCCAGAACAGCGTGGTGGTGGACAGCGAGATCTGCCCGAGCTTGTCGTTCCACAGCCGCGCATTGCACTGCGCGAAGTCGCGCACCAGCACCAGCACGCTGCCGGTCATCTGCTGCAGCGGGGCGGTGGTGCGCGGGATGAAGAGGTTGAAGATGGCGGCCACCCCGTACAGCAGCACGATGGCCGCGATGGCGGCCTCCGGCGCGGTGTCGACCCCGAAGTCGAATCCGGGAAAGTCCAGGCCCAGCAGCCAGGGTGCGATCTTCGGCCCGACGAGCTGGCCTCCGAGCAGCACGCCCAGGATGATGGAGCCGATCGTCAAGCCTTCGATCCAGCCGTTGGCCTTGACGAGCTGGGAGGGCGGCAGCAATTCGGTGAGGATGCCGTACTTGGCCGGCGAATACGCCGCCGCGCCGAGTCCGACGATGGCATAGGCCATCAGCGGGTGGGTGCCGAACAGCATCAGCAGGCAGCCCACCACCTTGATCGTGTTCGAGACGAACATGACCTTGCCCTTGGGCAGTGCGTCGGCGAACGCGCCCACGAAGGGCGCCAGGATGACGTAGAACAGCGCGAACATCGGCACCAGGGAGGCGCGCTGCCACTCGGGGGCGCCCCCGGTGCGCAACAGCTCGACGGCGGCGACGAACAAGGCGTTGTCGGCCAGCGAGCTGAAGAACTGCGCCGACATGATGGTCGAGAAGCCTTTTTTCATCTTGTCGCCATCATCCCGCGGGTCGGCTCAGGCCGCCGGCGCTTCGTCTCCATGCTTGGGGCGAGCCGGTTATAGCATGGGGCTCCCCGCCGACCGGCACCTGCGCAAAGCCTCCCATGCCACGTCCCATCCAGGCCCTGATCCACACCGCCGCACTGGCCCACAACCTGGCGCGCGCGCGCGAAGCGGCACCCGACGCGCGCGTCTGGGCTGTGGTCAAGGCCAATGCCTACGGTCATGGCATCGAACGTGTCTTCGACGGCCTGCGCGGCGCCGACGGTTTCGCGCTGCTCGACCTGTCCGAGGCGCAGCGCCTGCGCGCGCTGGACTGGCGCGGCCCCATCCTGCTGCTGGAAGGCTGCTTCGAGCCGCGCGACCTGGAGCTGTGCTCGCGGCTGAACCTGTGGCATGCCGTGCACCAGAACGAGCAGATCGACTGGCTGGCAGCGCACAAGACACACCAGCCGCACCGTGTGTTCCTGAAGATGAACAGCGGCATGAACCGGCTGGGCTTCCGCCCCGAGGCCTACCGCACGGCCTGGGCGCGCCTGAACGCGCTGCCGCAGGTCGACGAGATCTCGCTGATGACGCACTTCTCGGACGCCGACGGCCCACGCGGCGTGGCGCACCAGGTGGCCGTGTTCGACGAGGTGACGCGCGACCTGCCCGGCGAGCGCAGCCTGTCCAACAGCGCCGCCGTGCTGCGACACGGTGCCGGCGGGAGCGGCCCGGCGCTGCGCAGCGACTGGGTGCGCGCCGGCATCCTGGCCTACGGCAGTGCGCCCGACTTCCCGGAGCACGATATCGCGCACTGGGGCCTGCGGCCGGCCATGACGCTGCGCTCCAGGATCATCGCCACGCAGTCGCTGCTGGCCGGCGACACGGTGGGCTACGGCAGCAGCTTCACCGCCACGACGCCGATGCGCATCGGCATCGTGGCCTGCGGCTACGCCGACGGTTACCCGCGCCACTGCGGCAGCGGCACGCCGGTGCTGGTGGACGGCGTGCGCAGCGGCACCGTGGGCCGGGTGTCGATGGACATGCTGGTGGTCGATCTCACGCCGCTGCCGCAGGCCGGCGTGGGCAGCGAGGTCACGCTGTGGGGCCACGGCCCGGGCGGTTCGCTGCTGGCCATCGACGAGGTGGCGCGCGCTGCCGCTACCATCGGCTACGAGCTGATGTGCGCGCTGGCGCAGCGCGTGCCGACAGACGTCGGCGACTGACACCCCCTCACAGGAGCACCCCATGGGACTGATCACCACCATCATCGTCGGCCTCATCGTCGGCGCGCTGGCCCGCTTCGTGATGCCCGGCGAGCAGAAGATGGGCTGGATCCTGACCGGCCTGCTGGGCATCGGCGGCTCGCTGCTGGCCGGCTTCGTCGGCCAGGCGCTGGGCTGGTACCGGGTGGGCCAGCCGGCGGGCTGGATCGCCTCGGTGCTGGGCGCCGTGGTGCTGCTGTTCGTGGTGCAGAAGATGCGCGGCAGCGGTTCGAGCAACCCCTAGCCGCTTCGGCAGCGCAGGTCCATGCGCCCGCCGGTCAGGGTCGACCCGTCCGAGGTCGAGTTCGTGGCCATCCGCGCACAGGGTGCAGGCGGACAGAACGTCAACAAGGTGTCGAACGCGGTGCAGCTGCGCTTCGACGTCGCAGCGTCTACGCTGCCCGACGACGTGAAGGCGCGCCTGCTGGCGGTGGCCGACCAGCGCCTGAACAACGACGGCGTGCTGGTGATCAAGGCACAGGTTCACCGCAGCCTGCCGATGAACCGCGAAGACGCCCTGGCACGGCTGCAGGCCCTGGTCGACACCGCCGCCACGCCGCCCATCCCGCGCCGGCCGACCAAGCCGACCCAGGGGTCCAGACGTCGCCGCCTCGAGGGCAAGGCGCACCGCGGCGAGATCAAGGCCGGCCGCCAGAGGGTGGGGGAGTGATCGGGACACGGCGGTGCCCTGTCGTTTCGCGACGACTGCACACATTTCGTCGCGCGGCCCTCGCACGGGCCGGCCCCGCTTCGCAGAATGTGCCCAACACGTCGCCCCGGAGACCCGCATGAACCTCGAGACCTTCGCTTCCTTCTTCGCCCCCGCGGCGGGAACGCTCGCCCTGGGCCTGCTGGCCGCCGGCCTCGGCGCCACGGCCCACGCCCAGACGGCGGCACCTGGCTGCGCCGCAGTCGAAGTGCAGAACGTGCGCCCGTCGCAGGGGCACCTGATGGTGGCGGCCTACGCCAGCGCCGAGGACTTCAGCAAGAAGCCCGTCACCACGCAGCGCCTGGCCGCCGGCGAGCAGACGATGCGCTTCACGCTGTGCGGATTGAGCGGCAGCGCCGTGGCCCTGACGCTCTACCAGGACTTGAACAGCGACGGCAAGATGTCGCGCAACCTGCTGGGCATGCCCACCGAACCCTGGGGCTCCTCGGGCACACCGGGGGCGATGGGCCCGACCTGGGAGGGGGCGCGGGTCGCGCTGGACGGCAGCACCGTCGTCGTGCGCATGTCGATGTGAAGGGAGCCAGCGCCATGCAGCGACGCCGCCTGATGCAAGCCCTGGCCGGACTGGCCGCCGGCGCGGCCGGCACCGCGCAGGCACGTCCTGCGGCGGCCAGCGACTTCGCCCGCGCCGTGGCCGGCCAGCCACTGATGACCCCGTTGCAGGGCGTCAGCGACCAGACCGGCGACCGCTTCGCCGAACGCCTGGCCACGCGCGGCCGCTGGCCGGAGGCCTTGAGCGGCCGCTTTTACCGCAACGGACCGGCCCTGTACGAGCGCGGTGGCGAGCGCTACCACCACTGGTTCGACGGCGACGGCATGGTGCAGCAGTTCACGCTGGCCGGCGGCACGCTGTCGCACCGCGGGCGCCTGGTGCGCACCAGCAAGCTGGCTGCCGAGCAGCGGGCCGGGCGCTTCCTGTTCAACACCTTCGGCACGCAGATCGAAGGCGGCCCGCCGATCTCGGGGCCGGACAGCGTGAACACGGCCAACACCAACGCCCTCGAGCACGGTGGCCGTGTGCTGGCGCTGTGGGAAGGCGGCTCGGCCTACGCGCTGTCGCCGCAGGACCTGTCCACGCGCGGGCCGGTGACCTGGCGCGACGACCTGCAGGGCATGCCCTTCTCGGCGCACCCGAAGATCGACGCGGCCGGGCACCTGTGGAACATCGGCACCGCCGGTGCCGCCATGGTGGTGTGGCACATCGACCCGGCCGGCGCGCTGGCCGGCGTGCAGGTGGGGCCGTCGCCCTACCCCGGCGGCATGGTGCACGACATGGCGGTCACCGGGCGCCACCTGGTGGTGCCGCTGCCGCCGGTGTCGCTGGACTTCGGCCAGCCCACCGGCGGCGGGCCGCGGCGCTTCGCGATGAAGGCCGGCGAGCCGCTGCGCGTGCTGGTGATGGAGAAGGCCGACATCACGAAGCGCCGGGTCTTCGAGCTGCCGCCACAGATGGTGTTCCACGTCGGCAACGCGCACGAGACGGCCGACGGCAGCATCGTGCTGAGCTTCGTCGGCGCGCCCGACGCCTGGTTCCTCGATCAGGGCGCGGTGGCCCTGATGAGCGGCCGGCCCTTGCCCTCGGGCCCGTCCCGCACCTGCGTGGCGGTGCTGGACATGGCCGGCGGCAAGGCGCGGGTGGAGACGATGGACGACCAGGTGGAGTTCCCGCGCATCGATCCGCGCCGCATCGGTCAGTCCTCGCGCTGGCTGCTCAGCGCTGCCGCCTGGGGCGCCGGCCACCGCGCCGGGCTGCTGCACGGCCTGCAGCTGCGCGACATGCAGACCGGCCGCGTGCGGCGCCACGACTACGGCGACCAGACCATCGTCGAAGAGCACGTGATGGTGCCCAAGCCCGGCCGCCGCGGCGAGCTCGACGCCTGGCTGCTGGGCACCACCTTCGACGGGCGCCGCCAGGCCACGGTGCTGAACCTGCTGGACGCCGCGCACATCGAGGACGGCCCCATCGCACAGGCCACCCTGCCCTACGTGCTGCCGCTGGGTTTCCACGGCAACTTCCACCCGGGCTGAGGGCCGCGGGGCGGCGCCACAATCGGCGCATGGCCACGAAGACGATCTACACCTGTCGCGAGTGCGGCGGCACCAGCCCGAAGTGGCTGGGCAAGTGCCCGCACTGCAACGAATGGAACACGCTCGAGGAAGGCGTGGCCGAGAGCAGCGCGGCGCCGAAGAACCGCTACCAGGCGCTGTCGCGCGGACTGAACGCGGCGCAGCCGGTGGCCACGCTCAGCGAGATCGAGGCCGCCGAGGTCGAGCGCACGCCCACCGGCCAGGAGGAACTCGACCGCGTGCTGGGCGGCGGCATCGTCGCCGGCGGCGTGGTGCTGATCGGCGGCGACCCCGGCATCGGCAAGAGCACGCTGCTGCTGCAGGCGCTGGACGCCATGTCCAAGCAGCTGAAGGTGCTCTACGTCACCGGCGAGGAGAGCGGCGCCCAGGTGGCGCTGCGCGCACGTCGGCTGGGCCTGGCCGGCACGGCGGTGCGCGTGCTGGCCGAGATCCAGCTCGAGAAGATCGCCGCAGCGATGGAGGCCGAGGCGCCGGCCTTCTGCGTCATCGATTCCATCCAGACGGTGTACTCCGACCAGCTCACCAGTGCGCCGGGCTCGGTGGCCCAGGTGCGCGAGTGCGCGGCGCAGCTCACGCGCATCGCCAAGACCTCGGGCTGCTCCATCGTGCTGGTCGGCCACGTCACCAAGGAAGGCGCGCTGGCCGGCCCGCGCGTGCTGGAGCACATCGTCGACACGGTGCTGTACTTCGAGGGCGACACGCATTCCAGCTTCCGCCTGGTGCGCGCCATCAAGAACCGCTTCGGCGCCGTCAACGAGATCGGCGTTTTCGCCATGACCGAGCGAGGCCTGAAGGGCGTGAGCAACCCCAGCGCGATCTTCCTGTCGACGCATGGCGCGCCGGTACCGGGCTCCTGCGTGATGGTCACGCTGGAAGGCACGCGCCCGCTGCTGGTGGAACTGCAGGCGCTGGTGGACAGCGGCGGGCCGAGCCCGCGGCGCCTGTCGGTGGGCCTGGACCGCGACCGCCTGGCCATGCTGCTGGCCGTGCTGCACCGCCACGCCGGCGTGGCCTGCTTCGACCAGGACGTCTTCGTCAACGCCGTGGGCGGCGTGCGCATCGGCGAACCGGCAGCCGACCTGGCGGTGCTGCTGGCCATCCAGGGCAGCCTGCGCGGCAAGGCGCTGCCGCGCGGCTTCATCGCCTTCGGCGAAGTCGGCCTGGCCGGCGAGGTGCGGCCAGCGCCGCGCGGCCAGGAAAGGCTGAAGGAAGCCGCCAAGCTGGGCTTCAGCATCGCCGTCGTGCCCAAGGCCAATGCGCCGAAGAAGCCGATCGAAGGGCTGACGGTGCACCCGGTGGAGCGCATCGAGCAAGCCATCGAGATCGTGCGCGGCCTGTAGGGCCCAGGCCCGGGCCGGGGTCGGGGGGCGCGCGGATCAGCTTCCGGCGCGCTCCCGGCGCCGTTCGCGCAGCCCGTACAGCAGGCGCCGCCATTCGTTGCCGATGCGGTAGGCGTAGGTCGGAAAGCGCCGCGTCCAATGGAACTTGCGTAGCGGCGTGCCGGCCGGTGCGCCGATGGTCGAGGCCGTGTCCTCGTCGTGCATGCAGGGCGTGGGCGTCAGCAGCCGCACCTTCAGGCCGAAGCGCCAGCCCTGGTCGAAGACATGGTCGTAAGGCAGGCTCATGGGCAGCAGGTCGCGTGCGTAGGCCTGGGCCGCGCGCCGGTTGATCAGGTAGGCGCTGCTGCCGGTACAGCGGCTGAGCATCACCGCCAGGTGCTGCCCAGGCGCGACCTCCAGCACCGGTTGCGGCGTGCCCGAATGCACCGCCGAAAGCTTCACCATGTCCCAGCGCGAGGCATGGCGCATCAGGCCCCGCAGCGCGGCCGGCAGGCGTTCGGTGACCAGGACGTCGTCTTCCAGCACCAGCGCGAAGTCGGCGCCGGAAGCCAGCAGCCGGCGCATGGCCTCGACATGCGACAGGTAACATCCCAGTTCGCCGCCCAGCGGCTCCATGCCGTGCTTGCGGCGGTAGGCCGGCGCATCCAGCGCGGCCTGCTGTTCGGGCGTGAAGGCCCGTGCATCCACGGCCGGCAGGCGTTCGAAGGGCAGGCCCTCCTGCCCGAATTCAGTGAGTTTCCCCAGCTGCCCGGTGATGCGGGCCAGGCGCTCGGGTGCCCGATCGAGGTTGATCACCAATGTCAGCAGCTGCTCCATCAGAAACATTCTCCGCGATCATGGGGGCCCGCCATGAAGCTTGACGGTCCCGTCGTCGGCTGGGCCCTGGCCGTGGCCGCGGTGGCGGCGGGCTACGCCAGCTACGGCTGGCCGGGCGTGGCGCTGGCCGTCACGGTGGTGATGTTCTGGCTGCTGCTGCAGTTCAACCGCGCCGTGCGCGCGATGCGGGCGGCGTCCGGGCGGCCGGTGGGCCATGTCGACAACGCCGTCATGCTGCACGCCCGGCTGAACACCGACATGCGCCTGCTGGACGTGCTGAAGCTGACGCGCAGCCTGGGCAAGCGGGTGTCCGACGAGCCCGAGACCTTCCGCTGGCAGGACGCCAACGGCGACGCCGTGCGTGTCGAACTGCGCAACGGAAGACTGACCGCCTGGTCGCTGGAACGGGCCGATGCCGGCACGGCGCCGCCGCAAACGTAAAATCAGCTTCCCAATCCACAAGCAGCGAGAGAACCCCATGTCGATGTCCGACCGCGATGGCAAGATCTGGATGGACGGCCAGCTGGTCGAGTGGCGTGACGCCAAGATCCACGTGCTCTCGCACACCCTTCATTACGGCTGCGGCGCCTTCGAGGGCGTGCGCGCCTACAACACGCCGGCCGGCACCGCCATCTTCCGCCTGCGCGAGCACACCGAGCGGCTGTTCAACAGCGCCAAGATCCTGCGCATGAAGATCCCCTTCAGCATGGAGCAGGTGATGGACGCGCAGCGCGAGGTGGTGCGCGCCAACAAGCTGGAGAGCTGCTACCTGCGCCCGCTGACCTGGATCGGCGACAAGAAGCTGGGCGTCAGCCCCAAGGGCAACACCATCCACCTGATGGTGGCGGCCTGGTCCTGGGGCGCCTACCTGGGCGAAGAGGGCCTCAAGCGCGGCATCCGCGTGAAGACCAGCAGCTACACGCGGCACCACGTCAACATCACGATGACGCAGGCCAAGGCGGTGAGCAACTACACCAACAGCATCCTGGCCAACATGGAAGCCACCGAAGAGGGCTACGACGAGGCCATGCTGCTCGACGCCTCGGGCTTCGTCAGCGAAGGTGCGGGCGAGAACCTCTTCATCGTCAAGAAGGGCGTGGTCTACACGCCCGACCTGTCGGCCGGAGCGCTCAACGGCATCACGCGCGACACCATCTTCTCCATCTGCCAGGACCTGGGCCTCAAGGTGGTCGAGAAGCGCATCACGCGCGACGAGGTCTACATCTGCGACGAGGCCTTCTTCACCGGCACCGCCGCCGAGGTCACGCCGATCCGCGAGCTCGACCGCATCGAGCTCGGCGCCGGCTCGCGCGGACCCATCACCGAGAAGATCCAGTCCGCGTTCTTCGACATTGTCGGCGGGCGCAACCCGAAGTACGCCGAATGGCTGACCAAGGTATGAAGGACAGCCCCGTGAAGGCACCCAAGGCGGTGGTGGAGCTGGCAGCGTCCGAGCTGCAGGGCCCCGGCGTGGTGTTCTGCCCGAACCCGAAGATGCCGCTGTGGAGCAACCACCCACGCGTCTTCATCGACGTGGCCACCACCGGCGAGGGCTGGTGCCCCTATTGCGGCACGCTGTACCGCCTGAAGCCCGGCGAGAAGCTCCACCCGGCACACTGACGTGAACGACGCGACGTCGCCACGGGGGCTTCGCGAAGACCTGCCGGTGATGGCGCGCGACGCGCTGCTCGACCACCTGAATCGCGGCGACGCCCGCCATGCGCTGGGTGAGCTGATGGGCCGCTTGTCGCGCCGCTGGGGCGGTCCCTGCTCGCTGGCGTCACTGGACACGCAGGGCGCGCTGCGCTGGCACAGCGGACCTCAGGGCGAAGACCCGGCACTGGCTCGTGCCGGCGTGGCTGATGACGCGCCCGAAAGCGCCCGCCTGCTGTCGCCGGGCCTGGTGGCCATTCCGCTGTGGCGCTTGCAGCGGCGCGTCGGCGTGCTGGGACTGCCCGTCACGATCGACGCGCCGACAGCCGACGCCGCCGCTGCTGCGCTGGAGCCCTTGCTGCCCACACTGGCCGCCCTGATGATGGCCGACGCCGACATCGACGTGCCCCCCATGCAGACGGGCCTGCCGGCGCTCATACGCTCGGCCCTGGCCGGGGCCGGCAGCTTCGTCTGGGAATGGGACATCGACAACGATGTCCTGGGCGACATCGACGAGGGTCTGCAGCGGCTCGGCTACGAGACGCTGTCGGCCGACAACACGCAGGCGCACTGGAACTCGCTGATCCACCCCGACGACGTCGGCGCCAACCACGAAGCCTACCTGGCGCACGCGCGCGGCGAGACCGAGACCTACGAGCACGCCTACCGCGTGAAGGCACGCGACGGCAGCTGGCGCTGGTACGTCGAGCGAGGACGCATCGTGGAGCGCCATGCCGACGGGCGGCCCCGCCGCATGACTGGCACGCAGACCGACATCACCGCCAGGCGCGAGATGGAGAGCGCCGCTGCGCAGGCCACCGAGCGGCTGGAGCGCATCGCGCGCCACGTTCCCGGCGTGCTCTACCAGTTCGTGATGCGGCCCGACGGCCGCACCGGTTTCGAATACGCCAGCGATCGCATCCACGAGGTCTTCGGCGTCGGACCGGACACGGCCACCGGGCGCTTCGCCAACGTGTTCGGCCTGGTCGAACCCGAGGATCGCAAGCGCGTGGCCGACTCGGCCCTTCAATCGGCCCGCACGCTCACCGAATGGCAGCAGGACTTCAGGGTGCGCCGCGCCGACGGCGAGGTGCGCAGGTTCCGCGGCAGCTCCACCCCGCTGCGCGAGACCGACGGCTCCACCGTGTGGTACGGCTACATGCAGGACGTCACCGACGAACACGCGCTGGTGCAGGCGCAGCAGCAAGCCGCCGTGGCCGCCGCCGCGAACAAGGCCAAGACCGAGTTCCTGTCACGCATGAGCCACGAGTTGCGCACGCCGCTGAACGCGGTACTGGGCTTCGCGCAGCTGATGGAGATCGACCGCGCCGAGCCGCCCACCGAAGGCCAGCGGCGGCGCCTGAAGCTGATCCGCGACGCCGGCGACCACCTGCTGCGCATGATCGGCGACCTGCTGGATCTGACGCGCATCGAGGAAGGCGGCATGGCGCTGGCGCTGGAGCCGGTGCCGGTGCGCGCGCTGCTGGCCGACGCCATCGGCCTGCTGCAGCCGGCGGCCGACGCCGTGCAGGTCGCGGTGAGCGTGCTGCCCGGCCCCGAACGGCACGTGGTGGCCGACCGCACGCGGCTGCAGCAGGTGCTGATGAACCTGCTGTCCAACGCCATCAAGTACAACCGGCCCGGCGGCCTCGTCGAGGTGACGGTGGCTGCCGAGCCCGAGGGCCAGGTGCGCATCGACGTGCGCGACACCGGCCTGGGCATCGAGCAGGAGAGTCTGCCGCGCCTGTTCGAGCCCTTCTACCGGGGTGCGCATGCGCGCGGCAGCATCGAGGGCACGGGCATCGGGTTGAGCCTGACGCGCTCACTGGTGCTGCTGATGAAGGGGCGCATCGAGGTCAGCAGCGAACCGGGCCTGGGCTCGGCCTTCACCGTCACCCTGCCGGGCGCCCCGTTCGCCGCCACGAACCGCCCCGAGGACACCCGCTGATGCGCAAGTCGCCCCCCGCCGCCGCCCTGCTGGCGTCACCCGACGATGTCGAGGCGCAGTTCTACGAAGCCCTGCAGACCGGCGACCTGGCGCGCCTGATGGCCGTGTGGGCCGACGACGAAGAGATCGTGTGCGTGCATCCGGGCGGTCCGCGCGTCATCGGGCCCGCAGCCATCAGCGCCACCTTCGATGCCATCTTCGCCAACGGCGGCATCCCGGTGGTGCCGGAGCAGCTGCGCCGGCTGCACACCGTGGGTGCGGCGGTGCACCATCTGGCCGAGCGCATCACCGTGCAGGGCGAGCAAGGCACGCAGGTGGCCTGGGTGCTGGCCACCAACGTGTACCTCAAGACGGCTCAGGGCTGGCGCATGGTGGCACACCACGCCAGCCCGGGCAGCGCGCAGGACCTGCCACCGCCGGCCGAACCGATGGGCACCCTGCACTGAATGGACGACTACCAGTCTCCCGGCTGGTTGCCCGGGGGCAACCTGCAGACCATCTGGCCCGCGCTGTTCTCGCCGCGGCCGCGGCCACCGGCCCAGGCCTACCGGCGCGAGCGCTGGGACACCCCTGACGGCGACTTCGTCGATGTCGACCTGCTGCCGGGCCAGCCCGGCCAGCCCCTGCTGGTGCTGTTCCACGGCCTGGAAGGCAGCTCGGCCAGCCACTATGCGGTGGCCTTTGCCGACGAGGCGCGCGCGCGCGGATGGGCCTACGCCGTGCCGCACTTCCGGGGCTGCTCGGGCGAACTCAACCGCGGCCCGCGCGCCTACCACTCGGGCGATTTCGAGGAGATCGGCTGGATCCTGCAGCGCCTGGCCGCAGGGCACGGCGCGCCGGTGCTGGCGGTGGGCGTCTCGCTGGGCGGCAACGCCCTGCTGCGCTGGGCGCAGGAGGCCGGCGACAGCGCCGCGGCCACGGCGCGTGCGGTGGCCGCCGTGTCGGCGCCGCTGGACCTGGCGGCCGCGGGGCGCGCCATCGAACAGGGCTTCAACCGCGTGTCGTATTCGCGCATGTTCCTGCGCAGCATGAAACCCAAGGCGCTGGCCAAGTGGGCGCAGCACCCCGGCCTGTTCGACCGCGACCGCCTGCGCGCCGCGCGCACGCTCTACGAGTTCGACGACGTCTTCACCGCGCCGCTGCACGGTTTTGCCGGCACCGAGGACTACTGGGCACGCGCCTCGGCCAGGCCGCACCTGCGGCGCATCCGCATCCCGGCGCTGGTGCTCAATGCCCGCAACGACCCCTTCGTGCCTGCTGCCTCGCTGCCGGCTGCGCACGAGGCCGGCGCCTTCGTCACGCTCTGGCAACCGGCCCATGGCGGGCACGTGGGCTTTCCCGGCGGCCGTTTTCCCGGCCACCTGCAGACGTTGCCGCAGCAGGTGGCGGGCTGGCTGGCCGAGCGGCTGTGAGCCGCGGGCGGGCCGCAGATTCCCTGCCCCCGTCGGGCCGGCGGCGAGTGCAGTAAGGTTCCCGCATGGACGACATCGTCAAGGCAGCGCTGCTCAAGTGGCCCAACGTGCCGCACTGCTACGGCTGGCTGGCGCTGGACGCGCGCGGCGACTGGTACATGCGCGACGACCGCATCCAGGCGGCCGGGCCCTTCCCGCGCGTCAAGGGCAGCCGCATCCAGCACGCCAAGCTGCTGGACTTCATCGGCCGCAACTACGCCTGCGACGACGAGGGCTGCTGGTTCTTCCAGAACGGGCCGCAGCGGGTGTACCTGCAGCTGGAAGCCGCGCCCTGGGTCTGGCGCGTCAGCGCGGCCGTGGGCGAAGGCGGCTCGGGGGTATGGTCGGTCGTGTCGCACACCGGGCTGGCGGCGGTGGTGCGCGGCAGCTGGCTGTGCGAGGCGGGCCGCCTGTTCCTGGACACCGACCTGGGCTTCGGCATCGTGCACACGCTGGACATGGGCATCGCTGCCGATGCGGTGGAAGCCGGGCACTTCACGCCGCAGACGCTGCCCTTCGCCGGGATGCCGGCCAGGTTCGGCTACGTGCTGGCGCCACAGCCGCCGGCCAGGGCGGCGGACGCGCGCCCGGCGAACGGGGGTTGAAGCGGGGGCGGGCCGGCGCAAGCAGGCGCCGGCGGGAGATCACTTCGGTGCGCTGGCGGCTGCTGCGCCCGATGCCGCTGCGGCAGGGGCCTGGGGCTCGGCCAGCTTGCCGCCGGACTGGTTGGCCATGAACACCACGGCGCGCCCGATCTCGTAGTCGGAGTACTCGCCGCCACCCTGCGCCGGCATCGCGCCCTTGCCCTTGAGGGACGAATTCAGCAGGGCTTCGTAGCCGGTCTGCAGGCGGGGTGCCCAGGCGGCGGCGTCGCCGCTCTTGGGCGCGCCGGCGGCACCGATCGAGTGGCAGGCGGTGCACGCCGCCTTGTAGACCTCTTCGCCGGAGCGCACGGCGACCGGGGCCGAGGCGTCGCGCACCTCGACCGTGCCCACGGGCATCAGGCGGCGGGCCACGGCCTCGGCGCTCAGGCCGTCGCTGCCGGCGGCGGGCTTCGGGGCGAAGGCCACGTAGTTCACCAGCAGGATGATGATGACGATCGGCACCACGAAAGATGCAACGACGGTCCAGATCAGCTGCGTGGGCGTCTTGATCGGGCCTTCATGGGCCTCTTCGACGCCGTGCGCGCCCTGGGCGTTGTCTTTTCCGTGCGAATCGCTCATGGTGTCCTCGGTGATCGGCCGGGCAAGCCGCCGCGTCCGTGCAAAACCGCGGAATTATAGCGAGCGCACTGCAGCGGCATCGCCACGATCGGGGCCGGCCGTGCCCGAAGAAGCCCCGGCGCTACAATCGCCCCTGGCGTGCGACCGTGGTGAAGTGGATATCATGCGGCCCTCCGAAGGCCACGTCGCAAGTTCGATTCTTGCCGGTCGCGCCACTTGCGGTTGAGCCGAGGCTCCCGCACCTGTGTGAAGTAAAGCAATACGTGGCGGTTTTGCCGGCTTTTGCTTGATGACAAGCACGGCCACGATGTGCTTTACCGGGGGCTAACGCGAGATCGCCAGCCACCACCAACGACAAAGCCGCCGAGGGCAAGTGCCCCGGGCGGCTTTTTTGTTCAGGCCTGACGCGAACTTGGCGGTCAGACTCCCTCAAGTGGCAAAGGGATCTGGGCCTCGCCGATCTCTGGCCTCAACCTACCCGCCGCTTCGCTGATCCGCTGCAGGTAGCGAGCAGTCGGCCAGGCTCCATGGACACGACCCTTGGGTCTACCGCAGGGACGTGCTCGAACGGCTGCTGGCGCATCCGAACAACCGCATCGCCGAGTTGTTGCCGCACCGCTGGATGCCAGTGGCCTGACCGACAGGACAGCGCCCACCGCCATCGTCAAGATGGCGTGGCCGACCG
>JALHMT010000066.1 GCA_022843905.1 Rubrivivax sp.
ACGGGCGCCGGCCAGATCTCGCACGGCTACACCTACAGCGCGCACCCGGTGGCCGCGGCAGCGGCGATCGCGACGCTGAAGATCCTGCAGGACGAGGACATCCCGGGGCACGTGGCGCGCGTGGGTGTCGCCTTCCAACAGCGCCTGCGCGGGCTGGTGCAGCGCCATGACTTCGTCGGCGACGTGCGCGGCACCGGTCTGATGCTGGGCATCGAGATGGTGGCCGACAAGACCACGCGGGCGCCGCTGCCGCGCAGCAACGACCTGCCGGCGCGCGTGGCCCGTGCGGCCTACCGGCGCGGCCTGATGGTGCGCGTGTCGGGCCCCAACCTCATCCTGTCGCCGCCGCTGGTGATCCAGGAAGCCGAGCTCGACCAGCTGTGCACCATGCTCGAAGGCGCATTCGACGACGCGGCGGCCGGCCGCTGAACACCGCAGGAGGCTTCGTGATGACCCCGCCCCCCACCATCCTGCTGGTCGGCACGGCCGACACCAAGAGCGACGAGCTGGCCGAGCTGCGCCGGCGCGTGCAGGACCAGGGCTCCGCCGTGCTGCTGATGGACGTGGGCGTGCTCGCCGCCGGGCACGTGCCGGTGGACATCGGCAACGCCGACGTGGCGGCCGCCGCCGGGCGCACGCTGCAGCAGGTGGTCGATGCCGGCAACGAGAACGCGGCGATGTCGTGCATGGCCGAGGGCGCCGCGGCGCTGGCTTCGCGCCTGCACGCCGAAGGGCGCATACAGGGCCTGCTGGCGCTGGGCGGCACCATGGGCACCGACCTCGCCTTCGACGTGGCTGCCGCCCTGCCGCTGGGTGTGCCCAAGGTCATCGTCAGCACGGTGGCCTATTCGCACCTGATCCCGCCGGAACGCATCACGCCCGACCTGATCATGGTGCTGTGGGCCGGCGGGCTCTATGGCCTCAACAGCCTGTGCACCTCGGCACTGGCGCAGGGCGCCGGCGCCGTGGTGGGCGCCGTGCGCGCGGCCGCGCCGCCGCGGCTGGACCGGCCGCTGATCGGCATGACCTCGCTGGGCAAGAGCTGCCTGTCCTACATGGTCGCGCTGAAGCCGGCGCTGGAGGCGCGCGGCTACGAGGTGGCCGTGTTCCACGCCACCGGCATGGGCGGGCGCGCCTTCGAGGCGCTGGCGGCGGCCGGGCGCTTCGCCGCCGTGATGGACTTCTGCCTGCAGGAACTGGCCAACCACGTGGGCGGCTCGGTGGTCACCGCCGGCCCCGGCCGCCTGACCGGCGCCGGGGCCAGCGGCACGCCGCAGCTGGTAGCGCCGGGCGCTGTCGACATGGTGGACTTTCCCGCCTGGCAACCGGTGCCGGCGTCGCTGGAAGGCCGGCCGGTGCACGTGCACAACCGCCTGATCGCGTCGGCCACCTCGGCGCCGCCACTGCGCGAGCGCATCGCGAGCGAGATCGGCACCCGGCTGGCCCGCGCGCAGGGCCCGACCTGCTTCCTGTTGCCACTGCACGGCGTCGAGCAGTGGGACCGGCCGGGCGAGCCCCTGCACGACGCCGAAGGGCTGCAGGCCTTCACCGCGGCGATGCGCGGCGCACTCGATGCGCGCACGCGCTGCATCGAGCTGGACGCGCACATCAACGACGCCGCCTTCGCCGAGCAGGCGCTGGCCGTGTTCGACGACTGGGTGGCCCGGGGGCTGGTGCCCGCGGGCAGCCGCGCATGAGCCGCGCGCTCGTGCTCGACTTCGGCGGCGTCATCAGCCGCACGCTGTTCGAGACGCATGCGGTCACCGAACGCGCACTCGGCCTGCCCGCCGGCACCCTGACCTGGCGCGGCCCCTTCGACCCCGAGGGCGATGCGCTGTGGCGCGACATGCAGGCCGAGCGCATCAGCGAACGCGACTACTGGCTGGCGCGTACGCGCGAGGTGGGGCGCCTGCTGGGCGAGGACTGGACGCGCATGGACACCTTCGTGCGCCGCGCACGGGGCGCCGACCCGGCCGCGGCGATCCGGCCCGAAGCCGTGGTGGCCATCGAGGCCGCGCGGGCGGCCGGCTGCCGGCTGGCCGTGCTGTCCAACGAGCTGGACCTGTTCTACGGCGCCGACTTCCGCGCCAGGCTGCCGCTGCTGTCACGCTTCGAGCTGATCGTCGACGCCACGCACACCGGCGTGCTCAAGCCCGATGCGCGGGCCTACCAGGCCGTGCTCGACGGCCTGGGCGTGCCCGCGCACGAGGCCGTCTTCGTCGACGACCAGCTGCGCAACGTGCGCAGCGCCCAGGCGGTGGGCCTGCAGACCGTGCACTTCGACGTGCAGCGCCCGGCGGCGTCCTACGCCGACGCGCTGACGCTGCTGGGCGTGCCGGTGCCGGCGTGGACCTGAGTCGCGCTTCATCGCCGGTTGCGGGCAAACCCCGCGCAGGCGGTGCGCAAACCCGATAGCGGCCGCCCGCCACGACTGACTACGATCCCGACGCAGACCCCCGGCCCGCCCCCATGATCCGCCGCATGACACGCCGCATCGCGATCCTCAACACCAACACCGACGAGTCCGACTTCGCACGGCGCTTTCCCGACGACGGGCGCAAGGTCGAGGCCGGCCTGCGGCCGCTGCGACCGGACTGGCAGTGCGAGGTCTTCGCCGTGCACCGCGGCGAGTACCCGCCGCAGCCGGAAGCCTTCGACGGCTGGGTGATGACCGGCAGCGTGTCATCGGTCAACGACCCCGACCCCTGGGTGCTGCGCCTGGCCGAGCAGGTGCGCTGGCTGCACGACAGGCGCGTGCCGCTGGTGGGCCTGTGCTTCGGCCACCAGATGGTGGCGCACGCCCTGGGCGGCCGCGTCGGGCCGTCGCCGCAGGGCTGGCGGATCGGAGTCGCGCCGACGCACTTCCACACGCACAGCCACGCCACGCCGGCCTGGATGGATCCGGCGCAGACCTCCATCCGTCTCTTCGCAGCCCACGCCGAGCAGGTGCTCGACGCACCGCCCGAGGCCCGCGTGCTGGGCGGCGACGATTTCGCCCCGGTGGGTGCGATGGCGGTGGGCGAGCACATCCTGACCACGCAGTACCACCCCGAGCTGCCGCGTGACTTCATGGCGGCCCTGCTGCAGGCCAACCCCGTGCCGTGGCCGCCCGAGCTGGTGGCGCGCGCCCGGCAGCAGGTGCAGGAGCCGGTCGACGCAGCGCTCTTCTTTCGATGGATGGTGCGGTTCCTCGAAGCGCCGCGAGCGGCGCCCGGCTGATCCGCAGGTCCCTGTGTTCCCCGCATCGGAGGTCGAAGCGCACCATGACGATCTGGCATCCCACCGACGACGGCCACGCCGACCTGTCCAGCCACGACAGCTTCACGGCCGGGGCGCCGCACAACACCTTCGCGCGGCTGCGGCGTGAAGAGCCCCTGGCCTGGTGCGAGTTCCCGGGCGCCCAGGGCTTCTGGAGCGTGACCCGGCATGCCGACATCCTGGCGCTGAACCGCGACTTCGCCACGCTCTCGTCGGCGCACGGCATCCGGCTGGAAGACCAGACCGAAGAAGAGGTGCTGGCGCGCCGCACCTTCCAGGAAACCGACCCGCCGGAGCACTCGCGCACGCGGCTGCTGGTGGCCAAGGCCTTCTCCAGGCCGATGATCGCGCTGTTCGAGGAGCAGATCCGCGTGCTGTGCCGCGAGATCCTGGACCAGGCGCTGCCGCAGCGCGAGTTCTGCGCCGTCCGGCACATCGCACGGCAGCTGCCGATGCGCATGCTGGGCCGCATCCTGGGCACGCCCGACGAAGACCTGGACTGGCTGGTGGCCAAGGGCGACGCGCTGATCGCCAACACCGATCCCGAGTTCACCTCGCACGTGCTCGACCAGGCCGACACCGACGCCTACCGGCTGATGCCCTTCCGCTCGCCGGCCGGCGCGGAGCTGTTCGACTACGCGCAGCGCCTGATGAAGGACAAGCGCGAGCGCAACGACAGCAGCGGCGTGCTGCACCTCATCACGCAGCCCGACTCGCAGGGCCACGTGATCAGCGAGGCCGAGTTCCGCAACTTCTTCTGCCTGCTCGTGGCGGCGGGCAACGACACCACGCGCTACGCCATCGCCGCGGCCCTGCACGCCCTGGCGCACCAGGACGGCCTGATGGCCCAGCTGCAGGACGTGCCGCAGGACGCGCCGCTGTGGGACACCGCGGCCGACGAGTTCATCCGCTGGGCTTCGCCGGCGATGTACTTCCGCCGCACCGCGATGCGCGACTTCGAGATGCACGGCAGGACGGTGCGCGCCGGCGACAAGGTGGCGCTCTGGTTCGTCTCCGGCAACCGCGACGACCAGGCTTTCGAGCGGCCCTTCGAAGTCAACCCGCACCGCCACCCCAACCGGCATCTCGCCTTCGGCCAGGGCGGGGCGCACGTGTGCCTGGGCATGTGGCTGGCGCGCCTGGAAGTGCGCGTGCTGCTGCAGGAGTTCATGCAGCGCGTGCGCGCGGTCGAGCCCGCGGGCGAGCACGAGTTCCTGCGCAGCAACTTCGTGGGCGGCATCAAGCGCCTGCCGCTGCGCATGCACCTGTCCTGACGCCAGTCCTGACGTCTGTCCCGACATCCCACCCGAAGCCCGCCGCAAGGAGCACCGCACGTGAACCGAGCCCTGTCCCCGGAGCGCCTGCGGGTGCTGTTCTGCGACCACCTGAACATCGTCCGCGGCAAGTACGTGCCCTGGCGCGACTGCGACGGTGGTGCGCGCTTCTGCCGCGGCACCTTCGGCGTCGCCTTCGACAAGGACCTGATACCCGCACCCGGCGCCATGGTGCTGGACGGCCTGCCCGACATGGAAGCCGTCTACCGCGCCAGCGAGGTGCGCCCCGGCTGGCAGCCCGACACCCGGGTGGTGATGACCGATCTGCTGGATAACCGGGGCCAGCCCCTGCCCACCTGCGGCCGCGGCGCGCTCAAGCGTGCGGTGGCCGACTGGCAGGCGCTGGGCTACGAGCCGATGGTGGGCATCGAGCTGGAAGCCTATGCCTTCCAGATCGAGCCCGACGGCAGCCTCAAGCCCTACGACACGCCGTCGTCGCACGTCTATGCGACGGGGCCCTTCGCCGACCCGCGCGGCTTCACCGACGAGATCTGGGCCACGGCCGCCGCCTGCGGCCTGCCCATCGACAGCCTGAACACCGAGTACGACTCGCCGCAGTTCGAGCTGACGCTGACCTTCGACCACGCGCTGAGGGCGGTCGACGACATCGTGCTGTTCCGCCTGATGGCGCGCGAGGTGGCCTTCCGGCACGGCATCCTGCTGACCTTCCTGCCCAAGCCCCTGCTGGCGCAGGGCGGCAGCGGCGTGCACGTCAACTTCTCGCTGCGCCACCTCTCGGGCGAACAGGCCGGCAGCAACGCCATCAGCGGCGGGCACGAGGCCGAGTCGCTGAACGGCCTGACCCGTGCCTGCGTGGCCGGCCTGCTGCACCACCACCGCGCCCTCGCCGGCATCGCGGCGCCCTGCGTCAACTCCTACGAGCGGCTCAAGCCCGCGACCTTGTCGGGCTACTGGCAGAACTGGGGCATCGACCACCGCAACGTGACGGTGCGCGTATCGGCCGAGGAAGGCGCGGCGGCGCGCCTGGAGCACCGCATGGGCGACGGCGCGGCCAACCCCTACACCCTGGTGGCCGCCGTGCTGCAGGCCGCGCGCCTGGGCCTGAAGAACGGCCATGCCCTGCCGCCCAGGGAAACGGGCGACGGCCTGACCGGGCAGGACGCCACCGTGGGCGTGCCCGGGACCCTGGCCGAGTCGCTCGATGCGCTGGAGGCCGACCACGCCCTGGTCGAGGCCCTGGGCGCCGGGCTGGTGGCCAACCACGTGGCGATGAAGCGCAACGAGGTGGACAAGCTGGCCGGACGCGATGCGCAAGGCGCGCTCGACTACTACATGCGCCACCTCTGAGCGTCCGCGAGGCGGTCACGCCGGCTCGGCACCCGGCCTCACCCCCAGCACCGCCCGGCGCACCGCCACCATTTCGTCGGTCGCCGCGCCTTCCTGCAGCAGGCTGTCCAGCAGCGGCTGCGGCAGGGCCGCCTGCACCAGCGCGCGCGTGCGGTCGCAGGCCCGCTGCTCGCTCTGCTCGCGGCCGAAGCCGCTGCGGCCGACGGCAGCGTCGGAGCAGCCCAGTGCCACCGCGGCATCGGCGGGGCGGCCGTCCAGCACGGCCATCAACGCGAAGTGCTCGATCGTCTGGTTCAGCCGGTCGAAGCGCTGCAGGTCGTCCATGCCATCGCGCGCCAGCGCCAGCGCCTCGGCCACCTGCCCGGCATGTGCCAGGGCCGCTGCGAGGTTGTTGCGGTTGAGGGTGGCGTCCAGCGACTGGCTCGTGCGCCAGCGCGTGGCGAGCTCGCGGCGCACCTCGATCGCCTCGTCGACCTTGTCCTGCACGAACAGACTTTCGGCGAGGTCGGCCAGCGCCTTGCGCAGCTGGTGCTCGTCGCCATGCCGGCGCATCAGGGCCACCAGTTCGCGCATCAGCGGCTCGCCGTCGGCCGGCCTGCCCGCGGCTTCGAAGGCATAGGTGCGGGCCTGCAGCAGCATTTCCTGCAGTGCCGGCGGCCAGGCCGGCGACCACAGTGCCTGTGCTTCGTCGATGGCCTGGCGCGTGGCGTCGCTGTCGTAGGTCCAGACCATCTTGCGCGCACGCAGGCACTTGCACAGGAAGGCGCCCTGCAGCTCGCCGGCCTGCCGGTACAGGTCGGCTGCGCGGTCCAGCGCGGCCAGCTCCGCGGCCGCATCGGTGTGGTTGGACAGTCGGGCCCACTCGTGCCACAGGCGCGCCTCCTGCGATGCCGGCGTCTCCGGCGTGACCCGTGCCAGCGCGGCCTTGCAGGTGTGAAGGCCCTCCACCGGCACCGACGCCGGGTACCACCACCAGGCCGACGCGGCGGCCAGCGTCACGTGCAGCACGGCATCGCCCTCGGCCCCGGCGCTGAAGGCGAGCGCCTCGCGCAGGTCGTCGGCATCGCCGGCCAGCGCAGCCGCGCGGGCCGTGGGGCTGGCGGGGTGGGTGCCCGTGGGCGGCGCCTGCGGTACAGCGGCGTTCTCGAAGGCTTCCAGCAAGGCGCGCGCATGGCGCCGCCGGGTCTGTTGCAGCTCGCCGGCGGCCTGCAGCTTTTCCAGGGCAAAGTCGCGCGCGCTCTGCAGCAGGCGATGGCGCGTCGTGCCCGGGCCGGTGTCCGGCTCGGCATGCAGCAGCGACTTGTCGACCAGCCCGCCGATGCAGTCCAGCACGTCCCACTCGTCCTGCCCGGCCTCTGCGGTCACCTGCAGTGCCATCTGCAGGCCGAAGCTGCCGCGGAAGACGCCCAGACGTCGGAACACCCGCTGCTCCGCGGGGCGCAGCAGCCCATGGCTCCAGTCGAGTGCGGCGCGCAGGGTCTGCTGGCGCGGCGGCGCCAGCCGACTCCCCGAGGTGAGCAGGCGCAGCCTGTCGTTCAGCCGGTCACGCAGCCCCTCCAGCCCCAGCAGCGGCAACCGCGCCGCGGCCAGTTCGATGGCCAGCGGGATGCCGTCCAGCCGGCGGCAGATGTCGAGCACGGCGGCCAGGTTGCCGGCGTGCAGCGTGAACTGCGGCTGGACCGCGCGGGCGCGGTCCTCGAACAGCGTCAGCGCATCGCCACCGGCCGGCCGCTCTGCCAGCGGGTGTGCACCGGGCTCGGGCACGGGCAGCGTGCCCAGCCGCACCATGTGCTCGAAGCCCACGCGCAGCGGCTCCTGGCTGGTGGTCAGCAGGTGCAGCCCCGGTGCACCCTGCAGCAGGGCAGCCGCCAGGGGCGCCACGGCCTGCACCAGGTGTTCGCAGTTGTCCAGCACCAGCAGCATCTGACGCGAGCCCAGGCGAGCCGCCAGCACCTGCGCGGTGTCGTCGCTCGCCAGCCTGACACCCAGGCCCAGGGCCACCCGGCTCAGCAGCAGCGTCGGGTCGTCCAGGGGTGACAGGTCGACCCAGCAGGCGCCACCGGCGAACTGCGGTGCGGCAGCGGCCGCGGCGGCCTGGGCCAGGCGGGTCTTGCCGATGCCACCGGCTCCCACCAGCGTGACCAGCCGGTGGCGCGACAGCAGGAAGCCCAGGTGCGCCAGGTCGGCATCGCGCCCGTGCAGCGAAGGCAGCGCCGCGGGCAGCTGCGCCAGCGCGGCCGTGGATAGGGCGACATCAACTTCCGGCGGGCGGGCGACGTCGGCCGCCGACGTGAGCGCCAGCGTGAAGCGATACCCGCGCCCGGGCACCGTGCTCACGGCCGCAGCGCCGAACAGCTTGCGCAGGTTCGACACCTGCACGCTCAGGTTGTTTTCTTCCACCACCATGCCGGGCCAGACCTGGGCCAGCAGTTCGTCCTTGCTGACGACGCGGTCGCGGCGTTCGATGAGCACCAGCAGCAGGTCGAAGGCGCGCGCGCGCAGCGGCACCGGCTGGCCGCGGTGCAGCACCACGCGCTCGTCGGCGCGCACCTCGAAGTCCCCGAAAGGGTAGTTGGTGACCACCACGCCCTGCCCCCTTTGATGGGTCGTTTCGCACGGGGCCCGGCGGGCCACGATGGCCGCGACTCTAGCCGCAGGACACCGAAACGCTTTAGGAACTTTTCACATGTCGCCAACGACGTGAAAGCCCGGTCGCGGGACAGTCCGGTCATCGCAAGACGCCCCCCGAAACCTTCCAACACCCCGACCAGGAGAACCCGTCATGGCCATGTACCTCACCCAAAGCCTGCACCGCGCCGTGCAATGCCACCCCCAGCGCACGGCGACGATCTTCGGCACGCGCCAGCGCAGCTACGCCGAGCATGCCGACCGCGTGGCCCGCCTGGCGGCGGCGCTGCAGTCCCTGGGCGTGGCACGCGGCGACCGCGTGGGCATGCTGGGCCTGAACTCCGACCGCTACCTGGAGTTCTTCTATGGCAGCTGGTGGGCCGGCGCCGCGGTGAACCCGGTGAACATCCGCTGGAGTGCGGCCGAGATCGCGTATTCACTGGACGACTGCGACACCCGCATCCTGCTGGTGGACGAGCAGTTCAAGGGCCTGGTGGCCGACCTGCGCAGCCGCAGCAAGTCGCTGCAGACGCTGATCTACACCGGCGACGGCGCCGTCCCCGAGGGCATGCTCGACTACGAGGCGCTGCTGGCGGCGGCCGAACCTGCGCCCGAGGCCGGCGCCAGCGGCTCCGACCTGGCGGCGGTGATGTACACCGGCGGCACCACGGGCTTTCCCAAGGGCGTGATGCTGAGCCACGACAACCTGTGTGCCAATGCGCTGGCCTTCCTGGGCGCGGGCATGGCGCAGGGCGAAGGGCGGGCCTTGCTGATCGCGCCGATGTTCCACATCGCAGCGGCCTCGGTGATGATCGGCCACGCCACGGCGGGCGGCAGCTTCGTCATCGCCCCGATGTTCACGCCGCTGGGCACCCTGCAGGCCGTCGCGCAGTACCGGATCCAGCTGCTGCTGCTGGTGCCCACGATGATCCAGCTGACCGTGGACCACCCCGAAGCCGGTGACCACGACCTGAGCAGCGTGACCCGCCTGGGCTATGGCGGCTCGGTGATCAGCGAAGCCGTGCTGCAGCGGGCCATGAAGCGGTTCTCCAACGCCGGCTTCATGCAGGTCTACGGCATGACCGAGCTGTCGCCCTGCGCCACGCTGCTGGGCGCGGACGAACACCTGCCGCAGACCGGCAAGCCCGGGCTGTTGCGCTCGGCCGGCCGGGCCTGCCTGACCACCGAGGTGCGCATCGTCGACGGCGAGGGCCGCGAAGTGCCGCGCGGCACGGTGGGCGAGGTGGCCGTGCGCGGCGCCAACGTGATGCTGGGCTACTGGAACAAGCCCGAGCAGACCGCCGCCGTGCTGCGCCAGGGCTGGATGCACACCGGCGACGGCGGCCGCATGGACGAGGACGGCTACCTCTACATCGTCGACCGCATGAAGGACATGATCGTCACGGGCGGCGAGAACGTCTATTCCGCTGAAGTCGAGAACGCCCTGGCCCAGCACCCGGCGGTGGCCGCCAGCGCGGTGATCGGCATTCCCAGCGAGCAGTGGGGCGAGGCGGTGCACGCGGTGGTGGTGCTCAAGCCAGGTGCCGCCACCACCGCCCAGGTCACGTCCGAGGCCCTGATGGCGCACTGCCATGGGTTGATCGCCAACTACAAGTGCCCGCGCAGCGTCGAGTTCCGCGACGCCCTGCCCGTCACCGGCACCGGCAAGGTGCAGAAGACCGAACTGCGCAAGCCCTACTGGGAAGGCCGGACTCGCGCGGTCAACTAGCAGCACGTCGTCACGGCGCGGGTGCGGGAACGCATCGCCTGCGGCCCGCCACAAACCTCAGGAGCAAGCTGACCATGAACATCTTCCTCACGGGCGGCACCGGCTTCATCGGCCAGGCGCTGGTGTCCCGCATCCGCGAACGCGGCTGGACCTTGAGCGTGCTGGTGCGCGATCCGCAGAGCCCGCCCGCACGCTGGATCGCCCGCCAGGGTGCGACGCTGGTGCGCGGCGATGTCACCGAGCCCGCCGGCCTGGCGGAGGCCCTGCGCGGCGCGGACGTGGTCATCCACAACGCCGGCGTGTACGAACTGGGCGCCGACCGGGCCACCGCCGCCCGCATGATGGCCGTGAACGTGGACGGCACCGAGAACGTGATGGCCGCCGCGCGCCAGGCCGGCGTGGCCAAGGTGGTCTACGTTTCGACGGTCTGGGCACTCGGATCGTCGGGCAGCTCCAGCGCGCCCAGCACGTCCAGGGACGAGCGCTGGAGCGGCGAGGGCCCCTACCTCAGCGCCTACCACCGCAGCAAGGCCGAGGCGCACCGCGTGGCCCTGCGCTGGCGCACGCAGGGCCTGCCCGTCGTCACCGCCATGCCGCACGGCGTGATGGGCGCCAACGACCACTCGGTGTTCGGCTACTTCCTGCGCCTGATCCTGCTGGGCCGGATGCCGCCGATGTCCTTCGGCGGCGAGGCGACGTACACGCTGGTCGACGTGCACGCCCTGGCCGAAGGTCTGTGCCTGGCGGCCGAGAAGGCAGCGCCCGGCGCCGACTATCTCTTCTGCGGCCCGCGCCAGACTATGCGCGAGCTGTTCGAGCGCTGGGGGCGGCTGACCGGCCAGCGCGTGCCGCGCTGGTACCTGCCACGCTGGTTCATGCGGCCGCAGATGGCCTTGCTGGAGCCGCTGCAGCGCCTGGCCGGGCTCCCGGCCTTCCTGTCGCGGGACACCGTCGATGCGACGAAAGTCCACCTGGACTATTCATCGGCCAGGGCGCAGCGCGAGCTGGGTTGGACGCACCCCGACATCGACGCGATGTGGCATCCCATCATCGAGCGCGAACGCGAGCTGATGGCCTCTCGACAGGGCTTCCTGAACAAGCTGCGCCACGTGCCGGTGGCCGAGACGCCGCAGCGCGTGGCGAACATCGCGTTGCAGGGCGCGAAGGCCTGAGCTCATCCCCCGCCCCGTGACCGGGGCACCCACCCTCAGGAGGACACACCCATGAGCACCGATTCCATCAAGACCGACTACCTCGTCATCGGTGCCGGCGCCAGCGCGATGGCCTTCGTCGACACCCTGCTCAGCGAAGACGCCGAGGCCTCGGTGCTGATGGTGGACCGCCACCACCGGCCGGGCGGCCACTGGAACGACGCGTACGCCTTCGTGCGGCTGCACCAGCCGGCGGAGTTCTACGGCGTGGCCTCGCGCGAGCTGAGTCCCGGCCACAAGGACGCAGTCGGGGCCAACGCCGGGCTGTACGGCCTGGCGTCGGGCGCCGCGGTGCTGGCGCACTTCGACCAGGTGATGCAGCAGCGCTTCCTCCCCAGCGGCCGCGTGCGCTGGCTGCCGATGACCGATTGCACCGGGCCTGCAGAGGCCGGCACGGGCCAGGTGCACACTCTGCGCTGCCTGACCACCGGCCAGACGCGACAGGCGCAGGCCACCCGCAAGATCGTCGACGCCACGCAGGCGCAGACTGCCGTGCCGTCCACCCACCCGCCTCGCTACGACGTGGCGCCCGGGGTCCGTTGTGTTCCGCTCAACGAGTTGCCGCACATCCGGCGCCCGTACAGCAATTACACGGTGGTGGGCTCGGGCAAGACCGGCATGGACGCCGTGCTCTGGCTGCTGGACAACGGCGTGGAGCCGTCGCGCATGCGCTGGATCATGCCGCGCGACGCCTGGCTGCTGGACCGCGCCAACCTCCAGCCCGGCGCCGAGAACGCCGAACGCAGCCTCGAGGCCGTCATCGGCCAGGCCGAATGCATCGCCGAGGCCGGCTCGGTGCCCGACCTGATGGCCCGGCTGGAGGCCCGCGGGCTGCTGCTGCGCATCGACCCGCAGGTCACGCCCACGCGCTACCGTTGCGCCACGGTGTCACGCGCCGAGCTGGCCGAGCTGCGCCGCGTGCAGGACATCGTACGGCTGGGTCACGTGCGCCACATCGAGCCGTCGCGCATCGTGCTGGACCAGGGCAGCGTGCCGGCCGGGCGCGACACCCTGTACATCGACTGCAGCGCCGCCGCACTCCACATCCCGAAGGCGACCCGGGTCTTCGACGGCGACCGCATCAACCTGCTGATGCTGCGCACCTGCCAGCCGGTGTTCAGTGCGGCCCAGATCGCCTGGGTGGAAAGTCACGTCAGCGACCCGGCCGAGAAGGCGGCGCTGTGCAGCGTGGTGCCGGTCCCCCAGGTGCCGGAAGACTTCGTCTCGATGTGGGCGGCGACCGCGCAGAACGCGGGCCGTTCGCGGCAGAACGCGGCGTTCAATGCCTGGTCGATGCAGTGCCGGCTGAACGGGATCGGGCTGTTCCTGCGCGGATTGCCGGCCGATCACCCGCGGCGCGAGTCGCTGCTGCAGCGCCTGGGGCAGTCGGCTGCCGCCGCGCGGGCCCGTTTGCCGGCGCTGATGTCCACGATGGCGGACTTGTCGCCCTGAAGAACGGAGCCCGCCTCATCTGCCCCGCATCTCCAGCAGGGCCTGCAGCGTCGCCTCCGTCGCCCCATCGTCCGGCCGCGCCCGATGCGCCAGGCCCAGCGCCCTGGTCAAGGCCGGCTTCAGGGGCCGCACACTGATGCGGCTGTCGGGCGGCGGCGAGCCGGCCTCGTACGGCAACAGCGCAGCGCCGTAGCCCGCCGCCACCAGGCTCCTCATCGCGTCGTTGTAGTTCAGCTCGATGCGCGGCTGCGGACGCTGGCCGGCCGCGGCGAACCACTCCGAGGTCTGGCGCGAAAGCCGCGTGCTGCGATCATTGGCGATCAGGGGCCGCGCCGCGAGCCAGGCCGGCGACACCCGCCGCGGGGGCTGCCAGCCGGCGGGGATGAAGGCCAGCACCGGATCCCGACGCCAGGCCTGCACCTGAAGGCCGGGCAGCGCCGGCTGGGGCAGCGCCACGATGCCGACATCCAACCGGCCGGCCGCGAGCCGGGCCAGGGCCTCCTCGCTGGTCATCACCGCGACCTGCACGTCGATGTCCGGATGGCGGGCGGCCAGCGCCTCCAGCGCCTGCGGCAACAGGTGAGCCAGCGCACCGGTGGAAGCACCCAGGCGCACACGACCGCCGCGTGCGGCGATCTGGCGCTGCACGCTCTGCTGCAGGTCATCGGCATCGGACAGCAGGCGCCGGGCCCTGTCGATCAGCAGGCTGCCGGCCGACGTTGCGCTGACGCCGGCCGGCGCCCGGTGCAGCAGGCGCGCGCCCAGGCGGGATTCGAGCTGCGCCACGTGCAGCGTCACCGTGGGCGGCGCCAGGTGCAGTGCCTTGGCCGCCGCGGCAAAGGAGCCGAGGTCGGCCACCGCCAGCAGCGTGCGCAGACGGTCGAGGTTGATTTCGCGCATGGTGCCGCCTTCGTCGTCGTCAAGGTAGTTCAGGATTCCTGAAGCCGCAGTTTGTCAGATTCAACTCGACTGCAGGCACTGGCCGCTGCACGATGCGTTCCCAACCTTCGGAGATGCGCATGACCCCTCTCGTCTTCATCGACGGTGACCAAGGCACCACGGGCCTTCAGGTGCGGCAGTGGCTGGCAGGGCGCAGCGACCTGCGCCTGCTGCAGTTGCCGGCGGCGCACCGCAAGTCAGCGGCCCATCGAGCCGAGGCCCTGAACGACTGCGACGTGGCGCTGCTGTGCCTGCCCGACGACGCGGCGCGCGAGGCCGTGGCGCTGGTGCGCCGCCCCGGCGTGCGCGTGATCGACGCGAGCTCGGCCCACCGCACCGCGCCGGGCTGGGTCTACGGCCTGCCGGAACTGGAAGCCGCCCAGCCCGCGCGCATCGCCACGGCCGCGCGTGTCAGCAACCCCGGCTGCTATCCCACCGGGGCGCTGGCCTTGCTGAGGCCCTTGATCGACGGCGGCCTGCTGCCGGCCGACTACCCGCTGGTCATCCACGCGGTGTCGGGTTACTCCGGGCGGGGGCGGGCCGGACTCGAGGAGCACGAAGGCGCGGGCTCGGCCCCTGCGGTGCCGTTCCAGGTCTACGGCCTGGGCCTTAACCACAAGCACGTGCCCGAGATCCAGCAGCACGCCGGCCTGGCGCATGCACCGGTGTTCGTGCCGGCCTATGGCCACTACCGGCAAGGCATCGTGCTGACCATCGCGCTGCACCTGCGCCTGCTGCCCGCGGGCGTCACGGCCGCCCGCCTGCATGCCGCGCTGCAGGCACGCTACGCCGGGCAAGCCTTCTTCGAGGTGCAGGCGCTGGCCGAGGACGTCGATGCCCTGCGGCTCGACCCGCAGGCGCTGAACGGCAGCAACCGGCTGCGGCTGGCCGTGTTCGCGCAGGAGCGCAGGGGCCAGGTGCTGCTGTCGGCCGTCTTCGACAACCTGGGCAAGGGCGCCGCCGGGGCCGCGGTGCAGAACCTCTCGCTGATGCTCGGGCTGGCGGCGGACCTTCGTCTGGAGCAGGCTCCGTCGTCGAACCTTCAGGCCGCGTGAGGCTGCCGCCAGCGCTGCAGCCTCACCAGCAGCCTCTCGCTGACGACGTGGTGCAGCAGCCGCACCACCAGGCAGGCATAGACGATCAGCATCGCCATCGCCGCGGCCGAGGCGGTGGCGCCGGTCTCGTCGACGTGGATGACGGCGATGGCCGCCACCTTGGTCTGCGAGGTGTAGAGGAAGATGATGGCCGACAAGGTGGTCATGGCGCGCAGGAACAGGTACAGCCAGATGTCCAGCAGCGCCGGCGCGCACGCGCGCACCGTCACCTGCCAGAAGGTGCGCCACACCGGCACGTTCAGCGACAGGCCCACCAGTTCGATCTCGCGTCCGAGCGCCTTCAGCGCCGTCAGCGCCGTGAGGTGGGGCACGCTGTAGAGGTGGGTCACGGTGCTGATCACCAGGATGGCCATGCCGCCGTACAGCCAGCCCGCCGGGTGGCCCTTCTGGTTGATGTACAGCAGGTAGGCCAGGCCCAGCACCAGGCCCGGGATCGCCATGGGCAGCAGCATCGCAAGCTGCAGGCCCTTGCGCAGTCGCGTGTCGAAACGCGGCTTCTCCACCAGGTAGGCGCCGAGAAAGATCACGGCCGTGCCCAGCGTGGCGACCCAGGTCGACAGGCGCAGCGAGTTCCAGAAGTTCTGCCAGCCCACGCCTTCCATGTCGAAGACGTAGTTGTCCAGCGTCAGGCTCAGGTTGTAGGGCCAGAACTTGATGAGCGCGGCGAACTGCGCCATCACCAGCACCACCGCCATCATGGCCACCAGCGCGGCGCAGAACCCGAAGCAGGCCCAGTCGCGCGCCGGTTTCGGCTCGATCTGCAGCGGCAGCGACCGCCCGGTGAGCTGCGCACCCTGCTTGCCCGCCACGTGGCGTTCCAGCGCGAAGACGACCAGGGCCGGCAGCAGCAGCACGACCGAGATCACCGCGCCCATCTCGAAGTTCTGCAGGCCGACCACTTCCTTGTAGATGTCGGTGGCCAGCAGGCCGTAGTTGCCGCCGATGACCTTGGCGATGCCGAAGTCGGTGAAGACCATCACGAAGACCGACAGCGCCGCGGTGATCACCCCGTAGCGGCAGGCCGGCCAGGTGACGTGCCAGAAGCTGCGCAGCGGCCCGGCGTGCAGGATCTCGGCGGCCTGGTAGAGCCGGCGGTCGGCGTTCAGCAGTGACACCAGGATGATCAGCACGGCGTGCGGGAAGGTCCACATCACCGAGGCCGCCACCACGCCGACGGGGCCGTAGATCGACCCGCCCGCCAGCCAGGACTTCAGCAGGCCCTGGTTGCCGAACAGGTAGATCAGCGCGATGGCCTTGAGCAGGCCGGGGATGAGCAGCGGCACGTACACCGCGGCCTTGAAGAAGCCCTTGCCCGGCATGCAGCTGCGGCTGAGCGCCCAGGCGTAGGCGAAGGCCATGGGGATGACCAGCATCACGGTGGCGGTGGCCACCCACACGCTGTGGCCCAGCGAGCCGAGGAAGGCGCCCGACTCGACGTACTTGCGGTAGTTGGCCACCCCCACCCAGGCGCCGCTGGCGTCGAGGAAGCTGCGCTGCAGCAGGGTGGCCATGGGCAGCGCGATGCAGGCCAGCAGCAGCAGCGCGTAGAACAGCATCAGGCCCAGCATCAGGCGGTCGCTGCGCTCGCGCAGCAGCCGGCCGCCGGCCCGCACGGCCGCGGCCGGCAGCGCCACGGTGTTCAAGTGAACACCTTCACGTCGTCGGCGTGCACGCCGATCCAGCGGCTCTCGCCGACGGCGAAGGGCTGGCCGGCATAGGTCTTCTTGGACACGTCGGCCACCCAGCGCGTGCCGGGGCGCTCGCCGGCACCGACCTGCAGGTGCGCGCGCACGACGGCCCCCAGGTGTTCCACTTGGTGCACCGTGCCCTCGGCGAAGGACAGTGCGGTGCGCGTGGCCGACAGCTCCATGTCCTCCGGCCGCATCAGCACGCGCAGCGCCTGGCTCGGCGCCATGGCGGCATGGCAGGGCACCACGAAGGCGTCGACGCGCACGCCGCCGGCGGTCGCCGTGCCCGCGTGCAGGTTGCCGCTGCCGATGAAGTCGGCGACGAAGGCAGTCGCCGGCTGGTTGTAGATCTGCCAGGGCGTGCCGATCTGTTCGATGCGGCCGTGGTTCATCAGCACGATGCGGTCGGACAGGCTCTGCGCTTCCTCCTGGTCGTGCGTGACCATGATGGTGGTCAGCCCCAGCCGCGTCTGCAGCTCGCGCAGTTCGCCGCGCAGGCGCGTGCGCACCTGGGCGTCCAGCGCCGACAGCGGCTCGTCCAGCAACAGCAGCGAAGGCTTCAGCGCCAGCGAGCGCGCCAGCGCCACGCGCTGCTGCTGGCCGCCCGAGAGCTGGCTGGGGAACTTGTGCTCGTGCCCCTGCAGCGACAGCAGCGCGATCAGCTCGGCGACCGTGGCTTCGATCTCCGGGCGCGGCCGGCGCTGGCTGACGAGGCCGAAGGCGATGTTGTCGACCACCGTCAGGTTGGGGAACAGCGCGTAGGACTGGAACACGATGCCCACGTCGCGGCGCGAGGGCGGCAGGTGGCCGATGGAGGCGCCCTGCTTGAGGATGTCGCCGGCCTGCGCCTGCTCGAGCCCGGCCAGGCACATCAGCAAGGTGGTCTTGCCGCAGCCCGAGGGGCCCAGGAAGCAGACGAACTCGCCTTCGGCGATGGCGAAGGAGACGTCACGCAGCACGTCGGTGTCGCCGTAGCGCTTGTGCAGGCCGCGCACCTCGATGTACGGCGCGGCCCCGCCGCCGCCGGCCGCGAGACGAGGGGCGGCGGCGACCGAGCCCGGCGCGCTGGCGGTCATGGGTTCACTTCTTCGGTTCGGTCTTGGCGTCGTAGCGCTTGCGCCACTCGTCCAGCAGCGCGGTCTTGTTGGCCGCGGCCCAGGCGAAGTCGTTGTTGATCATGCGCGTGGTGACCTCCGGCGGCATGTGGTCGCGCTTCGGGGTCGTCACCGGGTAGGCCACGACCTCGACGCGCGCCGCATAGGCCTCCATCGCCGCCTCGGACACCGCCCAGTCGACGAAGGTCTTGGCGTCGGCGGCGTTGGCCGTGGTCTTCATGATCGACACGCCCTGCATCTCCCAGCCGATGCCGTCGCTCGGGATCACCGCGTCGAGCGGCGCGCCCTTGCTCTTCAGGTCGGCCGCGCGGCCCGGCAGCGAGATGCCCACCACGTACTCGCCGGCCGCCACCTGGTTGCAGGGCTTGGAGCCCGAGTGCGAGTAGGCCGCGATGTTGGCGTGCAGCCCGTCCATGAAGGCCCAGGCCTTGTCCTTGCCCATGATCTGCACCCACCCGGCCACGTTCAGGAAGCCGGTGCCCGACGACGCCGGGTTGGGCATGGTGATCTGGCCGCGGTAGACCGGCTTGGTGAGGTCGGACCACTGCTGCGGCTTGGGAATGTTGCGCTTGGCGGCCTCGACGGTGTTGAAGCACACCGCCGACGCGAAGCCCCACAGACCGGTCCAGGTCGGTGCAGCCTTCTTGTCGCGGTAGCGCGCATCGAGCTTTTCGACCCCTTTCGGTGCGTAGGGCATGAACAGGCCCATCTGGTCCAGCGACAGCAGGTCGGTGGCGGCGTGGCCGAAGATGACGTCGTTGCGCGGGTTGTCCTTCTCGGCCATCAGGCGCGCCTGGATGATGCCGGTGGAGTCGCGCACCCAGTTGATCTTGATCGACGGGTGCGCCTTGCTGAAGCGCTCGGAGAAGATCTTCAAGTTGTCGGCTTCCACCGAGCTGTAGATGGTGAGTTCGCCGGCCTGGGCGGCAGCGAGAGCGGCCCACAGACCCAGCCCGATGAAGGACCGGGCGACGAGCCGCGACAGACGAGACGGGTGCATGGAACTTCCTTTGACGGTGGGTGGATGAAGTAGGGGACGGATCAGGCGCGCGAGGCCTGGCGGCGGTGGGTGGCCTCGGCGAGCACGCAGAGGATCTCGAACATCATGGTCATGCCTACCAGGGCGGTGTTGCCGGACGGATCGAAGGGCGGCGAGACCTCGACGACGTCGCCGCCGACCAGGTTCAGCCCCTGCAGACCGCGCACCAGCTGCTGCGCCTCGTAGGTGGTGGCGCCGCCGATCTCCGGCGTGCCGGTGCCAGGGGCGTACACGGGGTCGAGGAAGTCGACGTCGAAGCTGACATAGGTCGGCCCGTCGCCCACCACGCGGCGGGCTTCGGCGATGACGCCCTCGGTGCCCAGGCGGTGGTATTCGTCGATGTCGATCACGCGCACGCCCTGCTGCTGGCCCCAGTCGTTCTCGGTGTCGTTGTAGAGCGCGCCGCGGATGCCGATCTGCACCGTGCGCCGCGGATCCAGCAGGCCTTCCTCGATGGCGCGGCGGAAGGGCGTGCCGTGCGTGAACTTGCTGCCGCCGAAGTAGCCGTCCCAGGTGTCGGTGTGGGCGTCGAAGTGCACCATGCCCAGCGGGCGGTCCTTGGCGATGGCACGCATCACCGGCAAGGTGATGAGGTGGTCGCCGCCGGCGGCCAGCGGCACCATGCCTTTGGCATGCAGCCGGGCGAAGAAGTCCTCGACACGCCGCAGCGTGTCCATCAGGTCGACCGGGTTGACGGGGGTGTCGCCCATGTCGGCGCAGCGGCACAGCTCGAAGGGGCTGAGGCCCGAGGCCCGGTTGACGTTGCGCGCCAGGGTGGACAGGTCGCGGATCTGGCGCGGGCCGTGGCGCGCGCCGGCGCGGTTGGTGGTGCCGCCGTCCCAGGGCACGCCGACGAGGGCGATCTGCACCTGTTCGACCATCGCGTCGTCCAGCGCCAGGTGCGGCAGGCGCATGAAGGTGGCGATGCCGGCGAAGCGCGGCAGCACGGTGCCGGTGACGGGAAGGAAGAATTTCGGGTCGATCATTCGATGTTTCTTTAAGCAATCCGCATGCCACAAACCACTGAATCCAGTTCGATGGTAGGCACAACATTCCCACGCATGAATCTTCAATCGACGTACTATGCTTCGTTGAATTCATAACTATTGCTGCACGCAGAGCCCGCCATGCAAGCCAGCGTCGACCTCAAGCGCCTCAAGCTGTTCCGACAGGTCGTCGAATGCGGCGGCCTGTCCGCCGCCGAGACGGTGCTGAACATCAACCTGCCCACCATCAGCGCGCATCTCGCGGCGCTGGAGTCGTCGTTGGGCATGCGTCTGTGCGAGCGCGGCCGCAAGGGCTTCCGGCTGACGGCACAGGGGCGCAGCGTGCTGGCCGCCAGCGACCGCCTGTTCGAATCGGTGGAGAGCTTCCGCTCGGAGATCGGCGAGATGAGCCAGCGCATTTCGGGCCATCTGCGCCTGGGGCTGGTGGACAACACCATCTCCGACGACCACTCGCCGGTGGTGCCGGCGCTTCGCGCACTGCGCGAGCAGGGCGAGGATCTGGAGATCGGCATCGATGTGCGCAACCCCTTCGAGCTGGAGCGCGCGCTGCAGGAAGAGCGCATCGACGTCGCCGTCGGGCCCTTCCTCCTCACCGACCCGGAGATCGAACAGTTCCCCCTGCATCGCGAGCGCCTGTCGCTGTACCTCGGGCAGGGCCACGAGCTGTACGGCCGCAAGGGACTCACGCTGCAGGACCTGGCCGGCCTGGACTACGTCATGCGCGGCTACCTGCGCGAGTCGCAGGTGGTGCAGCAACACGTCTCGTTCAACTACTGCGCCACGGCGCAGAGCCTGGAAGGCATCGCGCAGCTGATCCTGACCGGCCGCTACGTCGGCTACCTGCCCGAGCACTACGCCGCTGGCTGGCAAGGCAGCCGGCGCATGCAGCGCCTGATGCCGGAAGCGATGAGCTACGACGTACAGTTCAAGGCCATCGCGCCGCGCAAACGCCGCCGCAGCCGCGCTGCCGAAGCCTTCATCCGACTGGTGCAGGAACATGCGGGCGAGGTGCCTGCGGCTGCGGCCCCGACGGCAACCCGACGCCCTGCCGGATCCCCCCCGGGGACAACACCGTGACACACCACCCCTCTTCGCCGTCCGGTCCGCTGCACATCGACCTTCTGCGGCTGCAGCCAGCCGGCACGCTGGCCATGACGCACTGCCCTGGCCGTCGCGGCGTCGATGGGCGGGGCCGCGACTGGCAGCGCGACCTGGCGCAGGACGTCCAGGCGCTGCGCGACGCCGGCATCGGCACGGTGCTCACGCTGTTGTCCGACGGGGAACTGCATTCCCTGGGTGCGGGGGAACTGGGCCCGCGCCTGCAGGCCGCCGGCATCGCCTGGCTGCGCTACCCAATAGCAGACTTCGGCGTGCCCGACGCCGCGGCCCGGTGGGCGTGGAGCGCGCTGCAGGAACAACTGTTGGCAAGCCTGCGGCAGGACGAGCGCGTGCTGGTGCACTGCGCCGCCGGCCTGGGCCGCACCGGCACCATGGTGGCGCTGCTCTTGAAGGCGCTCGGAGAACCCGGCGACGCCGCGGTCGCACGCGTGCGGGCAGCAAGGCCCGGCACCATCGAGACGCAGGCGCAGCACGACTTCGTGATCGGGTTCGAGGTCGGCCCCGGGCTGGGGCCGCGTCGCGACCCGGGATGATGCACCGCGCCCGGCGGCGCATGGGCTATTCGAGGATCTGCAGCCCCGTCCAGGCCACGCCCGCCACCACCAGCATCGGCAGCGTCATGGTGCCGGGCACGTAGAAGAAGGCCGACAGCACCGGGCTCAGCGACTCGACGACCCAGCCCATGCCCGTGAGGGCGCCCCCGATGACCACGTAGCGCCGCATGTAGACGGGCAGCCAGCGCGACTGCGCCTGGTTGTGGCGCCAGGCCGCGGCGTGTTCGAACAGGTTCTTCTGCCGCGTCATGTCGTGGAACAGCCATGCGAAGAACAGGTAGCGGTACAGCAGCACGCGAAAGGGGATTTCCATGACCTTGCTCCGCGGTTGACCCGCCTGCCCTCGATCTCGGCGCGAACGGCCCTGAACTTGAGGCGGCGAACCTGCGCCCGTGATCTCTTGACCGACGGTACGCGACGGAGTTCCCGTCGCGCTGCATCCGAAAGTCACCGCAGCGGCGTGCCGATTCACGCCGCCGCCCCGGCGCAGCGCGGCGGCCGGGCCGTTGCGGCACGGAAAGCAGCTAGGCTTGATGCCGGGCGGCCCCGTCGGGCCGGCCATGGAGTCGATGCAGATGGCCGGTTTTTTCGGGGTGGTGGTGCCCTTTCTCGATCTGCTGGGCGTGGTCGGCGATCGCTTCGATCGCGGCCGCACGACGCTGGCGCTGGAGGTGCGGCCCGAACTGACCAACCACTTCGGCAACGTGCATGGCGGCGCCGTGGCCACGATGCTCGACGTGGCGATGGCGTCGGCGGCGCGCAGCACCCTGCCCGAAGGCGACGGCGTGGTGACGGTGAGCATGACGATGAACTTCCTGCGCGGCGGACAGGGCCGGCTGTCGGCCGTGGGCCGGGTGCAGCAGGCCGGGCGCTCGCTGGTCTTCTGCGACGGCGAGGTGCGCGACGCGGCGGGCGAACTGGTCGCCACCTCGATCGGCACTTTCAAGGTCCGTCGCCGCAGCGCCGGCAGCGAAAGCGACGGCTAGGGCTGGGCGCCGGCCCGACAGCGGGCGAGCAGCGCGAGCGCCGCATCGGGCACGCCGCGGCTGAGCGCGTCGCAGGCCACGGGGTCGGCCAGGTCGTCGGCCCCGGCAGGCATCGGCCGCCCGTCCAGGCCGCCGCCGAGCCGCAGCACAGGGGCCAGCAGGGGCCCGAGCTCGGCGTCGTCCCACAGCGCCTGCCAGGGCTGGGGCATCAGGTCCACGGCCTGCAGGAACCCGGTGCACCAGTCGCGCGCGTCGGCGAACTCCTGCGCGCCCTGCTCGGCGATGCTGAAGATGGGCTCCCAGGCGGCCGGCTCGTGGGCCGTCTGCTGCGCGATGTGGCGCAGGTGGCGCAACACCATCACCACGGTGGCCTTGCGCTGCTTCTTGCTGGCGAAGGGCGTCGCCTCGTCCATGCCGCCTTCGCCGTCACCGCCCCAGACCAGTGGCAGCCACTCGGCGGTAGGCAGTGTCTGCAGCAGTTCGGGCGGCCCGACACACAAGGCGGTCAGGTAACCGTCGAGGCCGTCGAGCGTCATCGCACCCTCGTCGGCCATCCCTTGCAGCAGTCGATCGAGGCCGTCGATCTCGGCCGGCGACAGCGGCGTGACCGCCGAAGCGGGGTCGTAGCGGGGATAGTCCAAGGCAGGCGCCAGGCAGTTGCAGGCCCGACAGTGTCGTCGATGTCAAAACCCCGGCGTCCGCCGCGGCACCCGGGGTGGCGCGCGAAGCGCTCAGGGGGTGGCGCGCGAAGCGCTCAGGGGATGGTCCCGGTCAATCCCCGCCGGGAATCTGCTGCGGGTGCAGCTGCACCGGCTTGGCCGAGCGCTTGCGCATCCGGATGTTGAGCATCTCCACGCCCAGCGAGAAGGCCATGCCGAAGTAGATGTAGCCCTTGGGGACGTGGTGGCCGAAGCCCTCGGCCACCAGCACCACCCCCACCACCACCAGGAAGCTGAGCGCCAGCATCTTGATCGTCGGGTGCTCGCTCACGAAGCGGCCGATGGGGCCGGCGAACAGCATCATCAGCGCGACCGAGCAGATCACGGCGGCGATCATGATGCGCACGTCGTCCACCATGCCCACCGCGGTGATGATGGAGTCGAGCGAGAAGACCAGGTCGATGATCATGATCTGCAGGATGATGCCGGCGAAGGTCGCCTTCACCAGGTTCGGGCCGCCGTGCTCTTCCTCGCCTTCGAGCGACTGGTGGATCTCCGTCGTGCTCTTCCAGATCAGGAACAGGCCGCCCACGATCAGGATCAGGTCGCGCCCTGAGACCTCCATGCCGAACACGCTGAACAACGGCGCGGTCAGGCCGACGATCCAGGCCAGCACCAGCAGCAGCCCGATGCGCATGAACATCGCCATGAACAGGCCCAGCCGGCGCGCGAACTCGCGCCGCTCCTTGGGCAGCTTGTCGACCAGGATCGCGATGAAGATGATGTTGTCGATGCCCAGCACCAGTTCCAGCATCGTGAGCGTTGCAAACGCGATCCAGGCTTCGGGGCTGGCAAGCAATTCCATGATTTTTCTTAGGGTTTTTAGGTCGTGTGAGGCGCCATCGCGGAGCCAAAACCCCACGTCGTCAGGGGGCGGATTCTTGCCGAAGCCGTTCGCCACGGCCTATATCCCCTCAACGGGTAAGCCTGATCCGGCCTTGCCGGCTCTTTCGGAGGCACGACGCGTGCCCGCGCCGCTGTCCGGCCGGTGTCAGCAGCCGGCATGCACCGGAGTGCCACACTAGGCCCATGAAAGCTCGTGTGTTGTTTGGGTTGGTGGCCGCAGGGTTGGTCATCGCCTCCGCGGGGATCTGGCTCTGGCAGCGCGGATCCGTCGTGCCGGCTGCCGTGGTGAGCACGGCGCCTCTGGTGCGGACCTTGCAGTTCTCGGGCCGCGTGGCGACGTCGTCGCGGGTGGATGTCGGCAGCACGGTGACAGGGCGAGTGGCGCAGGTGATGGCTGCCGAAGGCAAGGCGGTGCGCCAGGGCGAGGTGCTGCTGCGCCTGGAGACCGATGAACAGCGCGCCGCGCTCGACCAGGCCCGCGCCGGCGAACGCCAGGCCGCCGCGCGCCTGGCCGGCCTGCGCAGCACCGGCCGCAGCGCCGCCCAGGCGGTGGCGGCACAGAGCGACTCGGTGCTGCTGGCCGCCGAGGCCGAACTGCAGCGCACGCAGGACCTGGTGGCACGCGGCTTTCTCAGCCCGGCGCGCCTGGACGAGGCGAAACGGGCAGCAAACGTTGCGCGCGCCCAACAGGCCGGCGCCCAAGCCCAGGTGGCGGCCATCTCCGACCGCGGCAGCGAGGTGGCCCAGGCCGAGGCCCAGCTGGCACTGGCGCGCGCCGCCACGACGGCGGCCCAGGCGAGGCTGGACCAGTCGGTGATCGAGTCGCCGGCCGACGCGCGCGTGTTGCTGCGCAGCGTCGAACCGGGGCAGATCGTGCAGCCCGGCCGGGCTCTCTTCTCGCTCGCCCTGGCCGGGCCGCTGCAACTGGTGGCGCAGGTCGACGAACGCTATCTGCAGCAGTTGCAGGTCGGCCAGACCGCCAGCGTGCTGGCAGATGCCTTCGCCGGCCAGCGCTTCATGGCCCGGGTGGCCAGCATCGCGCCGCTGGTGGATGCGCAACGCGGCGCGGTGGAGGTCAAGCTCACACCCGCGCTGCCGCACCCGGACTTCCTGCGCGAGGACATGACCTTGTCCATCGAGGTCGAGACGGCGCGGCGCGCCAACGCGCTGGTGGTGCCGGTCGACGCGCTGCGCGGCGACGGGGCGGCGCCGGCCGTGCTGGTGGCGCGCGACGGGCGCGTCGAGCAGCGCGCCGTGCGCCTGGGGCTGCGCACGCTGCAGGCCGTCGAGGTCCTGGAAGGCCTGGCCGCCGGCGACCTGGTGCTGCTGGGCAGCACCGTCCCGGAGCCTGGCGCCCGTGTGCGGCCGGACACCGAGGCCAGGCCTGCCGGCCGCGCCGGAACCGGCAGCGCCGGCGCCGCGATGACGAACGCGATGGGCCGCTGAATGGGCATGCTGCTGGGTTTCGAGCGCAGCGTGGCGGTGCGCTTCCTGCGCGAAGGCCGCATGCAGTCGCTGCTGATCATCGTCGGCGTGGCTGCCGGCGTGGCGGTGGTGGCCTACATCTCGGCGCTGATCAACGGCCTGCAGAACAACACGCTGGAGAAGACGCTCGGCGCACAGGCCCATGTCACGCTCAGTTCACGTGACGACGCCGTGACGCCGGCAGCCGCGCGCGAGCCCGGCGCCACGGCGCTGGTGCAGACGCAGCCGCGTGCACAGCGGCCGCGCTCGATGCCCGAATGGCAGGCCCTGGTGCCGCTGCTGGAGCTCCTGCCCGAAGTGGCCGCCGTGTCGCCGATGGTGGCCGGTGCGGGCCTGGCGGTGCGCGGCGAAGCCACGCTGGCCATCGCGCTGGTGGGCGTCGAGCTCGACCGCTACGACCGCATCGTCAACCTGCGCTCCAAGGTGGTGGCCGGCACGGCCCGCCTGGGCCCGGGCGATGCCATCGTCGGGCGCGACCTGGCCGAGGACCTCGGCGTGGGCGTGGGCGACCGCGTGGCGCTGGTGACCAAGGGCGCCGGCGGCGACATCACGGAATCGGTGCGCATCACGGCGCTGGTCGACCTGGGCGTGCGCGAGTTGAACCGTCGCACCGTCATCGTCCCGCTGCGGCTGGCGCAAAGCCTGGTGGGCCTGCCGGGCGGCGCCACCAACCTGGATCTGTCGCTGGTGGACGTCTGGAGCGCCCCCGAACTGGCCGCACGGCTGGCGCGGCGCTGGCCGGTGAAGGTCGAGAGCTGGCAGGACGCCAATGCGCAGCTCGTCTCGGCGCTCAATGCGCAGTCGGTCAGCACCAGCCTCATCCGCGCCGTGGTGATGGTGGTGGTGGTGCTGGGCATCGCCAGCGTGCTGGTGGTGTCGGTGGTGCAGAAGCGTCGCGAGATCGGCATCCTGCGCGCCATGGGCGCAACACAGGGCCAGGTGCTGCGCATCTTCCTGCTGCAGGGCGCCATCGTCGGCGCGCTGGGCTCGGCGCTGGGTGTCCTGCTCGCGGTGGTGCTGGTGTGGGCCTTCACCACCTTCGTCAGGGGCAGCGACGGGCTGCCGCTGTTCAACATCACGCTGGCGCCCCGGCTGGCCTTCCAGGTGGCGCTGGTGGCCACCGTGTGCGGCGTGCTGGCCGCGGTGGCGCCGGCACGGCGCGCCGCCAGGCTCGACCCGGCGCAGGCCATCCGCCTGTGAACGACAACCACCGCCGCGGACCGCTCATCACGCTGGAGGGCGTGCGCAAGAGCTACAACATCGGCCAGCCCAACGAAGCCGAGGTGCTGCACGGCGTGTCTCTGGCCGTGGCACACGGCGAGTTCGTGGCCTTGATCGGGCCGTCGGGCTCGGGCAAGAGCACGCTGCTGAACGTCATCGGGCTGCTCGAGCACATGACCGCAGGCAGCTACCGCATCGCCGGCGCCGAGACCAACGGCATGGACGACGCGGCACGCACGCTGCAGCGCAGCACGGCGCTGGGCTTCGTCTTCCAGTTCCACCACCTGCTGCCGGCCTTCACGGCGCTGGAGAACGTCACGCTGCCCGCGCTGATGCGTGAAGGCCACGTCAGCAGCGCGCAGCGCGAGCGCGCGCGCGCCATGCTCGACGCCGTGGGCCTGTCGGCAGCGATGGCCAAGCGCCCGGGCGAGCTCTCCGGCGGCATGCAGCAGCGCGTGGCCATCGCCCGTGCCCTGGTGCTGGAGCCGCCGCTGGTGCTGGCCGACGAACCCACCGGCAACCTGGACCGCGTGTCGTCGGACGAGGTCTTCGCACTGATGCGCCGCATGCACGCGGAGCTGCGCACCTCGTTCCTGATCGTCACGCACGACAACCGCCTGGCCGAACGCTGCGACCGCGTGGTGGAGCTGGTGGACGGGCTGATCGTGCGCGACGAAGCCATCGTCGCGACGGCATGACGTCGGTGCCGGTTCAGATCCGCCCGAACATCAGCAGCACGGCCACGATCGCGGCCGCCAGCGACAGCACCAGCGCGGGGCCGCTGCCCCAGCGTCGCCGCCGGCTGTGCCGCCACCAGGGAGCCGCATAGAGGGCGCCGAGCAGCAGGGCCACGAGGATCGCGGGACCGATCAGCATGCTCACGGAGCAGGGCCCAGGTCGGGGTCCGGCCAGGCCGGAAGGGCAGCGGTCAGCACCGTTGCGTAGAACAGAACCATCATGTCGTCTGGACTCGTCTGCGCAGGAAGAACGTGGATGCGGGGTCGCGCTGGAGCGGGTCACCGTGACAGGTTCGCAACCCCCCGTCGACGCATCCTACAAGCGATACGTCGAGATACATTGTTCGCAGGCGAACACCCCGGGATGCTCAGGCGTCGATGTGCCACTCGTGGCCGCAGCGGCGGCAGCCCACCCGCACCCGGTCGCCGCCGGCATCGCCCTTCACCAGCGTCAGCCGGCCATAGGCCTTGCAATGCGGGCAGTCGGCCTGGTTGGCCACGGCCTCGGCGTGCGACAGCAGGTACAGATAACGGCGCAGCGCCCAGATGCCGACCGCGGCGCAGAGCGCCACGGCCGCCCAGTCGGGCAGCCCGTCGGACAAGCCGCGCGACTTGAAGGCCAGCTCCATGGAAGCCGCCACGCCGATGCCGCACACGAAGGTCAGCGCCAGGTGCGCATGACTCTGCAGCAGCTCACGCTCGTACCACTTGCGAAACCCGTGCTTGCGGATGCCCTCGGCCAGATGCATGGCGCCAGTCCTCCCGGATGTCCACGTCGACGCGCCGACCCACGACGCGACTGGACGCATGGTCGCACAACCAGGGGCGCGCCCGCTGGCGGCTGGCCGCGCCGGCGGCCCCGTCGGCGCGCTGCTACAGCGCAGCGACGGCATCGATGCGCGCTGCCTGCACCGCCGCACCGATGGCCGGGCCGCGCGCCCCGGCCGCCGCGGCCTG
>JALHMT010000067.1 GCA_022843905.1 Rubrivivax sp.
CGTCGGCCGCGTCGAGGCCTGGGTGGTGCTGTCGATGCCCGGTGCGGCCGCCATGCCGGCGCGCAGTTCGACCGAGCGCCGGGTCAACCACATCATGATCGATTCACAGCAGTCTTCGCTGATGCAGGATCTGGCGGCGGTGGGCGCGATCGAACGGGGCCGGCAGACGCTGACACGGTCGGCCGTGCTCGTCGAGGTCGATGAAGCCGCGCTGGAGCGCATCGCCAGGATGCCCGGCGTGGCGCGCGTGCAGCGCGTGACTCACATCCACAGCACCGACGGCCAGAGCGCCGTACCCCGAAGCCGCGCGCAACCTGCGGTGCGCTGAGGCCGCAGCCTCTGGGTCCGGCACGCGCCGGATCAGCGCCCCTGGAAGTTCGGCTCGCGCCGCTGCGCCATCGCGCGCAGGCCTTCGGCCAGATCGGCGCTCGCGGCGCAGCGCGCCACCCGCTCGGCCATGCAATGTGCGTCGGCCGTCCCCGCGGCGATCTCGTCCAGTGAACGCTTCATGCCTTGCACGGCCATCGGCGCGTTGGCCGCCAGCGTGGCCGCCAGTGCAGTGACGCGTGCGTCCAGCGCTTCGGGGCTCAGCAGCTCGTCCAGGTAGCCCATCTGCAGCAGCGAGGCATCGTCGATCGCCTGCCCCAGCAGGAACACCCGCTTGGCCGCGCCCAGCCCCAGGCGCTGCACGCAGCGACGCAGCCCGCCCGGGTAGTAGTGCAGGCCGAAGCGCGCCGCAGGCATGCGAAGTTCCATGCCGAGGACACCGATGCGGAAATCGCAGGCCAGGGCGAGGTCGGTAGCGCCGCCGTAGACACTGCCGTTGAGCCGTGCGATGGTGGGCAGCGTCAGCGCTTCCAGGGCGTCGACGGTGCGCTCGAACTCCTGCGGATCGCTGGCCGCGGCGTCGGGTGTCTGCACCAGCGCGGTGAGGTCGAACCCGGCGCTGAACACGCGCCCGCTGCCGGTCAGCACCAGCACGCGCAGCGAGGCGTCGTTGGCCGCGCGCTCGAAGTGCTGCTGCAGCAGCAGAAGATCTTCGCGCTGCAGCCGGTTCATGTGCCGCGCGCGGTTCAGGCGGATGGTCGCGACGCCGCCCGCGCCGACCTCGAAACCGGGCGGCCCCGGCTCGACGTCCCGGGGCGCGGCGGCCGCCACGGCAGAGGCCCCTGTGCTCACGGGTTGCCCGGCAGGTAGCGCACCGCCAGCACGCCGGCGATGCCGCTCAGTGCCGCCAGCACCTCGGGGGCGACGGGGCTCTCGACGTCGACCAGCGTGTAGGCCATCTCGCCGCGCGACTTGTTGACCATGTTGTGGATGTTCAGTCCGGCGTTGGCCATCGTGGTGGAGATCTGTCCCAGCATGTTGGGCACGTTGGCGTTGGCGATGCCCACCCGGTACGGCGACTCGCGCGGCATCGTCACCTGCGGGAAGTTCACGGCGTTGACGACGTTGCCGTGCTCGAGGTAGTCGCGCAGCTGGTCGACCACCATCAGCGCACAGTTCTCCTCGGCCTCGCGCGTGGAGGCGCCCAGGTGCGGCAGCGTGATGATGCGCGGCTGGCCCTGCAGCTCGGGACCGGGAAAGTCGCACACGTACTGGCCCAGCCGCCCGGCGCCCAGGGCTTCCAGCACGGCCTGGTGGTTCACGACGCCTTCACGGCTGAAGTTCAGCAGCACCGCGCTCTCGCGCAGCAGGCCGATGTTGCCGGTGTGGATGAGGTCGCGCGTGGCGGCCACCAGGGGCACGTGCAGCGAGACGAACTGCGCGCCGCGCAGCACCTCGTTCACGCTGGCGGCGCGCCGCACCTGCGCAGGCAGGCTCCAGGCGGCATCGACGGTGATCTCGGGGTCGTAGCCCAGCACCTGCATGCCCAGCTTGATGGCGGCGTCGGCCAGCAGGCAGCCGATGCGCCCCAGGCCGATGATGCCCAGCGTCTGCCCGGCCAGTTCGATGCCGGCGAAGGCCTTCTTGCCGTCTTCCACGCGCCGGTCGAGCTCGGGTGCGGTCATGTCCAGCCCGTGCACGAAGGCCAGCGCGGGCACGACCTGGCGCGCTGCCATCAGCATGCCCGCCAGCACCAGCTCCTTGACCGCGTTGGCATTGGCGCCCGGCGCGTTGAACACCGGCACGCCGCGCGCGCTGAGCGCGGCCACCGGGATGTTGTTGGTGCCCGCGCCAGCGCGCGCCACGGCACGCACCGAAGACGGCAGCGTCATTGCGTGCATGTCGGCCGAGCGCAGCAGCACGGCCACAGGCTCGGCGATGTCCTTGCCCACCACGTAGCGCTCGGTGGGCAGGCGCGCCAGCCCGGAAGGCGCGATGGCATTGAGCACCAGGATGCCCTGGCGCGCCCCCGAGCCGGGGCCCCGCGCGGCGGCTTCAGCCATGCGCCTTCTCGAAGTCCTTCATGTAGGCCACTAGGGCCTGCACGCCGGCCAGCGGCATGGCGTTGTAGATCGACGCGCGCATGCCGCCCACCGAGCGGTGACCCTTGAGCTGCACCATGGCGCGTTCCTTGGCGCCTTTCAGGAAAGCCTCGTCCAGGCCTTCGTCCTTGAGCTTGAAGGGCACGTTCATCAAGGAGCGGCAGTCGCGCGCCACCGGGCAGCGATAGAAGCCGCTGGTGTCCAGGAAGTCGTACAGCAGCGCTGCCTTGGCCCGGTTGTGCGCTTCCATCGCCGCCAGCCCGCCTTGCGCCTTGATCCAGCGGAACACCAGCCCGGCGATGTAGATCGCATAGGTGGGCGGGGTGTTGAGCATGCTGTCGTTGTCGGCCTGCTGCTTGTAGTCGAAGGCCGAGGGCGTGATGGGCAGGGCCTGGCCGATGAGGTCGTCGCGCACGATGACGATGGTCAGCCCGGCCGGGCCGATGTTCTTCTGCGCGCCGCCGTAGATCAGGCCGTACTTCGAGACATCGACCGGGCGCGAGAGGATGTCGCTGGACATGTCGGCCACCAGCGGCACGGCGCCGACGTCGGGCGTGAAGTGGTATTCCACGCCACCGATGGTCTCGTTGGAGCAGATGTGCACGTAGGCGGCGTCGGGATCGAGCTTCCAGGTCTGGCGGGCCGGAATGCTGGTGTAGCCGGTGTCGGCGCTGCTGGCCGCCACGTTGATGCGCCCGTACTTCTTCGCCTCCTTGATGGACTTCTTGCTCCACTCGCCGGTGTCGACGTAGTCGGCGCTGGTCTTGCCGCGCAGCATGTTCATCGGCACGATGGCGTTCTCGCCGATGGCGCCGCCCTGCATGAACAGCACCTTGTAGTTCGGGGGGATGCCCAGCAGCTCGCGCAGCAGCGACTCGGCCTCGGCGTGGATGGCGATGAACTCCTTGCCGCGGTGGCTCATCTCCATCACCGACATGCCCGAGCCCTGCCAGTCGAGCATCTCGTCGGCGGCCTGGCGCAGCACGCTTTCGGGCAACGCGGCGGGGCCGGCGCTGAAGTTGAAGACACGGGTCATCTGGGGCGCTCCGGGGGTTCGAGGCTGCGGATTATCGGGCGGACGCACAATCGCGCCCGGGCCGGATGTCCATCCCGCCGAAGTTCGAAGAGTTCCTGCAATGTGCTTTCCGAGGTTCTGCCGGCTGTGGCTGGCGCTGCTGTGCCTGTTCTGTGCCGCCACCGTGCTGCGCGCCGAGCCAGCCGAAGGTGTGACGGCCGTGCGCCTTGGCGCGGGCGAGCGCATGTTGCTCGACGGTTCGCTGTCGCATCCGGCCTGGCAGCGCGCACCCGTCTGGTCGCGCTTCGTCGAGAAGGATCCTCGGCATGGAGCGGTGCCGCCGCAGTCCACCCAGGTGCAGGTGCTGTTCGATGAAGAGGCCGTCTGGGTCGGCATCACCGCCTTCGACGACCGTCCCGAGCGCATACGCGACGTGCCGGTGCGCCACGACGGGGTGAACCGCACGCAGGACTTCGTGGTGGTCTATGTCGACCCCATCGGCACCCGGCGGTCGGCCCAGTTCTTCCGCGTCAGCGCGGCCGGCAGCCAGGCTGACGGCCTGCACACCGCCGCCGACGACAGCGAGGACTTCGCGCCCGACTTCGACTGGGACGCCGCCGTGCAGCGCCGCGCGGACGGCTGGACCGCCGTGTTGCGGCTGCCTTTCGCCTCCTTGCGCTTTGCCGAAGGCCTGCAGCAACCCTGGCGCTTCATGGTGGCGCGGCGGCTGCCGCGCGAACAGTTCCATCTGGTGACGTCGGTGCTGATTCCGCGCGATGCCGCCAGCTTCATCCACACGCTGCAGCCGCTGCAGGGCGTGCAGTTGCCCCAGCGCCATGGCTTCCTCACGCTGCGGCCCAGCCTCACGCTGCGGCGCAGCGGCGAGCGCGCCGAAGGGGTGCCGAAGATCGCCGCCAACGACGTCGAGCCCACCCTCGACCTGAAGTGGCGACCGCAGGCTGAGCTGGTCGTCGACGCGACCTTGAACCCGGACTTCTCGCAAGTCGCGCTGGATGTGCCGCAACTCGCCGGCAACTCCCGATTCGCCTTGTTCTTTCCCGAGAAGCGGCCCTTCTTCTTCGAGTCGGCCGACCTGCTGCGCTCGCCCACCGAAGCCTTCTATACGCGCAGCTTCACCGCGCCGCGCTGGGGCCTGCGAGGCACTTGGCGCGGCCCGGAATGGGCCGGCAGCGTGCTGACAGTGGACGACCGCGGCGGTGGCGAGGTGCTGCTGCCGGGAGCGTACGGCACGGCCGTCGCCCGGCAGCCGGCCTCGCGGGCGCTGGCCGCGCGCGTGCGCCGGGACGAAGGCGGCCTGCAATGGGGCGGCGTGCTGGCGGCGCGGCGCTATGCCGACGACGGCGGCGACAACCTCGTGCTCGGTCCTGATCTCGGCCTGCAGATCGACCGGGCCTGGCGCCTGCGCGGGCAGTGGCTGGCCTCGCGCACCAGCGCCTGGGACGATGATCACGACGGCCGGCTGCGGCGCGGCGCGGCGATCGACTCGCATCGGCTCTTCGTCAAGGCGCAGCGCCAGGTGGACGATGGCGAAAGCAGCATCTCGGTCGACGACGTGGGCGAGAACTTCCGCCACGACGGAGGCTTCGTCAACCAGGCCGGCAGTCGTTCGCTGTCGGTCTTCCACAGCCACGGCTGGCGTCAGATCGGGCCTTTCAACGAGTTCTTCCTGAACCTGCAGGTCGATCAGGTGCGCGACCGCGTCAGCGGTGATGTGGTCAGGGAAATGGTGCGGCCCGGCTTCTGGAGCAGCGGCGCGAGAAACCTCGAGTGGTGGCTGGAGTTGCACCTTCACTCGCGTCTGAGGCCCGCGGCGGGCAGGCCGCTGCTGGCCGAGCGCTTCATCGCCAGCGGCCTGGTGATGACGCCGGCCGAATGGTTTCCGTTGATCGACGCCAATGTCTCGGTGGGGCGCCTGGCAGACGCCGTGGCCGGCGAGGTGCGGCCCGGCCTGCGTTTGAACCTGAGCGGCAAGCTGCGCCCCCTGCGCGCGCTGGAACTCGAGCCGAGCCTGCAGACGGCCTGGCTGCGCGACGGCGGACGACGAAGCTACAGCGAGACGGCCTCGCAACTGCTGGCCGTCTGGCACTTCGACGCACAGCACAACCTGCGAGCCATCGTGCAGCGCAGAGCGCTCGACCGTGTGGCGGCAGTCGAGGCCGCAGCCGAGCGCGGCCGCACGCGCACGGCCTCGCTCACCTACACCTGGCGCCGCTCGTCGGGCACGGTGCTCTACCTGGGAGCCAGTCGCGCGCAGGAGGCGCCGGGCCAGCGCAGCAGCGAAGCCTTCGTCAAGCTGCAACTCGACGTGGACGAGGCGCGGCGCGGATTGTTCTGAGCGGCATGCCGGCGGCGCCGTGGCGATGCCGGGCCCGATGACCCAATGACCCGATCCTGTCGAGGGGAATCGGGTCCGTTGGCAGGGGCGTCGCTCGAGACCCGGGATTGATGTCCATCAACCCGCGAATCCGTCCGATCCCTAGAGTTCAGAGCATTCATCACGCACTGAAGGATCGCCATGTTCAAGCACCTCCTCGTTCCCGTCGACGGCTCGGAACTCTCGGAGCGGGCCGCGCAGGTCAGCCTGGAACTTGCCCAGCGTCTGGGCGCCCGGATCACCGGCTTCGTGGCCGAGCCGATGCCGCCCCTGCCCACCATGAGCACGCACGCCGCCACCTACATGCGCGAGGCCGACGAGCACAACGCGCGCACCGAGGCCCATGCCCGCAAGGTGCTGCAGGCCTTTGGCGCCAAGGCCACCGAACTGGGTGTCCCTTACCAAGGCAAGTTCCTCCGCGCCGATGGTGTGGACGACGCCATCGTGGCAGCCGCCGTGGAGTTCGAGTGCGACATGATCGTGATGGTCACGCACGGCCGCGGCGCCTTCGGCGAACTGCTGTTCGGCTCGCACACCAAGAACGTGATGTCGCGCAGCAAGCTGCCGCTGCTGGTGCTGCGGTGAACCCGGCGCTGCCGCATGTCGACCCGGCGCTCGTCCCGAGCTTCCAGGCCGGCGGGCTGGCACCGTTGTCGCTGTGTGGTCGCGCCTTGCTGCCGGTGGTGCAGGGCGGCATGGGCGTGGGGGTCTCGGCGCATCGCCTGGCGGGCAGTGTCGCCGCGCTCGGCGGTGTGGGCACGATTTCGTCGGTCGACCTGCGGCGCCACCACCCCGATCTGATGGAGCGCACGCGCGACGTCGGCTTCGGCGCCGAGGCCAAGCGCCTCATCGATGAAGCCAACCTCGAAGCACTGGGGCGCGAGATCGGCGCCGCACGCACGCTGTCGAAAGGGCGCGGCCTGCTGGCCGTCAACGTGATGCGCGCGGTGAGCGAATACGCGGCCTCGGTGCGCAAGTCGCTCGAGTGCGGCATCGATGCCGTGGTGGTCGGTGCCGGCCTGCCGCTGGACCTGCCCGACCTGGCGCAGGATCATCCCCGGGTCGCCCTCGTGCCCATCCTGTCCGACGCCCGCGGCGTGCAACTGCTGGTGCGCAAGTGGGAGCGCCGCAAGCGCGTACCCGATGCCATCGTGATCGAACACCCGCGGCTTGCCGGCGGGCACCTCGGCGCGGCACGCATCGCCGACCTCAACGATCCGCGCTTCGACTTCGAGAACGTGCTGCCGCAGACGATGGCCTTCCTGCGCAGTGCGGGCCTCGAAGGCCGGGTGCCGCTGATCGCCGCCGGCGGCGTGCGCAGCTTCGAGGACATCGTTCGCCTGCAAGGCCTGGGCGCCGCCGCGGTGCAGCTGGGCACGCCCTTTGCCGTCACCGACGAAGGCGACGCCCACGTCGAGTTCAAGCGTGTGCTGGCCGAGGCGCGCGACGAGGACATGGTCGAGTTCACCAGTGTCGCCGGCCTGCCGGCGCGCGCGGTGCGCACGCCCTGGCTGAAGTCCTACCTGGTCATCGAGCCCAGGCTGCAGGCCGTGGCGCACGTCAAGAGCCGCTGCACCAAGGCCTTCGACTGCCTGGCACAGTGTGGTCTTCGCGACGGCTTGCCGGGCTGGGGCCAGTTCTGCATCGACAATCAACTCGCGGCGGCCTTGCGCGGCGACGTGCGCAAGGGCCTGTTCTTCCGTGGTGCCGGCGCCCTGCCTTTCGGCTCGCAGATCCGCAGCGTGCGCGAACTGATGGAGCGGCTGCTCTCGCGTCCTGAGCCTGTGCCGGCCTGACATCACCTGCCGGCATCTGCTGCCGCTTGTGGTCAGCGGCCTGCCGCCGTCGGCGTCCTGCCGGCGGCGCGCACCGAGGAGTTCCCATCGTGACGCAAGACACCCACCTCCCGTCCTCTGCCCCGCAGACGGCGGCTTCGCTGCCGGTGCAGCCCATCAGCATCGAGGTCCTGCTCGAGAAGTACGCCAAGGGCGAGGAGCGCAGTCTTGGCGACGTGCTGCAGCGGGTGTCCCGCGCGCTGGCGTCGGTCGAGGCGCCCGGACAACAGGCGATGTGGCAGTCGCGATTCGGCGAAGCGCTTCGCGAGGGCTTCGTGCCGGCCGGGCGCATCCAGTCGGCCGCCGGCGCGGGGCTGTCGGCCACCTTGATCAACTGCTTCGTGCAGCCGGTGGGCGACTCCATCACGCAGATGGAAGACGGGCACCCCGGCATCTACACGGCGCTGGCCGAGGCCGCCGAAACGATGCGCCGCGGCGGCGGCGTCGGTTACGACTTCAGCCGCATCCGACCGCGTGGCGCCTGGGTGGGCAGCACGCAGAGCAGCGCCTCGGGCCCGGTGAGCTACATGCGCGTGTTCGATCGCTCCTGCGAGACCGTGGAGTCGGCGGGCTCGCGCCGCGGCGCCCAGATGGGCGTGCTGCGCTGCGACCATCCCGACATCGAGGAGTTCATCCACGCCAAGGACCAGGGCGACCTGAAGAACTTCAACCTGTCGGTGGGCATCACCGACGCCTTCATGCAGGCGCTGGAGGTCGACGGCGAGATCGACCTCGTGCACCGTTGCGAGCCCTCGCCCGCGCAGCGTGCCCAGGGCGCCCGCCAGCAGACGCATGCCGACGGCAGCGTGACCTGGGTCTACGCCACCGTGCGGGCCCGCGCGCTGTGGGACCAGATCATGCGATCGACCTACGACCACGCCGAGCCCGGCGTGCTCTTCATCGACGCCATCAACCGCGACAACAACCTGGCCTACTGCGAGACCATCGCGACGACCAACCCCTGCGGCGAACAGCCACTGCCGCCCTACGGCTGCTGCTGCCTCGGCTCGATCGACCTGACGCGCTTCGTGCGGCGCCCGTTCGAGGCCGACGCCGCCTTCGACACCGAGGGCTTCGCGCGGCTGGTGAAGACGGCCGTGCGCATGCTGGACAACGTGCTCGACATCACCGTCTGGCCGCTGCCGCAGCAGCACGAAGAAGCGCGCCGCAAGCGCCGCGTGGGCCTGGGCTTCACCGGCCTGGGCGATGCGCTGGTGATGCTGGGGCAGCGCTACGACACGGCGCCGGCGCGCGAGACCGCGCGCCGCATCGCCGAGACGATGCGCGACCAGGCCTACGAGGCCTCGGTGGAACTGGCGCAGGAGCGCGGCGCCTTTCCGCTCTTCAACGCCGACCTGTACCTCAGCGGCGGCAGCTTCGCCTCGCGGCTGCCGGCGGCGCTGCGAGAGCGCATCCGCACGCACGGCCTGCGCAACTCGCACCTGCTGTCCATCGCGCCGACGGGCACCATCAGCCTGGCCTTTGCGGACAATGCCAGCAACGGCATCGAGCCGCCCTTCAGCTGGAGCTACACCCGCAAGAAGCGCATGCCCGACGGCAGCCTCAAGGAGTACGCCGTCGAGGACCACGCCTGGCGGCTGTACCGGCACCTCAAGGGCGCAGACGCTCCGCTGACCGAGGCCTTCGTCACCGCGCTGGAGATGAGCGCCACGTCGCATGCGGCCATGGTGGCGGCGGTGGCGCCGTATGTCGATACCGCGATCTCCAAGACCGTCAACGTGCCGGCCGACTACCCCTATGCCGACTTCCAGGACCTCTACCTGGACGCCTGGAAAGCCGGCCTGAAGGGCCTGGCCACCTACCGGCCCAACGCCGTGCTGGGATCGGTGCTGAGCACCACGCCCAGCGCGGAGCCCCTGCACCTGGAAGGGCCCGACCGCCGCATGGCGCTCGAACGCCTGCCCGCCCCGGTGCTGGCCAGCCTGCGCTGGCCCGGCCGCCCCGACCTGCCGGGCGGCAACCCCTCATGGACCTTCATGATCCGCCACCCCTTCGGCGAGTTCGCGCTCTTCGTCGGTGAACTGCCCGTCGACGAGACGGCCCAGCCCGGCACGCCGGGTGGCCGGCCGCGTCCCTTCGAGGTGTGGGTCAACGGCGCCGAGCAGCCGCGCGGCCTGGGTGCGCTGGCCAAGACGCTGTCGATGGACATGCGCGCCGACGACGCCGCCTGGCTGGAACTCAAGCTCGACGCGCTGGCCACCGTGGCCGAGGAGCGCGCCTTCGAGATGCCTTTCCCGCCGCATGGCCAGTCGCGCCAGTTTCCCGGCGTGGTGGCGGCCGTGGCTGCCGCGGTGCGCTGGCGCTGCGAGAGATTGGGTGTGCTGGGCGGTGCCGCAGACAAGGGCGCCAGCCCGGTCGTCGACGCCATGTTCAGCCTGGACGAACCGCGCACCGGCGCGTCCGGCACCATGGCCTGGGCGGTGGACATCGATAACCCGGCCACCGGCGAGGCCTTCACCGTGACGCTCAAGGAAGTCACCCTGCCGGCGCCCGAAGGCGGTGTCGGCGCCACCGTCACGCGGCCCTGCGCCATCGGTTTCTCGGGCAACTATCCGCGCGCGCTGGATGGGCTGGCGCGCCTGCTGTCGATGGACATGCGCGTCATCGACCCGGCCTGGATCGGCATGAAGCTGCGCAAGCTGCTGAACTACGCCGAGCCGCTGGGCCACTTCATGGCCTTCGTGCCCGGCCTGCCGCCGGGCCAGCGCCGCCAGCAGGTGTGGCCGTCGACGGTGGCCTACCTGGCGCGCCTGATCATTCACCGCTACGCCATGCTGGGCGTGCTGGACGAGGCCGGCTACCCGGTGCGCGAGATGGGCGTGCTGCAGTCGCCGGGCGCCAGCGCCGCCCCCACCTTGCTGGCTGGCAAGCCCTGCCCGGAATGCGGCAATTCGACGGTGATCCACCGCGACGGCTGCGATTTCTGCACCGCCTGCGGGTATGTCGGCCAGTGCGGCTGATCCCGGGCTTGCCGCGCTTGCGGTGTGGTGCGAGCATTGACCCACTTTCACAGGAGAACACAAGATGGCCACGTCCCCGATCGACCCCCACGCCCTGGTCTCGATGTTCGAGACCGCCACCGCCAAGCAGGGCGAGCAGGTCCGCAAGGCCGTGGCTGACGCCACGCTGGCCGCGCTGCAGGGTCGCGAACTCTCGCTGAAGAACATCCGCTCCACGCTGAAGGCGGTCACCGAGGCGGCCAACACCGGCGTGGCGAAGAACATGGGCGCCGGCGTCGACGCCGAGGCCATGCTGGAGAAGGCCGTGGCCGGCATGGACGACGCGCTGCTGAAGGCCGTCGAGGCCAACCGCCTCGCGTTGGCCCGCCTGGTCGACCAGGGCGCAGACCTGCGCGAGAAGCACCTGAAGAAGGCGCTGGCCGACATGGACAAGTTCGAGGACTCGCTGATGGGCGCGGTGCGGAAGATGGCCGAAGGCGCCGACACACAGTTCGGCGCCGCCTGGGGCCAGGTGCTCGAGAAGATGCAGGCCGGCGGCACCGCATCGGGCCTGCAGGCCACGGCGACCACGCAGCAGCTCTTCGACCAGATGCACGCGGCGATGAAGGACACGCGCAGCGCCAGCCTGCGCGCCGCCCAGGCCATGGCCGAGAGCTACACCGCCATGGTCAGCGGCGTGCTGATCGGCATGAGCGAGGCGCTGCAGCAGGGCAAGGCCCCGGCCAAGACGAAGAAGTAGCCGGGTCTGCGGCGGCAGGCCGCCCCTGCCTGACCGCCGGGTCCTGCCCTGCCTCACGCCGGCCTCGGCCTACACTGGTGCCCCATGAAGAACGTCGTCATCAGCGGCACGGGCCTGTTCACGCCGCCCGAGATCATCACCAACGCCGAGTTGGTGGCCTCCTTCAACGCCTACGCCGAACTGCAGAACGCGAAACACGCTGCGGCCATCGCTGCCGGGGAACGCGAGGCCATCGCGGCCTCCAGCGTCGAGTTCATCGAGAAGGCGTCCGGCATCCGGCAACGCCACGTCATCGCCAAGGCCGGCGTGCTCGATCCGCACCGCATGCGCCCGTACTTCGAGCCGCGTGGTGACGACCAGCTTTCGCTGATGGCCGAGATCGGCGCCCGGGCTGCGCGCGACGCCATGGCGGCGGCCGGCAAGAGCGCCGCCGACATCGACGGCGTGCTGTGTGCCGCCGCCAACATGCAGCGCGCCTACCCCGCGATGGCCGTCGAGATCCAGCAGGCCATCGGTGCCGGCGGCTACGGCTTCGACATGAACGTGGCCTGTTCCTCGGCCACCTTCGGCATCGAGCAGGCGGTCAACGCGGTGCGTGGCGGCAGCGCGAAGTGCGTGCTGGTGGTCAACCCCGAGATCACCTCGGCGCACCTGGAGTGGCGCGACCGCGACTGCCATTTCATCTTCGGCGACGTGGCCACCGCCACCGTGGTCGAGGCCGAAGACACCGCCACTGCGGCCGACCGCTGGCGCGTGCTGGGCACACGGCTGGTCACGCAGTTCAGCAACAACATCCGCAACAACGCCGGCTTCCTGAACCGCTGCGAGGACACCGACCCCGACGCGCGCGACAAGACCTTCATGCAGGAAGGCCGCAAGGTCTTCAAGGAAGTGGTGCCGATGGCTGCCGCGCACATCGAGTCGCACCTGGCCAGCCTGGGCCTGGAGCCGACGAAGGTGCGCCGCTACTGGCTGCACCAGGCCAACCTGGGCATGAACCAGCTCGTCATCCGCAAGCTGCTGGGCGGGGAGGTGTCGCAGGACGTGGCGCCGGTGATCCTGGACGAATACGCCAACACCGCGTCGGCCGGCTCCATCATCGCCTTCCACCTCCACCATGCCGACCTGCAGCCCGGCCAGGTGGGCGTGATCTGCTCCTTCGGGGCCGGCTACTCGATCGGCAGCGTGGTGGTGCAGCGGCTTTGAACCCCACCTTCTTCTGGCACGACTACGAGACCTTCGGCCGCGTGCCGCGGCGTGACCGCCCGGCGCAGTTCGCTGGCGTGCGCACCGATGCCGAACTCCACGAGATCGGCGAGCCGGTGATGTGGCACTGCCAGCCCGCGCCCGACACGCTCCCCGACCCCGAGAGCTGCCTGCTCACCGGCATCCTGCCCCAGCACTGCCTGGAAAAGGGCCTGCCGGAACATGCCTTCGCCGCCGCCATCGAAGCGCAGCTCGCCCTGCCCGGCACCGTCGGCGTGGGCTACAACAGCATCCGATTCGACGACGAGGTCACGCGTTTCCTGTTCTGGCGCTGCCTGATGGACCCCTATGCGCGCGAGTGGCAGAACCAGTGCGGCCGCTGGGACCTGCTCGACGTCGTGCGCTGCACCTGGGCGCTGCGGCCCGAGGGCATCACCTGGCCGGTGCACGAGGACGGCCGGCCGTCGTTCAAGCTGGAACACCTCACCGCTGCCAACGGGCTGTCGCACGAGGCCGCGCACGACGCGCTGAGCGACGTGCGCGCCACCATCGCGCTGGCCCGCCTGATCAAGCAGAAGAACCCGCGGCTGTGGGACTTCTGCCTGCAACTGCGCGGCAAGCAGACCGTGCGCGACCAGATCGGCATCGGCCGGCCCTTCGTGCACCTGTCAGGCATGTACCCGGTGGAGAGGGGCTGCCTGGCCGTCGTGTGGCCGCTGGCGCCGCACCCGACCAACCGCAACGAGTTGATCGTGTGGGACCTGTCGCAGGACCCGGCGCAGCTCGAAGGGCTGGACGCCGACACGCTGCGCCTGCGCTTGTTCACGCGCCAGGACGACCTGCCCGAGGGCATGACCCGTCTGCCGGTGAAGACCCTGCACGTCAACAAGTCGCCCATCGTGATCGGCAACCTGAAGACGCTGGGCGCGGCGGCCGAGCGCTGGCAGCTCGATCTGCCGCTGGCCCTGCGGCATGCCGAGCACGCGGCCCGCGTCGCGCCCCTGGTGGAGCCGCTGTGGGCGCAGGTGTTCGCGCGGCCCGGGGCAAACACGCCGCTGGACGTCGACGAAGACCTCTACGGCGGCTTTCTGTCGCCCGACGATCGCCGTCAGCTCGACCGCCTGCGCGCACTGTCGCCGCAAGCCCTGGCCGCCCGGCGTCCGGCCTTCGAGGACCCGCGGCTGGAAGAGCTGCTGTTCCGCTACCGCGCGCGCAACTTCCCCGACACGCTGGACGAAGAAGAGCAGCATCGCTGGCAGGAGCACCGCAGCGCGCGGCTGCACGATGGCGCCGGCGGCTCGACCACGCTGGCCGCCTTCTTCGAACGAATCGACGAGCTGGCCGAGAGCGCAGATGACCGTCAGCAGGCGCTGCTGGAGGCGCTGTACGACTACGCCGAGGGCATCGCGCCCTGATTTGTCCGGCGAGATTCGCCGGGGCCGCGCCGCCGCTTCAGCCGCTCTGGGGACCCTGCCAGAATCTGCCGCACCGCTTCAGAATGCCCTCACCATGACGCTGCCAGAAATCCGGCACATCGACATCGACGGTTTCCGCCTGGCCATCGACGCGCTGGACAGCCTGGGTCTGGGGCGCGGCGCGGCCTTCGAGCCCGAGATCCTGGAGGCCCTGCAACGTTGGGTGACTCCGGGCCAGACCGTCGTGGACATTGGCGCCAACATCGGCTACTTCACGGCCCACATGGCGCGGCGGGTGGGGCCTGGCGGCGAGGTTCATGCCTTCGAACCCGAGCCGGCCAACTACGCCCTTCTCGTGGCCAACATGGCGGCCAACGGGTTGCAGCAGGTGCGCGTGCACCGCGTGGCCTTGGGCGACCGGGACGGCACGGCGACGCTGCACACCAGCGACTTCAACGGCGGCATGCATCGCCTCTACGACTCGCTGCTGTGCAGGGGTCCGGCCGTCGAGGTGCCCCTGCGGCGCCTGGACGACCTGGTAGTACCGGGCACGGTGGCGCTGATCAAGATCGATATCGAAGGCTGGGAGCCGGTGGCGCTGGCCGGTGCCCGGCGATGCATTGCCGCACGATCCGACCTGCGCATCCTGGCCGAGTACTGTCCTGCGTCGATGCTCGAGGCCGGCTGCTCGCCCGGCGCCTTCCTAGGTGAATTGCTGTCGCAAGGCCTGCTGCCCTTCGAGCTGGACGGCCGGCCGTGCGACCTGGCGCAATTGCAGGACGACGCGCGCCGCTACGACCAGTTCGGCCTGGCCGGCTTTGTGGCGGCAAGTGCCGGCCGGGGCAGCGCCGAGATCGTCGAGATCGTCGGCAGGATATCGCGCTCGCTGGGGTGCACGCGACCGCTGATCGAGAACCTGATGTTCGCCCGGACGGGCTGAGCTTGAGAGTGCCGTCCTCGGTGGCCGGTCAGCGTTCGAGTGATGCCGGCTCTTCAGAGCTTCCAGGCAGCGATGACCGATCCAGGTACGTGCAGGAAATCGTTGAACCCGATGGCCGCCAAGTCCTGCTCGCTCCAGACTGAGCGATGGTTCTCCAGAGGGTTCGCGTCAATCTCCAGGGCAATGAACTCAGAGGGCGTGGCTGCCAGCAGGTAGCGCCCTGCGACGCACCGGCATTCGGCCAGGAAGGCGAGGCCGTCCGCCTGGGCAAAGTGCTCAACGATGTCCACTGCCACGACGAGCTCGTAGGACGCCGCCTCCAGTCTGCGCATGCTCTCGATCGCCTCGCCGATGATCACGCGGTTGTACGCATACTCATGCACCGAGGTCATGTAGCCTGCGAAGCCTTCGACGCCGTCGATGCGCGCCTGCCATTGCGCTCGCGGGCGCAGCCGGCCCTGGTCGCCCTTGATCTCGAACAGGTGCAGCCCTTCAAGGTTGTTTCTCAGCAGGAAGCCATACTGTTGTCCCATGCCCGTCCCGACGTCCAGGATGGAGCGAGGGGGGATACATCGACTTCACAGACGCGACGACGGAATTGAGCTGTGAGCTGGCGCTGAAGGGCCTGGAGCAGTTCTCGCGCGTGGATGGAAGAGTATGGGGTCAGCCTCCCGGCGCGCTTGCAGCAGCCGCGCTGGCCGCAGTCGCGGGCGTTGCCGGGGACAAGGGGTCGATCGGTGCCAACTCGATGCCGATGCGCTCCACCGTGCCGCCGTACAGCCGCTCGGCGTAGCGCCAGTCGCCGAAGCCCACCGGGTTGCGCGCGAGGCCGGCTGGCAGTTCTGGCAGTTGCTGCGGCACGTCTTGCAGCACGCGTCCCATGTAGGCGAGCCAAGCCGGCAGCGCCAGGCCGCCGCCCGACTCGCCGCTGCCCAGGCTGCGCGGTTCGCCGTAGCCGATCCAGGTCACCGCCACGCGGCTGGGGTGGAAGCCGGCGAACCAGGCGTCCACCGCGTCGTTGGTGGTGCCTGTCTTGCCGTACAGGTCGGCGCGATGCAGCTGCGCCTGCACGGCAGCGGCGGTGCCGGAGCGCGTGACGTCGGCCAGCAGGCTGTTGACGAGGTAGACGTTGCGCGCAGGCACGACGCGGTCTTCTTCGGTCAGCGGCTGTGGTCGAGGCGCCTCGAAGATCGGGTTGCCGCGTGCATCGGTGATGCGTTCGATGACCACCGGCGACACACGATGCCCCCCGTTGGCCAGCACTGCATAGGCGCCGGCGAGCTGCATCGGCGTGGTGCTGCCTGCGCCCAGCGCCAGCGTCAGGTCGGCGGGGTGACGCGCCGGGTCCAGGCCGAAACGCTCCAGCCACTCGCGCGTGTCGTCCAGGCCGGTGTACTTCAACAGGCGGATGCTGACCAGGTTCTTCGACCGCACCATGGCCTCGCGCACGGTGATGGGTCCGTCGTAGCGGCCGTCGGCGTTCTTCGGGTCCCAGGACATCGGGCCGCCTTCGTCGTCGCGCAGCGGCGCATCGTTGACCAAGGTGTCGGGTGCCACGCCGTGCTCGAAGGCGGCCGAGTAGAGGAAGGGCTTCAGGCTGGAGCCCGGCTGCCGCCAGGCCTGCGTGGCGTGGTTGAACTGGCGCCGCGAGAAGTCGAAACCGCCGACCAGGGCGCGGACGCGTCCCGTGGCGGGGTCGAGCGCCACGAAGGCGCCTTCGGCCTGAGGCCACTGCACCACCGACCAGGCCAGGGCCTTGCCGCGCTGCTCCTGCAGCAGCCGGATGACCGAGCCGCGGCGTATCGCCAGCGCTGGAGGCGCGCGCGCCGCCAGGCCCGGCTGGGCCAGGCGCAGGCCTTCTCCATGCACCGTCACGCTGCTGCCGTCGGCGAGCTGGGCGCGCAGCTCGCGCGCTGAAGCAGCCAGCACGATGGCCACGCGCAGGTCGTCGTCGTCGAGGTGGTCCTTCAGCGCCCGGGCCGCGATGCGTTCGATGTCGGTATCGGCCGCCGGCAGGCTCTCCTGGTCCTCCGGGCCGCGCCACGCCTGGCGTCCTTCGTGTGCGATGACGGCGCGGCGCAGCGCGGCGTGCGCGGCCTGCTGGTCGGCGGCCAGCAGCGAGGTGTAGACGCGGATGCCCTCGCTGTAGGCCCGTTCGGCAAAGCGCTCGTAGACCATCTGCCGCGCCATCTCGGCGACGTGCTGCGCCTGCACGTCGACCTGTGCCGCACGCCGTATGCGCAGCGGCTCGGCCCGCGCCTGGGCAAACTGCGCCGGCGTGATGGATCCCGTGACCAGCATGCGCTGCAGCACCACGCGCTGGCGGCGCTGCGCGCGCTCGAAGTTGGCCACCGGGTTGGCGTAGATCGGGTTCTGCGGCAGACCGGCCAGCATGGCGGTTTCGGCCAGGCTCAGCGCCTGCAGCGGCTTGCCGAAGTAGGCCTGCGAGGCGGCGGCGAAGCCGTAGGCGCGCTGGCCGAGGTAGATCTGGTTCAGGTACAGCTCCAGGATCTGGTCCTTCGACAGGCGCCTCTCGATCTGCAGCGCCAGCAGCGCTTCCTTGATCTTGCGCTCCGGCGTGCGGCGCATGCTCAGGAAGAAGGTTCGCGCCACCTGCTGCGTGATGGTCGACGCGCCCTGCGGGACGCCGCCGGTGAGGTTGGCCACGATGGCGCGAGCCACACCCTTGAGGCTGATGCCGCCGTGCTCGCGGAAGTCGGTGTCCTCCACCGCCAGCACGGCCGTCTGCAGGCCCGGCGGCATCTCGGCGATGGGCAGGAACTGGCGCCGCTCGGGGCCGAACTGCGCGATTTCCACGCCGTCCTGCGTGAAGACCTGCAGCGGCTGGCGCGGCCTGTAGTCGATCACCGGGTCCAGCGATGGCAGCTGCGAGCCGTACCACAGCGCTGCGCTGCCGAGGGCCAGCGCCAGCAGCAGCACGACGCCTGCGGCTGCCGTCAGCAGCGTGAGCATCACGAAGCCGGCCGCCTGCCGGCCTGGCAAGCGCTTCACGGCAGCAGTTCGAACAGCGCCGAGCCGTCGCCGTTGTCCGTCACCAGCCGCACCTGTGGATAGCGTGCCAGGTGCGCGATGCCTCCGGCGCCGGAGAGGAAGCGCAGCTTCACGCCCGGCACCGGCTGGATGCGCCAGTTGGCGTCGGCCGAGGGGTTGACCGTCTGCTGTGCGCGCAGGTATTGCACCAGGATCTCCCGGTTCTCGTCGGGGGCGTCGACCACGACGTTGCTGCCGTCCAGGCCGGGGAAGCTGCCCCCGCCCGATGCCCGGTAGTTGTTGGTGGCCACCAGGAACATCGCCTTGTCGTCGATCGGCTGGCCCTCGTGTCGCAGGTCGACGATGCGCCGCGCGCCGGGGTTCAACAGCTTGCCGCCGCGGTCATAGCGCGCGGGCTGCGTCACGTCGATGCGATAGCTCACGCCGTCCAGCGTGTCGAAGTTGAAGCTGGGAAAGCTGGTGTTGATGAGGTTCTGCTCCGCCGGGCCGGCAGGATCGATGCGGTTGAAGGCGCCGGCCGACATCTCCAGCCATTCGCGCACCTGGGCGCCGCTGAGCTTCACGGCCTTCAGCGTGTTGGGGTAGATGTACAGGTCGGCCACGTTGCGCAGTGCCACCGCGCCGGCGGGGATGTCGGTGTAGTGATTCCAGCCCTGGCGTCCGCCGGTCTTGAAGGGCGCGGCGGCCGACAGCAGCGGCAGTTTCTCGAGCTCGGTGCCCTGCACGGCACGCCGCGTGTAGGCCAGCTGGGCCTGCGAGACGATCTGCACCGAGGGGTCGTCGGCCACCTGGGCGAAGTAGCTCTGGATCGGCACCGTGCTGCGCGCCACTTCGGCGCGCACGTAGCGCAGCGTGCCTTCGTGCTCGTCGGCGATGAGGCGGGCGATGACCGGGTCGGCCTCCACCAGCGGCTTGCGCGACGCGCGGTCCCAGATCGGGCGGATCTCGGCCCGGCTGTCGACCACCTTCCAGGCGCCCGAGGCCTTGTCCAGCACCAGATCGATCACGCCGAGGTGGTCGCCCCAGCGACCCGGCATCACTGCGGGCACGCCGTTGATGGTGCCGCGGGCCAGGTCGACCTGGGGATGCTGCGCGAAGAAGCGGCCGGGAAACTCGCCGTGCGAGTGTCCGAACAGGATGGCGTCGATGCCGGGCACCTCGGCCAGCCGTGCCACCGAGTTCTCTGCGAAGAACACCGTCTCGCCGCGCTCGAAACCGCTGTGCGGGATGGCCACCACCAGGTCGGCGCCCCGCGCCTTCATCTCCGGCACCAGGCGGCGTGCGGTCTCCTGGATGTCGCGTACCGTGACCCGGCCCTTCAGGTGCTGCCGATTCCACTTCAGGATCTGCGGCGGCACGAAGCCGATGACACCGATCTTCAGACGATGCCGGCCGCCGGCTTCGTCGGTCATCGTGCGCTCGAGGATGACGTAGGGGGGGAAGGCATGCTCGTCGTTGGCCGGGTTGCCGTCGCCGTCGTCGATGTGCAGGTTGGCACTGACATACGGGAAGTTGGCGCCGGCGATGGCCTGTCGCAGGAAGGGCAGCCCATAGTCGAACTCGTGGTTGCCGATGTTGGCGGCGTCCACGCCCAGGTGGTTGAGCACCTTGTAGGCCGGATGCACCTGGCCCGGCTGCAGCGGCCTGACGCGCGCCACGAAGTCGCCCAGCGGGCTGCCCTGCAACAGGTCACCGTTGTCGAACAGCAGGCTGTTGGGGCTCTGGGCGCGGGCCGCCCTGATCAGCGTGGCGGTCTTGGCCAGCCCGTACTCGTCGGTGAACCGGTCCTGGTAGTAGTCGTAGTTCAGCAGGTTCATGTGCACATCCGTGGTCTCCAGGATGCGCAGCTTCAGGCGCTCGGCCAGGGCGGCACTGCAGAGCGCGGCGGCCAGCAGGCCGATGCCTAGATGCAGCCATCGAAGGCGTGTCGCAGAAGAAGACGAGAGGCTCATCGGCAGGGTCCTGCCCGGTGGGGGCCGGGTGGTTTCAGTTGCTGGAGTGCACGGCGGCTGCACGCGCATCGCCCGGGCCGTCCGCCGGCAGGCGGTCCAGCACGCCCTGAACGGCCGACAACAGCTTGTGCAGCTCCAGTGGCTTGGTGACGTAGTCGGCGAAACCGGCGGCGTGGCCCGCGGCAATGTCGTCGTCCATCGCGTTGGCGCTCACCGCGATCACGGGAATGTGGCGCGTGGCGGCGGATTCCCGCAGGTGGCGCAGCACCTCGAAGCCGCTCATGTCGGGCAGCTGGATGTCGAGCAGGATGAGGTCGGGCTGCACGCTGCGGGCGCGCTCCAGGCCCGACAGCGGATGCGGTTCGCTGAGCAACAGCAGGCCGGGCGCGCGGGCCAGCATGGCCTCCATCAGCACGACGTTGACGGGGTTGTCCTCGATGTACAGCACCGTGCGTTGACGCTGCCCCGCGTCGCCGGGGTCCAGCGGCATGCTGCCGGACTCCAGGGCGTCGGGCTCGCGGTCGTCGGCCGGCCGGGGCAGGTCGATCCAGAACCGGCTTCCGGTGTCACGCTGGCTCTCGACACCGATCTCGCCGCCCATGGCCTGCATCAGGCGCCGGCTGAGCGCCAGGCCGATGCCCGTGCCTTCGACGTTGCTGTCGACGTTCACGCGTTCGAAGGGAATGAAGATGCGTTCCATCTGCTGCGCCGTGAGCCCCAGGCCGGTGTCCTGCACCACCAGGCGCAGCATGGAGCCCTGCGCTGCGCACTCGAGGGACACCTGGCCGCCCTGGCGGTTGTACTTGATGGCATTGCCCAGCAGGTTCAGCAGCACCTGCTTCAAGCGCATCGGGTCGCCGCTGACGAACTCGTCGAACTCGGCGCCGTCGATCGGCAGCAGCTGCACCTCGCGCTCCTGCGCCAGGGGTTCCACCAGGCTCAGGCAGTCCTGCACCACGGGCAACAGGCGCATCGTGGCGCTGCCGACGGTCAGCTTGCCGGCCTCGATGCGGCCGAGGTCGAGCACGTCGTTGATGAGATTCAGCAGGTGGCGACCGCCGCGCAGGATCTCGCGGGCGTGGTTGTGCTGTTCGCCGGTGAGCGGTTGCGCGGCGTCGGAGTCCAGCAGCTGCGCGAAGCCGAGGATGGCGTTCATCGGCGTGCGCAGCTCGTGCGACATGTGCGACAGGAACTGCGACTTGGCCTGGTTGGCCCGCTCGGCGTCGTCGCGCGCGTTGATCAGGGCGCGCTCGGCGCGCTTGCGGTCGGTGATGTCCAGGCCGAAGGCATAGAAGATTCGCCTGCCGTCTGGGCGCAGGGCGCCCGCCACGTGCGTGACCTGCAGGTCGATGGCCGGGGCCGATGCACTGGCCGGATAGTGCCGCTCCGTGACCACGCGCTCGCCACGTGCGGCCAGGGCGATCTCTTCGGCGACGTGGGCCATGCGCTCCGCACCCAGGATCTCGAGCACGGTGTGGCCGACCATGTCCGACGGCCTGCGTCCCAGCACGGCGGCCAGCCGTTCGCTCACGTAGGTGTAGGCGAGGTCCTGATCGATGGCGGCGATGTAGCCCGGGAAGGCGTCCAGCAGCTCGCGCACCTCGTGTTCGCTGCTCCGCAGGGCCCGCTCGACGCGCTTGAGTTCGGTGATGTCGATGCCGAAGCCATGCAGCACGCGTCTGCCGCTGCGGTGGTCGCGCTCGACGCGCGCCGTGACCTGGATGGTCGCACCGTTCTGCTCGCGCTCGTACATCATCGACTGGCCGACCTCCAGCGCGTCGAAGGCGGCTTTCAGCTCGGCGGCGCGCTGCGCGCCCAGCACCTCGGCCACCGGACGACCGACGACGTCCGAAGCCGGCTTGCCGATGATCTGGCACAGCTGGTCGTTGGCGAAGGTGTAGCAAAGCTGGTCGTCGAGCACCGAAATCAGCCCGGGAAAGGCGTTCAGCAGGGTCCGCGTCTCGGCCTCTGCATTGCGGATGCGATCCACGGCCTCGGCCGGTGCGGTCACGTCGCGCGTCACGATGACCACGCAGCGCACGCCGGCCGTGTCCAGGCCGTAGGGGTAATAGCTGACCTCCAGGTGGCGCGTCGCGCCGCTGCGGTCGACCTCGGTCACGCGCACGGTGCGGGTCTGGCCCAGGTTCAGGCACTCGCTCACCGCCTGCAGGCGTGGAGCGGCGATGCCTTCGGGGAACACCTCGACCGACGGGCGCCCTACGGTGTCCTGGCGGCTGCGCTGGTGGTGGCGGCACCATGCATCGTTGACCATGCGATAGACCTCGTCCTCGCCGATCACGCTGACGAGGTCGGTCAGCGAGTTGGTGGCGGCCTCGTAGATGCGCAGAGAGCGCTGCGCAGCGTGGCGTTCCGTGATGTCGGTCCAGATCGCCACCGCGCCACCACGACGCCCCGTGATGTCGGGCGTGCGCGACAGGTCCGCCAGGCAGAACACGCGGCTGCCGTCGGGCCGCGTGATGTCGATCTCGACGCCGCCGCTGTCCGCCGTCGCCGTGCCCTCCAGTCGATGGCGAAGCACCGCGGCGGTTGCGGGGTCGAAGAAGTCGAAGAGACTGCGGCCGATGATCGCTTCGCGCGGACGCCCCAGCAGGTCCGCCATGCGGGGGTTGATGTCGGTGCTGCGGCCGTCGCTGTCCAGGAACCAGAAACCCTGCGCGCTGGTCTGAAGCACCTGGCTGAGCTGCTCCTCCTGTCGTGCCAGGACATCGTCGATCTGGCGCCGCCGGGTCATGTCCTGCAGCGCACCCGTCAGGCGAACGGTGCGGCCCTGCTGCGTCTGCGGCTGGCACACCAGGCGCGCCACCGCGGCGCGGCCGTCCGGGCGCGTCAGCGAGACCTCCAGATCGAACGGCTCACCCTCTTCCACAGCGCGCTTCATGGCGGCGTCGAAGGCGGCACGGGAGGCGGGCACGATGTGCATGCGCGCCATGGCGAGCGAGGGTTGCACGTCGGTCGGCAGCCCGTGGATGTGGAAGGTCTGCGGCGTCCAGCGCAGCTGCATCGAGGGCAGATCGACTTCCCAGCCGCCCACCTCGGCCACCGCGCCGGTGCGCTCCAGCAGCGTCAGGGTGCGCTGCATCGCTTCCTGGCGGTCCTGCTGGTCCAGCCGCAGGGCGGTGTTCTCGCGCATCTCGCGAGCGGCCCGACGTGAGTGGATGAACACGCTCAGGACGAAGGCGAGCATCAGCCAGCCCAGTGCCGGGACCTGGGTGCCGCCACCCGCGGCGAAGTAGGTGCCAGCCGTGGCCAGGGGCGGCACGGCGACCGCCAGCGCAGCGGTGCGGTCGAAGGCCAGGCTGAGGCCGGTGCCGGTGACCACGGCGCTGAGCATCACGATCAGCAGATCGGCATGCAGCGAGTCATGCGCCAGGAACAACGCCAGCCCGGCCACGCCCCAGACCAGGCCCACGGCCGCGGCAGCCAGCCGGTAGCGTGTCAACCAGCGCCTCGACCGGGTCTCGTCGAGGGGGGCGAGCGCATCGCGGGCTTGGGCTGCACGCACCGACCAGCGGCCCGCCTGGGCCAGCAGCAGCAGTGCCAGCCAGCCCCCGCGCAGCGGCGCGGCCAGCACTTCGTGCAGCGCGAAGACCAGCAGCACGCCCAGCAGGATGTTCCAGACCAGCGATGTGGTCACGACGTCGCCGTGCCGGCGCAGTCGATCGGCCCGCATCGCGGCATCAATCCTGCGATCGTCGTCGTCGGCCAACGAGGGGTCTCCGGGGTGAAGTGGGCTGCCGTCCGGCAGGCCAGTGGCTCGTCAACATGATAGTCGCCGCACCTTGCCGGCAGCAGGCCAGCATTGCGGGCGCAGCCCCGAAGGCGGTGGGAGACGGCCGTTCGAAGGCAGGACGGCCTGCCGGCAGGGCCGGCAGGCCGTCGTCGGGGGCCGTTCAGGAACTGGGAACGCCAGGCCGTTCATGCGGCCCGGGCGTCTCCGGAGTGCGGCTTCAGACCGTCACTTCCCTGGCCACGTCCGCGTACTCGTCGATCTGGTCGAAGTTCATGTAGCGGTAGACCTGCGAGCCGTCGGCGTTGATGACGCCCATGTCGGCGTGGTACTCGGCCACCGTCGGCAGGCGGCCGAGCTTGCTGGCGATGGCCGCCAGTTCGGCCGATGCCAGGTACACGTTGGTGTTCTTCCCCAGGCGGTTGGGGAAGTTGCGCGTGGAGGTCGACACCACCGTGGCGCCTTCCCTGACCTGCGCCTGGTTACCCATGCACAGGCTGCAGCCCGGCATCTCGGTGCGGGCGCCGGCGCTGCCGAAGTTGGCGTAGTGTCCTTCCTTGGTCAGCTCGGCCTGGTCCATCTTGGTGGGTGGCGCGACCCACAGCTTGACGGGGATGTCCCGCTTGCCTTCGAGCAGCTTGCTGGCGGCGCGGAAGTGGCCGATGTTGGTCATGCAGCTGCCGATGAAGGCCTCGTCGATCTTCGTGCCCGCCACCTCACCGAGGAATCTGGCGTCGTCGGGGTCGTTGGGGCAGCAGAGGATGGGCTCCTTGATGTCGGCCAGGTCGATCTCGATGACATGCGCGTACTCGGCGTCGGGGTCGGCTTCCAGCAGCGTGGGCGCGGCCAGCCATTCCTGCATCTTCTGGATGCGGCGCTCGAGGCTGCGCTTGTCCTGATAGCCCTGGGCGATCATGTTCTTCAGCAGCACGATGTTGCTGTTGAGGTACTCGATGATCGGTTCCTTGTTCAGGCGCACCGTGCAGCCGGCGGCGCTGCGCTCGGCGCTGGCGTCGCTGAGCTCGAAAGCCTGTTCCACCTTCAGGTCGGGCAGGCCCTCGATCTCGAGGATGCGGCCCGAGAACTCGTTCTTCTTGCCCTGCTTGGCCACCGTCAGCAGACCGGCCTTGATGGCGTACAGCGGGATGGCGTGCACCAGGTCGCGCAGCGTGATGCCGGGCTGCATCCGCCCCTTGAAGCGCACCAGCACGCTCTCGGGCATGTCCAGCGGCATCACGCCGGTGGCCGCACCGAAGGCCACCAGCCCGGAGCCGGCCGGGAAGCTGATGCCGATGGGGAAACGTGTGTGGCTGTCGCCGCCGGTGCCCACGGTGTCGGGCAGCAGCATGCGGTTGAGCCAGCTGTGGATGACGCCGTCGCCCGGGCGCAGGCTGATGCCGCCGCGGTTGCTGATGAAGGCCGGCAGCTCGCGGTGCGTCTTCACGTCCACCGGCTTGGGGTAGGCCGCGGTGTGGCAGAAGCTCTGCATCACGAGGTCGGCGCTGAAGCCCAGGCAGGCCAGGTCCTTCAGCTCGTCGCGCGTCATCGGGCCGGTGGTGTCCTGGCTGCCGACGGACGTCATCTTCGGCTCGCAGTAGGTGCCGGGACGCACGCCCTGGCCCTCGGGCAGGCCGACGGCGCGGCCGACCATCTTCTGCGCCAGGGTGAAGCCGGCCTTCGTGGCCGCCGGCGCCTGTGGCAGGCGGAAGCTGGTGCTGGCCGGCAGACCCAGGAACTCGCGCGCCTTGGCGGTGAGCGAGCGGCCGATGATCAGATTGATGCGGCCGCCGGCGCGCACCTCGTCGAACAGCACGTCGCTGCGCAGCTGGAAGCTGGTGACGGTCTGGCCGTTCTTGGTGATCTTGCCGTCGTAGGGGTGGATGTCGATGACGTCGCCCATCTCCAGCTTCGTCACGTCCAGCTCGATCGGCAGCGCGCCCGAGTCCTCCTGGGTGTTGAAGAAGATCGGCGCGATCTTGCCGCCCAGCGTGACGCCGCCGAAACGCTTGTTCGGCACGAAGGGGATGTCCTGGCCCGTGGCCCAGATGACGCTGTTGGTGGCACTCTTGCGGCTCGAGCCTGTGCCGACCACATCGCCCACGTAGGCCACCAGGTGGCCCTTCTTTTTCAGGTCCTCGATGAACTTCATCGGGCCGCGCTTGCCGTCCTCCTCGGGCACGATGCCGGGGCGGGCGTTCTTCAGCATCGCCAGGTAGTGCAGCGGGATGTCGGGGCGGCTCCAGGCGTCGGGCGCGGGCGAGAGGTCGTCGGTGTTGGTCTCGCCGGTGACCTTGAAGACCGTCACGGTGATCGTCTTCGGCACTTCGGGCCGGGAGGTGAACCACTCGGCGGCGGCCCAGCTCGCGATGACGTCCTGGGCGATGGCGTTGCCGGCCTTGGCCTTCTCGGCGACGTCATGGAAGAAATCGAACATCAGCAGCGTCTTCTTCAGGCCGGCGGCGGCGATCGGCGCCACGTCGGCGTCGTCCAGCAGGTCGATCATCGGCTTGACGTTGTAGCCGCCCACCATCGTGCCCAGCAGTTCGGTCGCCTTGGCCCTGGACATCAGGTCGACGGCGATGTCGCCGTGTGCCACGGCAGCCAGGAAGCTGGCCTTGACCTTGGCCGCATCGTCCACGCCGGGCGGCACGCGGTGCGTCAGCAGCTCGACCAGGAAACTCTCTTCCCCCGCCGGCGGGGCCTTGATCAGCTCGATCAGCTCGGCCGTCTGCTTTGCAGTCAGCGGCAGCGGCGGGATGCCGAGCGCGGCACGGTCGGCGGCATGTTGGCGGTAGGCGGTGAGCATCGACTGTTCTCCAGAGGGCCAGGATGTGTGGGAGTGTAGGGGTGGGTAACCCCTATATTTTATGTCTTATATAAGACTTGGCAAGTGCCGTCGCTGCTCGGGCATCGCGCTGCGGTGCCGGCGCGTGCGGCGGCGTCGCCGCGGGCACAGCCAACGAGAGCGGCCCGGAGCCGCTGACGCGTGCCCGGGCTGCCTGGGGGATGCCTGAGCAAAGGCTTCAGTGCAGCTTCTTCTTGGCGCGGTCCTGTTCCACCCAGGCCTCGGCCCAGGCGTCGGAGCGTTCCTGTTCGCGCGCGCCCATGGACATGGCCCAGGCCAGGAAACCGAGCACGAAGAGCAGGGGAACGAGGGCGAGGAAAAGCGTGGTCATGGGCAGGCTCCGAGGGGTTGCGACGATTTCTTCGGTCGCGATGCTCGGGCCTGAAGGGGTCGGCTGTCCTGCGGCGTGAAGAAGTCCCGATCCGGTGTCGGGGCGCAGGCCTGGCGTCAGGTTGACGCAGGGGCGGGCGGCCGCAGTCAGGACGGTGCGCTGGCGCCGGCACGGGGCGGCGCGGCTTCGATCCCCAGGCTCTGGGTGGGCGGACGCGTGGCGGCTTCGCGCTGCTTCTCGTGCACGCAGCCGTCGACCACGCGCTGGCCGGCCTTGGTGTCCATCAGCATCGACTTGTTGGCGATCTGCAGCATCAGCATGCGGCCCCTGACGTCTTCCAGCCGCAAGGCGCCGGTCGACGACAGCACGGGCTTCATCACGTACACCGCCCGGCGGTGCTTCACCTCGATGTAGCCGTCGTTGCGACGGTCGATCTCCACCTTGACCACCTCGTTGAACTCGCACGCGTAGTCGCCGTAGTGCGCCATCGCTGCGGCTGCCAGCTGTTCGCCCGGTGCGGGCGGCAGCGGGGCCGGCTGCGGCGGGCGGGCCCGGGGTGCCGGCCTCGGCGGCGGGGGCTTCTG
>JALHMT010000068.1 GCA_022843905.1 Rubrivivax sp.
TGGGTCGTTGGCAGCCGGCGAGCAGTCGCGGGTGACGGTCAGCTGACTGCCACCTTGCCGACATTCGGTCCACGACCGCACAATCGGCAGGCATCACTGGGCCGACTTGGCCGTGGCTTTGCCGGCGGCGCGTTCGACCAGCACGTCCGCATACGGCTCGACGTTGAACCGGAACGTGCCCCGGAAGTTGATGTGCGAGAAGTGCGACGGCCCGCATTGCCGTGGAGATGTGCGCCGCGTCGATCCCGGGGATCATCGAGCCCACGCCCTTGGCGTCGAGGACGGTGCCGTGGGCCAGGAGCGCGCCGTAGATGGCCAGCAACTCGTTGCTCGAAGACGGCCGGCGGGCCAGCAGCACCTCGCTGAAGTGCGCGGTGGCGTCGACCTCCAGCAGCAGTTCCGGCAACTGGACGGAGCCGATGTGCCTGAAGACCGCCTCCCGGGTCTTGCGCGGCTCCACTTCCTCGTCCAAAGGGCGTATCGGTGGCAGGTGCAGCAGCTTGTCGGCGCCAATCTCGATCTGGCCGCGGCCGGCAGCTTCGGCCAAGGCTGTCAGGCCAACGGAGACGCCTGCCAGGATCGACCCCAGAAACGCCATGGCCTGGGTGGGCAGGCAAAGAATCTGGTGATGGCGTTCTTTGGGGGTGCGCCAGTCGGTGTCCGCCAGCAGCATCGACTCGCGGGCGCGGAAGCTGATCGAGTGGTTCACCCAGGCGCTGCCACGCCGCAGGCTCTTGCGCAGTGCCATCAAACATCACGCCGCTGCTGCGCGAGCGCCCCTTCTCGACCCGCTCAGCTGCTCGGCGGAACAGGTCCTGGCTGCGCCGTGACGCCTGCAGCAGCGCCATGTCCGGTCAGCTCCAGCAGTGTCGCGCGCAGAAAGCAGATGATCTCCACAGTCTGGCGCTGCCGCTCGATGGGCGCGGTCATCGACGGGCGCCGCATCTGGACGTGAGCGGCGTAGACCTGCTGCTTGCTCAGCGCCACGCCGTCCAACGGCCAGCCGCGCACGCCCAGTTCCTTCAACCCGCGGATCCTTTCCAGCGTCTCGGCCATCGTGCTCGGTGAGTGGTGCTTGAGCGGCGTCTTGAGCCACTCAAGCCGGCTGCCGGCGACCCCCGGTTGTGGCGCATAGCACCAGTCGATGGCCTTCAGGACAGCGGCCTTGCCGATGCCGGCCTCCATCGTGGCTGCCATGGATGCCTCGGCGGCGTCGAAGGCATCGCGCGCCAAGTCTGCCATGCGGCGCGGACCGGGGATGACGATGCGCCGTTCGTACAGTCACGTGCGGGCGGTCTCGGCCAGGTCGTCGGGATGGGCGGCCTCGAGCGCGGATATCGCCAGAACCTTTTGGAGTTGATCGACACCGGCTGGGTCCAGGTCGTGCAGGTCGAGGTAGGTGCAAGCCCATGCCTGGTGTTCGTACAGCGTCTGGCGGCGTGCGTAGAGCGTGCGAAGGCTGGCGATGCTCACGGCCGAGGTTTGAAATGCCTCGCACACGGCGCGCAGCAGGGTCTTGGGCACGGATGCGAAGCGGTCCATCGGGCGGCCGCAGGCGCGCAGGAACGGCATCTGGATGGCAGCCGCGACGCGACGATCGTGGCGGAACCGCTCGGTGCCCGCGGCGATGTCATCTGCGCTCAGGCAGAACGATTGTTGGACGTCGAACTCCGATAGCCTGGTAGGCAGGTTCTCGGCGCCAATGAAGCGCTAGGCGAAGGACACGGTGACACCCTTCGGGCAGTCGAAATCGCCAATCTACCTGGATCGGGCACGGCACGAATCCCTACCTGCCCGGGCGCCGCATCGGGCTGGCGACGGCCTGTCAGCGGCCACCGTGTCAATTTGCTGGAAAGATGCGATACCCCCTGAAGCCGGATGCCGCCGCGCCAGCCGAATCCAGCGGCGCAGCCCCGGCGAGCAGGCCGGTCGCGGCGTCAACCGACGGCCGCGCCGCCTTCATCCGGGCTTCAGCTTGCCGGGTCAGACTGGAGCGTGACTCCGTCCAACCCCACCCGAGCCGAGGTTCTCTCCGTGAAACTCAATGCCCCCACCCGTACGCTGCCCCGCCGTGTGTTCCTGATGCAGGCGGCCGGCGCAGCCGTTGCCGTGGCTGCAGCGGGCAGCGCACACGCGCAAGCCCAGGTCGCCGACACCGACGCCCAGGCCGTGGCCCTGGGCTATAAAGCCGATGCGGGCAAGGTCGACAAGGCCAAGTACGCCGCCTACAAGGCCGGGCAGATCTGCGGCAACTGTGCGCTGTTCCAGGCCGCTGCGGGCGCTGCCGCCGGCGGCTGCCCGCTGTTCGCCGGCAAGCAGGTCGCGGCCAAGGGCTGGTGCAGCGCCTACGCGAAGAAGGCCTGACGGCCAGGCAAAGGACCGCCCTCGCTCGGCGTCACCCCGCGCCGGACAGGGTGCACAAGGGTGTCGCCGAACGTCGCTGAGGGCCAACTATCCAGCCGTGCGCGCGGCGGCCGGCAGCCCCTGGCTCACGATCATCGGGACGGTCCCTGCGCCCGGAAGTTCGATGACCACACGTCGGCAGGCATGAAGCCGGGGTCGGCACGGCAGGCAGCTTCCGTCTCGGCCCACAGTGCTTCGTCGCTCTTGTCCAGATCGAGCGGGTCGCCGTGCGGCTGCGGGATCTGCCAGGGCGTGTCCAGGTAGACCTCCACCGTGTTGCCTTCGAGGTCGTGGAAGTAGATGGACATCGCGTTGCCGTGGTTCATGCCGCGCATCTGCGAAGCGCCGTGCGCCAGCGCGCGCTCGCGCACCTGGCGCAGGTGGTCGATGGCCGTGACCTTGAAGGACAGCTGCATCACCGTGCTGGGGCTGTCGGCCGCGCGGCCGCTGGCCAGCACCAGCTGGTGGTGCTGGTCGGCCGAGCCGCTCAGGAAGTGCAGCTTGAACTTGAAGGTGCCGCCGACGCCCTGGTCGGTGAGCCTCAGGCCGAAGACCTGCGTGTAGAACTGCGTCATCGCGTCGATGTCGCGCACGAAGATGCCGCAGTGGGCCAGCTGGGGGTTGCAGACAGCGCTCATGAAGTGCCTCAGGGGTGGAGGACGATCTTGCCGATGGTGTCGCCGGCGTCCAGGATGCGATGGGCTTCGCGGGCCTGCGACAGCGGCAGCACGGTGGCGCGCGGCGCACGCACACGGCCAGCGGCCATCGCCTCGATGGCCTGCTGCATGAGCCCGCGGCGCTGGCCGGCATCGGCATCGAAGCTGTGCATGGAGAACACGCGCACGGCCAGGCTCCTGCCGAGAAGGGCGCGCTGCTCCATGAACAGGTCGGTGGACGGCGGACCGGCGACGATGTTGTAGGACACCACCGTGCCCAGCGGCGCCAGCGAGCGCAGGCATTGCACGATCAGGCTGCCGCCGACGTGATCGAAGGCCAGATCGACACCGCGACCGGCCGTGAGCTCGCGCACCTGGGCCGGCAGGTCGGGGGCCTGCGGGTCGAGCACGGCGTCGAAGCCGCTGTCCAGCGCGAAGCGGCGCTTGGCGTCGGTGCGGGCGGTGCCGATGACCACCGCGCCGGCCGCGCGCACCACCTGCGCCAGGGCCGTGGCCACGCCGCCGGCCGCGCCGGTGATCAGCGCCGCGCGCGTGGCGCGGTCGCTGCGCGCGCTGGCCATCAGGGCCAGGGCGAGCTGGAAGTTGGGCAGGCTGACGGCGTCGTCGAAGCCGATGGCGGCCGGCAGGGCATACAGGCCATCGGCCGGCGCGCACAGGTACTGCGCATAGCACCCGCCGCGCTGCGGCAGTTCACGCGAGCTGAGCAGGACGCGGTCGCCCAGCGACCAGCCCACCACGCCCGCGCCCAGTGCATCCACCACGCCGGCCATCTCGTTGCCGGGAATCGCGGGCAGCGGCGGCATCCACTTGTAGCTGCCGTTGCGGATCAGCACGTCGGGCCGGCCGGCGCCGATGGCGTGGGCGCGGACCCGCACCTCGCCGGGCGCGGGGCTGGGCAATGGCAGCTCGGCCGCTTCCAGCACGTCGGGCCCGCCCGGCTGCCTGACCAGGATCACTCGCATGCTGCCGGCACCCCGCTCAGCGCTGGCCGTCGTGCACCTTCACCTGCGACGGCGTCAGCCCGCCCAGGCGAGAGTGGATGCGGCCGCCATCGGCCATGGCCAGCGCGAAGACGATCTCGTCGGGGCGCGGACCGTCCTGCACGCCGACCTCGATCGAATTGAAGTGGCTGCGCACGTAGGCCGCGTGGATGTAGTGCAGCGGCACCATCAGCCGGTAGCCGGCCGAGGCCACGACCTTGGACGCGGGCACGATGGCCTTGGGCTCGCCCAGGGCGGCGCGCATGGCCCAGCCGCCGGCCTCGTGCCACACGGCGCCGTGTTCGAGTTCACCGTTGATGCCGACGATGGCCGCCTTGCCGTAGGCCTCGACACGGTCCTTGCCCAGCACGCCCACCAGCTCTTCCGACAACAGGCTGCCCAGGCTGCGCAGCTCGGCCATGAAGGGCAGCAGGTCGGGCTCGTAGCGACCGGCGTAGGGGTTGCGCACCACGGCGCAGGCGGCCGCCATGCGCAGCGGCCGTTCGGGCGGCGGGCCGCCTTCGTGGTGGATGGTCTCGACGGTGAGCGAACGTCGGCGGATCTGGATCAACGACATGGGGTGCCTTTCAGAGTCAGAGCCGGGGGATCTTGGCGTCGGCGACGACCTGCGTCCACTTCTGCAACTCGGCGGCGATCATCGCCGCCATCTCCTGCGGCGTGCTGCCACGGACCTCGCCGCCCATCTCTTCCAGCCGCGCCTTGACGGCCGGCACCTGCAGCGCCTTCTGCGTCTCGGCGTGCAGCCGCTCGACCACCGCGGCCGGCGCCCCGGCGGGCAGCATCCAGCCGGCCCAGGAGCGCACGTCGAAGCCGGCCACGCCCTGCTCTGCCACGGTCGGCACGTCGGGCATGCCGGCCCAGCGCTGCGGGCCGGTGACGGCCAGCGCGCGCAGCTTGCCGGCCTTCAGGTTGCCCAGCACCGCCGTGGGCGGCGCCACGATGAAGGGGATGTCGCCCGCGAACAGCGCCGTGAGCGAGGCCGAGTCGCCGCGGTAGGGCACGTGCAGCATCTGCACGCCGGCCATCTTGGCCAGCAGCTCGCCCACCAGGTGGTGCGTGGAGCCGATGCCGGCGGTGCCGTAGCTCACGCTGCCGGGCTTGGCGCGCGCGGCGGCCAGCAGCTCGCGCAGGCTGGTGGTCTTCGACTCGGCGGGCACCACCAGCAGGAAGGGGAAGAAGGTGATGGTGGACACCATCTGGAAGCTGGCCGCCGTCTGGTAGGGCAGCTTGTCGTACAGGGCGCCGGCCACCACGTGGCCGCCGGTGGCCAGCAGCAGCGTGTAGCCGTCGGGCGCGGCGCGCGCCACCTGGCCCGAGGCCAGGGTGCCGCCGGCGCCGACCACGGCCTCGACGACCAGCGGCTGGCCCAGCCCCTTGGCCATCTCGCCGCCGACGAGGCGGGCGATGGTGTCGGCGTTGCCGCCGGCCGCGAAGCCCTGCAGCACCTTGATGGGTCTCTCGGGCCAGGCCTGGGCGCGTGCCGGCGACCAGACCGAGAAGGCGCCGCAGGCCGCGGCGGCGGTGATCAACTGACGTCGAAGCATGTCTGTCTCCTTGGGCCGCTGCGGCGCAGGCCTGGCGGCTCGTGGTTTCTGGGTCTCGTTCAGTCTTGCCCGATGACCGGGTTGCTCAGCGTGCCGATGGACTCGATCTCCACCTCGACCACGTCGCCGGGCTTCATGAAGCGCGGCGGCTTGCGGCTCCAGCCCACGCCGGCCGGCGTGCCGGTGACGATGACGTCGCCGGGCACCAGCGTGAAGATGGTGGACGCATAGGCGATGAGCTGCGGCGTCGAGAAGATCATGTGGCCGGTGTGACTGTCCTGCACCGTCTCGCCGTTCAGTCGCGTCTGCAGGCGCAGCGGCCGGCCGGGCTCGATCTGGTCGGCCGTCACCATCCAGGGGCCGAAGGCGCCGGTGCCTTCGAAGTTCTTGCCCGAGGCGATCTGCTTGGCGTGGAACTGCCACTCGCGCACGCTGGCGTCGTTGTAGATCGAGTAGCCGGCGACGTGCTCCCAGGCGCGTTCGGCCGGGATGTCGCGGCCCGGCTTGCCGATGATGACCGCGAGTTCGCCTTCCCAGTCGAGCGACTCCGACACGCGCGGCCGCACGATGGGCTGTCCGTGCGCCACCTGCGAGCGCCACACGCGCAGGAAGATCGGCGGCTGCTCGCTCAGCTCGCGGTGCATGCCGGCGGCCAGCACCTCCTGATGGTGGTCCATGTAGTTGCGCACCGCGCAGACGATCTTCTCGGCACGCGGAATCACCGGCAGCAGCGTCAGCCCGGCCAGCGGCAGCTCGGCGGCCAGACCGGCCACCAGCGCGTCGCGGCGGGGCCAGTCGGCACTGCCGATGAAGTCGGCCAGCGTGGCGTGGCCGGTGCGGGCGGCCAGCGGCAGCACGCCGCTGCCGACCACGGCGCCCCAGCCTTCCTGGCCGGCATGGAGATAGGACAGAAGTTTCACGTGTGTTCTCCTTGAATATGCAGGAGTCTTATTTTTATGCACAAACGCAGCAATGAGCACAAACCATGAGCCGCCCGGCGCGGCCTGCGCCACAATGGCGTCCGTGAGTGCAACGACCGACGACCTCAGCGTCCCCCTGACCGAACGGGCTTATCGCCAGCTGCGGCAGGACATCGTGCGCTGCGAGTTCGCGCCCGGCGCGCGCCTGCGCGTGGAAGAACTCAGCCGGCGCTACGCCATCAGCAGCAGCCCGCTGCGCGAGGCGCTCAACCGCCTGAGTGAACAGGGCCTGGTGCGCGCGCTCGAGAACCGCGGCTTCCGCGTGGCGCCGCTGACGGTCGAAGGCGTGTCCGACCTGGCCCGCACGCGGCTGCTGGTGGAATGCGAGGCCCTGCGCGACGCCATGGCGCATGGCGACGACGCCTGGGAAGCCGGCATGGTGGCCGCGGCGCACGGCCTGGCGCTGATCGAACAGCGGCTGGGCGACGGCCCGCGCGCGCTGGACGACGAATGGTCGGCGCGCCACCGCGCCTTCCACCTGAGCCTGTACGGGGCCTGCACGTCGCCGCTGCTGTTGAACCTGGTCAACGTGCTGTTCGACAACGCCGAACGCTACCGCCGCTGGTCGGCCCAGCACCGGCAGACGCCCCGGCGCAAGCACGCCGAACACCAGCGCCTGCTGAACACCGTGCTGTCGCGCGACGCCGACAAGGCCGTGGACCTGCTGCGCCAGCACATCAGCGCCACCGAGCGCCTGGTGGTGGCCAGCCTGACGGCGATGCCGGGCCCGGCGCTGCAGTAGCGGCGCGGGTCCCCTGCTGCTGCGCCGCATCGCGCAGCGCGAGGCCACGGTTGGGCGCCTCAGCGAAGATCTCGGCACTCTTCGCTCTGCGGTCAGCAAGCATGGTCTGCAACTGCCGATGACACGAGGTGTCCGACCCCGGGTAGCGCACGCCGACTCTTCAGGCGCGGACAGCCTGCATGCTCGGGCCAGCGGCGGCTTGGCGGGTGCCGCCACGCGCGGCGCACCGCGGACCTGGCGCCAGTTCGAGACGCTGGCCGGCTACCTGAAGGAGCTCGGCATCGTCGAGTACCGCGTCAACACGGCCGAGTTCGCCCCAGGCGCCGCAGCGAGCAAGCAGCACGACAAGCGCAGCACCACGGCCTCGGAGCGCATGAAGCGCGCGCACCAGGCCGCCGCCCACGACACCTGGTTCCGCGCGCAGGTTCAGGCCTCGATCGACGACCCACGGGCGAGTGTTGACGGCGCAGTGGCCAAGAAGGAGTTCGCGGCCAGGCGCGCTGCCTTGACCCAGGGCGTCGCAGCCGCGTAAAAGTCCGCCCGTTGAACCGGCCGACATGGCGGCCGATGGCGCTTGCGGATCGCGACGCCATCATGGTCTTCATCGCGCACGACAACCCGACGGCGGCGATCGACCTGGACCTCGAGTTCGAGGCCAAGGCGGAGAGCGCCCGGCCGAGGCCAAAGCTCTACAAGGCTGGTCGGGTCAAGAAAGGGCACGCGCGAGATCGTCGTGAGGCCGAACTACGTCATGGTCTACCGCGTCATCGGCGATGTGGCCGACGTACTGCGGGTGCTGCACGCGGCCCGACAGTGGCCATGACGAGGCTCAATGTGGCTTCGTCATGCAGCGCCACGTCAGCGCCAAGGTCAGCTCTCTGGATCGGCGGCGAACTGGAGGTCCCGGCCAGGAGCCGTCGCTCGCCACGGGCAGGTTTGGAGCAAGCCAGTTGTAGAAATGGGCGCGGTCACTCAAGCGCGTGCTCGACGTCGAAGTGCAGCACTGCCAGAACCTCGACGGCAGGTGCAACGCCTCGCTGGGCCAGCACCTCCCACTGGACAACGGGACCGCGGGCTAGTCGCCACATCAATACCGGCGCGTGGGCTCATCCGGCTCGCCAGGGGTGCAGCGCGTGCCCCCCAACTCTGGGGGGGCGCCCGTTAGTCATCCGTTGGTTCGAGAAGTGAAGCCGGAGCTCAGAATGGATCGGACCGTGCGTCAACCCACCGAATCGCTGACCTCCGCGATGCCTGTTGTGCCCCACTCATCCACCCGGAGCCGAATTCCCATGACATCCTGCCGACTGACACATTGCTTGAACCTGTCGTGCATGGTCGCGACGCTGTGCGTAGCCGCTGCACAACCTGCCGAGGCCGCCCTGGTGAAGTACGGCTTCAGCGGCACATTGACCGAGGCCTCAAGCATTCTCGTGCCCTCGCTCGCGGTCGGCAACGACTACACCGCAACGTTTACCGTCGATACCTCGAAGCTCGGAGAGCCGTACCTCCCCCTCTCCAACACCGGCAAGTACGAGGGCGCGCTGACCGAGTTCAGCTTTCAGGTGCAGGGCTTGACGCAGAGCTTCACCCTCACCGCCACAGGTGACGCCTACACTAGGCAGGTCAACAGCCGCGACCGATTTCAGTTGTCTTCGTTGGACGTGAACGGAACGGTGGATGGCTGGAGTTTCTACGCGTTGATCGTTTGGTTCGACTATCCCGAGTTCACGCTGTTCGACAACGTCTTCGAGACGCTGTCAGGCATCCCGACGTTGCCGAGCACAGGACTGCTCAGCGACTCCTTTGGCCAGTTCCGGATCGACGTTGGGGACCCCGAGACCAAAGTCGCTATGCAATTCAACATCAGAGGAGGGGTCGTGCCGTTGACGCCTGTCTCCACAGTGCCCACGCCCTCGACGCTGGCCCTGCTGGGTGTGGCAATTCTGGCCATGACAGGCGCTGCCCGGCGGGTTCGGATGCCCGCAGGACCCGCGGGCATCCGCTGATGACTCGACCACCATGCGGCCGATCGCGCCGGGCCGGTGCGCCGTGCCTGGTTCTGTAGCGCTTGGCCTCGCATCCTTCGGCAGCTAGGGGCTCGGTGTCCTGCAAAGACGATGGTGGACAGTTGCAACGACAGACCCTCTTGCTGTGACTCCCTTGTTTTCTGCGAAGAAGTTCAGTGCATGACGCCGGCTTAGACGTTCGGGAAGTGGTGCTCGCGCAGGTACATGGGGGTGCCTATGACCTTGCGTCCGTCGTCGGTGACGCGCCAGCGTCGCTTGCGCGGGATCTTCGCGATCAGGCCGTGCGCATGCACCCAAGGGCCAACTGGCTCCGAACAGCCCCATCGGGCGACCGCTTTGTGGCGGTCAATCTCGCCAGCCCGATGCCCGGATTGGGTCGTTGCCCGCCGGTGAACCGTCGCAACTGAAGACCAGCTGACCATCACATCGCCGACACTCCGGCCTCGGGCACATGGCCTGGGTCGAGGTGGCTGACAGCGCCGGTGCCGGCGTCTGGCTCTTTGCCGGTGCGGGCGCCCTCGAGCTGACCCGGCTCTGCAAGCCAGTGAGCGTTCGCAGGGGGGTTGTTGGGGTACTGTCACTTCAGATTGGCACGGCTGGAGGGGCGCAGGTCACATCGGCAAGCCGATTTCGCTGTCGGCGGAGCCGACGATGAATCCGGAGCAGTACGGCATTGTTCTGATGTAGCGGGTCCGCGGGGTATCGCCCCGAACCGGTCGCCGATCGCAAGCGCACCGTGTGCCTTGCTCTGTCGGGATCGGGGAGTCATTTCGCAGGAGCTGGCAGGTCAGGGCCCGGCGCTCGATTGCGGCGGATGCCCGGGGCAGAACCCCGTGCCGCGGCAGCGCTGCTGCGTGTTAGCGTCTGCGCCGTCCATGGCACTGCACTACTACCTGCCCTCCGACCGCCTGCACGCGCTGGCCCAGGACCGCGACTTGCCGACGCATACCGAGGGCGCGGCACTCTTTGCCGACATCTGCGGCTTCACCGCGCTGACGGAAGCACTGGCGCGGCGCCTCGGAGAGCGCCAGGGCGTCGAGGCACTGACACAGCCGGTGGGCGGTGTCTACGACGCCCTCATCACCGAAGTGCAGCGCCACGGCGGCCACGTGCTGGCCTTTGCCGGCGACGCCATCACCTGCTGGTTCGACCAGGCCGATGACCCCGCCACCGCGGCGCCCGCGGCGCAGCGCGCGCTCCAGGCGGCGCTGGCCATGCAGGCCGCCGTGCAGCGCATCGGGGGGGCTGCGGCATCGCTGGCCTTGAAGGTCAGCGTGGCCCGCGGCGCGGCACGGCGCTTCACGGTCGGTGACCCCCGCATCCAGCGGCTGGACGTGCTGGCCGGCCCGCCGGTGGCGGCGGTGGCCATGGCCGACGCGCTGGCGCGCCCGGGCGATGTGCTGCTCGACAGCGCCACCGCGCAGGTCCTGCAGGCTCGCGTGCTGGAATGGCGTGAGCATGCGGGCGCGCGCTGGGCCGTCATCGACACCCATTGGAGCGGCCCCCTGCCGATCCGGTTCGAGGCAGGCCTGCCCACCCCAGCCCTGCTGCCGCCAGCCACGCTGCGGCCCTGGGTTCACCCCTTCGTCTACGAGAGAGAACTCGCCGGCCAGGGGCTGTTCGTGGCCGACTTGCGGCCCGTGGTGGCCCTCTTCCTGCACTTCGGCGGCCAGGGTGCCGACGAGGACGTACTCGACGACCCCGCGGTGCGTCAGCTCGACGACTCGGTCGCCGGTGCGCAGCGTGCGCTGCAGCGCCACGGCGGCGTGCTGCTCGAGTTGACGGTCGGGGACAAGGGCCGCTATCTCTATGCCGCCTTCGGCGCTGCGCAGGCCCATGAAGACGATGCCCAGCGGGCGCTGCGCGCTGCGCTGGAGCTGCGTGCACTGTTCACGTCGCAGGGCGGGGCACGCATCGGCCTGGCCAGCGGCATGCTGCGCGTCGGCGGGTATGGCGGCCGCACGCGCCAGTCCTTCGGTGCGCAGGGCGATGCCACCAACGCAGCGGCGCGCTTGATGATGCTGGCCCAGCCCGGCGAAGTCCTCACCTCGGGACGCATCCGTGCCGCGGTGGCGCCTGATTTCGCGCTGCAGGCACGCGCGCCCATCGCGCTGAAGGGCAAGGCCGATCCGATGCCCGTGTTCGCGCTGCTCGGGCCGCAGCGACAGCGCGCCCTGCGGTTGCAGGAGGCGGACTTCGTGCTGCCGATGGTCGGCCGCGAGGCGGCGCTGGCCGAACTGGCGCAGACGCTCGACGAGGCTGTTGCAGGCAGCGGTGCGCTGGTGCTCGTGGTGGCCGAAGCAGGCATGGGCAAGAGCCGGCTGCTCGCCGAAGGCACGCGGCTGGCACTGCGGCGTGGCTTCGTCGGCTACGGCGGCGCCTTGGCAGGCGACGGCGTGAGCACGCCCTACCGGCCCTGGTACAGCGTGTGGACGGCGCTGCTCGAGTTGGACACGGCCGCCTCGCCGCGCGCCCTTGCACGCGCAGCCGAAGCCGCGCTGGCACGCCTGGCGCCTGAACACGCCGAAGCCTGGCCCTTGCTCGGTGCGGTGCTGGGGCTGGAGCTGCCGGACAACCCCTTCACGCAAGCCCTGGCACCCAAGGACCGCAAGGCCTTGCTGGAAACGCTGCTGGTGAAGGCGCTGCGCAGCTGCGTCGCCGAAGCCGCGCTGGACGGCGGTGGTGTGCTGCTGGTGCTGGAAGACCTGCACAGCGCCGAGGTGCTGACGCTGGACCTGCTGGCCGCCGTGTGCCGCGCAGCAAGCCAGCTGCCGCTGGTGGTGTGGGTCAGCCAGCGGCCGGCGCAGGCGCGGTCGGCCGATGCCGCCACCGACGTGGCCGCGGCCCTGGCGCTGCCCTCCGCCGACGGCAGCAGCCTGCCCTTGCGGCGCATCGAGCTGGGCGGCCTGCACCCCGCGCAGGTGGAGCAGATGATCCGCGCCAAGCTCGCGGCGCAGTTCCCTGAACGTGCCGGCAGCGTGCCCGCAGCGCTCATCGAACACCTGGTCCACCGCGCCCAGGGCAACCCCTTCTACATCGAAGAGCTGCTCAATCACCTGCACGACCGCGGCCTCGATCCGTACCGCGCCGATGCGCTGGGCACGCTCGACTGGCCGGTCAGCCTGCGCAGCCTGGTGCTCAGCCGCATCGACAGGCTGGCCGGGCCTCAGCCGCTGCTGCTGAAGGGCGCCAGCGTGCTCGGCCAGCGTTTCACGTTGTCCGACCTGCAGGCCTGCCAGCTGGGCGCCGTGGCTGGAGGGCAAGGCGACGAGCATCAGGCGCTGCTCGCCGGACTGCAGGCGCTGGTCCAGGCCGGGCTCATCGCCGAGCTGCCGGATGCCGCCGAGCCCAGCTTCGGCTTCGTGCATCGCGTGACGCAGGAGGTGGCCTACGACAGCATTGCCCGGCTGGGGCGCGTGCACCTGCACCAACGCGTGGCAGAGCACCTGGAAGCGGCACCAGCAGCCCTGGACGGCGCCGCCGTCGCGCCTGTCGCGGCGGCCGGCCGTGCGCAGTTGCTGGCGCACCACTGGGCGCGCGCCGAGCGGCCGGACAAGGCCGGTCCCCACCTGCTGCGCGCGGGCGAGCAGGCGGCGGCCAGCTTCGCCAACGAGATGGCGCTGTCGGCCTTCACGCAGGTGCTGGACTGGCTGCCTGCAGCGGCGCTGCAGGAACGCCTGGGCGCGCTGCTGCGCCGCGAGGCCCTCTTCGACCTGCTGGGCCGCCACGAAGCGCGTCGCCAAGACCTCTTGGCGTTGGCGGAGCTGGCCGCTCGGCTGCCGGCTGCGGCCGCTGCAGCGCTGCAGGCGCAGCTCGCGCTGCGCCAGGCTCGGCTGCAGCTGGACGTCGGCGACTTTGCCGCCGCCAGTACCGCTGCGCTGGCGGCCATGACGGGCCTGAAGGCCTTGCCCGAGGTCGCATCCGCATCCGCAGGCGCGGCCAGCGAGCCCGCGCCAGGGGTCGACCTCGTCGAAGCGCTGCTGCTTCACGCACGTGCGCTCTTCGCCGCTGGGCAGGCAGAAAGCGCCCGCGTGCCGCTGGACGAGGCGCTGGCCCGGGCACGCCAGCAGGGCTTGAAGCGCAGCGAGTCGGACGCGCTGGCGCAACTCGGGCTGGTGGAATGGCAGCTCGGCCACTACGACGCGGCGCAAGACCTGTTGCTGGCTGCGCTGCCGGGCCTGCAGCAGGCCGGCGACCTGCGCCATGAACTGGACGTGCACAACAACCTGGGCATGGTGGCCAAGGCGCGGGCGCGTTTCGACGACGCCATGGCGAGCTACGAACGTGCGCTGGCCATCGCCCGGCGCATCGGCGACCGCACCGGCCAGGCCATCCTGCTCAACAACATGGGCACGGCGGCCCTGGCCGCAGGGGACTTCGAGCGCGCCACGCGCCTGACGGAACAGGCCGGCGCCATCTGGGCCGAACTGCAGGAGCGCAGCAGACACGGGGTGGCTTTGCTCAACCGCGCAGAGGCACATCGCGAGCTGGGCCAGTACGCCGCCGCACAGGCGCTGGGCGAACAGGCCCTGGCCGCGCTGCGCGCCAGCGGCACGCGCCGCGCCGAAGCCGCGGTGCAAGAGAACCTGGGCCGCGTCCGCATGGCCCTGGGCGACACCGCCGGGGCTTGGGGCTGGCTGCAGGCAGCGCTGGCCCTGGCGCGCGAGATCGGCCTGCGATCCATCGAAGCCAGCAGCACCATGGACATCGGCCGCCTGCACACCGCCGCCGGTGAATTCGAGCAGGCCGACCACGCACTCCAGGCTGCCGCCGCGCTGATGGCCGAACTGGGCGATCCCCTCGGTGCGCTGGAAGTGCAGGCCGCACGCGCAGAGTGGGCCCTGGCCCACGAGGCCTGGCCCGGCGAGCAGCGCGCCCGGGCCGCGCGAGCCGAAGTGGCGCCCTTGCTGGACCGGCTGCACGCACCGCAGGGGGACAGCTCAGCGCCCTTGAGCGGGCTGCCCATGTCCGTGGTGTGCGTGGCCTGGCGTGTGCTGCAGGCCTGTGGCGACAGCCGCGCCGACGGGCTGCGGGCCCGTGGCCGCGAGGAACTGCGCGCACGCGCCGCGCGCATCAGCGACCCTGCACTGCGCCGCGACTACCTGCAGCTGCCCGATCATCGCGCCTTGTTTTCCGACTGAGCGAACCTTCCTGGGATGGGCATCGCAGATGAAGTCACAGCGCATTGCTCACACCTGGCTCAGGCTCGACCCCGGCGGCCACACCGAAGCCATCGTGGCGCTGGCCACCACGCCCGATGGTGGCACCGTGGTGTCGGCAGGCGATTGCACGCTGCGCGTGTGGGACGCGGCCACACGCAGCCTCAAGCGCCAGATCCTGGGGCACACGGCGCCGCAGCACGACGGCGGCCACGTCACAGGCCGCATCGACACCATGGTGCTCAGCCCCGACGGCCGCTGGGTGCTGAGTGTGAAGAACCATCGACGTGTGGAAGTCTTTGAGCTGTCGACAGGCAACCTGCATGCCGCCTTCGACCATAGCAAGCCGGCAGACTGCCTGCTTGCCATGGCTTTCAGCCCCGACGGCCGCTGGCTCGCGCTGGGCGTGACACGTGCGCACGGGCCCACGCATCGGCGCGCGGTGGTGGAGGTGCTGGCCACAAAGGCGGTGCTGCGCGCCGGCTTCGACCGTCCGCCGGTTCCGCTCGCTGAGCATGGGGTGGCGACGACGGGCCAGGTCGGCGACCTGATGCACCTGTCGATCGAAGTCGGCTGGCTGCCCGAGGCCGCGGAGGCGGGCCAGCTCGTCGCGGCCGTGAACTCACTCACCGCCGCCGGGCAGGACGCCCTGCACTGGTTGCAGTGGGACGCCGAGCGCGGCTTGCGCCGCCGCCACGTGCAGCGCTTCGACGATCCCATCCACGCCAGCACGCTGGCCGTGGGCGAAGCCGGCGTGGTCGTGGCCATCGAGACCGGTGCGGTGGGGCTGGGCGACGGCGGTCCCTTGGGGTGCCTGGTGGCGCTGGACCACCAGGGCCGGCAGCTGGGCCACTCCATGCATGTCGAGCAGCGCCCGGCAGCGGCGCGCTTCGCCGCGAACGGGCGCTCGCTGGCGGTGGGCTTGATCACTGCCGGCGGCCGTGCCGGCGAACATGTGGCACTGGCGCATGTGCTGCAGCTCGGCCCGGCGGGTCTGGAGCCCCGCAGCACGTACTACGGCCACGACGGTGACGTGGCCGCGCTGGCCTGGCGGAGTGACGACGACGTGGTCAGTGCCGGGGGCGAGAACTGCGCCATCCACCTGTGGCGGCCCGATGCACGCGTGGCCCGCACCGGCGACGTGTTGGGCGGAGTCGGCCAGGCCCTGTGGAGCGCGGTGGTCGACGCCGACGAGCAGCTGCGCTTCGGCACCGTGCCGCCGCGGCTGCGCCCGCCCAATCACGCTGCGCGACAGCAGTGCTTCAGCCTGCGCTCCCTGGCGCTGGAAACGCGCAGCCCGAGCGAACCGATGCGCGGCGAAAGGCACAGCAGCCGCTGGCTGATCGGCGGCCATGCCGGCCCTGACGGCCCTGACGGCCGTGGCGGCCGTGGCGGCGACGGCGACGGTGCGCACGTTCTGCAGTTGCACCACCGGCCACAGAGCGATGTCTCGGAAGTGCAGATGGGCCTGACTGGCCACCTGACGATCTTCTTCGGCGCCGACGACCAATGGGTGCTGTGGACACGCAGCGGCTACTACGCCACCAATGCGCCGAGCAACCGCCGCTTCGGCTACTGCGTCGACCGCGGGCCGCACCAGGAAGCGCTTTTCCTGCCTGCAGACCGCTTCCCTGGCTTCGACAGACGCGACATCGTGCTCGCGGTGCTCGAGCATGGCAGCGAAGAGCGCGCTCGGACCGCGGGCGTAGACATCCCCATCGTCGACATCGCCAGCTTGCTGCCGCCGTGGGTGGAGGTCGTGCGTGCGCGGCCGGCTGCCGACCTGCGCAGCGTCGAGATCGAGTTCACCGTCACGCCGCTGTATCGCGGTGGTCCGACGACGCGCATCTGGGTGCTGCGCAACGACCGCTTCGTCTGGTTCGAGGACGACCCCCAGGCCTTGCGACGACGCCGCTTCAAGCTCAGGCTGCCGCTGAACCCGGGACGCAACATCTTCAAGCTTTGTGCGGAATGTGAATGGGCCAAGGCCGTGCCCTGCGTGCTGGACGTGCAGGGCCCGCCTGCACTTGCGGCTTCGGTCAGGCATGAAGCCGCCAAGGGCCGCTTGTTCCTGCTGGGCGTGGGTGTGTCGGACTTCAAGGTCGCCGGCGAGGAAGCCGCCGGCGGCACTCAACCGCTGCGCTATCCGCGCCGCGATGCCAAGGCCGTGGTGCAGGCCCTGTCAGGCGCCAACGCAGCTTTCGAATTGGTGCGGTCGGCCTTGCTGGTGGATGAGCAGGCCACCAAGCCCGCCATCCTGGCGCAGATTCGCCAGTTCGCCGACGACATCGTTCGACGCGAGATGAAGCCCGGCGCCGAGCGCGACGTGCTGCTCGTCTATCTCTCGGGCCACGGCACGCGCTTCAAGGGCGAGCCCGAGTTCTACTTTTGGAACTGGGAGCTGGTGCCGACCAAGCAGGACATGGAGCGCACGGGCCTCTCGCTGGTGGAGTTTGCCGAGATCGCCACCGCGGTGCCGGCCGAGGTGGTACTGATCATCGACGCCTGTCATTCGGGCATGTCCGGCAGCAACATGATGCAGGGTCTGGACCCCGAAGAGCTGGCGCGGCGCATCCAGGCCATCCATGAACGCGGCATGTACATCATCAACGCCAGCAGCGCCGACACACTGTCCTTCGAATCGGACCAGCTGCGACATGGCCTGTTCACCAGCGCGCTGCTGCAAGCCTTGCGGATGCCACGCTTTGCCAGTGGCCCGCGCGGCGCCGTGAGCATGCTCAGCCTGATGTCAGCGGTGCAAGAGCTCGTGCCGCGCATCGCGCGGAAGTTGGGCGGCAAGCAGATTCCGGTGTGCCGGCTCTATGGTGATCTGCTGCCCTTGACGATCTACCAACGGCCGCGCAGGCTCATTGCACGCGTCGCATTGCGCGCGTCGTTGGCTTCGGCTATGGTCGCGCCGCCGCAAGGCAACACATTCACACCAAAGAGGAAAGCGAACATGGCAACTGCAAAGAAGGCCCCTGCAAAGAAGGCGGCACCGGCCAAGAAGACAGCACCGGCCAAGAAGGCTGCACCCGCAAAGAAGGCGGCTCCTGCGAAGAAGGCGGCTCCGGCAAAGAAGGCCGCTCCGGCGAAGAAGGCGGCTCCGGCCAAGAACGCCACGCCCACGAAGAAGGCCACCGCGCCAAAGAGGACTTCGAGCGGCCTCGTCAAGAAACCTGGCGTCGAAGTGGCGCGCTGAGCCCACCAGGGCTTGGCAGCGCGGCGGCACCACGCACCGGGTGAGATGTCGCCGCCGTTGTCCATGCTCGGCCGTGACGCATTGCCGCCACGCCCGTGGCGGCCCGGGATCCGCTGGGCGTGTTCGTCACCTCGAGTCGCTACGTGACCCCCTCGGCTGGAGTGCGCTCAGCGACATTGCGGGTGAGCGTTCCCGTCAGCATCACGATCCTCGGCCGGCGCAGCCCAGGCGGCTTGCTTCAGTCCTGCCCCGCCTCGCGCGCCCACCCTCGGCGGTGGTGGCTGCGGATCCAGCCCGAGGTGGGTGAGGATCTTCTCGATCACCGGCCGCTCGAGGATGGCCGCGATGATCTTGAGCTCGCCGGTAACGTCGCCTATCCCGCGCCTGCTGCTGGGCGGGCTGCTCATCCATATCGGCCTGGCCATGCTTCATGAATGGCTGCTGCAGGCCTGGTGCATCTGACCAAGGTGGTCGACGCAACGGGCTAGGCGTGCGGACGGCCGACGGCAGACGGCAGGCGATCGTGGTTGCAGACCACTGCCGGTCACGCTCCTGCCGACTGGCCTCCCAGGCCTCGACGATCGCGCCTTGGATGCGGGATCCGGAGAGCCCTGCCCGCCCCTTGCTTCAGCGGCCGGCCAGCATGCCCTCGACCAACAGCTGCACCTCCAGCGCTTCCTCGACCGTCGCCAGCAGATGCGGCTGGCCCCGCAGCCATTTGTCCAGCTCGGTGAGCTGGCGCTGAAGCGCGCTGGTGCGCGGGTCTTCGGCAGACCAGCTGATCGCCTCCGTCCAAGGCCCACCGTCGGATCGCCACAGCTGATAGAACTCGCGAAACTGGTGGCTCGCGCGGGTGCCCTTGACGGTGACCTCCTGTCGGTCAGGCTGCTGACCGCCGGTGGTGCCGAGCACGTTCACCGGTCTGCCGTCGGCGGTCTCGAGCCTGGCCAGGATATCGAGCTCGCACAACGTGGGGTCGGCCGGATAGCGTGGCGACGCCGCACAGAGCCGCAGGGGACCGAGGAACCGGCCGGCCAGGAACAGGAAGTGCGAAATCACCTCGCGTGTGTAGCCCCCCTCGGCGCGCAAGCGAAGCCATTCGGCCTCCTTCTGCCACGCCCGAGGCCAGGCCGGATAGGTGACCACGATGTCGATACCGGTCAACTCGCCGGTCTCGCCGGCGTCGATCGACCGACGCAGTTCCTCGAAACCCCGCGACGAGGCCTGCGTGAAGTTCACCACCGCGCCCAGCCGACACGTCTTCAGGTGCGCCACGAGGTCCCGGCTCTGTGCCTCGTCGGTCCCCAGCGGCTTTTCCATGAAGACGCCCTGCCCGGCGGCCATGGCCACCAGCGCATGCGCCTTGCGCGGCCCGGGCGGGCAGGCGAGGTAGACGACATCGGCTCCGGCCATCGCCGCGGCAGCATCGGACGCGATCGGCGCCCCGGGCATCAGCTCGCGCGCCTTGGCCACCGACAGCGCGCTCGGGTCCCACAGGCCGCTGATCTCGAAACGCGGATGCTCCAGCGCATTCGCGAGCATGCGCCGGCCCATGATGCCCAGGCCGATGATCGCCATCCTGTTGCTCGCCACGACTCGCCCTTCGAAATGAATCGGGATGATTATGGGCATGGCACCTGCGTCCAAGGGCCCAGGCGGGCCGCGCAGCTTCAAGCTTCCCGCCGATCTTGGATGGCCTTGATGGCGTGGGCGACGGATGGCTGCGGAATCAGGCCACCGTGATGCGGGCGGCGGCCAGCGCGTGAATGGCCAGCCTGGAAGCCTTGGCGCAGCAGTGCGACTGGCCGGCTTCGAGGATCACGTCCAGCGCTTCGTTGTCGAAAGTCAGCCACAAGGTGCCGGTTTCGCAGCTGACAGTGCGGCCCAGCGGTTGGCTGTTCCAGGTGGTGGCGCCCTTTTCGAGCACACGGGTGTCGGGGCCGACCGGCGCCACGGCGTGGTACATCGCGGCCATCAGGCCGGCGGGCAGCGTGAAGTGAAAGCGGGCGGCGACGGCGGCAAAAAGTGGCGGTGTTCATGCGGGACTCCGATCAGTCAAGGGTTGAGATGCACCAACTGCAGGTAGGGGGAAAGACTGCAATCGCCGGCAAGTGTTCGCATGGTCAAGGCCGCCAGGCCGATCGGGGCGCGACCGTTCAATCGTGAACTCGGGCTGGGTCTGCCGGTACAGTTGGCGGGTAGACCCCTGAGCCGCCACACCGACACCATGGACCAACCTGTCAAGCCGGAACCAGCCGACGAGATCCTGACCGAGTTGGCCAAGCTGGGCAGCACGCGCACCTGGGAACCGGGCAGCACGGTCGTGACCGAGGGCGAGGTGGCCGACAGCCTGTACATCATTCATTCCGGCGAGTTGTTTGGCGAGCTGATGCTCAGCGGGGGGCGGCGCGCCGCCACCGTGCAGGTGACTACAAGGGCTCAACTGACCTGCGTGACGCGCGCGGAGGTCGAACGCGCCTTGGTGCAGCGGCCCGAGCTGGCCCTTGAACTCATCGATCGCCTGGTGCAGCGCGTGCGCACGCTCACCAAGACCGTCAGACGGCTGGCCTCGGTGGATGTGTACGGGCGCCTGGTGGGCCTGTTCGATTCACTGGCCGTGACCCAAGGTGGCTTGCTGGTGGTGCCCGGCCCGCTGAGCCAGGCGCGCATCGCCGAGCGGCTGGGCGCGTCGAAGGCGATGGTCAACCGGCTGCTGCAGGACCTTGCGCACGGCGGCTACATCGAGATCGCGCGCGAGCATATCGTGCTGCTGAAGAAACTGCCGCCACGCTGGTGAGCCCGGCCGGCCGTGCAATCAGCTTCGGCCCACGCAGTGCAGCCGCCAAGGTTCATCGAACCCCTTGAGTTCGTGCTGCCCCCGGTAGGTGAAAGGCGTGCTGCCGCCCAGCATCATGTCGCGCACCGTCGACGAGGCCCGGAACTCGCCATCGGCGGCCTTTTGCGACACGCGGGTGGCCAGGTTCACCGCGATGCCGTTGATCACGCCGTCGACGATGCCAATCTCGCCAGCGTGCACACCTGCGCGGATGGTGACGCCGATGTCCGCCAGTGCCTTCAGCATCTCAGCACCACATGGCACCGCCTGCGACGGCATGTCGAAGATGGCCTGCAAGCCATCGCCCGTGCTGCCCATGAACTGGCCGCTTTGGCAGCTGACCAGCTCGCGCGCCACCCGGTCATGCCCCTCCATCGTCTCGCGCCATCCGGTGTCGCCGGCGACCACAGCTTGTTTGGTGGAGTTGACGATGTCGGTGCACAGGATGACGGCGAACTTGCGCACCACGGTGTAGGGCACGGGCTGGCCGGTGGCGAACTCGATGTAGTGGTCCAGGGTGCTGCGCCAAATCGGCATGCACCAGTAAAAGTGGTCCTCGCCGGCGATGTCTTGGTAGATGGCGCCCGGAATCACCGAGGCCAACACGCGGCCACCAGCAGCGGGAAGCACCTTGTCGCCTTTGGCGCTGCGCACAAGGGTGCGTGCGCGGACGCGCTCCGGGGCATCGCCGGCATCCAGCTTGACCAGGCTTTCGAACTGCCTGCGGAAGTCCCGCGGGCTGGCGGACATCCGGCACAGGCGTGCGATCCAACGGGTCACGCCTTCGTTGCCGTTCTGGCTGGGCATCTCGTAGTCGACCAAGAAGGTGGCGTTTCACCCCAGGTGTCTGCGACCTTCATGAACCGCTCGCTGATCTGCTTGTTCGTGGGGATCGGCGCGTCACCCGCCTCGAAGCGGGCCTGCACCAGGGGTCGGTACTTGTGGGGCACGGCGGAGCCATACATCGCAAGGCTCAACACCCGCTCGGGATGGTTGGCCGCAAACAGCTGCGCCATCAACCCCCCCCTCGGAGTTGCCCAGCAGGTGGGCCTACGGCCAACCCACCGCGTCCATCACACAGGTCATGTCCTCGATGCGCTCTTCCAGCGTGGGCACGCCGTCGAAACGGTCCGACAGACCGATGCCGCGCTTGTCGAACATCACGCAGGTCATGAACTTGCCCATGCGCTCCAACACACGACGAAAGAGCTCGTGCTTCCATACGATCTCGATGTTCGAGATGAGTGCCGGCACCATCAGGCACGGCGGCCCGGAGCCCCACTTCTGGTACGCAATGCGCAGCCCGCTGGCGCGGCGACGCGGGAGCCGGCACCTGCAGAAAGGACCGTGCCGTCCTCGTATTCGGCGCTGGCCGTTCTCTTCAGCATGTAGGCCACAACATCGAAATCGTGCCAGTGCAGGTCCTTTTCAGCCGAGACGGTGATTTCGATGGCGTGCCGACCAACGCTGGCGACTTCTGCCAGGGCTTGATCGCGGGTGGTGAAGTAGCCCTATTCAATGGTGACGCGCATATTCGAACCCTTTCGGTCAAGAACAGGACGGAGGCCAAGGCTGGGCGCCGATGCTGGCCTGGCCCGAAAACTTCGCGAGCGGTCGGTCGGCTGCCTGGTACCGAAGCGCGCTTTCAGGGGTGTGTGATGCCAACCAAAACCGAGGGCCGTCAACGCCAAAGTGTACTGAAGAGACTGTCGAATACCGGACGGGTTGGAAGGCTTGGCGTCGGGCCCGCATTCGATCGCGGAGACATGTCGTCAGCGATGGCGCTGTGCTGTTGCTGAAGTAACTCGCTGAGCGCTTTGACCTGACCCGCGCTGCGGCGCTGGCGCTGGGTGATGAGCGCCGCCGTGCCAGCATCGAGCACAGCGTGCTGCGCAATGACTTGGTGATGCAGGTGGCCATGGGCCGCGCCGAGGCGCTGGCCAGCACGCCTACCCTCAGCCGCCTGGAGACGGCGACCACGCCCGGCCATCCGTTCACTATTGAACGCCGAGCTTCAGACAAGCACCGATGGGATGACCATGCGTGCACCGCGGCGCCAGGGCGGCCCTGCAACAACAGGTCCGAAGAGCCGCGTCCACCCACCTTCTGGAGCAAAGATGTCCACCATTCTCATCACCGGTTGTTCGACCGGCATCGGGCTGCACACCGCTTTGGCATTCGGCCGGGCGGGCCACAAGGTCGCAGCGACGATGCGCGACCTTGCCAAGGCACCTGGACTGGCAAGAGCGGCTGACCGCGAACACCTGGCCATCACTGTCCACAAGATGGATGTCGATGACGAACCCTCCGTCAAAAGCGCCGTCGGCAGCATCGAGCAGGAAACGGTCCCCATCGACGTGCTGGTCAACAACGCGGGCATCGAGCGCATGGGTTCTGTCGAGGAACTGTCGATGGCGGACTTCCGCTGCGTGATGGAAACCAACCATCTCGGCGCGATTCGCTGCATTCAGGCGGTGATGCCCGCGATGCGCGTGCGCAGAAGCGGCTGCATCATCAATGTCGCTTCCATCGCCGGGCACATTGCCCCGTCACCGCAGGCGGCGTACTCGGCCTCCAAATTCGCCCTGGAGGCGCTCAGCGAGTGCCTGGCCCAGGAGGCCAAGCCCTTCAACATCCGTGTGGGGATTGTCGAGCCCGGCATCATCGACACGCCGATGGCCCAGCGCATCGGCAACCTGCAAGGCGCGTCGCACTACCCGCAGCGCAATCGAATGGCCGCGCTGTTCGCCAGCGTGTTGAAGACCCCGACCTTGCCGTCTGTGGTGGCCGACAAGATCCTGGAGGTTGCCAGCAGCGACACCTGGCAGCTGCGACACCCCGTCGGGCCGGGCGCCGTGCCGTTTCTCACCTGGTGCAAGTCACTCACTGATGAGGAGTGGGTGGACTGGGGCGCGCTCGACGACGATGCCTGGTACGCCCGTCTCAAGGCAGAGTTCGGGATCGATGCGCGGTCGCAGGCCTGAGCCTCCCGGCGTTGACGTCCGCCTGTCCCGGCCGCAGGCGCGACGGCCCGGCGGTTGATCTGCCGCCGCCGGCCGTCAGTTTCCGAGAGACTGCCGACACACGCCGTCCAGCACCAGGCCGTGCAGGTGGACGTCGAGGTTGGCGGCCGAGCCAAAGCGCTGGATCAGCGTGACGTCGCCGCCGTGTCCTTCGTCGGCGTTGAGCTGGGCGTCGGCCAGCAGATGTCGTGCAACTACACGCTGCACGACGTGCAGCACTGGCGTGACCAGCTCGGGCAAGAGCATCGCGCGCAGCGTCAGCGGGCTGAAGCCCGAGGTGGACTTCGCCTTCGCCGGGGTCTGAAGGTCAGCGCTGGCAGCGGCTGGGGAACTGCTCGCAGTAGCTCGGCACCTGGCAGGTGCCGATGCGGATCGCGTCGGCGGCGAGGATGGCGCGCATGATGGCGCGCGACAGCACGTCGGCCGCCGCGCCGCCGATCTGGTTGATGCTGGGCGTGGCGGTGCTGGTGCCGGTGGCCAGCGCGAACACCGTGTCGCCGTCGCCGGTGCCGTGGGCAATGCGGATCGAGCGGGCCAGGCCGTCGTCGGCCATCTGCGCCACCTTGTTGGCCTGCGCCTTGGTCAGCCGCACGTTGGTGGCCACCACGGCGATGGTGGTGGCGCGCAGCAGTTCGTCGCGCTCGGCCTCGGGGGCGGCCTGCACCGAGGAGATCGTGGTGTCCTGGCTGCCCTGGATGTAGCCGGTGAAGAACTCGCCGGTGGCCGCATCGAAGGTGCGGCCGACAGAGTTGACGGCCACGATGGCGCCGACCACCACGCCGTTGGGCAGGAGCGCGCTGGCCGTGCCGATGCCGCCCTTGACGCCCCCCGAGCGCGCGCCGGCGCCGGCGCCGACGTTGCCCATCGCCACCGGGCCGCTGTTCACGGCGCGGCAGGCGGCCTCGCCGAACGAGGCATCGGGCCGGAAACTGAAGGGGGCGCAGCGGCCGGGGTCGAACAGGATCGCCGACGGCACGATGGGCACCAGCGCGCCGTTGGGCATGCGCGTGCCTATGCCCTGGCTTTCCAGGCAGGTCATCACGCCGTCGGAGGCCGCCAGGCCGTAGGCACTGCCGCCACTGAGCGTGACGGCGTGCACCGTGCCGACGGCCTTCTCGGACTTCAGCAGGTCGGTCTCGCGCGTGCCGGGCGCGCCGCCGCGCTGCGTGACGCCGGCGATGGCGCCCTGGCGGGCCAGGATCACCGTGGTGCCGGTCATGCCGCCCGCGCCGTTGGTGACGGTGTGCTGGCCGACCTCGATCCCGGGCACGTCGGTGATGGCGTTCTTCGGGCCGGGGGTCTGCGGCAGGGTCTGCGCGAAGGCCGCGGCGCCGAGCGCGAGGGCGGCCAGGGCCGCTGCCGTCTGCAGCGTCTTCAGGGTTGTGGCGTGTTGCATCGTCGGTCCCTCCTTCAGCGATCGCCGCGGCGGCAGGCCGACGGGAAGGTGTCGCAGTAGCTTGGCCGGCACTCGGTCGACCTCGCCGCCAGCATGGCATGCACGATGGCGCGCGAGACCGCCTGCGAGGCCGCCGCGCCGATCTGCGTGACGACCGCGCTTTCCTCGCCGAGCGTGGTCACGGCCAGCCGCGCCGTGCCCAGCACGAACAGCGTGTCGCTGTCGCCCGGGGTGTGCGCGGGGTGAACGGCGCGGGCCACGCCGTCGTCGGCCATCTCGGCGATCTTGGTGGCCTGCGACTTGTTGATCTGCACGTTGGTGGCCACCACCGCCAGCGTGCCGCTGGACAGCGGGGCGCCGGGCAGGCTGGCCGGCACGCGGCGCTTGCGTCCTTCCGACTCGGCCTTGGTCAGCGTGCGGAACTCGCGACCCAGGCCCAGCGAGGCTGCCAGCAGGTCGCCGTCGGCATCGTAGGGCGCGCCTTCGGAGTTCACCGCAACCAGCGCGCCGACAATGATGCCGTTGGGCAGAACGACGCTGGCCGTGCCCAGGCCGCCCTTGAGGCCGCCGGCCACGGCACCGGTGCCGGCCCCGACGTTGCCCATCGCGACCGGTCCGCCCGCGGCCGACAGGCAGGCCTGCATGCCGGCCGTGAAGTCGGGCCGCGAGGCTGCCGGGCGGTTGCAGGTGGCGCGGTCGAAGGTGACGGCCGTCGGCACGATGGGCACGACGTTGCCGCCGCCCACCGGGAAGCCGACGCCGCGCGACTCCAGGCAGCGCATCACGCCGCTGGCCACGGCCAGGCCGAACGAGCCGCCGCCGGTGATGACGATGGAGTTCATCGCCTCGACGAGGTTGTCGGGGCGCATCAGGTCGGTCTCGCGCGTGCCGGGCGAGCCGCCGCGCTGCGTGACGCCGCCGGGCACGCCGGCGCCTGTGGGGCCGGCGGCCAGCACCACGGTGGCGCCGGATTCGTTGCCGGTGAAGTGGCCGACGCTGATGCCGGGCACGTCGGTGATGGCGTTGTTCGGGCCGGGCACCTGGGCCCAGGCCGAAACGGCCAGGCCGAACAGCAGCGGCACGGCGGCGCTGCGCAGTGGACGAGATCTCATCGCTCTCTCCTGGCGTGGACAGTCGTTTTTGAAACCTGCAGCGCCCGAAGCCACGGACCCGGCGCTCTTCGGGCCATCGTGGTGCAGCCGGGCGCCCGTGTCAACCGGGTCTGTGCTCAGCCGCCGCCCACGGCCACCACGGCATCGAACAGCCGCGTGATGCTGTCGCGCGGGATGCCGCGCGTGATCATCTTCATGAGCTGGGTGATGAAGGTCTGCTGCAGCGCGTGCAGCGCGTCCTCGGTGGGCGCAACCGCCTCGAGTCGCCGTTGAAGATCAGCGGCCCATCACATCGCCGGCAACCCGGCCTCAGGCACAACGCCTGGGTCCTCGGTGGCCGGACTTGGTGATGCCCCGCGCGTGCGACGACGAGGTCACTCGCCCGGCCATCCCGCCCGGGGTCACCACTGTCCGTAGAACACCCCGGCGCGCTTGTGGCTGTCGGTGGACCGCTCGACGGCCTCGTCGCTGATCGTCGTGCGGTGCCGGCGTCGCGCCATGAAGTCCAGCAGCCGGTCGCGCATCTGCTGGCGCAGGGCCGCCGTCGTCGCCTGCGTGCCCAGGTCCTCGAACTGGTCGGGGTCGCTGCGCAGGTCCCACAGCTGCTCGGGCAGGTCCAGCCAGTTCACGTAGCGGTGCTCGCGCGTGCGGATCGAAAAGGCTCTGCACTGCTGCGTGTGCCGCCCCAGCGTGAGGCGCGCGCCCTTGAAGCTGTAGTCCAGCTCGCTGTAGACGTGGTCGCGCCAGGCCGGCTGCTGGCCGTGCAGCAGCGGCAGCAGGCTGCGGCCCTCGGTGCGGTGGCGCGGCACCGGCAGGCCCAGGGTGTCGAGCACCGTGGGCACGACGTCGACGCATTCGACGAAGCGTTCGTCGGTGCTGCCGCGCGTGACGTCGGCCGCGGCACGCGGGTCGGCCACGATGAAGGGCACGCGCTGCACGGTGTCGTAGAACAGCTCCTTCTCGCCCAGCCAGTGGTCGCCCAGGAAGTCGCCGTGGTCGGCGCACAGGATGACCAGCGTGTCGTCCAGCCGGCCCATGCCGCTCATGGCGTCGAACAG
>JALHMT010000069.1 GCA_022843905.1 Rubrivivax sp.
TCGAGTTCGATGTGCGCAACGCAAGTCAGTCATTCAACGGACTTCGCGCAGCGCACGCCCGCATGCGAAGAGCTGCTGTCGGCTGCAGTACCTTGGCGCGCTCCCGGGCGGAAGCGCGTGCAGTAGCTTTCATGGCAGAGGTAAGAGCCGCCGCGCTGCACACGTTGCGCCAAACGCCCGAGGGCTTTGCCAGGGCCCAGGGGGTCGACTACAAGCTGGCCCGCGCGTGCCTGATAGGCTTCCGGGTCATACCAGTCGGCCGTCCACTCCCACACATTGCCGGCCATGTCGAAAAGGCCATAGGGGTTGGGTTTGAAGCGGCGCACGGGCGCGGTGCGTTCGTATCCGTCAGTGGCCGTGTTCCGCTTGGGGAATGCGCCCTGCCAGATGTTGGCGAACCAGCCGGAGCGTGCGGCGTCATTGGGTTTTTCGCTGCCCCAGACGTACGGCAGGCCGTTGACGCCCCCGCGCGCGGCGCGCTCCCATTCGGCCTCGGTGGGCAGGCGCTTGCCAGCCCACTGGCAGTAGGCCTGCGCGTCTTCCCAAGCCAGATGCACAACCGGGTGTTGTTCACGGCCCTTCAGAGTGCTTTTCGGGCCTTCGGGGGCCCGCCAGCTGGCGCCGGTTGTCCACTTCCACCATTGCGAGAGGTCGCGCAAGTCGACCTCGCCCGAGGGTGTCATGAAGACCAGTGACCCCGGCTTCAGGGCGTCCGCCGGCGGCGGACGCGAGCCCGGAGGCAGTTGCGCCATGATGCTGCTCAGCTCGATCGGTCGCTCGGCCAAGGTCTTGTAGCCGGTTGCCTTGACGAAGCGCTCGAACTGCGCATTGGTCACCTCGGTCTGGTCCATCAGGTAGGGACGGCTCAGGCGCACCTTGTGCGCCGGCCGCTCTTCGGCCCAGGCGCGATCAACGGCACTGCCCATTTCGAACTCGCCGGCCGGGATCAGACTCATGCCTGCTGGAACCACCGGCGCCGCCTGGGTAGGCAACGCCAGGGCGGCGCAGGCCAGCAACACTGCAGGCCAGCAGGTGTTCGTTGTCGTCATGTGGAAAACTCTATCCGCCCCCACAGGTTCGCTCAGCAATGGCGATGCTGGAGAGACATCGCTTGCTTGCGGGACCGATTCGCTTCTTGCGCTCGAATTCCGTCCGCGCAAGGATCAACGCGCTGCAACGATCAAAGCCCTGCGTTGTCTCTCTTGGCTTGCGGCGGCCTCGAAGGCAGCAGCACCTCGTTGTCTGCGACGTACTTGTTCCAATGGGTCAGCAACTCGCTGACGATGGCAGGGTTCTCGGCCGCCACATCCCTGAGTTCGCCGCGGTCGGTGGTCAGGTTGTACAGGCGCCACGGTACTTGCGTGTAGCTGGTGACGTTGACCCCGGGGGTGGTCGATTGACTGAGCTTCCAACCATCGCCGCGCAGCACGTAGCCCAACCCGAAGTACTCCATCGCCACCGTTTCACTGGCCGGCCGCACCGGGTGCGCAGAATTGGCAGACTCCAGTGCTGCCCGCAACGAGACGCCGGTGATCGGTGTGATCGTGCGTCCAGCGTAGCTGCCTTTGGGCACGGGCACCTTGGCGTAGTCGAGAAAGGTCGGCAGCAAGTCCTTCACCAGCATCGTCGAATGCGAAATCGTGGCCGCCTTCGCATTGCCGGGCAACTTGACGATCGCAGGCACGCTCACGGAGCCCTCTGCGCCGGTCAAGGTCTTCCACAGCCGAAACGGAGCCGAGCTGACTTCGGCCCAGCGCTCGCCATAAGCGAAGGTGGTGCCCGGCTTGCCGATGTCAGCCAACGAAGTCGCGCTGGTGATCGCGCCGCCCCTGGCTGGTGAAGGGTCGGCGCCGTTGTCGGACATGAAGAAGATGATGGTGTTGTCGTACTGACCTTTGTCCTTGAGGTAGCGAACGATGCGGCCAATGTGAGTGTCGAGGTTGCTCACCTGGGCCGCATAGACCTCCATTGCGCGTGCCTGCAGCGCCCGCTCCTGCACCGTCAGTTCAGACCATCGCTTCTTGCCGATGCCGCCCTCAGCCACGCTGGTCAGGCCTGGGTTGGGCACGAAGTCTTTCGGCAAGACCCCCAGCGTCTTCATCTTCTCGATCCGCCGCGTGCGAATGACGTCGTAACCCTCGTTGTAGCGCCCTGCCTGGGCCGCCACATCGGCATCGGGCGCCTGGAGCGGCCAGTGCGGAGCGGTGTAGGCCGCGTAGGCAAAAAAGGGTTTGCCGTCAGCGATGTTGCTGTCGATGTAGGAGATCAGCTTGTCGGTGAAATGCTTGGTCGAGTAGAAGTCCGCAGGCAGACTGGTTGCCTTGAACTCCACATCGTCTTCGGTGTAGGTCGCTCTGTCGTAGTTGGTCGGCTTTCCGATCGTGGGTGCAAAGTGCGCGCCTGCACCGCTGAGCAAAGCGTAGGAACGATCAAAGCCCTTTTTGTTCGGGTAGGCCGAAGGATCGAAATAGGCGCCCGGGGTCGGTGTTGAACGGTGGACCGATGCCAAGTGCCACTTGCCCGCCATGTAGGTGTGATAGCCGGCATCGCGAAGCAGTTCAGGCAGCGTCGCGACGTTGGCGCGCAACCGGCCTGCATAGGCACCTGGCACGTCATCGAACCCGAACGAGACACCAAAAGGGGCGTTCCTGGCATTGAGCAGTGCCGTCGTGTTGCCCTCCAACTGCGGTGCCCCCGCGAGGTGGCTATCGGTACCCGACATCAGCATCGCCCGGGTTGGCGCACAGGCAGGCGCCGTGCGGAAGTTGGTCAGCAAGCGTCCGTCGCCGGCCAACGCATCGATGTGGGGCGTGGCGATCTCACTGCCGAACGCGCCGATGTCCGAATAGCCCATGTCATCGGCGACGATGACCAGCACGTTGGGCCGCTTTGCCTGGCCGCTCACGCCCACGCCCACGCAGGCCGTCAGACCCAGCGACAGGCCCGTCACCAAAACTGCGAGTGAACGCCACGTCAACCTCGTTCTGCTTCTTGCCATGGAGTCTCCTTTGGCCGATCGGTGCCGGCGGGGGTTCAACCTGGCCGACGCGGCATCGGGCGCGGTCGCCATTGTTTGCCCATGGCATTCGAACGTCTGTGTCAGCGGAAACAGAAGCCGCGCACGCGCGGCGCTTGGCGCACGGATGACCAAGGGTTTGCCCGGTGCGCCTGTGTGTCTGCTGGAACAGTCGCGCGAAACCTCGCCCTGGAGAATTCCGGCGTGAGTTCGGTCACCCGCAGCGCGCAGGTCGATCCGGCTTTGGCCATCAATCCAGATTGCAGACGAAATGAAAAGGCAAACCTCGCTGCCGCCGTTCTCGGGGCGCCAGCCGACGAGGCTTGGGGCGTCATGAAAGCAGTCGTTCTTGTCCACGGCGGTTGGCATGGCGGCTGGTGCTGGCGCGACGTGGCCGACCAACTGCGCACCCTCGGCCACCGTGTCTACACGCCGACGCTGACCGGCCTCGGGGAGCGCGAACACTTGTTCAACGCCGAGGTCGGCATCGACACTCACCTGCTGGACTTGCTCGCCGTACTGAAGTTCGAGCGTCTGGACGATGTCGTGCTCGTCGGCCACAGCTACGGAGGGGTGCTGATCACTCTCGTGGCTGACCGCCTGCCAGAACACGTTCGCGCATTGGTGTATGTCGACGCGGTGATCCCCGAGGACGGGCGCTGCGACTGGGATGCATTTCCGGCTGCGCGCCGCGACTCGATGCTGGCCGCAGCGGCTACGCTCGGCGGCACTCGCGTGCCAGTTCCTGACTTTGCGGTCTGGCGGGTCACCGACCCGTCCCAACGCGACTGGCTGCGCCAGTGCTGCACGCCGCACCCGCTGCGGCCCATCCAGGAGGCACCGCGCGTGAGCGGCCGCTGGCTCACGGTGGCGCGCAAGCACTATGTCCTGGCGGCGCACGAGCCCGACGCCCGTTTCCTCGCCCTGCACCGGCGGCTGAGCGCGGACCCGACCTGGGTCACGCACAGCATAGATGGCGGCCACGAACTGATGCTCAGCCATCCGGGCACCGTTGCCGACCTGATTCACCAGGCCTCGAGTTGGCCTGTTGCAAGACACAAGGCTGGCCCAAGGCCATCTGTGTAGGTGGAGACCGTGACGCCTGCCGGAAGCATGCAGACTGTGTGCTAGGCGCCGTCGACATAAACCCAAAGATGAAGGAGTCCTTGACCATGGCCACTGCGTTGCAAACGACCACATCCGCTGCTGACATCCGCATCCGCAACACCGTCGTCGCGCTCGCGCTGTCGCTATGCGCGGGTGCTCAGGCGGGCGAGCCGCGACACCGCGATGGCGCCGTCAGGCTGAGCGACATGGGCACCTTCTACGTCGGGGGTCGCGAGGTCGCGAGTCCGGCGCCGGCGTCGGCCGGGCCTGCGTTCATCTTGCCGCCGGTCATGGGCAGCACGGTGGTCGATCAGAGCTTTGTCGAATATTTCATTCCTGCCAAACGCCCAGCCCATACTGCGCCGATAGTGATGGTCCCAGGCGGGTCCCTGCTGGGATCTCAGTTTCAAACCACGCCAGACGGGCGGCCCGGCTGGAACACCCGCTTCCTGCAGTGGGGCTATCCGACCTACCTGCTCGAGCCCGCCAACCGGGGGCGCTCCGGCTTCTATATGGACGACCTGAACGCAAGGCTGCTGGCCGCCCAGGCGCCGCCTGTGCCGGCCACCGGCCTGTGGCACTTCGTCGGTGAGGTGGGTTGGCCGCAGTTCGGACTGGGCACGATCGTCATGGGCCAATTGGATCCGTTCGTGCCCACGACCTTCAACGCCCACCCAACGGGTCGATTTCCGGCCGCCGCGCGCAAGCAGCTCTTTGCATCGTTCGTGCCCAACCGCTTCGGCAACCCACAGGCAGAGGTCAATGGCATCGTCGAACTGCTCCAGCGCACCGGGCCGGCCGTCCTGCTCGGGCACTCGCTGGGGGGGCAGCAGGTGTTCCAGGCCGCGCTGCTTGCGCCAGATCGGGTCAAGGCCATCGTGGTCATCGAGCCCGTGGCGTGTCCAGGCGAGACCGCGAACCCACCCTTCACGGCGGCGAATACAGCGGCCCTGGTGGCAGCGCGCATCCCGGTGCTGGTCGTGTATGGTGACTTCATCTCCGGCGGGTCGCCTCAGCAGGGTTACCGGCCGTTCCAGGACGCGCGCAGGACGGTCTGCCGTTCGTTCACCACGCTGCTGGCAGCCAAGGGCATCCGGGCAGAGGTCATCTCTTTGCCCGAAGACAAGGGCATTCAGGGCAACAGCCACTTGATGATGATGGAAGACAACAGCGACGAGATCGCCGCCCTGATCGAGAGCTGGCTGCGCAGACGATGACGCCCAAGCCATGTAACTCGCTCATCCTGCTGTCCGACGAACAGGACGCGATGGCGCTGTCCTGCGCCGGCCACGCCTGGGTCAAGACGCCTCGGTTGGACGCGCTGGCCGCACGTGGAACGCGCTTCGTCAACGCCTTCACCCCGAGCCCGATCTGCGTGCCCGCCCGTGCCAGCCTGGCCAACGGCCGCTGGACCCACGACACCGGCTACTGGGACAACGCGATGGGCTACGACGGCCGCGTGCGTGGCTGGGGCCATGAATTGCTGGACGCCGGCCATCGCGTGGAATCGATCGGCAAGCTGCATTACGCCCATGCCGAAGCACCCACGGGCCTGGACCGCCAGCACCTACCGCTGCACTTGAACGGTGGTGTCGGCCAGGTCTGGGGTTCGGTGCGCAATCCGCTGCCCGACGTGCCCAGGCCGTCGCAGCTGTTCACCGAACTGGGGGCCGGCGAGTCGAAGTACAACCGCTTCGACATGGATGTCGCCCGGCGGGCGGTGCGCTGGTTGCACGAGCGTGCCGAGCAGCCCGACGGCAGGCCCTGGACATTGTTCGTCGGTTTCGTCGCGCCGCACTTCCCGCTGGTCGTGCCGCAGCGCTTCCTTGATGGGCTCGACATCGATGCACTGCCATTGCCGCGGCTGCATCCATCGACCGGCTACCGTCGCCACCCTTGGGTGCAACGCCATGCCGACTTCTCCAACGCCGACGACGAACTCGGCAGCTCCGAGCGCAGGCGTTTGGCGCTGGCAAGCTACTACGCACTGGTGTCGTTCCTGGACGAACAGGTCGGCCACGTGCTGCAGGCCCTGTCGCAGACCGGGCTCGATGCCTCGACCCAGGTCATCTTTTCCAGCGACCATGGCGACAACCAGGGCGTGCGCGGCATGTGGAACAAGTCGACCCTCTACCGTGAAGCGACCAATGTGCCGATGATCGTTGCAGGGCCTGGGCTGCCGACAGGGCGCGTCTGCTCGACGAACGTGAACCTGATCGACGTGGCGCCGACGATCACCGAGGCCGCCGGCCTGCGCACACCGCCCGAGTGGCCGGGCCGCTCGCTCAGAGCCATTGCACACGAGGCCGACGACGCACAGCGGGTGGGTTTCAGCGAGTACCACGCTGTCGGCTCACCCTCGGCTGCCTTCATGCTCCGGCAAGGACGCTGGGCCTATCACCACTACGTCGGATACGCGCCTGAACTGTTCGACATCGAGAACGATCCCGGTCAAGCCGAAGACCTGGCGGCACGCCCCGCACACGCCAACGATCTGCGTCGTCTCGAAGCGCTGCTGCGGCAGTGGGTCGACCCCGAAGCCGTGGACCGCCGCGCGAAGTTCGACCAGGATGCGCTGGTCGCGCGTTTCGGCGGCCGCGAGGCGGCACTGCTGGTCGGGCCGCCCGGCGCCACCCCGGTGCCCTGAACCGAACACGATGGCTTCGAGCTGGCATGCGGGATGGATGATGCCTGGGCACCAGCAATGAGGTAGGCTGCGGCATGCAGTACCTACTTGCGCGTTGAATGGAGCCGCCGGCGACGGTCGGAGCCGGAGCACAGGGCCATGCAATACGACCGCACCTTCAGCCGCCGCCTGAATCTGGACTTGGTTGACGCCCTTGGGCGCCGCATCGACTTCAATGCCTTCCCGTCCGCCGGCTTCGCCTCCGGTCAGGCGATCCTGATGACCGGGGACAAGGTGGACCGTCTCCCGCTGGTGGTCGAGGGATCTCTCGATGCGGTGCTGCGCCAGATGACCGACGATGGCAACACAGTGGTGCCGGTCTCATGGGCCAACGGCGAGCTGGCGATGACGTCTATGCTGTTCTCGCGCGATCCGTTGGGGGTGGACGTCGTCGCCGCCGAGGACTGCCGCCTTCGCTGGATTCCGATGACGACGATCGAGCAGGCGATGCATGGCGATGCGGACTTGCTCGTCCTGGTCGTCCGCTTCCTTGCCCAGCGGTTGAGGGAGGTGCAGGATCGCGAGCGAGCCTGGCTGGAACGCGGCGTGCATGAACGTGTCGTCGCGACCCTGGTTCGCATCGCCTGGGCCGCGACGCCGGAGAACGGCCGGGTCATTGTCGCTACGACACACGAGAACCTGGCCGCGCGTTGCGGCGTGAGCCGCTCCCGGCTGTCGGGCGAACTCAAACGTCTCGAGGATCGTGGGCTGGTGAACCTCGGCCGCGGATTTATCGAGGTTGTCGACCGTGCCCGTCTCGCCGCAGAGATGGGTGGCCCCAAAGTGGGCTGAAGCGCAGGACGCAACTGCTCCCCTCGTGGTGCCAGCAGCGACTGACGTTTGCGATGGGCTGCCCGACACTGTACTGCCGACTTGGCCGCGTTTCGGCCTTCCACGACGTCAGGCGCTGAGCTTCACGCAGACCGTTCGCGGCGACTCGTTTGCCGACGCCTCGGTGCGCCTGAGCTGCTTGAAGAGCGCCTTATTGCCTGGCCTTGGACGCTGCCCAGTGCGGCAACCAGTGGGTCAGGTGCTCGGCAAAGCTCTCTCCGGCAGGTGCCACCGATCGCGAGAGAGGCCGGTACAGGCAGACCTTGCGCACGGTCTCGGGATCGACCACCCTGCGCATCTGCAGGCCGAGGGTCTGGGCGCACACACCCACGTAGGCGGGTGCGAGCGTCGCGGCCAGGCCCTGCGCGGCGATACCCAAGGCAGTGGTGATGTTCTCGACGACGTCCACCGGAATCACCCGCGAGTCCTCCGGCGCGCTCAGCTGCATCTGGGCGACGCTGCGTTCGTGGTCTCGACCGGCAGCCACCAAGGGCACTTGCCTCAAATCCGACCAGCGAACCACCCGCTTCTTCGCCAACGGGTGGTCCGGCGAACACCAAAGGACCCACGGGCTGTCGAACAGCGCAACCGCTTCGACTTCGGGTGGCATATGACGATCTGGCCCGATCGCGAGGTCTACATCACCCGCGGCCACTGCATCGACCAAGCCGTCGACCGACACGTCGCGCACCCTGACGACAACCTTGGGCCGTTCTGCCTGGTAGGCCTTGATGGCCGCAGGCAGCGCCGTGGATGCCAGCACCAGCGGTGCGCCCACCCGGACCACCCCCGCTGCGCGGTTGCGCACGTCCCGGGCGGCGACTTCGGCGGCCTTGACGTGCCGCAGCATCGTTTCGGCCGACGCCAGGAAATCGCGCCCCGCGCTGGACAGGCTGACACGCCGCGTGGTTCGATCGAAGAGCCGGAAACCGACCGTCGATTCCAGTTCGGCCACGAGCTGGCTGATGGCCTGGGCCGTCAAACCCAGGCGCTCGCCGGCGCCGCTGAAGCTGTGCAGGTCGGCCACGACGACGAAGGCCTCGATCTGCCGCAGCGAGAACCGGGTCAACGCCATGGCGGAACGTGAAAGGACGGGTTGTTCGCAGACAGCACAGCCGCCGCGACGATGCGTCCCCCTGTGTGCTCGACGACCAGGTCCTCGATGTCACGCATCGCGGCACGGACCTGGTCATCGTCGATGGGAGGAAGCCCGTCGACGTTGAAGAAGACGTCGCGGGTCTGCGCAAGGGTCTGTGTGCCTGCGGCCTGGCGCCAGGTCCAGCGGCGGGTCAACACCGCTGCACCCTGTGCGAAGACCACCTCACCGGGTGAGGGCGTCTCGGCGGCCGAGCCATCCGGCGCAGCGAAGCTGTCACCGGCTTGCGCGCGGCGCAACTGCAAGCCCGGCTCGGTCTCGGGCAGGGGATGGACGCCAATGGGCAGCAAATGGCGCAGCGACACGATGTTGCCGATGTCCACCAGCGGGTTGATCGTCGGCAGGCGGTCGGGCTTGAGCACGCGACGCACCATGGCCTCGATCGAGCTCCGGTGCTCGGAGGGCTTTGCGCCGAAGCGGCGGTAGGCCTCGCGCCAGCAAGCGACTTCGGCCCGCTCGGCCACATTGCCAGTACCCAGGCGATGTCGTAGGCGCTCTTCCTCTGCACGAAGCAGTGGTTCGAGCCTCGAGCCCTCATCGCGGTTGTCGGCATCACAGAGCACCACCACCCCGCGCCTGTAGCTGGGGTAGGCATCAAGGATGTCCGATGCGATGTGGTAATCCATCCTCACTTCCTGTCCTGCGGGTGGCAAGCAACGACGGTTGCGCAAGGCCGGCGAAAGGCCGGCGACAGGCCAGCGAAAGGCGCCGCCTCGGGATTCTGCCGCTTCGGCGTGCCGACTGTTCTTTCCCGCGTCGTGGGTCTCAGGGCTGCACGAAGGCCGTCTTCACCGTCGTGCAGAACCCGGCCGCATGCCGGCCCTGTTCGCGCGGCCCGTAGCTGGAGCCCTTGCGTCCACCCAAGGGCACATGCGCATCGACACCGCCCGTCAGCCGCCGTGGGCACGGCGCAGGTTGTTCTTGAAGTGCTCGGGCACGCGCTCGTCGAAGCCGAAAGCGACACGCCGCACCTCGGGACTGTCGGTGGGCGCATGGCCTACACCGAGCGCACTGGCACGCGGCGCCTCGATGCCGACCACGGTTCCGGCGATGCGACCGATGCCAGTGATCTCGCACTCGACCAGGTCGCCTGGGTCGACGCTGCGCGAATGGCATGGTGTGCCCATCAGGATCACGTCGCCCGGCACCAGCGTGATATGGCGCGCCAGGTCGGCGATCACGTAGTGTGGGCCCCAGATCGTCTCGTCGCCGATGTGCGCTTCCTGCACGACCAGGCCATTCACGTAGGTGCGCAAGGTCTGCTCGAAGAGGTTGACGCCGCGCACGATGCCTGGGCCGATCGGTAGCAATGTGTCGGCGCCCTTGACGCGCAGCATGCTGCCCTGGTCGGTATCGCGGAAGTTCTGCAGGCCCATGTCCAGCGCCGGACAGAAGCCCTCGATGCAGTCCCAGGCTTCGTCGGGTGTGACATTGCGGCAGGTGCGGCCGATGACCAATGCGTATTCGCCCTCGTAGTTCAGGTACTGGCAGTCGGCCGGCTTCAGGATCTGCCCCTTGTGACCGTTGAGCGAAGTCGGCGGCTTGGTGAAGTAGGTCGGCGTCTCGGTCGGCTTCGGCTTGTTGCGCGTCTCGAAGCTGCGTGAGCTGTACGAGATGTGCACGGCGATGATCTTGCTCGGCGCCACCGGCGGCAGATAGCTGGCGGCTTCGGCGTCGACCAACCGGCCGTCGTCCAGCCGCAGCCTTCCGGCCTCGGTGCCGGATTCGACCAGGGTGCCCCAGAAGGCGCTGCCACCCAGCAGCACCCGGCGGCGCTCGACGCGCGGGCCGCGCATCACGGCCGGAAGTTCGGCCATCGGGAATTCGAAGTTCATGCTGTCACCTCGCCCGTGGTGTCGAACCAGATGTGGATGTTGCCTGTGCCGCGCGCGTTCTCGTAGGCCGACAAGGGCTGGCCCTTCGCGCGGCAGTCTGCACCACCCATCGCCCCCAGCATCTGCAGATAGTGCGCGCCGAAAGCCTCCCACGGCAGCTTGCGGTATTCGTCCTCCCAGCGCTCCAGCACCGTGTCGTGCCGCCCTTGCTTGAGCAGTTCGATCGCGCCCTTGTCGCTGTCGATGTTCTCCGGCCGCGAGACATTGCTCTCGTGGAAGATGCGCGGATGCTTCGGTGTCCAGTCGATGCCGTTGAAGCGGTGACTCAGCGCGCCTGAAGCCAGCATCAGCGCACGCAGTCCGCTGCGCCGGATGGCCTCGCCGATCGCCTCGCCCGACTTCAGGAAGTGCCGCCAGTCGCAGTTCTGGCACGAGCTCAGGGTCAGCACCGGCGTATGGCTGAGCTCGAGCCGCAGCTGCTTGATCAGGTTGATCGTCGCGTAGTGCCTGCCCAGATCGGGGTGGCAGATGGCGCGGTTGTAGCCACCCTGTTCGCGCGACACCGCCTCGATCTGCAGCGCCAGCTGCGGATGGCCGCGGTAGTCGTAGGGCACGCCGTGCAGATACCAGGGCATCTCATCGGAGACATAGGTGCCGCGATAGTGTTCGCCGCCATCGGCCAGGTGGTAGCCGGTGGTGAACCAATGTGAGTCGAAGATCAGCACCACGTCCGGCCGAGCCGCGGCGATGTGCTCGCGCAGCCGGGCGTAACCGCTGATCAGATCGGAGTCCTGGCCTGCGCCCATGGCGCGGCGGAACTCCTCGCACTGCATCAGTCCCGGGTGGTGCGATACCAAGGCTGCACCGACGATGCTTCCACTCATGAAGTCTGCTCCTGTGTGCTGCGGGCTGATTCCCGCGTGAATAGAGAGTCCTGGCGGCCCACAGCCGCGTCGGGGCCCCGGCGGTTGAGCTTCATGCTGCCCGTGACCGCGTCAGGCCGATGCGTCAGCGTAGAGCCCGTGCACGCGGCCGAACAGCCGTGTCAGGCCGAGCAGGGCGTCGATGTGGGGTGTCACCACGCCGAGCCGGCGGCCCATTTCGTGCACTGCGCTGACGATGGCGTCCAGTTCGATCTGCCGGCCGGCTTCCACGTCCTGCAGCATCGAGGTCTTGAACGCGCCCAGCTTGCGGGTAACGGCATGCCGCTCCTCGGGGTCCTGGGTCACCTCGCAGCCGACTTGCGCGCCGATGGCAGCCGCTTCGTGCATCACCGCCGAGCAGAACCCACGCACCAACGGATCGTCGAGCAGGCGGTCGCAGGTCGCGCCGGTGATCGCCGAGACCGGGTTCATCGTCAGATTGCCCCACAACTTGTACCAGATGTCCCGGCGGATCGAGCCCGACACCGTCACGTCAAAACCGGCGCCTGTCAGCAGTTCGCCGAGCCGATGGACGCGCGGCGACGCGCCGCCGTCGGGCTCGCCAATGACAAGGCCTTGCCCCATCCGGTGCTGCACCAGGCCGGGCTCCGGTGCCGAGGTGCTGGCATGCACGACGCAGCCGACCACGTGATGCAACGGCACCGCGGCCGCGATACGGCCGCCCGGGTCCACGCTGGCCAGGGGCGCGTCGCCCAGCGCCGAGATGCCCTGGCCGAACCACCATGGCACGCCGTTCATCGCCGGCAGCACGATGGTGTCGGGGCCGAGCAGCGGCGCGATGCCCTGCACGGCCGACGCGAGCGCCGGCCCCTTGACGGCGATGACCACCAGGTCCTGCTCCCCCAGATCGCGCGCGTCGCTGGACGCCGAGGCCGGAGCCTGCAGCAGCGCGTCGCCCTGGCGCAGACGCCAGCCGTGCTCGCGCAGCGCGTTCAAGGTCGCACCCCGAGCCAGTGCGCTCACCGTGCACTGGCCTGCGGCGGCAAGGCGCGCACCGATGAATCCGCCGATCGCTCCGGCACCCACCATGCACACTTTCATCGCCAGCTCCTGCGTTGCACTTTGCCGATAGGTCTGCCTGGGTCGCTCGGGCACCGGTTCTTCATGTCATGTCCCCGTGGTCAAGCGGTCGGGATGTCGAGCATCGGTTCACGTCAGAAAGACGCTCTGGGGATCTGCTGATGGCTGAACACGTTGCTCACCTCGGCATCGGCGGGAATCGGGGGCAGGCTCGCGTCCCAGGCTTGCCAGGCTGCGCGCAGGTCGGCCAGCCGTTGCGGATCGCGGTGAACCAGATTGGCCCTCTCACGTTCGTCCTGCGCCAGGTTGAACAGATACTCGGCGCCGTCCATCGCGAGGTACTTCCAGTCGCCGCGCACCAGCGCGCGTTGCGCGCGGTGCTTCATGCGCCAGCACAGGTCACGCGGTGGGTTCCAGTCAGGTTCGGCCAACAGGGGCAGCAGGCTCACGCCGTCGAGCGCGTGCTCAGGGGGCGCTGCCACACCGGCCGCGTCGAGCATGGTCGCGGTCCAGTCCATCGTCAGGTTGGGTGTTGCGCTGGCGCTGCCGGCAGAGATCTGCCGCGGCCAGCGTGCCAGCAGCGGCACGCGAATGCCGCCTTCGAGCAGATCCATCTTCTGCCCCACGAGCGGCCAGTTGTTCGAGAAGCGCTCGCCACCGTTGTCGCTGCTGAAGACGACCAGCGTGTTCTCGTCCAGGCCGCGCGAGGCCAGCGCATCGAGCACCCGCCCAATGCCTTCGTCCATGTGGTGGATCATGCGCTGGTAGGTCGCGATCGACCCGCCATCCAGATGCTTGGCGTCGCCGGCGATGCGCTGCGATTCGGCCGCGTCGTCACGCGTCTCCCAGGGCCAATGCGGCGCGCTGTAGTGCAGGCTCAGCAGGAACGGACGCTGTGACGACTGCCGCTCGACGTATTCGACGGCCGCGTCGCTGAGCAGGTCGGTCAGGTAGCCGTCGCAGCGCGCCACCTGGTCGTTGCGCCACAGGTCCGGCTGGCCGCGTGAATCGCAATGCGAGAAGTAGTCGATGCCGCCCGAGTAGTAGCCGAAGAACTCTTCGTACCCGCTGAGGAGCGGGCTGAAATGCGGGCGGTAGCCGAGGTGCCATTTGCCGATCAGCGCGGTGGCGTAACCGGCATTGCGCAACATCGATGGCAGCGTTGGCTGCGCTGGCGGCAGGCCGAGCACCTTGTCGCCCCTGGCGCGGCCCGTCAACGGCTCGTCGGCGGCGCCGCGCAGCCGGTACTGCCAGCGTCCGGTGATCAATGCGAAGCGCGTCGGCGAGCACACCGACGAATTGGCGTAGCCGCGCGTGAAGCGCATGCCGCCGGCCGCCATTCTGTCGAGGTTCGGCGACACGTCGGCCGGGCGGCCCCGGGCGTCTCGCGCGCCCATGCAGCCGAGGTCGGCGTAGCCCAGGTCGTCGGCCAGGATGTAGATGAAGTTCGGACGGTCCGAGGAGCTGGACATGGCGGAGCCCTTCATCGTTGGCTGAAGCTGGCGCGGAACGGTTTGGCCGGCACCACGACGTCCTTGATGTCGCAGAAGAACTCGAAGCTCCAGTCGCCGCCCTCGCGGCCAATGCCGCTGCGCTTGATGCCGCCGAAGGGCGCAGCCAGGTCGCGGATGCCGAAGCTGTTGACCCAGATGAAACCTGTGCGCACACGTTGAGCAACTGCGGTGGCATGCGCGGTCTCGCCGTAGCACACGCCGCCCAGGCCGTAGTCGGTGCCGTTGGCCAGTTCCAGCGCCTGCTCGTCGTCGGCAAAGGTCTGCAGCGTCAGCACCGGGCCGAAGACCTCGTTCTGGACGATCTCGTCATCCTGCTTCACGCCGCTGAGCATCGTCGGCTCGACATATTGCGCGCCGAAGGGGTGCTTGCGGCCGCCCCAAAGCAGCGTGGCTCCACCGGCCAGCGCGCGCTCCACGAAGCCGATCACGCGATCGACCTGGCGCATATGGATGATCGGACCGACCTCGGTGGCCTCGTCGCGCGGGTCACCGATCCGGAGCTTGTCGACGTAGCCGCGCATCGCAGCGATGAAGGGCTCCGCGATGTTCTGGTGCACCAAGAAGCGCGTGCCCGCCAGGCAGACCTGGCCGGCATTGCGGTACATCAGCGCGCCGGTCGCCGCCGCGTTGTCGATGTCGGCGTCCTCCAGCACGATGAACGGGCTCTTGCCACCGAGCTCCAGGCTGCAGGGCACGAGGTTCGCTCCTGCGGCCTGGGCGATCCATTTCGCGGTGGGCACGCTGCCGGTGAAGGAGATGCGGGCAATGCGTGGGTCGCTGACCAGCCTGGCGCCGGTGGTCGCGCCGGCGCCCTGGACGACGTTGAACACGCCGGGCGGCAGGCCGGCCGCATGCGCCGCATCGGCCAGCAAGGAGCAGGTCAGCGGCGCCCACTCGGGCGGCTTGAGGATGCAGCAGTTGCCCGCGGCCAGCGCCGGCCCCAGCTTCCACGTGGACAGCATCAGCGGCGCGTTCCAGGGCGTGATGATCACCACCACGCCCGCCGGATCGTGGCGGACGATGTGGTGGGCCTGCGGCGTGTCGATGGGCCGATCCTGCAGGGTCAGCGCATGTTCGGCGAAGTAGCTCAGGTTGAGCATGGCGCGCGGCACCACGCCATGGCGCATGCGCGACAGCAGGACGCCGGCATCGTTGCTCTCGAGCACGCAGAAGGCCTCGGCGCGCTTGCCGATCTCGTCGGCAAAACGGTCGAGATAGGGCTTGCGCTGTGCGGCCGTCAGCGCGCTCCATGCCGGGAACGCAGCCTGCGCGGCACGGATCGCTGTTTCGACATGCTCCTCGCTGCCCTCGGCGATGTCGCCCAGCAGGCCCTGGTCGATCGGGCAGTGCAGCGCAAAGCGCTGCGCCGAGCCGACACGCCGGCCATCGATGTAGTGGTCTGGTGAGACCGGGATGCCGGCGACTTGAAGCGGGGTAGCAGCCATCTCAGGACTCCGCAGTGATGCCGATGGTCTTGATCGGCCGCGCCCGGCGGACAAATTTCGCGCAGGCGTCGGAGCTCGGGATCATTTCAGTGCCTCTCTGGGGTCAGGATCCAGCAACTTGCCGGGGTTCATCAGGTTCAAGGGATCGAGCGCCGACTTGATGGCGCGCATCAGCTTCAATTCGATCGGAGACTTGTAGCGTGCCGATTCATCGCGCCGCAGCACGCCCAGGCCGTGCTCGGCCGAGATCGATCCGCCAACAGCCGACACGGCGTCATGCACGAGCCGGTTCAGCGGGCCCTCGAGCGCCACGAAGGACGCAGCGTCATGGGGACTGATGTGCCCTGCCGGCGGCGAAACGTTGTAGTGCAGGTTGCCATCGCCGAGATGGCCGAACACGACCAGGCGCAGGCCGGGGAACTGGCGCGCAATCGCCGCATCGGTGCTGGCGATGAAGTCGGCGATGCGCGAGATCGGCAGCGCGATGTCGTGCTTGATGGTCTTGCCCTCGGCGCCCTGCGACTCGGAGATGTCTTCACGCAACGCCCAGAGCGCGCGAAACTGCGCCAGGCTGGACGACAGCGCGGCATCGGTGGCCAGCCCGCGATCCAGCGCCACTTCGAGCAGCGCCTCGATGGCGGCGAGTGCATGCACCTCGTCTTGTGTGTCGCTGACTTCAAGCAGGACGTACCACGGCGAGCGCTCGGCCAGCGGCAGCCGGGCCGCGTTCACATGCTTCTGCACCAGGCCGATGCAGGTGTCGCTCATCAGTTCGAAGGCCGTGAGGCCTGGCCCGAGCCGCTCCTGGGCCAGCTGCAGCAGGCCGATGGCCTGTTCCGGCGCGGCGACGGCGACAAAGGCCGCCACGCGCGCCGCCGGCAGCGGGAAGAGCTTCAGCACCGCGGCGGTGATCACACCCAGCGTGCCTTCGCTGCCGATGAACAGGTCGCGCAGGTCATAACCCGTGTTGTCCTTGCGCAGTGCGCGCAGGCCGTTCCACAGTTCACCTTCAGGCGTGACGACCTCGATCCCCAGACACAGCTCGCGCGCATTGCCATAACGCAGCACCTGCACGCCGCCAGCATTGGTGGCCAGGTTGCCGCCGATGGTGCAGCTGCCTTCGGCTGCCAGGCTCAGTGGGAACAGGCAGCCGGACTCCTGCGCCGCGACCTGCACCTGCTGCAAGGTGACGCCAGCTTCGGCTTCGAGGGTGTGGTTGAGTGGATCGACTGAGCGCACGCGGTTCAGTCGCGCCAGCGACAGCAGCAACGCCTGACCCGAGGGGTCGGGCGTGGCGCCGCCGGACAAGCCGGTGTTGCCGCCTTGCGGCACCACGGGCACGCGATGCGCATGGCACCAGCGCAGCACGGCGGCGACGTCGGCCGCCGAGTCGGGCTGCGCCACCGCGAGGGCGCGACCGGTCCACTTGCCGCGCCAGTCGGTGAGAAAGGGCGCCATCTCGCTCGCCTGCGTGTGCAGCCGGCCGCCGAAGGCCGCGCGCAGCGGCGTCAGGTCCATCGTGTGTGTCCGCCCGCTCAGTAGCCGCTGCGGCCGGCCGCGGCGGCCGTGCCGCCCTTGAAGCGTGCAGCCAGGCCGCGCGTGGCCTGGGCCAGCATCGTGGCGTCGACGCCAACGGCCACGAAGCGAGCACCGCGCTCGATGTAGTGGCGCGCCAGCGTCTCGTCCACGGCCAGGATACCCGGCGCCTTGCCGCCCGCGAGGATGCGCTCGATGGCCTGCTCGATCGCCGCGCGCACCGTCGGGTGCCCGGGCTGGCCGATGAAACCCATCGACGCCGACAGGTCCGACGGTCCGATGAAAACGCCGTCTACACCCTCGACGGCGACGATGTCGTCGAGTTGTTCAAGCGCCGCAGCCGTCTCCACCTGCACCAGCAGCGCCACACGCTCGTTGGCCTCGTGCAGATAGCCGGGATAGGCGCTCCAGCGCGAGGAGCGCGCCAGGCCGCTGCCGACGCCACGCATGCCGGCCGGCGGGTAGCGCATCGCACGCACCAGCGCGCACGCCTGCGCCGCGCTCTCGACCATCGGTACCAGCAGCGTCGTGGCGCCGATTTCCAACACCTGCTTGATCAGCGCGGCATCGCCGTGCGCAATGCGCACCACCGGCTGCGCCGCATAGGGCGCCACGGCCTGCAGCACGGCCAGCGTCGAGCGCAGGTCGTTCGGGCCGTGTTCGCCGTCGACCAGCAGCCAGTCGAAACCCGCTGTGGCGCAGAGTTCAGCGGCATAGGGATCGGCCAGGCCGAGCCACAGGCCGATCTGCGCACCGGGCTGGGCAATCGCCTGCTTGAAGAGGTTGGGCGGTGTGTGCATCAGACGAACTTGACGGAGATCGAACCGAGCGGGCCGTAGTCGGCATGGAACGTGTCACCCGCGGCGCAAGGCACCGGCCGGGTGAACGAGCCGCCGAGCACGATCTCGCCGGCCTCCAGCGCTTCGTTGTGCAGCGCGAGCTTGTTGGCCAGCCAGGCCACGCCGTTGCCGGGATGGTTGAGCACCGCCGCGCCAAGGCCAGACTCCTCGATCACGCCGTTCTTGTGGAGCAGCGCGCCGGCCCAGCGCCAGTCGACCGCGTCGGGCTTCATCGGCCGGCCGCCGAGCACGATGCCGGCATTCGCCGCGTTGTCGGCAATGGTGTCCAGCACCTTGCGCGGAGCCTTGGTCTCGCGGTCGAACTGCTCGATGCGCGCATCGATCAGCTCCAGCGCAGGCACCACGTAGTCGGTGGCGCGCAGCACGTCGAACAGCGACACACCCGGGCCCTGCAACCGGCGGCCCAGGATGAACGCGAACTCGACCTCGAAGCGCGGCACGATGAAGCGCGCGGCCTCGACCTCGGAGCCATCGCGCAGCACCATGCTGTCGAGCAGCGTGCCGTAGTCGGGTTCGGTGATCTGCGAGGCCAACTGCATGGCGCGCGAGGTCAGGCCAATCTTGTGACCGATGACGCGGCGGCCTGCCTCGCGCTCCAGATTCATCCATTCGCGCTGGATCGCATAGCTGTCGGCGAATGTCAGCTGGGGATGGCGTCGGGAGAACTGCTCGACCTGTTTGCGCGAGCGCTCAGCGTCATGCAGTTCGCGCGCCAGCTTCGCATGAAGAGCCGGGTCGAGCATCCGTTGCCTCCGTTTGTCGTCATTGATTTCGCAATACCCTGAGCATCCGCCAGTGTCTTTGCGAAAGACGCCGGCAAACAATCAACGGATTCGGCAGAGTTCGCAAGCGTGTCTTGATAATCGCTGCCGCAGCTGAACACGCTGCGCGAGCGCTCAGGGCTCAGCGCAAGCTGCGGCAGGTCGTGCGGCTGGCGCGGCGCGACGCGAGTGGTGTCATCTCCGGCTACACGGGCGATTGGCGACCACCGAACGACTACCTTGCGGTTCTGCGCGCGCCAGAGACCGCAGCCTCGATCGCCGTGCACGGTCTGTCCATCCGCCACGTCCTGCGCAGGGCCGGACGCCGGTTCATCGGCGACACCACAAAGCGCTGCCGCGAACAGACGGTTCAGGCGGCGGCTTTCGCGTTCGCAGGGGTTTTCCCTGCTTATCGCCCGATTGTTCCCGCGGCGACTGAGCAAGCAGAGCGTTGATTCCAGAATCTTTCTGCCTGGCATGCAGGCCCCGCCAACCCTGAGACCCTACCGATGACCACCACCCGCCGCACCGCCATCGCAGCCCTGGCCACCATCGGCGCCGCTCCGACGCTGCAGCAAAGCGCCCTTGCACAGACAGGCCGGTCGTTGCGAATCCTGGTGGGGTTTCCACCCGCCGGTGCCGTCGACGTGGTGGCCCGCGAGGTGGCAGAAGGTCTGCGGTCTGCCGGCTTCAACGTGGTGGTGGAGAACCGGACGGGCGCTGCAGGCCGTCTGGCCACCGAGCAGATGCTTGCCGCACCCCCCGATGGCTCAACCGTGGTCTTCATGCCCGGCGGCAACTACACGATCTTTCCACATGTCTATCCGAAACTCAGATACGACCCTTTCAAGGATCTGCTGCCCCTGGCCGTTGCGTGCGAGTTCCAGTTCGGACTCGGGGTGGGCCCAGGCACACCGGCCAAGACCCTGAAGGAGTTCGTCGATTGGGCCAAAGCCAACCCCAACAAGGCCAACTACGGCACGCCCGGTGGCGGCACCGCAATGCACTTCATGGGCGTGATGTTTGCGCGCGCCGCGGGCTTTGAATTCACCCATGTGCCTTACCGGGGTGGGGCGGCAGCCCTCGTTGACGTGCTCGGCGGCACGGTGGCGGCACTGGCGACGACGCTGCCCAATCTGGTGCAGCCGCACCGCCAGGGCAAGGTGCGCATCCTGGCCTTCACCGGCACCAAGCGCCTGCCTAGCCTGCCGGATGTGCCAACCTTCAAGGAGGCCGGCTATCCGGGCCTGGAGATGAGCGAGAAGTTCGGCTTCTTCGCCCACGCCAAGACGCCGCCAGCGGTAGCGGCAGAGTTGCACGCGGCCATGCGCGCCGCAGCCGCCCAGCCGCGGGTGATCGCAGCACTGGAAAAGCTCGAGTACGACCCGATTTCGATGACGCAGGCAGAGTACGCCGCGTTGCTGAAGACCGAGCACGAGCGTTGGGGGCCTGTCGTCAAGGCCACGGGGTACAAGGCCGAAGAGTAACGCGCGGCCATTGCTGATGCGCCGTCCAAACATCCTGCTGGTCACCAGCGACCAGCACCGTGGCGACTGCTTCGGTTTTGAGGGCCGCAGGGTGCACACGCCCCACCTCGACCTATTGGCGGCGCAAGGCACGCGCTTCGCAGCCTGCATCACGCCGAACGTGGTGTGCATGCCGGCGCGGGCCTCGATGCTGACCGGCCTGCTGCCGCTGACGCACGGCACGCACGACAACGGCATCGACCTGGACGAGGCGACGGCCGAGCAGGGCTTTGCCGGCACGCTGGCCCGTGCCGGCTATGCCACAGCCTTCATCGGCAAGGCCCACTTCTCCAGCAACCACTCGGCGTCGCCCACCGGGCGCTGCGAAAACGTCCCCAGCTCGCACCGCTTTGGCGACGACTGGCAAGGGCCCTACATGGGTTTCGAGCATGTCGAGCTGATGCAACTGGGGCACAACTACTGGCTGCCCGAGCGGCCGCCGGGCGGCCTGCACTACGAGCGCTGGTACCACCGTGACGGCCTGGGCGATCTGAAGGACCGTCTCTACCGCCAACGTCTGGCGCCAGAGGTGAGTGCCGCACAGACGCACCACAGTGCCCTGCCCACCGCCTGGCACAACAGCACCTGGGTGAGCGACCGGACGATCGAGTACCTGCGCGAGCAAGGCCGCGCACGTCGCACGGGCCGCGATCGGCCCTTCTGCGCTTGGGCCTCGTTTGCCGATCCGCACCACCCCTTCGATGCGCCCGCGCCCTGGTGCTGGATGCACCGACCTGAAGACGTCGACCTGCCCACTCACCGCACCCGCGACCTCGAGCGACGCCCCTGGTGGCACCGCGCGGCACTCGAGAACATGCCACAGGGCGGCACGGCGGAGCAACGGCGGGTGCGGCAAGAGTACTCGCGCATCGCTGTGCAGAGCGACAGCCAGTTGCGCGAACTGATCGCCAACTACTACGGCATGATTTCGCTCGTTGACCACAGCCTTGGCCGTGTACTTGCGGCGCTGCACGACGAGGGCCTGGCCGACGACACCGTCGTCATCTTCACCGCCGACCACGGCGACTGGCTCGGCGACCACGGCCTCGTGCTGAAGGGGCCGATGTTTTACGAAGGCCTGCTGCGCGTCGGGTTGATCGTGCGCGGCCCCGGCACGCCTGCGGGCAAGGTCGTGCAAGACCCGGTATCGACCATCGACCTTGCGGCCACGATGGGCGATTTCGCGGGTGTGCCCATGCCCTATGCGACGCACAGCCGTTCGCTGCGCGCGCTGATCGAGCGCGACGATGCACACCGCGACCACGCGCTGACGGAATGGCGCCTGGGGCCCCAGCGCTGCGGCGTGGCGCTTGACCTGCGCGGCGTGCGCACCCGCGACGCCAAGCTCACGTTTGAGCTGGGCAGCGGTGCCGGCGAGATGTACGACCTGCGCAACGATCCCCACGAGTGCGTCAACCGTTTTGAAGATCCGGCTTTTCGCGGTCTGCGCGACGCGTTGACGCAACGGCTGATGGACAGGCCCGACGACATCCGCAACCCGCTGGCCTCACCGGTGGGCCCTGCATGAGGAGCCCCGTGATGAATCTGCAACGACGCCACGCCTTCGCGACCGTGGCAGCCAGCACCCTGCTCGCGGCTTGTACGGCCACACCCCAGGCCCCTGCCGGCGGCGCACGCCGCCACTTTGTGCTGGTGCACGGCGCCTGGCATGGTGCGTGGGCCTGGCAGCGCCTGGTACCGTTGCTGCGCCAGGCGGGACACAACGTCAGCGCGCCCACGTTGTCGGGCCTGGGCGAGCGGGCTCACCACGCCCCTGGGCGATGCGGCCTCGATGTTCATGTGCAGGACATCCTGGCGCACCTGCAGATGGAAGACCTGAGCCAGGTGGTGCTGGTCGGCCACTCCTATGCCGGTTGCGTGGTCTCTGGGGTCTTGGCTGCACGACCAGGGCGCGTCGCCCATGCCATCTATCTCGATGCCTTCGTGCCGAACCAGGGGCAAGGCCTGGCCAGCTTCGTGCCGCCGCCGGTGAAGGCAGATTTTGAAAAGGTCGCGGCGGCTGAAGGACTTGTGCCACCACCACCACCGGCGAGCTGGGGCGAACGCTGGGGCGTGAGCGAACCCGCCATGCTGGCCTGGGCACAAGCGCGCATCACACCGCAGGCCGCACTCAGCTTCACGCAAACGGTGCGGGGTGACCCGTTCGCTGATGGCGCGGTGCGGCTGAGCTACCTGAAGTGCACGCAGAACCCCAACCCGGGCTTCAAGAACGCGGCGGCTGCGGTGCAGAAGGATCCACGTTTTCGCTACGCCGAGGTCGATGGGCACCACAACGTGATGCTGATCAACCCCGAACGCCTGGCCGAGGCCCTGCTGCGCCTGGCTTGAACAAACCTACAACAGGAGACGACCATGCTGAACCGGAGAACCTTCAAGCCTGCTGCAGAGGTCTTCAAACGAGTCACCCAAACCAGCTTTGCCCTGGCCTGCCTCAGCACGGCGGGCGCCAGCTGGGCGCAGTCGTCCGTCACCATCTACGGCATCGTGGACACGTATGTCGGCTTGGTGAAGGACAGCCGCGGCACGGTCAGCGTGGTCCAGGAAGGCGGCCACACGGTCTCGCGGCTGGGTTTCCGCGGCAGCGAAGATCTGGGCGGTGGTCTGAGCGCCTACTTCGCACTTGAGATGGGCCTCTCGATGGATACCGGCGCCATCCCCGTGGGTGGTGGCTTCGGTAGGCAGTCGTTCGTGGGGCTGCGCGGCCCATGGGCCGCGTTCGAGCTGGGTCGCGGCTATACCCCTGCGTTTTTCAACATGCTCGCGGCAGGCACGTTTGGCATGAACGCCAACTGGGCACCCCTTCTGATGAGCGGCAACGCCACCCACCTGCCAACCGCGGCCCGCACGCTGGGTTTTCCGCTGCGCCAGAGCAACTTGGTACGCGTGCGAGTGGGTAACACCACGAACCAGCCCGGTTTCCGTGCTGAAGCCACAGTTTCAGCGGGCGAAGGCGACCCCAACGTCGGGCGCAGTGACGGCCTGGCAGTGAGCTGGCGCGGTCGCAACCTGTATCTGGGCTTGGCAGGGCAACGCACCCGCTCGGGCACGGCGACTGCGGCGCAGTTCCACAACGATCTGCAAGTGGCCAGTCTGAGCTGGAAACTCGATGCATTGACGATCAACGCAAACTACATCGTGACCGACAGCTCGGCCCCCACCAGCCAGCGCGCCAAACATGTCGTGCTGGGCGCCGCCTACCGATCGGGGCGCCATGCGGCCCTGATCGAAGCCAATGACCGCAACGTCAGCGGGAGCCCGAACGACGCTGTCGCGGTCACGCTGGGCTACGACTACAGCCTCAGTCGTCGCACCACGGTCTATGCACGGGCATTGGGCTTGCAAAACAGCGCTCGTTCGGCCAACACCCTCGCTTTCGCGACCGTCGGTGCGAACAGCGGCGCCGACGTCAAGGCGCTGGCACTCGGCGTGCGACACACGTTTTAGCCTTCAGCCCAACGCGATGAACCGCCCGAGTTTCCTGTTCATCGTCACTGACCAGCATCACCCCGAGAAGCGCGTCTTCCGACCATGCCCGCCACGGGCCCAGGAGAAGGGCAGCGCAGATCGATGGGCGGCCGTCCGCCTGAAGGTAAGCGCCAGCCCGGATCTTTCGTGAAGCAGCCGGTCTGGCCTGACGGGCGTGCGAGGGCGAGTTTGTTGAGCGACCGGCTGCGCAGGTTTGTCCAGCTTTCACTGCGGGGTCGAACTCGAGACGGACTACCCCCTTACCCCCGTTGTTTGTCAGCGTGCCGGGGACAGCACTGGACGGGTGGCTACGGAGCCAGCGCCTGCGCGGCGCTTGCGAAGACCGTGCGCAGGGGGTGGCTTGATGCCAGCATCACGCGCACCCGCCGGGTGTTGCGCACGATGGCCGAGGCGATCTTGAGCAACTGCACCCGGATGGTGGCCGTGCAGGCCTGGGACAGCACGGTGCCAGCCAGGGCGTGGCGACGAAGGTTGATATCAGCGTGTAGGCCAGCGCCGCCAGCAGCGCCGACCGGCTCCTCACGCTGCCAAGCTGCCGTCAACGTCGCGCATTTCTTGGCGCAACTTGTCAAGAACCGCCGAGGAGGTACCACCACCGTGCGAATCCGACCTGGGAGTCGCCTGAAGAACCTCGAAGCGACAAGCACTTAGATCTGGCGTCAAGTTTCGCCAGGTTTTCCATCGACGGCGAAGAGTTGCGCCAAGATATGCCTGAGCCCCGGAACGGGAGCCATCGGCAAAATGGCAAGTTGCGCCAGTTTTTGGCTTACTTGCAGTTCCGTTATCCGCAACTTGTCAACCTGACAAGTCAGCCACAACGTGACGCGAAGTCGCTGGTATGCCTTACGACAAGTCCGGCCACGACATGCCTTGGCGGCTTCGCCGACCCGTTCGCCGGGGCCTCCGTTCTTGCGCTGGGCAGCTCTTTCAGCCTGGTCCGACCCACGCCCTCGGATTTGGATCAGACGAACAGCGCGAGCTGCTTGGCGTCCGCGAGAGCCAACAGCCGTGCGTCACCTCGTCGACGCGGCGCACGAAGTTCGGGCCCACGTTCGACGGGTCAGTTTTCGGTCGGCGTCATCATCTCGCGGGCCATTTGACCGAAGTGCGGCTGCTGAGCAGCGGGCGCGTCGTCCTCCGTTCTGGGCGAGACCCGCATCCTGTCAGACTGATCGACGGATGCCGGTATCTCCCGATTGACTGACGCTCGGCGGCCGACGCTACGATCGAAGGATGCGGACAGCCAAGTCAGGGTCTCAGAATCCTCGCCCCGCAACGGAGGCCTACGAGTCAGCCGCTGGCGTGTCCCCATGGGCGGGCCCACGGCAGCGCTCGGCGGAGACTCGGGAGGCCAAGCGCGAGTGGGTGATCCGCGCAGCGGCACGTGCATTCGCGTCGAGCGGAATCGACGGCACATCGATGGACGACCTCGCTTCTGCGCTGTCGGTGGCCAAACCTACGCTGTACCGGGCGGTAGGGGGCAAAGAGGCGATCGTGCACGCCTGTGAACAGCGCATGAACGCCTGCTTCATGAGCGCGCTTCATCAGGCGGAAGCTGCGGGCGGCACGGGCCTGGCCCGTGCCCTGCGGTATCTGCGACTGAGCCTGGACCTCATCGATCACAACGACTTCGGGCGACTGGTCCTGGTGATCGGCGGCAAGGCAGACCTGTTCGCCGCGATGTCGGAAGAGACACGCGCCATGCGTGAACACGTGCAGTCGAAGATCCGGGGCTGGCTTGCTGCCGATCTGAAAGCCGGGCTGCTGCGGCCCTCGGTCGAACCCAAGGTCGCGACGCTCGCGATGTTTGCGGTCTTCAACTTCATCCCGCGCTGGTACCGCGCGGGCGGCCCATCGACGTTGGCCGAGATCTGCGAATCAAACACCCGCCTCTTTGTCTGGGCGCTGACAGACCGGCCGCAGGCCCACGGTCTGGAGTTCTGATGCCCTGAGTTGAATGCCCCTCCCTCGCTGGGGAAATCCCTCGCGCACGCAAGCGTACCGATCGGTACTATTGGCTGTCTGAACTGCCACACACGCTGCTGAGCGAGGGGACGGACGAGATGAGCTTGACGATGCATGCCGCTGTCCTCCATGAGCACGGCGAACTGGATCGAATCGTCCTGGAGAAGAGCTGGCCACGACCACAGCCTGCTCCGGGTTGGGTGCAACTGCGGGTGCGCGCCTGCTCGCTGAATTTCCACGACATCTTCACTCGCCGGAGCATGCCGGGCATCAAGGTGCCCTTGCCCATCGTGATCGGGTCGGACATTGCCGGTGAGGTGACTGCGCTGGGCGACGGTGTGGAGGGCTGGCGTCCCGGGGATCGTGTGCTCGTCGACCCGCTGCCAACCGCCGACGGCCCGAAGGGCATGATCGGCGAGATGTATGACGGTGGCCGCGCCGAATACTGCTGCGTCTGGGCGGCCAGTCTGATCCGCATTCCCGACGGGGTCAGCTTCGAGGACGCAGCCGCGCTGCCTTTGGCGTACGCGACAGCTCATCGCATGATGGTCACGCGCGGACACGTCGGCGCGAACGACACGGTGCTCGTCCTGGGCGCCAGCGGGGGAGTCGGCACGGCTTGCGTGATGCTTGCGAAGCTGGCCGGGGCTCACGTGATCGCTTGTGCCGGTTCCGATGAGAAGGCCGAGCGCTTGCGCGCGATCGGGGCCGACGAGGTCATCAACTACCGCACCCAGAACATGATGGAGGCGGTGCACGCACGAGTTGGCAAGCCCCGCATCAGCGGCAGCGGCGGCGTCACCTTGGCTGTCAACTACACCGGCGGGCAGACCTGGCAAGAGACGATCCGCTGCCTGCGCGTAGGCGGCAGGTTGCTGACCTGCGGGGCAACGGCGGGCTTCGACGAGAAGATCGATGTGCGCTACGTCTGGACCTTCGAGCTGGACCTGATGGGCAGCAACGGATGGCGTCGCGACGACATCGAGACCTTGCTCGAGATGGCGCGCAG
>JALHMT010000070.1 GCA_022843905.1 Rubrivivax sp.
GGGAACAGTTCCAATCATCCAACCCGTTGATTGATAACGGATTTATCCCGTTCGCTCCTCGGGATATGGCCGCTTAGTGTACCGCAGCCGCTCGCTCGAACGCGAGGTACTTTCGCTGCCGTCCGGTGACGGCCAGCGGCAGCCATCAAGGTTCGCTCAAGTACGTGCTGGGCTCACCATTCGGTGCCTTGCTCATGCTCTTCACTCGCTTGATGAACCGCGCCAGCGGCTCGGAGGGCTCGCCACCGCGACGCACCAGGTAAGTCGAGAGGATCGGTGGCGTGCCCGCCAGCGGCCGTGTCGCAATGTCCGGCCGATTCAGCGCCTGCACCTGCGAAGCGATAGCGAAACCGATGCCGTAGCCGGCGCCCACGAGGGTCAGCATCACCCCCAGGCTGGTCACGTGGTCCACAACTTTCAGCGGCAGCCCGGCATCATCGAGCACCGCCTTGATCTGGTCGTGGCATCCCGAGGCCGCGTCCGGGTGGCACAGCACCAGCGGGAATTTCAGCGCGTCGGCGAGCTTGACCTGCGTGTGTGCCAACAGCGGGTGCCGCGCCGGCACGATCACCGATAGCGGATCGGTCCACACCAGCTCGGCCACCAAGCCATGGTTGACCGCCGCCGACAGCGCAAAGCCCACGTCCAGCAGGTCGGTGTGTAACCCTTTGAGCTGCTGTGAGAATGGCAGCTCGAAGACGCGAATCTCCAGTTCCGGTTCTTCCTCGCGGCTGCGCGCGAGCAAGGTGGCGATGCGCGGCTGGGCCAAGCTGTCGCAGATGGCGATGCGCACGTAGTTCTGGTAGCCCTGCGCGGCGCCCTTGGTGGCCTTGATCGCCTGATCGACGGTCGCCAGAACGCGGCGGCACTCCACGAGCAGCACCTGGCCGGCCCAGGTCAGACGCGTCTGGCGGCTGCTACGGTCGAACAGCGCTACGCCCAGCAGCTTTTCGAGGTCACGCATCGCACGCGACAGAGGCGACTGGTCGATGCCCAGCCGCTCGGCAGCGCGCGCCAGGTGCAACTCCTCGGCCACCGCCGCGAAGTAGCGCAGTAGTCTCAGTTCCATGGCGGCCTCCTTGTTCGTTGTTCTGGCTCCGCCGTTCCAACCCATTTGATTTCAAACCCATGCGAGCGGCTGGTGTTGCGATCACCTCCTGCTTAGATCGTGTTGTTTGCCGCGCGGCCAGCGACGCCGCGAGGCAACGAGTTGTCCACCTTGATGGCTCTCTCAGGTGTAGCGACGTTCAAGCTCGTCCCATTGCGGTTTGCCAACCAGGCGCTGACGCTCGGCGAAGGATGCAACCAAGCCGCTCGACTCAAGAACCTGCTTGTCGTCACGCAGCGCAGTCAGCGCCTTTTGCATGCCCATCACGGCACCCTGGAGAGCCGCGTTGGCGTACAGCACGATGCCGTAGCCCAAACGTCCTAGTTCCTCGGCCCTGAAGATGGGCGTCTTGCCGCCGATGACCATGTTCATGAGCTGAGGCGTGGACAGCCGCTGGGGCAACGCTCGCACTTCGTCCTCCTTCGTGACGGCTTCGACGAACAGAATGTCCGCACCCGCCTCGGCGAACTTCTGTGCGCGCTCGATGGCAGCCTCGAAGCCCAGCGTGGCGGCAGCATCGGTGCGGGCCATGACCATGAAGTCGGCATCACGACGCGCATCTACGGCAGCTTGGATCTTGCTGACGGCCTCCTCGGTGGAGATAACCTCCTTACCCGAGAAATGGCCGCAGCGCTTAGGGGCAACCTGGTCTTCGAGTTGGATGCAGTCGGCACCGGCACGCTCTAGCGTGCGCACGGAGTGATACACGTTCAGCGCATTGCCGAAGCCGGTATCGGCATCAACGATGAGCGGCAGGCTCACGGCATCGCGGATGCGAGCCGTGTGGTTGGCGATCTCGGCTAAGCCCATGAAGCCCTGGTCAGGCATGCCAAACCACATGTTGGTGACGCCGGCGCCGGTGACATACAGAGCCTCGAAACCGAGGTCTTCTATGACCTTAGCGGACAAGGCGTTGAAAGCGCCCGGCACGAGCACGCCACGGCGCGCGCCGACGAGGGACTTGAGTTGCTTGCGGGTAGACATCTGGAATTCCGTGTTTAGAAACTGTCGCTGGGTACACGCACCCAGCCTTCCATCAGGATGCGAGCGCTGCGGCTCATAACGGCCTTGGTGACGGTCCACTGGCCATCGACCTGCCGGGCCTCGGCACCAACCCGCAGCGTGCCGGATGGATGGCCGAAGCGCACGGCATGACGCTCGCCGCCGCCGGCTGCGAGATTGACCAGTGTGCCGGGGATGGCGGCCGCCGTGCCGATGGCCACGGCTGCCGTGCCCATCATGGCGTGGTGCAGTTTGCCCATGGACATCGCGCGCACGAGCAAGTCCACATCACCGGCCTCAATGGCTTTGCCACTGGAGGCCGTGTAGCTGGCCGGCGGTGCCACGAAAGCGACCTTGGGTGTGTGCTGGCGCTGGGCTGCCTCGGCCACATCGCGGATGAGGCCCATCTTCACAGCGCCCCGGGCCCGGATGGTCTCGAAACGGGACAACGCCAGGGCGTCGCCGTTGATCGCATCCTGCGACTCGGTGCCGGTGTAGCCGATGTCCTGCGCGTTCAGGAAGATGGTGGGAATGCCGGCATTGATGAGCGTGGCCTTGAACGTACCGATGCCCGGCACTTCCAGGTCATCGACAAGTCGGCCCGTGGGGAACATCGCACCGCCACTGTCGTCATCGCCTTCGTCAGCGGGGTCGAGAAATTCGAGTTGCACCTCGGCGGCCGGGAAGGTGACGCCGTCTAACTCGAAGTCGCCAGTCTCCTGCACTTGGCCGTTTGTGATGGGCACATGGGCCACTATGGTCTTGCCGATGTTGGCCTGCCAGATGCGCACCGTGCAGATGCCGTTTTCGGGCACGCGGTCGGCCGGCATCAGGCCGCTCGCGATGGTGAACGGACCGACCGCGGCGGACAGGTTGCCGCAGTTGCCAGACCAGTCCACGAAGGCGCCGTCGATGGAAACCTGGCCGAACAGGTAGTCCACGTCATGGCCGGGTTTTGTCGGCGGCGCCACGATGACGGTCTTGGACGTGGACGACGTGGCGCCGCCCATGCCGTCGATCTGCTTGCCGTAGGGGTCCGGGCTGCCGATCACGCGCAGCAGCAGTTGGTCTCGCGCAGGACCTGGCTGCTGGCAGGGCTCGGGCAAGTCCTGCAGGCGGAAGAACACACCCTTGCTGGTGCCGCCGCGCATATAGGTGGCGGGAATGCGAATCTGTGCGGGATGCGTCATGTCGTCCTCAGGGGGTCTTCCGTGCGGCCAGGAAGTCTTGCGCGAAGCGCTGCAGCACGCCGCCGGCTTCGTAGACCGAGACTTCCTCGGCGGTGTCCAGCCGGCACTTCACCGGCACGGAGGCGGTCTCGCCGTTCTTGTGGCGAATGCGCAGCGTCAGGACGGCCCGCGGCGTGCGCTCGCCGATGACGTCGAAGGTCTCGCTGCCGTCGAGACCCAGCGTCAGCCGATTGGTACCGGACTGGAACTCCAGCGGCAGCACGCCCATGCCGATCAGGTTGGTGCGGTGGATGCGCTCGAAGCCCTCGGCCACCACGACCTCGACGCCGGCCAGGCGCACTCCTTTGGCCGCCCAGTCGCGCGACGAACCCTGGCCATAGTCGGCGCCGGCGATGACGATGAGCGGCTGGCGGCGGGTCAGGTAGCTCTCGATAGCCTCCCACATGCGCATGACGCGACCTTCGGGTTCCACGCGCGCCAGCGAGCCCGCGCGCACGCTGCCATCGTCGTTGCGTACCATCTCGTTCTTCAGCGTCGGGTTGGCGAAAGTGGCGCGCATCGCGGTGAGGTGGTCGCCGCGGTGGGTAGCGTAAGAGTTGAAGTCCTTCTCGGGCAGACCCATCTTTGCCAAGTATTCGCCGGCCGCCGAGTCGAGCAGGATGGCGTTGGACGGTGACAAATGGTCGGTCGTGATGTTGTCGGGCAGGATGGCTAGTGGCCGCATGCCGGTGAGCGTGCGCGGGTTGGCGGCCAGCGCGCCGACGCCTTCAGTGTCCCAGTACGGGGGGCGGCGGATGTAGGTGGACTGCGGGCGCCAGTTGTATTGCGGCGCGGCGCGCTCGGCCTCCACGGGGCGGATGGCAAACATTGGGTCGTAGACCGCGCGGTATTGCTCCGGCTTCACGGCGGTACGCACCACTGCGTCGATCTCCTCGTCAGCGGGCCAGAGATCCTTCAGGCGTACTTCTCGTCCGTCCACGGTGCCCAGTACATCGTTTTCGATGTCGAAACGCACCGTGCCAGCCAACGCGTATGCGACGACCAACGGCGGAGACGCGAGGAAAGCCTGCTTCGCGTAGGGATGGATGCGGCCGTCGAAGTTGCGGTTGCCGGACAGCACGGCAGTGGCGTACAGATCGCGGTCGATGATCTCCTGCTGGATCTTCGGGTCCAGCGCGCCGCTCATGCCATTGCAGGTTGTGCAGGCGAAGGCGACGATGCCGAAGCCGAGCTTTTCCAGTTCGTGCAGCAGCCCGGCCTCCTTCAGGTACAGCTCCACGGCCTTTGAGCCCGGCGCCAGCGAGGTCTTGACCCATGGCTTACGCACGAGGCCCAGGCGGTTGGCTTTCATCGCCAGCAAGCCGGCGGCGATGACGTTGCGCGGGTTGCTGGTGTTCGTGCAGCTCGTGATCGCCGCGATGATGACAGCGCCATCGGGCATCTGGCCCCGCGCCTCCTGGGCGTGAGCCTTGTCCAAATCCACCGCGATGCCTCGCTCGCGGAGCGCCGAGGTCGGCAGCCGGCGGTGTGGATTGGACGGACCGGCCATGTTGCGTACCACACTGCCGAGGTCAAAGCGCAACGTGCGCTCATACTGGGCCGCTTTCAGTTCGCTGGCCCAGAAACCTGCCGTGCGAGCGTAGTGCTCTACGAGGCGCACCTGCGCGTCGTCTCGGCCGGTGAGCTTCAGGTAGTCGATGGTCTGCGAGTCGATATAGAACAGAGCGGCGGTCGCGCCGTACTCAGGGCACATGTTGGCGATGGTCGCGCGGTCTCCGATGGACAGGCTCTCGGCGCCTTCACCGAAGAACTCCAGGTAGGCACCCACGACCTTCTGCTGGCGCAGGAACTCAGTCAGCGCCAGCACGATGTCGGTCGCCGTGATGCCTGGTTGGCGGCAGCCGGTCAGCTCGACGCCAGCGATGTCCGGCAACCGCATCCACGATGCGCGGCCCAGCATGACGTTCTCCGCCTCCAGCCCGCCCACGCCCACGGCGATGACGCCCAAGGCGTCGACGTGCGGTGTGTGGCTGTCGGTACCAACGCAGGTATCCGGGAAGGCCACGCCCTCGCGGACATAAACCACCGGCGACATCTTCTCCAGGTTGATCTGGTGCATGATGCCGTTGCCCGCCGGGATGACGTCCACGTTGTCGAAGGCCGACTTGGTCCACTCGATGAAGTGGAAACGGTCCTCATTGCGGCGGTCCTCGATTTCACGGTTCTTGCGGAAGGCATCGGGGTCGAAGCCGCCGCACTCCACGGCCAGCGAATGGTCCACAATGAGCTGCACAGGCACGACGGGGTTCACCGCGGCCGGGTCGCCGCCTTGGGCCGCGATCGCGTCACGCAAACCGGCCAGGTCCACTAACGCAGTCTGACCTAGGATGTCGTGACAGACCACGCGAACCGGGAACCATGGGAAGTCCAGGTCACGTCGGCGCTCTATGAGTTGCAGCAGGTAGCTGTTCAGATGTTCGGGGTCCGCGCATCGGACCAGGTTCTCGGCATGGACACGCGCTGTGTAGGGCAGCATCGCCCACGCGCCCGGGCGGATCGCGTCAACAGCTTCGCGGGCGTCGAACCAGTCCAGCGCCGTGCCGGGCAGGGGCTTGCGGAACTGGGAACTCATGCGCGTTCGTCAATGGGCACGAAGCGCTGGTCTTCAGGGCCGGTGTAATTCGCGCTGGGGCGAATGATCTTGTTGTCCACGCGCTGCTCGATGACGTGCGCGGCCCAACCGCTGGTGCGGGAGATGACGAACAGAGGCGTGAACATCGCCGTGGGCACGCCCATCATGTGATAGCTGACGGCGCTGAACCAGTCGAGGTTGGGGAACATTTTCTTGACGTCCCACATGACTGACTCCAGCCGTTCTGCGATGTCAAACATCTTGGTGGAGCCCGCCTCGTCCGATAGGCTCCTGGCCACGCCCTTGATGACGACGTTGCGCGGGTCGCTGACGGTGTAGACCGGGTGGCCGAAGCCGATGACCACCTCCTTGGCCTCCACGCGGCGGCGGATGTCCGCCTCAGCCTCGTTCGGGTTGTCATAGCGCTTCTGAATCTCGAAGGCCACCTCGTTGGCGCCACCATGCTTGGGGCCGCGCAGCGCGCCGATGGCGCCGGCAATGGACGAGTACATGTCGCTGCCCGTGCCGGCGATGACGCGCGCGGTGAAGGTGCTAGCGTTGAACTCATGCTCGGCATAGAGGTTGAGCGACGTGTGCATGGCGCGCACCCAGCTCTCAGGCGGCGTCGTGCCGTGCAGCAGACGCAGGAAGTGGCCGCCGATGGAGTCGTCGTCCGTCTCCACCTCGATGCGGCGGCCCTGCGTGCTCCAGTGATACCAGTACAGCAGCATGGAGCCCAGGCTGGCCATGAGCCGGTCGGCGATGTCGCGGGCGCCGGGCAGGCTGTGGTCGTCCTTCTCGGGCAGGATGCAGCCCAGCGCCGACACGCCGGTGCGCATCACGTCCATCGGGTGGGCGCCAGCGGGCAAGCGTTCCAGCGACTCTTTCACACTGGCAGGCAAGCCGCGCATGGCCCTGAGCTTGGCCTTGTAGGCGCGCAACTCGGCGCGCGTGGGCAGCTTGCCGTGCACCAGCAGGTGGGCGATCTCCTCGAACTCGCAGACCTCGGCGATGTCCAGGATGTCGTAGCCGCGGTAATGCAGGTCGTTGCCGCTGCGGCCGACGGTGCACAGCGCGGTATTGCCGGCCGTCACGCCGGACAGCGCCACAGATTTCTTCGGCTTGAAGCCGGTGGTCGGGGTTTCGCTCATGGGCATGTTCTCCAGGAAATTCAGTGGGCTTGATCGTTCAGAGCTGCGGGCATCAGGCCGTCATCGCGGGGCTCCAGCGGCACCGGACGGCCATTGGCGTTGACAGACACCATCTCGAAGCTGGCGCGCAGCACTTCTTGCGGCTTGGTGCCGGGCGCCGCATCCAGCGCGGCGCGCACGTCCACCGTCATTGAGCTGCGGCCCAGCCGCGTGACGCGCGCATGCAGGTGCAACAGCGAGCCGATGGCGATCGGGGCCAGGAACTCGATGCCACGCGATGCGGCCATCACGACTGACTGACGACTGAAGCGTGCAGCGGCTAGATACGCGGTCTTGCCGAGCATCGACAAGGCCTCAGGACCGAAGAGCGTGCCGTAGTGGTTGGATTGCTGAGGCAGCACCAGCTCAGTGCGGTTCAACTCGTTCAGCGGTGTGGAAGCCAAAGTCTTGATCCAGTCCATGGTGGGGAGGGAAAGTCGTATTATTCGCAATCTTCGCATCCACTTCTTTGGTACTCAATGACTAAAATTGCCAATGAATGCGAAGGTTTTTGATGCAGTTTGCGATATTTGCGAATATTCAGAGCCCCATTCTTATGCGCAAGACCTTTCTGGGCGTGAAGCTCAAGACGCTGCGAGAGCAGCGTGGCCTGACCCAGGTAGCCCTGGCACAAGTGCTCAAGCTCTCGCCGAGCTACGTGAATCAGCTTGAAAACAACGAGCGCCCCCTGAGCGTTGCCGTGCTGCTGCGCCTGCAGTCGTCGCTGGGCATCGACCTACAGTTCTTCTCCGAGGACGATGAGGCCCGGCTGTTCGCACAACTTCATGAGATCGTGACCGAGGTCGCCGTGCCGGGCGGCGTGCCGGATGCCGAACTGCGCACGCTCGCGCAGCAGATGCCAGCAATGGCCCAGTTGCTGCTGCGTCTTCAAAGTCGCGCCCGTGGGGCCGAGCAACGTCTTGCGAGCTTGGGGCTAGGCGACCGCGACAGCGGCTTGGCGGCCAGCCAAGGGCCGCACGAGGAGGTGCGCGACTTCTTCTACGCCCACCACAACCACATGGACGAATTGGATCGCGCTGCCGAGGCGCTGTCCTCCCAACTCGGCGTTGCCGACAGCACGCAGGACCTGGCACCCAAGTTGGAAGCCCACTTGCTCGCCGCACACCGCATCCAGGTGCAAAGCCTGCCGGAGGAGCGACTGCGACGCTTCGAGCCCGCCCAGCGCCTGCTACTGCTGTCCGACACGCTTTCCGCCGGTCAGCGCGCGTTCCAACTCGCGACCCAACTCGCTTACCTGGAGGCCGGCGCGGAGATTGACCGGCTTGTTGCCTCCAACGCCTTTAGCACCGAGGCGGTGGCATTGGCCCGCATTGGCTTAGCCAGCTACTTCGCTGGGGCGCTAGTGCTGCCCTACGGCCGGTTCCTCGCCGCCACCCAGGAATTGCGGTACGACATCGCGCTGCTGGCCCGCCGCTTCGGCGTGAGCTTCGAGACGGTGTGCCACCGCCTGTCCACGCTGCAGCGCCGCGAGGCCCGTGGCGTGCCGTTCTTCTTCGTTCGCGTGGACCGCGCCGGCAACATCTCCAAGCGCCAGTCGGCCACGGACTTTCACTTCTCTCGCAGCGGCGGCACCTGCCCGCTGTGGAACGTCTATGAGGCCTTCGCCCGACCAGGCCGCGTACTCACGCAGATCGCTGGCATGCCGGATGGGCGAAGCTACTTATGGATTGCCCATTGCGAATCTCGACCCACGGGCGGCTATGGCTCACCGAGTAGAGAGTTTGCGATTGGCCTGGGTTGCGACCTTCGGCATGCCAGCCAACTCGTCTATGCCAAGGGACTGGATTTGGGCGAACCTGGCAGCGCAACACCCATTGGCCCCGGCTGCAAGCTCTGTGATCGTGAAGGCTGTGCTCAACGCGCATTTCCCGCCTTGGGCAAGCAGTTGCGCATCGACGAGAACGAGCGGGTAGCTGAGCCGTATGCTGCTCGGTAGTGCTCATTCCGACCTGCCGGCCTTGTTCATCCTTGGTTGCTCTGCGCTTTGGTTCTTTGCGCCTGACATCAAGCGGGCGCGACGTGCGAATCTCTGCTGGTGGCCCGCCAATGACGCACAGGGGTGAAGCAGGTAAGCCATCACGATCGTTGGTGCGTTCGCAAGCGGCCGCATTGCAATGCCTCTGCACTGGTAGCCCGCCAGCCGAGCAACGGGCGCGATGGCGATGCCGTATCCAGCGGCGACGAGTGTCATCGCCATGTCGAAGGTGCTGACTCGCGATCCCTGGTCCTGTGGCGTGTCGACGAGCATGCAGTGCACCACGGCATCCCAGGGTTCACGGGCAGTTGACTGGGCGCAGATCACTGGCTGCTTCGGCAACTCATTGCGAGGCACTTCGCGGTAGGCCAAGAGGTGGGAGCGTTTGGCAACGGCGACCGCGAGCCTGTCGGTCCACAGCGGCTCGCACACCCAGCCTGGCCAGTCCAACTCAATCATGGACACTGCGAAGTCGATGCGACTGCCTGGTGACGGCGCTCGGGCCGGCTCCGCAGCGGAACATGCAACCAGAGCGGCGGTTGTTTCGGGCTCCTGGGAGCGCTGAAGCGCCAGCACGTCGGCGAGTTGTGAGGGCACCCAGTCGCCCACTACGGCCACCCGGATGGTGGCGGCGTCGCTTGATGTCACGGAGCTGCATCCTCCCAGGGTAGAAAGCTGGTGGCGACGAAAGCATGAACCGTGCAGCCGTCCATCTGAGTTAAGTTTAACGTGGTTTATATCGGAGCCATGCCCGACGCTTTTGCTAATGCAGAAGCGTCCGATTCAGAGAGGCCGACCGAGCGGCACGACCACCTACGAAGCAGAACCTGCCATCGCGTTTGGGGCCGCCGTTCGCCATGAGAGAACCAGCCAGGGCATCGCCCAGGAAACGCTGGCTCACATGGCCGGCATCGAACGCTCGCACATGGGAAAGATCGAGCGCGGCGAGCATGTCCCCACACTCCCCCTGATCCTCAAGATCGCCCGCGCGCTGAAGTGCAGTTCTGCCCACTTGATGGCCTTGACCGAGGCCAAGCTGGCCGAACCGGCTTCCAAGTCCGAGGATTGAAGTCGGCCCGACGCGCGGCCGTGCCCTATCCCTACTGCTCGCTATCGGTATCGCGCTTACCTGGGGAATTTTTGCGCTTCGGGGCTTCGCTGGCGAGGCTTAGATATGGGTTGTCAGGCGGTATTTCCCCGAACAGTGCGCCGGGGTTGGCCAGCAGGTAGCCGTGTAGCCGCCGAGTCTTGCGCGGCCCCGTGACCTCGCAAGCCCAGATGTTGAGTCCGCTAGCCTGCTTGCGGTGCTGCCCCAGCTTCTCGAAGCGCTTCTGCACCCACTGCCATGCCTCCAGCTTCTCCTGCCGGGCGACGGTCGCAACGTGCGGATGTTCCTGCGCGTAGCGCTGGAAGACGCCGGGGCTGACCAAGTAGGCCGTGCCGACGACGGTATGCACCAGGGCCTTGGCATCGTTGATGATGAGCTTGTGGGTCTGCACGCCCTGAGTCAGCCAGGCCATGAAGTCCTCGCTGGGAGGCTCGGCCCGGCGCTGGGGCTGCGCGACGGGCGCGACCGAAGCTGTGGGGGCTACCGCAGCAACGACAGCTTCGTCCTCGGTGTCGGCCGCCAACTCGGGCACGCTCGGTAGCACCGAGGCGGCGGGTATCGCGTCCAGCAGATCGAGCAGCGCACCGACGCCGTTGTCCGCGGGCGCAAGCGGCGCCGTGCTTGCCAGCGCCGGTCCTTGCGCAACGTAGGGCGTACCGGGCGCGGGACTCTGCTGCGCCGGTTCGCCCTGTTCTTGTTCGACCCGCACCTGTCCTGCGAAGGGCTCGGGACGCTCGGTCGCCTCCCAAATCAGCGCGGGCGAGAGCTTCAGGAACGTGAAGCTGTGCGACCAGCCGGCATCACTCGCGACCGTGGCCTTCCAGATCGCCTTGCCGTCCGGCGTGGGCAAAGCGATGCCGTGGTCCTGCAACACGTTGAACACCGCCGTGTTGCTGACCGGGATGCCGTCGATGCCTTGCTGCAGCAGATGAGCGCGCAGCTTGTCCGAGACGGTCTTGCTCACCAGCCACAATGCATCCTGGGTCAGCCAGCCGTCCGAAGCCTGGGGCTGGTTCAGCTTGAATTCCTCGCGCAGCAGGAAGCGCAGGCCATCGAGCAGCTTGCGCTGCAGGGCGTGCTTGGGTGCCGCCAGTGCCTTGCTGGGATCGCCGCCGAGTTCCTGGGCTACCGAGGCCTGGTCGGCCTGCACGACCAACTCGCCGAGCGTGCCAGCGTGCTCGTACTGGCCGGCCAGCACGTACAGGAGCGCGGCCCACAGGTCGGGGTAGTCGGCGAGCCAGTCGAAGATGCCTGGATCGAGCAGCCGGGCGTAGAGCAGTCCGGTGGCGGCGCTGTGCAGCCGGTACTCGCGCTCCTTGCGATAGCGGAAGCGGTACGGCCGCCGCAGCGGGCCGTGCCAGGGATGCCAGACCGTGCCGTCCGCATACTCCACGTGCAGATCGACGGCGACCTTGCCAACGTCGTGCAACAGCGCCGCATAGGCGGTGCCGGCCGTCCAGGCTTCGGCCTGGGCCGCTTGTGCCTCCGGCGTGGTGCCGGCGGGCAGCAGGTGCGACTGCCGCAGCTTCAGGGCGTAGGCGACGATCTCTAGGCCATGGTCCAGCATGCCACCCGGATAGGCATGGTGATGCGATTCGGACGCCGGGAACTGCTGGACCAGTTCGGCGTAGCGCTCCAGCGGGCCGAGATACAGCGTGGCGAACTGGCGGCGCGATAGCGAGGTGCGCTGCCAGATGTGTTCCAGCAGCCGCTGCCGGCGTGGTGTCGCCAGCAGCGATGCGGCCGGCTCCGGCCGCATCAGCCCTTTGCCGGGATTGGCGGGAGGTGTGGGTGTCGGCGCGGCGCCAGAGGTAGACGGCGGCCGTTTGCGTTGGAACAGCGAGAGCATGGCGAACCCCGGACGGCGGGCGGGTCGGGAGAGCCTTTTGGCCTTTTCGGGTAGGGCCATTCCCCTTGGCCCCATTCCCTTGCCCCTTCCCCAGCCCTTTGGCCTTTTGGAAGCCTTTGGATATAGGGCAACCGAGGCGAGCCAGCCACAACCAATGCGGGCCTGGCCCAAGGCGGATTGATGCGGGAAGGCTGGCTGTGCCGTCCCTACGATGGAGCTGGATTCATACACCCGGAAACAGCACTATGCGCCCTCACATTGACAGCGTAAGGAAACTTCCTTACCATCCAGGCATTGCCATCAGGAGTGCCGCCATGCCCGAAATCCACGAAGTCGCGACGCTGACCTCCAAGGGTCAGATCACGCTGCCCAAGTCCATCCGGCAGGTGCTGGGCGTGGACACCGGCGGCAAGGTGGCGTTCGACCTTCGCGGCGGCGAAGTGGTCGTGACCCGTGCCGATGCCGAGCATGAAGACCCTGCCATCGCCGCGTTCCTGACCCTGCTGGCTCACGACATCGAGGCTGGCCGGAACATCCGCGGCCTGCCCGAGGATTTGGCTCGCACGATGCTGGAGCATGCAGGCCACAAGGTTGTCTTGGGCGATGACTTCGATGAGGACGTGGAAATCTGATGCAGCAGCATGGCTGGACGCTGCTGTTTCACGATAACCTGATCGAGCAGTTGATGAAGCTGCGCGCAGCCGTGCTGCGTGCGCAAGAGAACGACTCGGAAGGCTTTGCGTCCAACGCCAACGTCAAGTTCTTCCGGGCCTTGGTGCAATTGATGCAAGACGTGGTGCCGAGCGATCCGGCACGCGACGAGTATCGTCAGGGCAACACCATGGGACCGGACTATCGCCACTGGCGGCGAGCCAAGCTCGGACGACGGTATCGGCTGTTCTTCCGCTACGACTCGAAGGCGAAGGTCATCGTGTACGCCTGGGTCAACGACGAGCAGACCTTGCGGTCGGCGGGCAGCAAGTCCGACCCCTACGCCGTGTTCGAGAAGATGCTGGGACGCGGCAACCCGCCGGACGATTGGGCGGCGCTGGTGGCAGCGAGCAAAGCCGATTGGCTGGGCCAGCACAAAGGCTGACACGCCGCTTGCCTTGGCCCTGAATCCGTGACCCCGATACCCGCCTGAGCGAGTTCGTCGTACGCCGGCCATGAACAGCGTTGTTTTCCACGCCGACGGTGCTCAATTCGGTCGCCTCGTGGCGTTTAGTTGCGTGCGCGGCGCGTCGGATGCGGGTCTGGCCGCTGTTCCCGCTGCATCGACCACGCCGCAACGTGCGCGGTGCGCGTATTTCGGGATCCGTGAGTGGGCTCGCCTGGCACCAGGCCTCTTCGCTTCAGCCGCAGGCTGCAGCAAACAGCTCGCCGTTGAGCCGCTCGAATGCCTGGGCCGCCCGGTCGTTGGCGCCCAGTCCCAGGATCAGTCTGCGCCCGCTCTCGATGATCCGGCCTGCGCGGTAGATCAACTCCTGTATCACCGTCTTGATGCGCCTGCGTTTGGCCGCGTGGCGCACCGGTGCATCCGGCCCCAGCAGGCCGCGCTGGCCCATCAGGCGCAGGATGTCCATCGCCAGCGCCGCGAGCTGGCACACAAGGTAGTTGGTGTCGAACTTGCCCGAAGGCAGCCGCTCCAGGTCCAGGTCGGTCTTGAACTCGGCGTGGAACTGCTCGTGTGTGCCGTGGTCGGCGTACAGCGCGATGATCTTCTCGGCGTTGAACGGCTCTGCACTCAGGCTGGTGCTCCAGCCTTCGAGGTCGATCTCGGGAACGATCAACTGTTGGCCGTGTCGGTCAATGGTGCGCTCGACCAGCCTGAGCACGCGACGCAGTGGTCGGCTGATGTCTTCGATCTGCAGGGCCTCTTCCCACACCGTCACGCGCTTGCCTTCGCGCGGCTGGTGCCACTGGGTGTTGGCGTCGACGTCCAGCCGCGCCAGCAGCGCGGCGCGGTCCACGCTGCGTGGGTTCCACTTGATCAGCCAGTCCACCTGCGGCTGCCCGGCCTGGTTGCAGGCCTCGATGCTGCGCATCAGCGCGACCGAGTCGAAGCCGGCGTCCAGCCGCGCCAGGATCGGCGCCTTCGGTCCGCCCGCGCTCAGGCGCTGGGCCATCGGGATCACTCGTTCGAGGTTGAAGTCGGTCTCACGCGCCGAGTGCTGCACGCCAGGGCGCAGCGCCAATTCCAGGCAGAAGCCGTGTGCGCCCAGATAGGCCGCCAGCGGGCAGTAGCCGTCCACCCCGGCGTAGGTGCGCCCCACGCCTTCCTTGCGCGTGCCGCCGTTGTCCATCGCGAAGGTGTCCACGTCCAGCGGCAACCAGCCGCAGGGCAGCACGCCGTAGTCGGGCCGCTGGCTGCCCAGCAGCCGCTCAATCATCCCGGGCACATGCTCGAACAAGGCCTGGGCTTGCCCGTCCAGGCGCTGGCGCAGCGTTGGGCTCGACGGCAGCAGCCCTATGCCCAGCGATTCCTTGAAAAACTTGTCACCCCGGTAGTTCTCCACCGCGTCGAAGTCGCTCTTGCCCTGCGCCAGCAGCCCCAGGTAGCTGCGCAACACGTCGCTGTTGCTCACGCCGGCGCGCACCGGCAGCGCCCGCTCCAGCGCCGTCCACTGCGGCCCCAGCGCCTTCAGGTAGTGGCCCACCAAGGCCAGCCCGCCAACGGGCGTCAGGTCGTAATCCAGTTGCTTGACTTCGATTCGGCGCATCGCCCAATTGTCGGGCGACCCCGGCAATCCCAACCTCAATCCCGGACTCAACTCCTGCGCAGCTCACCCGCAGGGTGTGCTGTTCTACGAGGTGGGGCCACGGATTCAGGTTGGCGTTTGGCATGATTAGATATTGCACATAATTTCCACCATGATTTGAAAACCCATGCAGGATTCAATCAAACGAGCAGCGCACAGGACGACCATGAGGTAGCCACCGTGAAGACCGCCGCACAGACCACCTTCGCAGAACGCCTCGGCCACACGCTGGGTCGGGCCTGGCGAGGCTGTGCGCGTCTAGATCGGCGGGCCAATGGTTGGCTGCTCTCTCGCGGATGGGCGCCTGGCGCTGCCAAGACCGTGTTGCTGGTCGTCAAGCTCGCTGTCCTTGCTGTGTTGCTCTACAGCGCGTTCTGGCTGGCCCTGCTAATCCTTGGTCTGGCGGCCGTAGCGTGGATGGCGCGACCAGACCACGACGAAGATGATTCTGACTTTCTCGGTCGTAAAGCGGAGGAAGTCGATCACCGTCAGGGCCTGTTCTATCACCCGGCGTCTTACGACGATGATCCAGACCCTCGATTCAAAGACGACTGATGCAGATCCGTGGCCCGAGCTACTTCTTGGCGGCGCTGATCAGCATGTTTGAACCCCTGCTGCCTGCTTGACCGGCTTCCCTGGTCCCGTTGGCCAAGCCCTGAAGCGCGCCGCCCACGCGAACGCCCACCCAACCGAGTGCAGTGACCCACAAGCTGGGAAGCACAAGAAACATCGTCGCCATCACGAAGTTCAGCAGCATGTCTCCGAAGGCGTTGTTCAGCCCGATCAGCGGATCGAAGTTGCTGTGTGGCCGGTTTGCGCCGAACCCCCAGCCGTAGAGCGCATCGAGGATGGTGGAGTCGAGCCAGCGCGCGAGCTGGAACCAGAAGTCCACGAAGAACAGCGCGAATTGCACACAGCTCACCGCGACCAGCGCCTTCAGCTCGTAGGTGCCGAAGACCAGCACCAGCGGGATGCAGACGACCAGCGCCATCTTGAGCAGTGACAGCACCATCGGCAGCGCCTGGCGCACTACGTCCATCGCCGGGAAGAAGCCGAGCGAGCCCATCGTCATCCCGAGGTCGCCGGCGCCGCGCGTCACGATGTTGGGCAGCGTCTTCTCGATCTGCCCGCCGTAGTCGGTGTAGACCGAACCCTGGTTCATCTTCTGCTGCCGCGGCGACACCACGGCCCGGATCACCGAGTCGTTCATCTCCGCCTGTGACAGGAAGCCCGCCCAGCGGCCGATGCGCGTCAACAGGTCCGGATCGACCTGGGCCAGCAGGCGCGCGCGCAGGCCGCTGTTGCCGTCTGACCACCACTGCCGGCATGTGGGGTAGCCCCCGCCGCTGTCCACCTGGGCCAGCCCCGCATCGCGTGTCGCGTCGTAGGGCCAGGCCGTGCGGGGCGTGTTGGAGTGGTACGTGTCGTAGAAGCCCGTGTTGCCCAAGAAGTAGCTCGACCCGATCCAGGTGACGTCGTTCATCTGCTCGTCGGAAAGCGTGGGCCGGCTCATGAACAGCTTGGCCCGCGACGGCCCGTAGCAGTCGTGCACGAAGTCGCCGACCTCCTGGGCCAGCACCGGGTCATCGATGCGCGTGGCGTCCACGTCCATGCGCATCTGCCGCAGGTCCGTGCCGCAGGGGATCGCCGCTACCGCGCCGCCCGTCACCGCCTTCGAGATCGAGTGCATAAAGAACCACCACACCGGCACCAATGCGCTCTGGTTGTTCAGCGTGGTGTAAGCGTTCGACCAGCCCGTGTCGTTGGGCTGCGGGACGCTGACCTGGCACTGCGCCGAGCGCGTTGTGTCGAACTTGATCGTGCTGAGATCGACCGGGATGAAGGGGATGCCGGCGAACAGGATGACGACGATCGCCACCCACACGCGGTTCTCAATGCGCATCGAGGACAGCACGCCCTTGTTGCCCTCGTCGGCGCCTTCGGCGCGTGCGCGCAGCCACTCCTGCACGACGATCACTACGAAGGGCAGCGCAAACACGCCGCTGGCCACGAGAATGTTCCAGATGCCGTTGTTGACGATCCACCCGACGAGCGTCAGGTAATACTCCAGGTAGTCGGTCGTGTAGAGGGTCATGGCGTGCTCCTCGCCTTCGGCGGTTCAGCCGCTGCGCAGCAGTTGGCTGCCTTCGAGCAGCACGAGGGTGACGACGGCCGCGATCTCGACGCGCAGCAGGCGCTGGTGCACCTCGGGCGAAGGCTCGCGCTCGCGCAGGCGCCGACGCATCCACCACCAGCCGTAGGCCGTGGCCGCGTAGACCAGCAGCCGCCACATCAGGAAGTGGGCCGAGTGCTCGCGCAGCCACCGCTCCCAGCCATCGATGCTGCCGACGACGCGCAGGCCGACGACGTTCACGCCCGCGGCAATGCCGGCAACCGCCAGCACCCACAGCAGCGCGACGGCCACGCGCCGGTTGAACAACCAGGCGGGCCGCAGCCAGGTCCATGCGCGCGTGACCATCAGTTGTTCCTCGGCTTCTGCACTTCCTTGAGCCGGTCGCGCGTGGTATCGCCCTCGAAGATCCCGCGTGAACCGGCGGCGCGCGTTCCGTGCCGCTGCACGATCGCCATCGCCGAATTGCCGGCCAGCGTGCGCCGCAGCTCCAGCTCGGTCTTGAGGTTGTTGATCTCCTGGTCCAGCGCGTTGTTCTCCTGATCGACCGCCTTCACTGCCAGCTCGTTGGCGGCGACGTTCGGCTCCTTCTTGCCGGTCAGCAGCGTGCGCTGCAACAGCAAGGCCTTCTCCAGCACGCTCGACAGCGCGGCCTCGGACGCCAGGCGCTTGCCGAGCAGGTCTTGATCGGGCTCGTCGCGCAGCGCCTCGATCACGCCGCGGGTGATCGGCAGCGAGTTGCTGCCGGCGGCTTCGAGGTTCGCCACCGTCATCGGCGTCGAGCCCGTCACGAGGCCCTGCAGGGCCTGCAGCTTGGTCTCGTACTCTTCCTGGATCACCGGCGTCAGGCCGACGCCGGGTGTGGTCTGCGTCTTGGTGCAGGTCTCGCAAGTGCGTTGCTCGCGCTCGCCGAGCACACGGGTTGCGAAGTCCGCGGCGGCCTGCGGCGAGGACCAGGTTTGGCACGTCAGCCGGTTGCCGCAGGATGCGCGCGGGATGGACGAGGTGTCCGTGACGCCGCGGCTGTTCAGCAGGTTGTAGCCCGCGCGGGTCACGTCGCCAACCACCTTGATCGAGCCCTGTCCCGAACCGCCCGCGTTGCTGCCGCCGACCCAGGGCACGCCGTTGTTGCCCTTGTTGGATTCGGCTTGCTCCACGGCGGAGACCGCATCGGTGCTGCTCACCGCATCGCGCAGCGCGAAACCTTCGGCGAGCTGGTCCCAGCCCGCCTGGCCGCCCGCCATGTCCGCCATCCGGTTGGCCATCGCCTTGCACGTCAGCTTGCTGCGGTCGAAGTCGAGCCGGGCCTGCAGCACGCCGTTGGTCAGCAGGTTGTAGAGGCCCGGATCGGCACGCTGGATGATCAGCGCCGGCAACGAGGCGACGGCGCTGGTCGCGCTCTGGATCACGTTGCTCATGATCTGCTGGAAGCCGTTGGTGATGCCGTTCAACTGGTTCTGCAGCGTCGTCGTGATGCTCATGTCGCCGCAGATGAGGTTGCTGTTCCAGCCGATGCCCACACCGATGCTCTGCATGTTCCCAGCGCCGCCCATGGACACGGCGCGGCCGCCGCCGATGCTGTAGAGCACGTCGTCGCCGATCACGCTGCCGCTCACGCCGACGCCGGTGGGGTTGATGCGGGTCTGCGCCCACGCGACGCCGGCCGCGGCGGTGACGGCGCAGGCGAGCGCGATGCTGAGCGTGTAGGGCTTGGCACGTTGTACGAGACGGGAGAGAGACGTTTTCATGGGCACACCTCAGTTGAAATCGACGCTGCCGAGGAAGACCTGGCCGCGGCGCTGGCAGCAGGCATAGGGCCGCCACAGCGCCCAGGCGTAATCGCCCTGTTGCGCCTGCGTGAGGCTTCCGCTGTGCGGGAAGACGACGCAACTGTTCGAGAGCGTGGGCGTCAGCGGTTGCCACTTGCCCGTCGAGGCATCGGTCTCCATCAGCGCGCCGGCCGGCCAGTAGCCGTCGCGGGCGCTGGCGAGCAGCGGCTGATACACGTGGATCTGGTTGCGGCGCGTTACGACGTCGCCGGCGCGTTGCGCGACGACGGCTCCGCTCTTGTGGTCATCGGTCTGGTGCAGGAAACCCCCGCGCGCATACACATTGCCCCACAGATTCAGGCCGGTGCGCGTGCCGATCTCGCGCCGGCCGGGAATGAGCGCTTCAGGGTAGAAGGCTTCGGGGATGTTGTAGCGCCAGGCGATGGTGTCCAGCGTGCTGAGTAGGTACGGCATGAAGGCCGTGCCTGCGCCCTCGCACGAGTAGCCGAACGAACTCGCGAATTGGCTGAACACGTAGCCGCCGGGGTGGCCGATGACGTCGGCGTTCTTGAACTTGGCGAGGTTGTTCTCGTTGTCGTGGTTCGTCGTGCCGTCGTCGCCAGCCTGCGCAGTCGGGTTCGGCGTGCTCATCGCGCGCACCTCGACCCAGGGGTTCTCGCCGGTGTTGCTGTAGCTCGATACCACCGCGTCCGGCACGTAGTGCCGCACCTTCACCGACGTGCGCACGGTGCAGCCCGTCCAGGTGCAGAACAGCCAGTAGCAGATGCCGACGACGCGGTACTCGATGCAGTCCGGCGACAGGGCCGACGACACGATGGTGGCCGTGTTCAGCGCGAAGCTCGATGCCGCACCGCCCAGCAGCACCGAGGCGATGGCGAGGCGAGCGCGGCGCGACGATGCCGACAGCAGGCGCTTCATGGCTGTGTCCTCCGATGGGCTTCGACGCGGGCCACGGCACGCGCCACGTCGGGCTCGCCGTAGACCACGTAGCGGCGATCGACCACTACGGCGGGCACCTTGGCGATGCCCAGCCCCCAGGCATCGGCCACACCCTGGTAGGCGCTGCCGATGCGTCGTTGCAAAGCCTGGCCGCCATCACGCAGTCGCTGCTGCACGATTGCGGTTGCGCGGTTGGGGTCGTTGGGCAGACTGGCCGCCAGCTCGGCCTCGATGCGCTCGGGCAGGTCCAGCTCGACCACGCGGGCGCCGGCAGCGGGCTGCACGGGATGGTGGCTGTCGGTCACGACGAGCACGTCGGCGGCCGATGCGGTCTGGCAGAGCAGGCACAGCAGAAGTCCTCCCGCGCACGCGATGCGCGTGACCCCCAGCCGCGGAATGGAATAGAACAAGGGAGCCGTCATGGCGGGTGTCCTGGAAATGAGAGCAAGGCCCCTAGTCGAACGCCGAAGGCATGTCTGCTGCGACAAGGAATGCGCACCGCGCACACCCCGCTTTCGCAAGCGGCACAAGGAGGAAAAACGGGAGCCGAAGCTCCCGTGGGAATCAGGCGCCCGCAGCCGAGGCCTGAATGGCGCGGCGGGCATGGACTTGCCAGAACGGATCGACCAACCGGCCGGCCAGTACGCGGGCGCGCAGGCGCAGGCGCTCGGCCGTGCTGTGGTTGTCCCAGCCAGCTTCGTAGGACGCCTCGCCGCGCAGGTCATCGACCTGCTTCGCGACGTCGGCGGCTTCCGCATCTGAGGCGGTGGGTTCGCACCAGCGGATGCGGCCGCCGCACTGCACCTCGCCAGTGACAACCAGCCGATCGAGCGAATCGCGGATCAGGACCAGTTCCGGCCGAAAGTCCAGCGCCTCGATCTCCGACCTCAGATCGAACTCGTCTTTTGACAGCTCGTCCGCTGCGAGGGCCAGGGCATCCTCGATCAGGCCGTGTTGGCCCAGCTCAAGGATGTGAGGTGTCCACCAGGTCCCGAAAACGCGATCGTCCTCGGGGTACTCGATATAGCCTTGGCAGGTGATCGTGAACTGGCGCCAGAACACATCCTCGCGGACGAAGGTTCCGGCGCGGTAAGGCGTGGCCACGAAGGTCACACCATCAACAACATGAGTCTTGGGTTGCATGGCAGTCTCCATAGAAGGTGCGGAACGCCATGCCGCCCCTGCGGGCGTGGGCGACCCGCGTGGGATGAACAACAAGCGATGGAAGAGCGGGCATCCGCCACCGCAGCGCGGCGGCTGTTCGCGTCGAAGGATGCGAGGCGAACGGGGTCGATCAGCGCGGCCAAGGCCGCGGCGTAGCCTTGAAGATCGGGGGCTACCTGGGCATGTCGCCGAGGGACTCGGCAGGCATTTCCTTCGATGCAGTGTCGGTGGTGCCGCCGGCCGCCAGCAGGTCGATGGCCGACAGCAGCGCATCGCCTTCCACCGGGCCATGCAGCAGCAGCGTCTTGCCGGACTGGCGATCCTGCAACCGCAGCGTGGGCGTGACCTTGACGCCCTCCTGCGCGGCGCTCGCCGACTGCGCGCGGATCAGCGTGTCAGGGCGATCACTGTCGAGGCACTGCTGGGCGGCCGGCGTGATGCCTGGATAGCCCAGGCCCTCGGGCAGGCCCTGGCCGTCGCCGCGGGTGTGCGCATAGACCCATTCGACCGCCCGCCAGAACGCGGCCGAGCCGCCGGCCTCACCAACGCACTCGACCAGGCGCGCATTGGCAGTCGCCGCAGGCTCGTGCGGCGCCAGCGGCAGGTGGTGCCACTGCCAGTTCACCTCGGGGTGCGCGTCGATCCACTGCTTCAGCGCCGGGAAGTACGCGCGGCAGAACGGACATTCGAGGTCGGCGTACTCCACTACCGTGAAGCGCGCATCGTCGCGACCATAGCGCCAAGGCGGGCCGCTCGCGGCGGCGAGTGCCAGCTTGGGCGCCTGGCTGAACTCGGCCGACGCTGAAGCGTCTTCGGCGATCGGCGTTTGTGGCTGTAAGCCCAGCCAGGCCGCCGCGATCAGCGCAACGATGAGCAGCACAGAGACCAATGCGACTGAGCGGGATGGAATGAAGCGAGCGACCTGCATGGTGTTTTCCTTACGCCAGCGCATCAAGCGCCAGCGATTCGATGCCGCGAGCGCGGTCGATCTTCTCGGCGATCTTGAAGGCCGCATCCAGCTCGCCGATGCCGTACTGCTGCATCAACTGAAAGCGTTCCGCCTTCTCTTCCGGCTCGGTCTGAGCCAGCGCCAGGTACAGGCTGGGCGGAACCGCACGGAACAGCACTTCCATGCTCTTGGAGAGGATGACGCCCTCGGTGAACTTGCCCGCCTCCTTGCGGGCCGACAGCATCAGGGCCTTCTGCGCCGGGTTCAGCTCGCGGAAGCGCGCGATCTTCTCCACCTCGTCCGGTGGCATCGAGAGGCAGATCCACCACTCGATCATGTTGAGCATGGGCTCGGCCGCTTTGGGCAGGTCGTCGATGTTCTGCGTTGCCAGCCAGTACCAAGCGCCGAGCTTGCGCCACATCTTCGTGATCTTCACGACGTAGGGCGCGAGCAGCGGGTTCTTGGTGATGATGTGGCCTTCGTCCGTCACGTTGATGATCGGCCGACCCAGGAACTGGTCGCGCTCGGCGATGTTGTTCACCGTGTTGATGAGACTGATGTACGCGATCGAGAGCTGCGCGTTGTAGCCCTCGCGCGCGAACGTGGCGAGGTCCACGATGGTGATGTCGGCCTCGGGCCAGGGCGTGCCGGGCCGATCGAACATCTCGCCGTCGACGCCCTGGCAAAACATATCCATCGCGTCCGCCATCTCCAGCAGGCGCGCGCGGCGCATCTCGGGCAGCGATGAGTCCCGGGCGCGCTCGCGCAGCGCGTCGCGCACGTCGCGCGTGAGTACGGTGCGCAGCTCGGTCACGCAGCGCTGGGCCGCATCGAGGATGCACTGCCGGATCAGGCTGCGATCGGCGCGCGTCATGCGCGCTTCTTCCTTGTCTTCGCCGCCGGTGATCATCAACCGCGCGGTGATCTCCAGCTCGCCGAGCACGTCGCGCTGCTCTTCCGCTTCCTCGCTGCGATTCGCTGCCTGCGCCGCGGGCTCCTCGTCCTCGTCCAGCGCATCGGCGTCCAGCGTCTGCACCTGGCTGGGCGTATCGACCAGCCGGTGCGCATCCGCGAACGGCGCGAGGCTGACCCCGGCGCCGGGCGCGAGCTTCACGCGATGCACCTTGAGGCCCAACCGCATGGCGAAGTCGCCGAACAGGCCGAAGCTGTTGCCGGCCTCCACGATGAACAGGCGCGGCCGGTAGATGGCAGTCACCTGGTTCAGGATGTTGTTGAGCGTGGCGCTCTTGCCCGAGCCAGTGGGGCCGAACAGAAACAGGTGGGCGTTCATCTGCCGGTCGAGCCGGTTCAGCGGGTCGAAGGTGATCGGCCCGCCGCCGCGGTTGAAGAACGTAATGCCCGGATGTCCCGTGCCCTGACTGCGGCCCCATACCGGCGCGAGGTTTGCGGCATGCTGCGCGAACATCAGTTGCGTATACCACTGGCGCTTGTCCAGCGCCGGATCGAACACGCACGGGAGCCAGCGCAGGTAGCTGTTCAGCGGCGCCACTTCGTCTTCCTCGCGCACCGGCTGTAGGCCGGCGTTGAGCATGACGTTCACCAGTTGCAGGCCGCGGCTGTCGAGCTGCGCCAGGTCGTGCCCGCGCAGGTAGAAGGCCAGCGCACCGCGGTAGAGCTTGTGCGCACTGCCGATCAGCCCACGCGCTTCCTGCACGTCGCGGCGAGTCTGCTCCGAGGCCAATGTCTCGCCGACCGACTTCTTGCTCAGGTGGTTCAGGTGCGCTTCGAGCACGTCCTGCGGCGTTGCCACGATCGTCAGGCACATCACCGTGTCCTCGGGCATCTGGTCGAACAGCGCATTGACCGCATCGCCGCCCTTGCGCGTCTCGCCAGTGACGTGGCCTGTGGCGGGTGGCATGCGCAGGCGATCCATCACGATGACCCGGTGCGGCATGCCGTCGAACACCCAGGTGCCGTTCGCCACATCCGAGCGGGGCTGGCCGAAGAACAGGCGTTGAGCGAAGTCTCCGCTGGCCAGCTCGATCTCGCCGTCTTCGGCTGCCTCGGGGTAGCGCGTGAGCGCATAGAAGCGCTCGCGGTCGTCGGCGCTGGGGCCGAGCAGCGTCGGGTGTGGGTTGAACCAGCGCAGCAGCCAGTCGTGGATGTCGGCCGCCTCCATGCGGCGGGATTTCACGCCAGCGTTGGCGAGGCCGCCCACGAGCCGATCGCAGATCGTCGTCAACGCCTGCTCGGGGGACTGGCCGCGCCGCGATGCTGTCACCGCATTCGCGCGCCGGTAGACCACCATGCGCACGCGCCGGACCTGGCCGCGCCACGGCAGGCGCGTCACGGTCGTGTCCTCGAACAGGCCCCCGGGCTTGGCGATGGCGCGAAGGTGGTGCGCGAAGAACCTCACGTAAAACTCTGTGAAGGTGCTGCCCTGCGCTCGCGGCCGCACGTAGTCGGACAGGCCGCGCAGGTAGTTGTCCCAGGTCGATTCATCCTGGGCGTAGAGCTGCACGACCCAGGGGTTCTCGTCGAGTTCATCGAAGGAGTCCTGCAGCGCGTTTTCCAATGCATCGCGCGCCTGCCACAGCCAGGCCATCTCGCGGCCTTCGGTGCCCACCGGCGCCAGCTCGAAGAAGCCCGCGACCGACTGACTGTCTTCCAGAAGCATGCTCTTGGAGCCGGGCAGGTACTCCACCCAGGGGAGCAGATCGGCGAAGGACGGCGACACGCCGTAGAGGGCCTGCAGGTCCGCCTCGGCGGCCGGACGGCGCGGCCGGTCATCGGTTGCGGTTCCCGGCTCGGGAATGCCGTGCGTCGCCAGCGACGTCAGATGCTGCGACCAGGCGTCCTCGCCATGCGGCTCAGGGCCAACCGATGCGAGGCCCTCGCGCGGCCAAGGCAAGGTCCAGGCCATCAGTAGTCCTCCAGGCGTTCGCCGGGCATGGCGTACTGCACCCTCTGATACAGGGGAAAGACGGTGGTGTAGCCGGGCACCGGCACCGGATCGGTGCCGGCCAGGTGTGGGAACACGTACATGACCAGATCGGGGTTGGGGAGCCGGTGGAACTGGCGGTAGATCTCGTTGGCCGCGGTGCGCGTGTAGGCAGCAGCGGTGGCAGGCGCCGCCTGCACGTCGGCCTCGGTCAGCGGCCGGCGCAGGCCCTGACGCGCATCGAGCAGTTGCCGCGCCGCTTGCCCGCCACCGGCGCTGCCGCCCGTCTCCTGGTTCCACACATCGAGCATGGTGTGATCGCCGTGCGGCAGCAACTTGTCCTTGCTGGTGGCGCAGCCGCCCAGCACCAGGACCGCGCACAGGATCGCGGCCGATTCAATCCAAATCCGACGCATGCTTGCCTCCGATGCGTTGATTGACCCGGCGCCCCTTGGCGTCGTAGTCGATGTTGAGCGGCTGCTCCAGATGCACCGCGACCTTGGCGCCGGGCCGCACGTAGACGGCGGCGAAGGCTTGGCCGTAAAGCTTGTTGACCCAATCGGCCATGTCGCGGACGCCCCCGGCCAGGATGCGGCCCATCGCCTCGTTGCCGCTGATGCCCACCGTGCCGAGCGAGCCGTTGCTGTTGGCGACGACGGCCACGCTGCCGTTGTCCGACTTGATCAGGGACGCCGCGCCGGCGCCCGCCGCGGTGATGAGGGCCTGCGAGCCCAGGTACTGCTGCGCGTTGCTGCGCCGCTCGCCGCTGACGCAGGGGATGCCATAGGGATCGCTGATCCAGCCCAGGCCGCCGTGCGTGGTGCTGTTTGCGTTGCCGCCCGAGCCCCCGCCGCCGTTCTGGTTGCGGTTGCCGTCCTCCGGCATCGTGCGCACCGTGCCGTCGTTAAAAACGAACGTCACCGAGCGAATCTGGCCGCGCACGCAGGAGAGCGTCCAGTCGCCCGAGGCCGTGCCGCTGACCACCGCGCCGGCCACGTCGGGAATGTCGATGCCGTTGGCGGTCAGGTTGTCCGGGCCGATCAGCACCTTGAAGGGGTACGGGTCGTTGACCGTGCCGTCGATGGGCACGCGCCCGATCAACGCGGTCATCGCGATGGAGCCCATCAGCGTCGAGTTCGACGGCACCGTGTAGACCGGCTTGGCCGACGCGCCCACCGCGCGGCTGCCCGCATCCGCCACCGTGCTGGCCACGTTGTCGGCCGTGTCGGAAAGCGTCTTCTGCGCCGGCCCGAAGCTGGTCGGGAAGTTCAGCCCGCCGCCGCTGCCGCTCTTCGCCGAAGGCTTCGCATCGTCAGGCTCAACCCAGCGCGTGCCGCTGGTGCTGCGCGCGGCGCCGCCCTGGGTGCCGCCGAAACCCTTGCCATCGCCTTCCTCCAGGCCGAGGCCCACCGGCAGGTCGGCCTGGCCGCCCTTGCCGGAGAGACCGTCCAGGCGCCGCTGCAGGTCTTGCAGCAGGCCCTGGGTCTGCTGGCGGTCGCTGGAGAGTTGCTCGCGGTCCTGCTGCAGGCGGCCGCGCTCGCCGTCGAGCGCAGACTGGATGCGTTGGTCGATCGCGCTTTCCCGCGCGCGCATGCGTTCGTTCTCGCTCTTCTGGTTCTTGTTGTCGTTGAGCGCCGTCTGCAGCTCGTTGCGCAACTGCTTGACCTGGGCCACCAGCGTCGCGACGGTATCGCGCGGCGTGTCGCCCTCGATGCCTAACGCCTTCATCTCCTCGGGCGTGAGCGGGTTGGCGCTGCCGGCCGGCGCCGGCCTGGCGCCGCGATCCCCGGAGAGCATCTTGATGCCGACGAACAGCAGCACCAGCGCCATCGGGATCAGCAGCCACTTCAGGAGGGGGTTACTTTTCATGGCGGGCACCTCCTTCGGCCTGGCCGGCCGCCGCGGCCGGCGGC
>JALHMT010000071.1:0-1381 GCA_022843905.1 Rubrivivax sp.
GACAGGCTCACCTCGCCGCAGCGCCCGTACATCGGGTTGATCAGCCAGGGGTCCATGCCCAGCAGCTTGGCGAACTTCTTGGCCACTTCCTCGTAGCTGTGGAAGTGCGCCGACTTGCGCCGTCGCGACCAGCCGGCGTGCAGCGGCGGCAGCAGGTACTGCTGATGCAGGCCCTGCAGCAGATCCGGGGTGGGCCCCGGCAGGTCGCCGTTGAGCAGGATGGTGCAGGGGTCGAAGTCCTTCAGCCCCAGCCGTCCGCGGACCTTCAGCACGGGTTCCACCGCGAGGTCGCTGCCGTCGGGCAGCGACAGGCGCAGCGGCGTCTTCAGTGCCTCGTCGAGCGAGCCCAGGCGCACGTTCAGCCCGGCCTGCGTGAAGACCTGCATCAGGCACTGCACGTTGGACAGGTAGAACGGGTCGGCGGTGCGCGGCCTCGGAATGAGCAGCAGGTTCTTCGCCTCGGGGCAGATCTTCTCGATGGCCGCCATCGCCGCCTGCACGGCCAGCGGCAGCATCTCGGGCGTGAGGTTGTTGAAGCCCGAGGGGAACAGGTTGGTGTCCACCGGCGCCAGCTTGAAGCCGGCGTTGCGCAGGTCCACCGAGGTGTAGAACGGCGGCGTGTGTTCCATCCACTCGAGGCGGAACCAGCGTTCGATGGCAGGCATCGATTCGAGGACACGCGCCTCGAGCTCGTTGATGGGGCCGTGCAGTGCGGTGACGAGGTGCGGGACCATGGGGCGACTGTGGCTGCGGGCCTTTCGGCAGGGGGGACGATTCTGGCAGACGACGGGGCTGCGGCGTGCCTGCCGGCAGGGAATGTGCCGGCAGCAGGGGCTATCGCGGGGATAGTTCGATTGCATTTGCACCGCCTTGTGGCAGGCTGATAGCCTGCGACGGCGACGTGGCGATCGATTCGCGAAGCGCTGCGCGTTCCACCAACTTCTACCAGGAGCAAGCCATGGGTTTGAAGGGATCGAAGACCGAACAGAACCTGAAGGACGCCTTTGCGGGCGAGTCGCAGGCCAACCGCCGTTACCTCTATTTCGCGAACAAGGCCGACGTGGAGGGCCAGAACGACGTGGCCATGCTGTTCCGCTCCACCGCCGAAGGGGAGACCGGCCACGCGCACGGCCACCTCGAGTTCCTCGAGGCCGTGGGTGACCCCGCCACCGGCCTGCCTATCGGCAGCAGCCGCCAGAACCTGGCCGCCGCCGTCGCCGGTGAGACCCACGAGTACACCGACATGTACCCGGGCATGGCCAAGACGGCACGCGACGAAGGCTTCGACGAGATCGCCGACTGGTTCGAGACGCTGGCCAAGGCCGAGCGTTCGCACGCCAACCGTTACCAGAAGGCGCTGGACGCGCTGGTGGACTGAAAC
>JALHMT010000071.1:1481-21504 GCA_022843905.1 Rubrivivax sp.
AGACGGCACGCGACGAAGGCTTCGACGAGATCGCCGACTGGTTCGAGACGCTGGCCAAGGCCGAGCGTTCGCACGCCAACCGTTACCAGAAGGCGCTGGACGCGCTGGTGGACTGAAACGAGCACCCCCGGCCGCTGGGGCGGCGCCTTGCAGGCCGCGCTGCTGGCAAGCCAGCAGCTCCTCGCCAGGCGCAATCCGTCCGCTGGACGGCCTGCGTCCGGGCTCGGCCCCCCCGAGGGGGCTCCGAACCCGACCGGGAGACCCGGATCGGGTTCGGCCCGCGTCGGAGGCGTTGAGCCCCTGATCGCCTGCGGCGATCTGTCCCCGTGGGGACGGGGGTCCGCTGGCGGTTGTCGGGCGGGACGCGTCGCCATTTCTCGAGGACTCCCATGCGCGAAGGCAATCTCGAAGCACCGACCCGCCATCCGATCGACTGGAAGAACCCCGACTTCTACGACGAGGGCAAGGCCCTGGCCGAGATGGAGCGGGTGTTCGACATCTGCCATGGCTGCCGCCGCTGCGTGAGCCTGTGTCAGAGCTTTCCGACGCTGTTCGACCTCGTGGACGCCACCGAGGACGGCGAAGTGCATGGGGTGAAGAAGGAGGCCTACTGGAAGGTCGTCGACCAGTGCTACCTGTGCGACCTCTGCTACATGACGAAGTGCCCCTACACGCCGCCGCACCCGTGGAACCTCGACTTCCCGCACCTGATGCTGCGCGCCAAGGCCATCAAGCACCAGAAGGGTGAAGTGCAGGCGCGCGAGAAGTTCCTGGCCAGCACCGACACCCACGGCCAGTTCGCCGGCATTCCGATCGTCGTCGACGTGGTCAACCGCGTGAACCGCACGAAGACCATGCGCGGACTGATGGACACCCAGCTCGGCGTGCACCCCGACGCCTGGATGCCCAGCCTGGCGCCGCAGCGCTTCCGCTGGGGCCGCGCGATGAACAACACGGCCCACGTGGCCGTCAACGGCCAGCGCACGCCCGGCAAGGTGGCGATCTTCTCCACCTGCTTCGTGAACTACAACGAGCCCGGCATCGGCGAGGACCTCATCAAGGTGCTCGACCACAACCAGATCCCCTACGAGATCGTCGAGAAGGAAGCGTGCTGCGGCATGCCCCGGCTCGAGCTCGGCGACCTGAAGGCGGTGGAGCAGTCCTGGAAGGCCAATGTCCCGGTGCTGGCGAAGTACGCCCGGGACGGCTGGGCCATCGTCAGCGCCATCCCGAGCTGCACGCTGATGTTCAAGCAGGAACTGCCGCTGATGTTCCCCGACGACGCCGACACGCAGCTCGTGAAGAAGGCCATGTTCGACCCCTTCGAGTACCTCGTGGCGCGTCACAAGGACGGCCTGCTGAAGACCGACTTCAAGGCCGCGCTGGGCCGCGTCAGCTACCACATCCCCTGCCACGGACGCGTGCAGAACATCGGCAAGAAGACCGAGGAGATGTTCAAGCTGATCGGCCAGACGGTGGAGCTCAAGCTCAACACCGTCGAGCGCTGCTCGGGCCACGCCGGCACCTACGGCGTGAAGACGCCCTACCACCCGGTGGCGCTGAAGATCGGCAAGCCGGTCTTCAAGGCCATGGCCAAGGACGACCCCGACTTCATCAGCAGCGACTGCGCCCTGGCCGGCCACCACATTGCCCAGGGCATGGAGCTGGCGGGCACGCCGGCCAAGTCGCTGCAGCATCCCTTGAGCCTGGTGCGCCTGGCCTACGGCCTGGCCTGAACGCACCCCCGAGCAGGAGCCACCGCATGCCCACCACACAAGGATCGATCACCCGGGAAAGCCTCATGACGCTGGAGGCCTACTCGAAAGTCCGCAAGAGCAGCAAGCCCGAGGCCATCGCCCACCGCAAGCTGCGCAGCGTGCAGCTCGGCGAGCACATGACGCTGCAGTTCGAGGACGAGAGGACCATCCGCAGGCAGATCCAGGAGATGCTGCACATCGAGAAGATCTTCGACGAGGACGGCATCCAGAGCGAGATCGATGCCTATGCGCCACTGGTGCCCGACGGCAGCAACTGGAAGGCCACCATGCTCATCGAGTATCCCGACCCGCACGAGCGCAAGCGTGAGCTGGCCCGGCTGATCGGCGTGGAAGACCGCATGTTCGTCGAGGTCGAGGGCCATGCCCGCGCCTACGCCATCGCCGACGAGGATCTCGATCGCGAGAACGACGAGAAGACTTCGGCCGTGCACTTCGTGCGCTTCGAGTTCGACGCCGCCCAGCGCCAGGCCATCCTGGCGGGCGCGGCGGTCAAGCTGGGCTGCGACCACACCCACTACCCGGCGCACGTCCAGGTGTCGCCCGAGACCCTCGCCAGCCTGGCCGGCGACCTGCGACGGGGTTGAACGGCCGGGCGTGCGCGCGGGCACCGTGGAGCGTCGCGGTTCGCGCCGCGAAGCCCCCCAGTTCTCGGGAACTCCATCATTTGGGGGAGTGCGCAGGCGCCTGCGGCACCGAACAATGCGGGCCATGAGCTGACGTCGCTGCGCCTGCCGCACCCTCGCCGGGTGGCGCGGTGACCGGTTCGAGGAGCCCGTCATGCCCCAGACCTTCAACGTCGGTTCGCGCTCGCTGTTCGTCACCTTCACCGCCTGGATGTTCATCGGCGTGGCCCTGCTGGCCAGCCTGTCGGCCCTGGTGCAGAGCGCCGAGATCGCCTCGGTCATCCCGCAGTGGCGCATCGACAGCGCCGGCGCGCCCCTGGTCACGGGTTGGTTGCTGGCCTACCTGCCCTGGGTGGCCGGTGCGGCGGTGGCCGTTTCCTTCGCGCTGCTGGCCTGTGCCGTCGGGCTGCTGATGCGCTTCGAGTGAGCGCGCCGCACGGCCATCGGGCTGCTCGGCCTGGTCATCGCTCTCAACCTCGGGGGCCTCTGGCTGCAGCACGAGGTGGTGCAGGCGCTGTTCCAGATGGCGCTGCAGCGCAGCGCGCTGCCGCCGCAGGCCGCCGATGCCTTTGGCGGGTTCGCCGCGGCCGCGCAGGTTCTGGCCGTGGCCATCACGGTGCTGTGCTGTGTGCTGCTGGGCTGGGCCATGCAGCGCCTGCGGTCGGAATCGGTGCGGCAGGAGTTCGCCTGAAGGCAGACGCCTGGGCGGCGCGCCCTCAGCGCAGCTCGCCGTCCACGTAGTACCAGCGCCCGCCCTCGCGCACGAAGCGGCTCGTCTCGTGCAGCCGCAGCGCCCTGCCGCCGGACTTGCTGCGCGCGACGAATTCGACCGTGGCGCTGTCGCCGTCGGGCTCGTGACGCCGCACTTCCAGCCCCAGCCAGCGCAGGCCCGGTTCGGCAGGCGCCAGCGAGTCTGGGCGTTTCGACGGGTGCCAGGTCTGCCAGAGGTAGTCCTGCAGCCCCATCACGTAGGCGCTGTAACGCGATCGCATCAGGGCTTCGGCCGTCGGCGCCTGCAGATGGCCGGGTCCGGCGTGCCAGCGACCGCAGCACTGTGCATAAGGCACGGGGGTTCCACATGGACAGGGGGTGGGCGAGGGCATCTGTGCTGAGGGCGTGCTGTCTACACTGCCGACTCTAGCGGGAGAACCACATGCTCGACCCTCAAGCCAGGGCGCTCATCGACCTCATGGTCCAGCGGGCCGTGCCGCCGGTGCACACGCTGGATCCGGCCGAAGCCCGTCGCTTCTATCGCGACCGCCGCGCCTTCACGCAGCCCGAGCCGCCGGCCTTGGCGGCGGTCGAGAACCTGTCGATGCCGGGGCCGGGCGGCGCGCTGGCCCTGCGCCTGTATCGCCCGCGGCCCGGCGTTCTGCCGGTGCTGGTGTACTTCCACGGCGGCGGCTGGACCATCGGCGACCTCGACACGCACGACGTGCTGTGCCGGCAGCTGGCGCTGGCCGGCGGCTGTGCCGTGGTGTCGGTCGACTACCGGCTGGCGCCCGAGCAGCGTTTCCCGGCGGCGGTGGAAGACTGCCTGGCCGCGACGCGCTGGCTGCAGGTCCAGGGCGCCGCGCTGCAGCTCGACGGATCCCGCCTGGCCGTCGGGGGCGACAGCGCCGGTGGCAATCTCGCCGCGGTGGTGGCCCTGATGCTGCGCGATGCCGCCGCGCCTGCGCCGCTGCTGCAGTTGCTGATCTACCCGGCCACCGACCAGCGTGCGGTGGCGCCGTCGCACACCAGCAATGCGCAGGGTTATCTGCTGACCGCCGACAGCATCGCCTACTACCGCCGCCAGTACATCGAGCAGGCCTGGCAGTGGACCGACTGGCGCGCCTCGCCGCTGCTGGCGGCCGATCACTCCCGGCTGCCGCCTGCACTGGTGCTGACGGCCGGCTTCGACCCCCTGCGCGACGAAGGCCGGCAGTACGCCGACGCCCTGTCCTCGGCCGGCAACGCCGTGCGCTACGTCTGCTTCGAGCGCCAGGTGCACGGCTTCATCACGATGAGTCGCGTCATCGACGAGGCCTTCACGGCCGTGGACCTGTGCGGCGGTGCCCTGCGCAGTGCCTTTTTCATCGATCATTTGTAATCGATCGCGCGGTCGATTGGCGCCTGTCCGCCACTTATGGGGCGCATGTAGTGACGTCTTGCGCAGTCCAGGGCTCTGTCCGGGGCTGTCGGTCATCATTACAGACTAAGGAATTCCCTAGGCGGGGCCGATAAGAATCTCAGCGGTCGTGGCTCGGGGCTTGTCCTTTCGCCGACGATTCCACCGGCCGTTGGAGACAACCCCCTCGCGCATGGACCACGCACCACCATGAGATACACCGAACCGAAGGAACAGACCGTCACCTTGCTGCGCCTGGCACTGGCGCAGATGGGACAGCACGATGCGCGGTTGAACCCCCTGACCTTCGCGGTGTTCTACGAACATCTGGCCGGCATCAATCCGCGCCTGAGCGAGGCCTTCGAGCAGGCCGTGTCGCTGCAGCCCCGGCTGGACGACGAGGCCGTGCGCCGCCTGCACGACCAGTTCGTGGCCGAGGTGGACGACGCCGAGGCCGAGCGCATCCGTGGCGACATGCACAAGGTGATGACCGAAATCGCGGAGTCGGCTGCGCATACCGGCCGCACCGCCGGCGCCTTCGGCGCCAAGCTCGACGGCCTGAGCGGGGCGCTGGCCAGCAGCGACACCGCTGCGCTCACGCCGCATATCCACGAGGCGCTGGCCGGCACGCAGGAGATGCAGCGCTCGGTCGAGTCGCTGCGGCACCAGGTGGTGTCCAGCGAGCGCGAGATCGCGCGACTGCGCTCCGACCTGATGCGCACGCGCGAGGAAGCCACGCGCTGCCCGCTGACGCGGGTGCTCAACCGGCGCGGCTTCGAGCAGCACCTCGACACCATGCTGGCCCAGCCGCCGCAGCGCGGCACCTCTCACTGCCTGATCATGATCGACATCGATCATTTCAAGCGCGTCAACGACACCCATGGCCACGTGGTGGGTGACCGTGTCATCGCCGGCCTCGGCGAGGTGCTGCGCAGCGTGCCGCCCGAACCCGGCATGGCGCTGGCTCGCTATGGCGGCGAGGAATTCGCCATCCTGCTGCCGTCGGCCACGCTGCCCCGGGCGGCCCAGGTGGCCGAGGCGGTGCGCGCGCGGGCGCGGGCGATGAAGCTCAAGCACCGTCAGACGCAGGAAGTGATGGTCACCGTCACCGTGTCGGCCGGCGTCGCCGCCTGGCACCCCGGCGAGGATGGACATGCCCTGGTGTCCTGCGCCGATGCGGCGCTGTACCGCGCCAAGGAATCGGGCCGCGACCGCGTGACAGTGGCGTGAGATGACGGCCCCCGGCCGCTGGGGCGGCGCCTTGCAGGCCGCGCTGCTGGCCAGCCAGCAGCTCCTCGCCAGGCGCAGTCCGACCACTGGTCGGCCTACGTCCGGGCTCGGCCCCCCAAGGGGGCTCCGAACCCGACCGGGGGACCCGGATCGGGTTCGGCCCGCGCCGGAGGCGCTGCTCCCCTGATCGCCTGCGGCGATCTGTCCCCTGGGGACAGAGACGCGGCCAAGGGTCCAGAGTAACGTACGAAGTCTGGCTTGCCGAGAAATCTGTATGTACGTACAGTATTCTCGTGGAAGCCTTTCCCCTCTTCGTTCCGGAACCCGCTGCAGGCCTGCTGTCGCAGGCGGGGGGGTCTGTTGCAACGCCCGCCGCACAGGCGCCCGAGGCGCTGCATCCCGCGCTGTGGCGGGCCAGCCAGGTGGGCCGTCAGCGCGAGGCCACCTGGCCCAGCGGCTTCGCTCCGCTCGATGCCGAACTGCCCGGGGGCGGCTGGCCCTCGCGCACGCTCACCGAGCTGCTGCTGCCGCATCCCGGCCTGGGCGAGATGCGCCTGCTGGCCCCCGTGCTGGCGGCGGTGCAGCAGCAGCAGCGCTGCGTGATGCTGTTCGATCCGCCTGCCCGGCTGTGCGGCTGGGCCTGGCAGGCGCTGGGCCTGGACGTGCAGCAGCTGGTGCTGGTGCAGGGCCGCGGGGTGCGTGAAACCGCCGCCACCGCGTCGGCGTCGACGGCGCCCGGCCACCCCGGTGGCCTGCGGGGCCGCGCGCGCGAGCTGCTCGGCGCGGCCGATGTCCTCTGGGCGCTGGAGCACGCGCTCAAGAGCGGCCACGTCGGCGCCGTGCTGGCCTGGCTGCCGATGCGCCTGCGGGCCGACGCGCTGCGCCGCCTGCAGCTGGCCGCGCAAGGGCACGACGGCCCGGCTTTCCTGCTGCGCGGCACCGAGGCGCGCCACAAGCCCAGTGCCGCACCGCTGCGCCTGCTGCTGGGTGCTGCCGGCGCCGACAGTCTGCGGCTGCTGATGCTCAAGCGCCGCGGTCCGCCGCTGGCCGCGCCGCTGCAACTGGCCCTGCCCCCGGTGTTGTCGGCGCCGGCACGGGCGCGTGCGATGCGCCCGGCGTCTGCTCCCGGCATGGGCCGCGATGCCGCGGTGCTGCCGTCGGCCGACGCCGTGTCGGGCTGAACTTGCCGGTGCCGCCACCTGCCTGCTGCCATGCTGTGGTTCGCCATCCACCTGCCGCTGCTCTCGCTGGAGGCCTTCTGCGCGCTGCTGCCGCCTGATCAGCGCCAGCGGCCGGTGGCGCTGCTCGAAGCGCAGCGCCTCACGGCCGTCAACGCCGAAGCCGCGGCCCGCGGCCTGCAGCCAGGCCTCAAGCGCGCCACGGCGCTGGCGCTGGCGCCCGATCTCCTGCTGGGCCAGGCCGACGCCGCGCGCGACGTCCAGGCACTGCAGGGTGTGGTCCACGCCGCGCTGGCCTTCACGCCCTCGGTCTGCCTGGAAGGCGACACCACCGTGCTGCTCGAGGTGCAGGCCAGCCTGCGCTGCTTCGGCGGCGTGTCGGCCTTGCGGCAGCGTTTGTCGCAGGCGCTGGCGCCGCTGGGCCACCGGCTGCAGATCGCCGGCGCGCCCACCGCGCTGGGGGCCGCGCTGCTCGCCCGCTGGCGCCCGGGCTTCGACGAGGGCGCGCACACCCAGCACCTGCCTGCCCTGCAGGCCTTGCTCGACCGCGTGCCGGTGTGGCTGCTGGGCCCCGGCCGCGAGCACTGGGAAGCGCTGCAGGGCATGGGCGTGCACACCTTGTCCGACCTGCGCCAGCTGCCGCGCGCCGGCTTGGCGCGCCGCTTCGGCGAAGACCTGCTCGACGACCTCGACCGCGCGCGCGGCCTGCAGCCCGACCCGCGCCCCTGGCTCAGCGTCGCAGCCACCTTCGACAGTCGGCTCGAGCTCTATGCGCGCGCCGACAGCACCGAACAGGTGCTGCATGGCGCCGGCGTGCTGCTGGGCCGTCTGCTGGTCTGGGCCCAGGCCCGGCAGGCGCGCGTGGCGGCCTTCACGCTGCTGATGCACCACGAGCCGCGCCACCGCGCCGCGGCGGCTCCGGCCACCGAGTTGCACGTCGAACTGGCCGAGCCCAGCGCCGACCTCGAGCACCTGCGTCTGCTGCTGCGCGAGCGGCTGGCGCATTGCCCGCTGGCCGCGCCCACGCTCGAACTGCAGATGGCCTGCCGTCACCTGGCACACCGCGCGCCGCCCAATCAGGAACTGTTCCCCACCCACCAGGGCCAGGCCGAGGGCCTGGTGCGCCTGCTCGAACGCCTGCGCGCGCGTCTGGGCGACGAGCAGGTGCAGGGCCTGGAGCCGGTGGCCGACCACCGGCCCGAGCGCGCCAGCCGGCGGCGTCCGGCCCATGGCGTGTCCGTGATCCGGGCCACGGCGTCGCTGCGCGCCGCGGGCCGCGACGCACCGGCCCGGCTGCGTGTGCCGCTGTCGGCACCGGCGCTGCCGCTGCACCGGCCGGTGTGGCTGCTGCCCGAGCCGCTGCCGCTGCCTGAAAGGCATTCGCTGCCGCTGCACGAAGGCCGACCGCTGCAACTGCTGTGCGGGCCGCAGCGGCTGGAATCCGGCTGGTGGGATGCTGCGCTGGCCACGCGCGACTACTTCATCGCGCAGGCCGCCGACGGCGCGCTGGTGTGGATCTTCCGCACGCGCCTGGCGGCGCCCGAGGCCCGCCAGGTCGACGATGCCGAGGCCGGCTGGTTCCTGCACGGGCGCTTTGGATGAGCGGGCCGCGTGCTCGTGGCGCCCAGGCCCCGGGAACGGCCTGACCGCCGCCGGGAGCCACGCGTAGAATGCGCCACCGGGCCCAAATTTTGGTGCCCGGTCCATCCACCGCCCGCCGTCCAGGGCGGCTTCGGGTGACACCGGGTCTCCAAGTCAAGCGCTCTCCTCTCGTTCCCCGGAGCCTGGCCATGGAAATCTTCGACTACGACAACATCCTGCTGCTGCCGCGCAAATGCCGCGTCGAGAGCCGCAGCGAATGCGACACCTCGATCGAATTCGGGGGCCGCCGCTTCACGCTGCCCGTGGTGCCGGCGAACATGAAGACGGTGATCGACGAGCCGATCAGCGAGATGCTGGCCGCCAACGGCCACTTCTACGTGATGCACCGCTTCGACCTCGACACCGTGGCCTACGCCCGCCGCATGCGCGACAAGGGCCTGTTCGTTTCGCTGAGCTCCGGCGTGAAACCGGCTGATCACGCCGTGGTCGACCGGCTGGCCGCCGAGGGCCTGGGTGCCGACTACATCACCATCGACATCGCGCACGGCCATGCCGAGAGCGTGCGCAAGACCATCGAGCACATTCGCCAGCGGCTGCCACGAACCTTCATCATCGCCGGCAACGTGGCCACGCCCGAAGCGGTGATCGACCTGGAGAACTGGGGCGCCGACGCCACCAAGGTGGGCGTCGGGCCGGGCAAGGTCTGCATCACCAAGCTGAAGACCGGCTTCGGCACCGGCGGCTGGCAGCTCAGTGCGCTGAAGTGGTGTGCCCGCGTGGCCACCAAGCCCATCATCGCCGACGGCGGCATCCGCCACCACGGCGACATCGCCAAGAGCGTGCGCTTCGGCGCCACCCTGGTGATGGTGGGCTCGCTGTTCGCCGGCCACGAAGAGAGCCCGGGGCAGACCGTCGAGGTGGACGGCAAGCTCTACAAGGAATACTACGGCTCGGCCAGCGACTTCAACAAGGGCGAGTACAAGCACGTCGAAGGCAAGCGCATCCTCGAACCCATCAAGGGCCCGCTGGCCGAGACGCTGCGCGAGATGCGCGAAGACCTGCAGAGCTCGATCAGCTACGCCGGCGGCAAGGCGCTGGCCGACCTGAAGAAGGTGAACTACGTGATTCTCGGCGGCGAGAACGCCGGCGAGCACCTGTTCATGTAGGTCTCCGGCCGGGAGGCCGGGGCCCCGATGCCTTCGGCAGGAACGGCCGCCCATGAAAGCAAAAAGGACCGCCGCGGCGGTCCTTCGAAACCCCGGAGGACGGCGCCGTCGTCAGGCCTGGCCGCCCTGATGCATGCGGCGCCGATAGAGGAAGCCCATCAGGCCGGCGCCCACCAGCATCATCAGCGCCGAGCTCGGCTCGGGCACGGCCGTGACCACCGAAGCGGTGCGGAACACGACGAGGCTGCCATCGGTGGTGCCGCCGTCGATGTCGTCCCTCCAGACCCACTGGGTCAAGGGGTCGCTCACGACCGAACCCCACGGCGCGGCGGCATGCGGGCGACTTGCCAGCAACGGCAGCCAGGTGGCGCTCGACAAGGCCGTCTGCAGTGCGCCGATCGGCGGCGCCACGGAACCGGCAGTGGTCCAGCCCGGAAGCACCGAGGCAGGCACCACGGCAGCCACCCAGTCGACCAGGTTGCTGCGGAAGGTGCCGGCAGGACCGGACACGACGCCCTGGAACCCCTGACCACCGCCCTGGTCCCATCCGGCCACGTAGACAAAGCTGCCGGCACCGGTATTGAAGGAGTAGTTCTCGGCGTTGGCCCAGTTGTTGTTGCTGCCAATGAGGGTCAAGGCCGACGGGGTGCCGGAATACAGCGCATAGACATTGTCGACGGTCACCGACGCCGTCACCGGCTGGGCGTGCGCAGGCGCCACCAGGCCGACCGCGCCCGACAGGGCGAGCACACCACACATCACATTGCGAGAAAGCGACATCTCAACTCCTCCCGGACGACCCGAGGGCGACGAGCAGCCGCACCGGCTGCCTCGTGGCCGACTCCATCATCGGAACTCCACCACAGGGAACACTGCCTGCCCACAAATGACATGCCCGGCAGATGGCTGATTGTGGCGCTTTCACGGCGATCCACAACCCGCATCCGTGTGTCCACTCGTAATCGATGCGTCGTGGATGACCCCCGGAAATCGGGGGTTGGCTGGCGTCGCGACCTGCCGCCCTGCATTGCGCGCGGCCTGCCACTTCACGGGCCGACCCGCATGCCACGCACGGGCTCTCCCTCGCCAGAGGCCGGGAACTGCGGGCGTGCGCGCGTCTGCGGCAGCTCGCGTCCCGCCGCTGCCGCCGGACACCGACCGGTATCGGCATGCTGCTGCGCCGCTGCGAACAGGGCCTCGTCGGCGGCGCCCAGCGGCCGCGACAGGTCGTCGGCGACGGCGCAGGTCGGCGCAAAGCCGTCGAAGTAGCGTCCTTCGTTGCGCGCGTTGACCGATTCGAAGTTCACCACGCTGTAGGTCACGCCGCAGCGGTCGGCGGGCAGGAAGCCCACCGGTTTGCCGCAGGTGGCATCCCCCAGGGCCACCACCTCGACATCGATGCCGCGCAAGCCGTTGATGACCTGTTCACTGGCCGAGCAGGTGCGCGGACCCGTGAGCACATAGACACGCTGAAGGCTCAGGGAGGAAGGCTTGTCGATGAAGGCGAAACTCTGGTTGTTGATGCCGGCACGCCTGTCGTTGTAGAGCAGCGCGGCGAAGCTGCGGCCGGCAGCGCGGTTGCCGCCGACGTACGAGGCCAGGTCCGCTGCCACCGAGACCAGGCCGCCGCCGTTGTAGCGCAGGTCCAGCACCAGGTCGGTGGCGCCGGCGGCCCGGAATTGCGCGAACGTGGTCTCCAGCGCGGGTAGCGCCTGCCCGAGCATGTCCTTCACCAGCAGATAGGCCATGCGGCGACCCCCCGGCGTCGTCACCACGCCGGCCCGCTGCACCGGCGTCAGGTCGTAGACCGAAGCGACGAGCTGCACAGAGCGCCCGGCTGCACCTCGTTGCAGTTCCAGGCTCAAGACCTGGCCGGCCTGGCCGGGGGTCAGGGCGGAAAAGTCGTCGCTGCGGATGATCTCGGGCGCGGTCCTGCCGTTGATCGACAGGATGCGGTCGCCGCGCTGCACGCCGGCCGCCGCCGCCGGCGACCGGGGCTCGACATAACGCACCAGCAGCGGTTCATCCGGCCGGCCCGCCACCTCCAGGCCGGCCACGGTCACGCCGTAGCCCAGTGCCTGGCCGTTGCCGAAGAAGCGATTGAAGCTCTCGGTGCTCTCGCTGCCGCTCCAGCGGTCGGGCGGGAAGGCGGCGTTGCCGCCGGTGTAGAGCAGGGCGTCGAAGTAGGCGGCGGTGCTGGGATAGGCGGCCGGATCGGGCGACGGCGACAGGGCATACCAGAAGTACCACTCGCGCATGTAGCCGCGCAGCCAGCTCTGCTGGGCCGGCACGCTGCAGTCCAGCGCCGAGGGAGCCCGGCTGTCGCTGCCCCCGCCGCCGCAGCCGGCCAGCAGCAGCGGCGCACAACAGGCCAGTGCGCGCAGCAGGCGTCGCCCGGGCCTGCGCCCGGCGCGAGCGGTTTGCGGGTGGACCTTGAAAGTGACCATGCGGACTCCGTGCAATGCGTCGGACAGCGCGAGGGTGCGCGCGAGGGTGCCTGTGCGCCCCGCCGGCGACCCGACCGGCCCTTGCCGGGGGTGCCACCTACAATCTGAACTCCTCCCCCGTCGTTGTCGTTGACACGCCCCTGCGTGTCGGTTGGCATCGTCTTTTTCGATCTGCCCATGACCGAGCTCGCCAAGTCCTTCGAACCCGCCGCCATCGAAGCCCGCTGGGCTCCCGTCTGGGACGCCGCGGGCGTTTACGCGCCGACGCTCGATCCGGCCCGGCCCTCATTCTCGATCCAGCTGCCGCCCCCCAACGTCACCGGCACGCTGCACATGGGCCATGCGTTCAACCAGACCATCATGGACTCGTTGACACGCTACCACCGCATGCGCGGCTTCAACACGCTGTGGGTACCGGGCACCGACCATGCCGGCATCGCGACGCAGATCGTCGTCGAGCGTCAGCTGCAGGAGGCCGGCCTGTCGCGCCACGATCTCGGGCGCAAGAACTTCGTGGCCCAGGTGTGGGACTGGAAAGCCACCTCGGGCGCCACCATCACGCGCCAGATGCGCCGCATGGGCGACAGCGTGAGCTGGGCGCATGAATATTTCACGATGGACGACAAGCTCTCGGCCGTCGTCACCGAGACCTTCGTGCGCCTGTTCGACGAGGGCCTGATCTATCGCGGCAAGCGCCTGGTGAGCTGGGACCCGGTGCTGAAGTCGGCGGTGAGCGACCTCGAGGTCGAGAGCGAGGAGGAAGACGGCTTCCTCTGGCACATCCGCTACCCCCTGGAAGATGGCTCGGGCGACGTGGTGGTGGCCACCACGCGGCCCGAGACCCTGCTGGGCGACGTCGCGGTGATGGTGCACCCGGAAGACGAACGCTACACGGCGCTGCTCGGCAAGCGCGTGAAGCTGCCTCTGACGGGCCGCGTCATCCCGGTGATCGCCGACGACTACGTCGACCGCGCCTTCGGTACCGGCGTGGTGAAGGTGACGCCGGCGCACGACGTCAACGACTACGCCGTCGGCCAGCGCCACGGCCTGCCCAGCATCGGCGTGCTGACGCTGGAAGCCACGCTGAACGACAACGCGCCCGAGGCCTACCGCGGCCTGGACCGCTTCGTCGCGCGCAAGAAGATCGTCGCCGACCTCGACGCCGCCGGCCTGCTGGTCGAGACGAAGAAGCACAAGCTGATGGTGCCGCGCTGCGCGCGCACCGGCCAGGTCATCGAGCCCATGCTCACCGACCAGTGGTTCGTGGCCATGAACAAGCCCGGCGCCGACGGCCGGAGCATCGCCGCCAAGGCCATCGACGTCGTGAAGAGCGGCGAGGTGCGCTTCGTGCCCGAGCAGTGGGTCAACACCTACGACCACTGGATGAACAACATCCAGGACTGGTGCATCAGCCGCCAGCTCTGGTGGGGCCACCAGATCCCCGCCTGGTACGGCACGGGCGGCGAGCTGTTCGTGGCGCGCAGCGAAGAGGAAGCACGCACGCGCGCCGTGGCCGCCGGCTACAGCGGCCCCCTGGTGCGCGACGAGGACGTGCTCGACACCTGGTACTCGTCGGCCCTGGTGCCCTTCTCCACCCTGGGTTGGCCCGCGAAGACGCTGGAGCAGCAGCTCTTCCTGCCGTCGACCGTGCTCGTCACCGGCTTCGACATCATCTTCTTCTGGGTCGCCCGGATGATCATGATGACGACGCACTTCACCGGCCAGGTGCCCTTCAAGGACGTCTACATCCACGGCCTGGTGCGCGACGCGCAGGGCAAGAAGATGAGCAAGAGCGAAGGCAACGTGCTCGACCCCGTCGACCTCATCGACGGCATCGCGCTGGCCCCGCTGCTCGACAAGCGCACCACCGGCCTGCGCAAGCCCGAGACCGCGCCGCGCGTGCGCAAGGAAACCGAGAAGGAGTTCCCCGAAGGCATCCCGGGCTACGGCGCCGACGCACTGCGCCTGACCATGGCCAGCTACGCCAGCCTCGGCCGCAACATCAACTTCGACGCCAAGCGCTGCGAGGGTTACCGCAACTTCTGCAACAAGCTCTGGAACGCGACCAAGTTCGTGCTGATGAACTGCCAGGACAAGGACTGCGGGCTGAAGGAGCACACCAAGGCCGAGTGCGCCGCGCCGGTGCTCGACGAACAGGGCCGCATCGTGCAGGCCGCCGGCCCCTTCCACGGCTATCTGCGCTTCAGTGCGGCCGACCGCTGGATCAGCGGCGAGCTGCAGCGCGTCGAAGCCGCCGTGGCGCAAGGCTTCGCCGAATACCGTCTCGACAACGTCGTGGGCGCCGTCTACACCTTCGTCTGGGACGAGTACTGCGACTGGTACATCGAGATCGCCAAGGTGCAGATCGCCCAGGGCGGTGAAGCCGAGCAGCGCGCCACGCGCCGCACGCTGATACGCACGCTGGAGACCGCGCTGCGCCTGCTGCACCCGCTGGCCCCCTTCATCACCGCGGAGCTCTGGGAGACGGTGGCCGTGGTGGCCGGACGCAAGGACGCCGGCAGTGCCGCGAGCGTGGTCACCGCCGCCTATCCGCAGGCCCAGCTCGAGAAGGTCGACCCCGCGGCCGACGCCTGGGTGGCGCGCCTGAAGGCGCTGGCCGGCGCCTGCCGCAACCTGCGCAGCGAGATGCAGCTGTCACCCGGCGAGCGCGTGCCGCTGCTGACGCACGGTGACGCCGACTTCATCGAACAGGCCAGCCCGCTGCTGAAGGCCCTGGCCCGGCTGTCCGAGGTGCGCGTGATCACCGACGAGGCCGCCTTTGCCGCCGCGACGCAGGCCGCGCCCGTGGTGATGCAGGGTGATGCGCGCCTGGCGCTGCACATCGAGATCGACGTGCCGGCGGAGCTGGAGCGCCTGGGCAAGGAGATCATCCGGCTGGAAGGCGAGATGTCCAAGGCCGAGGCCAAGCTCGCCAATCAGAGTTTCGTGGCGCGTGCGCCGGCCGCCGTGGTGCAGCAGGAACAGCAGCGCCTGGCCGATTTCAGGCAGGCGCTGCACCGCCTGCGAGATCAGCGAGATCGCCTGGCTGCGGTTCCCTGACCGCAGCGCGCGACGGGCTGGTCAACAGCTCGTCGATGCGCCTGGCCACGCTCCAGGCACCTCGCAGGCGAGATTCGCGTGTGGTGCCGGCCACGCGCGGCGTGACCTGCAGCGTGTCGATGTGGTGCAACGGGCCGCCCGGGGCCAGCATGCCGGGCTCCATGCTGTCGAACCAGGCCGCGGCCATGCGTCCCGCGCCGAGCGCAAAGGCCAGCGCGTGTTCGTCGAACAGGCTCGAATGGGCCACGCTCACCAGCACCTGGTTGTGCTTGCCGGCGCCCAGGAAACGCTCGCCGAGCAGGCCGCGGTAGCGCGTGAAGTAGGACAGCAGGACGCAGACCCCGTCGGAGCGTGCGAACAGCTGGCGCAGCGACACCGGCTCGACGTCGTTCTGCGTCCAGATGCCATCGGAGGCGTGCAGTGCGGGGTCGTAGCCGATGACCTGGGCGCCGAAAGCCGCGAGCAGGCGCGCCAGGGGCGCTGCCGACCCGGGCATGCCGATCAGGCCCACCGTACAGGCCCCGAGCTCGCGGCCGACGAGCAAGCCTTCGGCATTTTCGACCGGCACGCGGCGCAACAGCTGCAGCAAGGCGGCGATGACGAATTCGGCTTCGGCGCTGGCGCTGGCATCCTGCGGCCGCACGACTTCGATGCGGGCTCGCGCGCAAGCCTCCAGATCGATGTTCTCGGCGCCGGCCGAGACGCGCCCTACGGCCCGCAGCATCGGCGCGGCCTGCAGGGCAAAGCTGTCCAGCCTCACCGAAGGCGGGATCACCAGCGCGCGCACCGGGTACAGCGCTTGCCGCAGGCGCAGCGGATCGGTGGCCAGTTCCGGCGCATAGCGCAGCGCATGCCGCGACGACAGCCAATCCAGCACGTCCGGGTCCAGCGGTTCGACGATCAGGACATCCATGAGTTACCGGCACTATTGCCCGTGGGCCGCTGGAGGCGGCATGTCAGAATGAAAAACGATTTCCGCAGCTCTGACACTGTAAGCCAATGTTGATCCAGAAGGCGATCTTTCCCGTCGCGGGCTTGGGTACCCGCTTCCTGCCGGCCACCAAGGCGCAGCCCAAGGAGATGCTGCCCGTCGTCGACAAGCCGCTCATCCAGTACGCCGTGGAGGAGGCCTATGCCGCCGGCGTGCGCGAGATGATCTTCGTCACCGGACGCCACAAGCGCCCGATCGAAGACCACTTCGACATGACCTACGAACTCGAGGTCGCGCTGGAGCAGTCGAACAAGCACGACCTGCTCGCCGTGGTGCGCAGCGTCAAGCCCGACGACATGGAGTGCATCTACGTGCGCCAGGCCCAGGCCCTGGGCCTCGGGCACGCCGTGCTGTGCGGCCAGCGTCTGGTGGGCAACCAACCCTTCGCCGTGCTGCTGGCCGACGACCTGATGGTCGGCACGCCGCCGGTGCTGGCGCAGATGGTCGAGCAGTACGACGAATGGCGCGCTTCCATCCTCGCGGTGCAGGAAGTGCCTGCCGAACACACGCGCCGCTATGGCATCGTGGCCGGCACCCAGGTCAGCGACCGCATGATGGACGTGCAGCGCATCGTCGAGAAGCCGGCGCCCGAGGTGGCACCGTCACGCCTGGGCGTGGCCGGCCGCTACATCCTCACGCCCGGCGTCTTCCACGAGATCGCCACCCAGCCGCGTGGCGTCGGCGGCGAGATCCAGCTCACCGACGGCATCGCCTCGCTGCTGCGGCGCGAGAAGGTCTTCGCCTACCGCTACGAAGGCAAGCGCTACGACTGCGGCAGCAAGGAAGGCTTCCTGCAGGCCAACGTCGAACTCGCCCTGGCCCATCCCCAGCTCGGTCCCGGCTTCCGCGACTACCTCAAGGGACTGGAACTCTAGCCCGGGGAGCGACTGCCGCTGTTCAGCGGCGTTTGAGCACGTGGACGAATTCGCCGGCCCCGTCGGTCTGCTCGACGAGGTCGTTGCCGGTCTGCCGGGCGAAGGCCTGGAAGTCGCGCACCGAGCCGGGATCGGTGGAAATCACCTTCAACAGCTGACCCGAGACCATGTCGGCCAGGGCCTTCTTGGCCTTGAGGATCGGCAGGGGGCAATTCAGGCCCCGGGTGTCGAGTTCCTTGGTGGTGTCCATCTTGTTCCTCTTTGAGCCCTGATTCTACGAACGCGGCGGCAGCTCGATGAACTGCGGCTCGTGGCCGCGGCTGCGCAGGAACTCCGCCAGGGCGTAGCCGGTGCCCGCGCGCCAGCAGCGCACGTCCTCGGGCCTGTACAGGCGGTACTCGGCCAGTTCGGGCGACAGCCTCACCTCGCCGCGCGCCTGGGCGTGGTAGGCGATGATGACCTGGTTCATGCGCTGGAAGTCGTAGACGCCGATCAGCTTCAGCGCGTCGACGGTCAGCGAGGTTTCTTCGGCCACCTCGCGCGTGATGCCCTGCTCGGGCGTCTCGCCGGCTTCCATGAAGCCGGTGATCAGCGCGAACATGCGGTGCCTCCAGGCAGCGTTGCGCGCCAGCAGGATCTGCCCGCCCTGGTCGGTGCACTCGATGATGGCTGCCAGCACCGGCGTCGGGTTGTTCCAGTGCGTCCACAGGCAGCCCGGACAGCGCAGCCGCTGCTTCGGTCCACCGTCCTCGTCCTGGGTCAGCAGTTCCAGCGGCGTGGCGCAGCTGGGGCAGTAGCGGAAGGCGTGGGGCGCAGCCATAGGTTCCTTCGCTTGCTTCAGTGGTCCATGGCAATGGGCGCTTGATGCGAAGCGGCAGCGAGCATCATCAAGCGAACGCCGCGGACGGGCTCTGCCCGGCCGCTGGGGTTGCCCCCTTGAGGGGGCGGCCGAAGGCCGTAGGGGGTGGTCGTCATCACGCGGGGAAGACGCCAGTGGAGAGGTAGCGATCTCCGCGGTCGCAGACGATGAAGACGATGGTCGCGTTCTCGACCGTCTTCGACAGCTGCATCGCCACCCAGCAGGCGCCTGCGGCCGAGATGCCGGCGAACAGGCCTTCGTCGCGTGCCAGGCGACGTGCCATGTCCTCGGCGTCGGCCTGGCTGACCAGGACCAGCTCGTCCACCGCCTTGGGGTCGTGGATCTTGGGCAGGTAGGCCTCGGGCCACTTGCGGATGCCCGGGATCCGCGAGCCCTCGCTGGGCTGCGCGCCGACGATGCGCACCGCCGGGTTCTGCTTCTTCAGGTAGTGCGACACACCGGTGATGGTGCCGGTGGTGCCCATGGCGCTGACGAAGTGCGTGACGCGCCCGCCCGTGTCCTGCCAGATCTCGGGGCCGGTGGTCTCTTCGTGCACCCTCGGGTTGTCGGCGTTGGCGAACTGGTCGAGCACCCGGCCCTTGCCATCGCGCTGCATCTGCTCGGCCAGGTCGCGCGCGTGTTCCATGCCGCCCGAGCGCGGCGTCAGGATCAGCTCGGCACCGAAGGCCCTCATGGTCTGCGCACGCTCGATCGACAGGTCCTCCGGCATGATCAGCACCATGCGGTAGCCGCGGATGGCCGCGGCCATCGCCAGCGCGATGCCGGTGTTGCCCGAGGTGGCCTCGATCAGCGTGTCGCCGCGGCGGATCTCGCCGCGTTCCTCGGCACGGCGGATCATGCTCATGGCCGGGCGGTCCTTCACGGACCCGGCCGGATTGTTGCCTTCCAGCTTGCCCAGGATCACGTTGCCGCGGCGCTGCGCGTCGGCGCCGGGAAGGCGCTGCAGCCGCACCAGGGGCGTGCTGCCGATGACGTCTTCGAGGGTCTTGTAGTGAGGTGTGGCATCCGCCATGGGCGACTCCTGCATGAGGCCGCGATTGTCGCAGCGCCGCGCCTCGGGCCGGGAGGCAGCGTGCATAATCCGCCGCTCATGCGTGCCATCGGCAGCACCCCAACTTGGCCCGGGTGGCGAAATCGGTAGACGCAGGGGACTCAAAATCCCCCGCCGCAAGGCGTGCCGGTTCGAGTCCGGCCCCGGGCACCATCGGGCGGCACTCCCGCTGATCAACACTTCCACCGTCTAGCGTCCATGCCGCCGATCCCACCCATCACCAAGGCGCTGATGTACATCTGCGTTGCGGTCTTCTGCCTGCAGCAGTTCGTGCCGCTCGAACTGTGGTTCGCGCTGTGGCCGCTGGAAAGCGGACGCTTCTGGCCGTGGCAGGTGGTGAGCTACGGCTTCCTGCACGGCGGTGTGTTCCACCTGTTCTTCAACATGTTCGGTCTGTACATGTTCGGCTCCGAACTGGAACGTCTGTGGGGCCCCAATCGCTACCGCAACTTCCTGCTCGCCGGCCTCCTGGCCGCCGCAGTGGCGCAGTTGCTGGTGACCTGGCTGACGAACTCCAACACGCCGACGGTGGGCGCCTCGGGCGCACTCTTCGCGCTGCTGCTGGCCTTCGGCATGCTGTTTCCCGACCGCATCATCATGCCGCTGTTCCCGCCCATCCCGATGAAGGCACGCACCTTCGTGATGGTGTTCGGTGCTCTGGAGCTCCTGCTGGGCTACCTCGACCGCAGCGGTGTGGCGCACTTCGCGCACCTGGGCGGCATGGTGGGCGGCTTCCTGATGATCCGCTACTGGCGCAAGCAGCCGCCGTTCCGCAGGCGTTGACCGCCCCTTCGGGGCCCGGCCTTCGGCCTGCCCCCGAAGGCGCCCGGCCTTCGGCCTGCCCCCGAAGGCGCCCGGCCTTCGGCCTGCCCCCGAAGGCGCCAGGCCTGCGGCCGCAACGCGCCGTCGGTGACCTGCCGCGCAGACCTGTCCGCACCGGACGGGCCGTGTCAGACCACCGCACTTCGAAAGCAGCCAATTCCCCTGGCGCGCGAGGGGCACTTTGCGCGATCATGCTCCGGCCATCACATC
>JALHMT010000071.1:21604-26025 GCA_022843905.1 Rubrivivax sp.
CCTGCCGCGCAGACCTGTCCGCACCGGACGGGCCGTGTCAGACCACCGCACTTCGAAAGCAGCCAATTCCCCTGGCGCGCGAGGGGCACTTTGCGCGATCATGCTCCGGCCATCACATCGACCGGGAGCCCGACGTGCGTACGCTGATCACCCTGCTGCTCGGCCTGCTGCTCACCGTGCCCCTGCATGCGCAGGACGCATCGAACTCGCTGGGAGAGCGCTCGCGCGCCCTGGCACGGGCCAGCGACGCCGTCGTCGGTGTGCAGGCGGTGGCGGTGGAAGACGCGCGCTCGGCCTCCACCTTGGGTCGGGCCAGGCAGGGCTCGGGCGTGGTGATCTCGGAAGACGGCCTGGTCCTCACCATCGGCTATCTGATCCTCGAGGCCGAGCAGGTGCAGTTGCGCATGGACGACGACCGCATCGTCCCGGCCCGCGTGGTCGCCTACGACCTGGCCAGTGGATTCGGCCTGGTGCGCGCGCTGGTGCCGCTGAAGCTGCTGCCGGCCCCGCTGGGCGAGTCGGCGGCGGTGCGCGGCGACGAGAGCCTGATGATCACCAGCGGCGGCGACGGCGGCGCCATCAGCCCGGCGCGGTTGATGTCGCGCCGCGGCTTCTCGGGCTACTGGGAATACCACGTCGACGGGGCCCTCTTCACCGCCCCGGCGCGCCGCGACCACAGCGGCGCCGGGCTCTTCAACGAACGCGGCGAACTGGTCGGCATCGGCTCGCTGCTGGTCAGCGACGTGATGGGCCCCGAGGCGCCGCGCCAGCCGGGCAACATGTTCGTGCCCGTCGATCTGCTCAAGCCCATCCTGGCCGAACTGCTGCAGCGCGGCTCCTCGCGACTGAGCCAGCGACCGTGGATCGGCATCAACTGCGTCGAGCAGGCCGGCGCGGTGCGCGTCGTTCGCGTCAGTGACGACAGCCCGGCCGACGTGGCGGGGCTGGAGGCCGGCGACCGCATCCTGCGCATCGACGGCGTGGCCGTCACCGGGCTGGAACTGCTGTGGAAGACCTTGTGGGCCAGCGCCTCGCCCGAGCGCGATGTCGTGCTCGACATCGTGCGCGGCGACAAGCCGCAGACGCTGAAGGTGCGCTCGGTCGACCGGGCGGCCACGCTCAGGCGGCCCCAGGGCATCTGAACCGACGGTCGGCGGGCTGTGCGGGTCAGCCCGTCGCCAGGCCCTCGCGCACCGTCGGGTAGCGCAGCTTCAAGCGCAGCTCCTCGTGCAGGCGGCGGTTGATCAGCCGGCGAGACTCGCTCATGAAGCTCAGCATCGTGGGCGGCAGCTCGCTGCGTGCGGCCTCGCGCGTGATGCGCGGCGGCCGGGGCAGACCGCACAGCGTGGCGGCAAGATCGAAGTAGTCGCCCATCTTCATCTCGGTGTCGTCGCTGGCGTGCAGCACGCGCTGCGGCAGCCCGCGGTGCAGTGCGGCCACGCAGGCGCGTGCCAGGTCGTCGGCGTGGATGTGGTTGGTGAAGACGTCGTCTTCGGCGGCCAGCACCGGCGTGCCGCGCGCCAGCCGCTCGCGCGGATGGCCGCCGGGGCGGTCGCCCGCATAGATGCCGGGAATGCGCAGGATCGTCACGCTCACGCCGCTGCGCCGGCCGTACCAGCGCAGCTGGGCTTCGGCGTCGACACGGCGCATGGCGCGCGGGGTGGAGGGTGCCACGGCGCGCGTCTCGTCGAAGCGCGCGCCCTGGCAGTCGCCGTAGACACCGGTGGTGCTGCCGTACACCAGGCGCTGCACCCGGCCGCCGCGCGACAGCGCTTGCAGCAGGTGGCGCGTTCGTGGATCGTCGTGACCCGCAGCAGGCGGCGGGGCCAGGTGCAGAACGGCGTCGGCCAGGCCGCCCAGGCGCCCCAGCGTGGCCGGCTCGTCGAGGTTGCCCCACAGCGGCACGGCCCCGGCGGCGCGCAGTTCGGCGCAGCGGCTGGGCGTCGACGTCAGCGCCAGCACGCGCCAGCGTCGTCGCAGCAGGCGCAACACGCGCAGGCCGACGTCGCCGCAGCCGACGATCAGCAAGGTGGGGTGGCGAAGTCGCGTGCCGGCAGCGGTCATGGAAGGTGTTCACGGCGCGGGCAATGGGCCCGGGCACAATGGCGGGCCAGTTTACGTGCCCGCCCGCGGGTGCTTGCGTCCTCAGCGCGTCCCTCCCTACAACCCCCACCGCCGCCATGAGCTTCAACGTCGTCGTGCAGCCCGCCAACCGCGCCTTCGTGGTCGACCGCGAGGAAGCCGTTCTCGCCGCCGCCATCCGCCAGGGCATAGGCATGCCCTACGGTTGCCGCGACGGTGCCTGCGGCTCCTGCAAGTGCAAGCTGCTCGAAGGCCGTGTCATCCACGGCGCGCACCAGCTCAAGGCGCTGTCGGTGGAAGAGGAGGAAGCCGGCTTCATCCTGGCCTGCTGTGCCACGCCGCAGACCGACTGCGTGATCGAGGCGCGCAGCGTGCCCGGCGCCGGCGAGTTCCCGGTGCTGAAGATGCCCAGCCGGGTGCTGAGCATCGAGCGACTGGCGCCCGACGTGGTGGCGCTGAAGCTGCAGCTGCCGGCCAACCAGAACCTGCAGTACCGCGCCGGCCAGTACGTCGAGTTCATCCTGCGCGACGGCGCCCGACGCAGCTACAGCATGGCCAACGCGCCGCACCTGCTGGGCAGCCCGCCGGCCATCGAGCTGCATCTGCGCCACATGCCCGGCGGCCGCTTCACCGACCACGTCTTCGGCGCGATGAAGGAGAAGGAGATCCTGCGCATGGAAGGGCCCTTCGGCAGCTTCTTCCTGCGCGAGGACAGCGACAAGCCGATGGTGCTGCTGGCCAGCGGCACCGGCTTCGCGCCCATCAAGGCGCTGATCGAGCACCTGCAGCACAAGGGCATCCAGCGCCCGGCCACGCTGTACTGGGGCGGCCGCCGCCCGCGCGACCTCTACATGCACGAGTGGTGCGAGCGCACGGCGGCCGAGATGCCCAACCTGCGCTACGTTCCGGTGATCAGCGACGCGCTGCCCGAAGACGGCTGGAGCGGCCGCACCGGCTTCGTGCACCGTGCCGTGATGCAGGACTTCCCGGACCTGTCGGGTCACCAGGTCTATGCCTGCGGCGCGCCCATCGTGGTCGACTCGGCGCAGGCCGACTTCATCTCGCACAACGCTTTGCCGGCGGACGAGTTCTATGCCGACAGTTTCACCTCCGAGGCCGACAAGCAGGGAGTTGCCGCATGAACATCGATCGCCGTTCCCTGCTCGCCGCCGGCCTGGCCGCTGCGGCCGGCCAGCATGCCTGGGCCCAGCCGCGCAGCCTGCGCCTGGTGGTGCCCTACCCGCCTGGCGGACCACTGGACATCGTGGCGCGAGCGCTGGCCGAGCGCGTCAAGGACTCCCTGGGCACGGTGGTGGTCGAGAACCGACCGGGTGCCGGCGGCAACCTGGGCGCCGACCTCGTGGCCAAGGCCGCGCCCGATGGCAACACGATCGTGATGGGCGCAGTGGCCACGCATGCCATCAACCCCTGGCTCTACGCGAAGATCCCCTACGACCCGATCCGCGACTTCACGCCCATCACCCTGGTGGCCCAGGTGCCCAACGTGGTGGTGATGAACGCCGAGACCGCGGCACGGCTGCGCATCAACACGCTGCGCGATCTGGTGGTCTACGCCCGCGCCCACCCGGGCCGGCTGAACTACGGCTCGGGCGGCAACGGCAGTGCCGGCCACCTGGCCGGCGAGATGTTCAAGAGCCAGGCGGGGTTGTTCATCGTGCACATCCCGTATGCCGGCGGGCCGCCGGCGCAGTTGGCGCTGGTGTCCGGCCAGGTCGACTTCAACATCGACAACCTGGCCGCGGCCTCGGCCAACATCAGGAGCGGCAAGCTCAAGGCGCTGGCCGTCACCACGGCACGCCGCAGCGCGGCGATGCCCGAGGTGCCGACCATCGCCGAGAGCGGTGCCGACCTCGGTCTGGGCCGCTTCGACGTCAACACCTGGTTCGGCCTGTTCGGCCCGGCCCGCTTGCCGGCCGACGTGACGGCGCGGCTGAACAAGGCCTTTGTCGACGCGCTGGGCACGCCCGAACTGAAGGCCCGCATGGCCACGCTGATGGCCGAGCCGGTGCCGCAGACGCCCGAGCAGTTCTCGGCCTTCGTCAAGGCCGAGCTGGCCAAGTACGAGGGCGTGGTGAAGGCCTCGGGCGCGCGGGTCGACTGAACCTCTGCCGAGGGCTTGGACCGCTGTGCGGGCAGTGGGCCGCCGAGGAAGGACCCAAGCGAAAGAGGGCCGCCGCAGCGACCCTCGATTTCCGGGCCCTTGGCCCGCTCAGCCGCCGGAAGGCCGAGGCGCGGGCCGGGGTGCCGGACGGGGCGCCGGCCGCGGTGCGGGGGCGGGCGTGCGGGCCGCTGGTGCCGGAGCGGTGGTTGCAGGCCGG
>JALHMT010000072.1 GCA_022843905.1 Rubrivivax sp.
TGTCGGTGGGGGTGCATACGCGCGTGCTGGAGCCTGTCGACGCGGCGTCCGTCGCGGCAGAGAATGGCCCGCTTGTTGCTAAAGAGTCCCCAGACGAGGAGAAGCGCTCAACATGAAGCCCGCCTTCGACGAAATGATCGGCGCCGGCAACGGCGTGCGCGAGCACTACAAGACCTACGACGGCTGGCTCAAGGCCCAGCCGGGCGACATCATGCGCTCGCGCCGCGACGAGGCCGAGATGATCTTCCGCCGCGTGGGCATCACCTTCGCGGTCTACGGTGCCAAGGACGAGGACGGCTCGGGCACCGAGCGGCTGATCCCCTTCGACCTGATCCCGCGCGTCATCCCCAAGGGCGAGTGGGTCGAGATGGAGGCCGGTCTGCGCCAGCGCGTGACCGCGCTGAACCGCTTCCTGCACGACGTCTACCACGACCAGGAGATCCTCAAGGCCGGCATCGTGCCGGCCGAGCAGGTGCTGAAGAACTCCCAGTTCCGGCCCGAGATGATGGGCGTCACGCTGCCGGGCAACGTCTATTCGCACATCGCCGGCATCGACATCGTTCGCGCCGCGCTGCCCGACGGCAGCGGCGAGTACTACGTGCTGGAAGACAACCTGCGCGTGCCCAGCGGCGTGAGCTACATGCTGGAAGACCGCAAGATGATGATGCGGCTGTTCCCCGACCTGTTCGCCATGCACCGTGTGGCGCCCGTGGCGCATTACCCCGACCTGCTGCTGGAAACGCTGCGCACCGTCGCACCGGCGGGCGTCAACGAACCGACGGTCGTGGTGCTGACGCCCGGCATGTACAACAGCGCCTACTTCGAGCACACCTTCCTGGCGCAGCAGATGGGCGTCGAGCTCGTCGAAGGCCAGGACCTCTTCGTGCGCGACCAGTTCGTCTACATGCGCACCACGCAGGGCCCGCGCCGGGTCGACGTGATCTACCGTCGGGTCGACGACGACTTTCTGGACCCGCTGGCCTTCCGGCCCGATTCCACGCTGGGCTGCGCCGGCCTGCTGGACGTCTACCGCAAGGGCAACATCGCACTGGCCAATGCCATCGGCACCGGCATCGCCGACGACAAGTCGATCTACCCCTACGTGCCCAGGATGGTGGAGTTCTACCTGGGCGAGAAGCCGATCCTGAAGAACGTGCCCACCCACCTCTGCCGCGACCCCGAAGACCTGAAGTACGTGCTGTCGCACCTGCACGAACTGGTGGTCAAGGAAGTGCACGGCGCCGGCGGCTACGGCATGCTGGTGGGGCCGGCCGCGAGCAAGAGCGAGATCGAGGAGTTCCGCGCGCAGCTGCTGGCCAACCCCAGCAACTACATCGCGCAGCCGACGCTGGCGCTGTCCACCTGTCCGACCTTCGTCGAGAAGGGCATCGCGCCGCGCCACATCGACCTGCGGCCCTTCGTGCTGTCGGGCAAGACGGTGCAGATGGTGCCGGGTGGCCTCACGCGGGTGGCCCTGAAGGAGGGCTCCTTGGTGGTCAATTCGTCGCAGGGCGGCGGAACGAAAGACACCTGGGTCCTGGAAGACTGATCGGGAGACAACACGATGCTGTCGCGAACCGCTGACCATCTTTTCTGGATGGCTCGCTACATGGAGCGGGCCGAAAACACCGCGCGCATGCTGGACGTGAACTACCAGACGGCGCTGCTGCCGCAGTCGGCCGACATGGCGCAGCAGGGCTGGCAGGGCCTGCTGTCGATCAGCGAACTGACGCAGCCCTTCGGCAAGAAGTACAAGGAAGCCACGGCGCGCAACGTCATGGAGTTCATGGTGCGCGACGAGAACAACCCGTCGAGCATCCTGGCCTGCGTGCGTGCGGCGCGCGAGAACGCACGTGCGGTGCGCGGCGCGCTCACCACCGAGGTCTGGGAAACGCAGAACCAGACCTGGCTGGAGTTCAACCGGCTGCTCAAGGAGGGCGCTTTCGAGCGCGACCCCGGCACTTTCTTCGAATGGGTCAAGTTCCGCTCGCACCTGTCGCGCGGCGTCACGGTGGGCACCATGCTGCAGGACGAGGCGCTGCATTTCCTGCGCATCGGCACCTTCCTCGAACGTGCCGACAACACCGCGCGGCTGCTCGACGTGAAGTTCCATGCGCTGGCCGGCGACTACTTCGGTGCCGGCAACGTCAAGGAGATCCACGAGGTCGACTTCTATCACTGGAGCGCCATCCTGCGCTCCGTCTCGGGCTTCGAGATCTACCGCAAGGTCTACCGCAACGTGATCCGCCCCGAACTGGTGGCCGAGCTGCTGATCCTGCGGCCGGACATGCCGCGTTCGCTGGCCGCCTGCATGAACGAGGTGGTGGCCAACCTGAACTACGTGGCCAACCAGGGCAGCGGCGACACGCTGCGCCGCGCCGGGCGGCTGCGCTCCGACCTGCAGTACGGGCGCATCGACGAGATACTCGCCACCGGGCTGCACGCCTACCTCACGCAGTTCCTCGACCGCGTGAACGACCTGGGCGCCGGCATCAGCCGCGACTTCCTGGTGCCGGTGGCGGCCTGATGTGGCCGCGCAGGGGCTTCGGCCCCTGCAATGGCCGGCTCAGTGACCCGCCTCGGTGGCCACGGTGAGCCAGGGCCCCAGCGGCCCCAGGTCCAGCAATTGCGGGCCGAAGGCCGGCCCCAGCACGTACAGCCTGCCACCCGCGCTGCCGATGTAGGTCTGCGTGGCCGCCGAGTACCGCAGGTAATAGCCCTGCAGCCACTGGCTGAGGCCGCCGGCACCGAACCAATGCGGGTACAGCCGCTCGGCGACATTGAACACGCGGTCCGAGAGGGCGTCGGCGCCGACGATGGCACCGACCGAAGCGCTCGCCGTGCCGCTGCGCGGTGCGCCCAGGCGGTCGTGCGCGGCCATCTGCGCCGGGCTGACCTGCATCCCCGTCAAGGGCGCCGTCGGCCGCGGCCAGGCGGCGGCGATGATGGACGACCCCAGCCGCGCCAGCGTGGTGGCGTCCACCGCGGAGCCGGCCAGCGGCGGGGCGCTGGCGCCGGCGCCGGGCAGGCGCGAGCGCGACCCTTCGGGCAGCGTGCTGCAGGCCGGGCTGGCGACACCCTGGCCGCCGTTCCACCAGTAGTTGCCGTCGAAGCTCAGGCGCGCCGTGCCGTCGATGACGTTCAGCGGGCAGGACTTGGTCGCGTCGGTGCCCTGCACGAACATCGGCCGTTCCGAGACGAACAGGTTGTTGGCCACCAGCACGTTGTCGCTGCGCAGCACGCGGTTCACCGGTGCCGGTGCGCGCGATCCCACGCCCCAGCAGGGGTCGACGGTGACGTAGTCCTGTGCCGCCGCATCCCAGGTCTGGCAGTCGCTGCCGGCGCCGTCGGCGGCGCCGAGCACCCGGCTGTCGTGCACGCGGATCGCGTCACCGCCGTAGATCGTGCCGCCGGCGACGGGCGGCCGGTAGGCGGCGGTGAAGAGGATGGTGTTGCCCACCGCGGCGCAGTCGATGCAGCCCGAGAACTCGAGGGCGGCCTGGCGCGCATCGACGATGAGGTTGTTGCGCGCCACGGTGCGCAGCGCCTCGTAGTCCCAGCGGCCGTCGGCCGAGAAGTAGTAGGTGGCGTCGGTCTCTTCGCCGCCGAGCTCGACGCGGCGTACGCGGTAGAAGGTGTTGCTCTCGTAGAGCACGTCCACCGAGCCGCCCTTGGCCTCGATGCCCAGGCCGCCGCCGGTCTGGCTCACCAGGTTGCGGCAGAAGGCGGCGCGGTGCACGCCGACGTTGTCGATGCCGTGGCGCGTGGTCTGGCTCATGGTGCTGTCCAGCACCCACAGGTCCTGCACCTGGTTGAACTTCATGCCGTCCATGCTCTGGCTCTCGCTGGTCTCGGCATCGCGCTCGTCGCGGTTGAACAGGTTCTGCACCGTCACGCGCCGCACCACCACGTGGTGCGAAGGTTCGAAACGGCCGTAGACGGTGGTGTCCAGCGCGCCCGCCTTCAAGGCGCTGGTGCGGGCATGCAGTGCGGCGCCCGCGACCTGGATGCCGGCCGCGGCCTGCAGCGGCTGCGGGTCGGCACGACCCGACCCGTTCCACGCGCCCACCGTCGCCGGACCGATGGTCACGCCGTCGATGGCCAGGTAGGACACGCCCAGCAGGTTGAGGCCGTGGCCCAGCACGGTGGCGTTGGGCCGGTGGTCGGTGGCCTGCAGCAGGACGGGGTTGGACGGCCCGCGCTGCAGGCGTTGGGCGAAGATCTCGCCGCCCAGGTTGTCGGCGTAGTGGCCGGGCGCCAGCCGGATGCGCACCGGCCGTTGAGGGTGCAGGCGCTGGGCGTTCCGCAGCGCCTCGCGCACGCCGGCCGTGCCCTGGGCCGGCGACACGTCGAGGTTGACCCAGGCCTGCTCGGCGATGGCGTCCACGAACAGGGGTTCCTGGCAGTTCGCCGCCGTTGCCACGCCCAGGTTCAGCGTCAGCAGGGCCCCGGCGATGATTCGCGTCCACATCTTGCAGCGTCTCCGACCTCGGTATGTCGGGTTTTCGGCCAGCGGGGCGCGGGGCTTGAATCAGGGCTTGGCGCGCACCTCGCGGCCGACCGCCGCGCCGAGGTCGATCACCGCCATCGCGTAGTAGCTCGACCAGTTGTAGCGCGTCACCGCATAGAAGTTCGAGGTGCCGGCCACATAGCTGGGCGCGGCAGGGCCGTTCTGCAGCTCGACCAGGGCCAGCAGCCCGTCGTGCGCGCGCGCGGCGTCGGGCAGCATGGCCCCGCGCTGCAGGAACTGCTCGGGCGTGAAGGTGGGCAGGATGTCGGGCCCCAGCAGCACGGCGCGGTCGGCGGCATCCACCGGCACGGCCACGTCGTAATGGGTGGGCAGTCCTTGCTGCCAGCCGAAGGCCGCCATGTAGTGCGCCACGCTGCCGATGGTGTCGGCGACGCTGCGCTGCAGGTCGATGTGGCCGTCGCCGTCGAAGTCGACGGCCCAGCGGTTGATGCTGCCCGGCAGGAACTGCGGCAGGCCGATGGCCCCGGCGAAGGAGCCGCGCAGGCTGCTGGCTTCGATGCCTTCGCGCTGGGCCAGCACCATCAGCTCTTCCAGCTCGGAGCGGAACAGCGCGCTGCGGTCGCGTCGCCCCGCGGGGAAGGCGAAGGCCAGCGTGGCCAGGGCGTCCAGCACCCGGAAGCTGCCGGTGATGCTGCCGTAGAACGTCTCCACGCCGATGATGCCGACGATGATCTCCGGCGGCACGCCCCAGCGAAGCTCGGCGCGCTGGAGCCAGTCCTGGTGGCTGCGCCAGAAGGCCGCCCCGGCGGCGATGCGGCGCGGTTCGACGAAGCGCGCGCGGTAGGCCGCCCAGTCCTTGGCGGTGCCGGCCGGTGGCGGCATGATGAGCTGTTGCACGCGCGGCAGCACCCGCGCTGGCGCCAGTTGCGCCAGCACCCACTCGAGCGGCAGTCCGTGGCGCGCCGCGACGCTGCCGGCCCATTGCCGGACATCGTCGCGTTCGCTCCAGAAAGGCGCCGGGGCGGGCGCCGGGGCCGTCTGCGCCGGCTTGCGCGCCGGCGGATGTCGCGGCTTCTGTTCGGGGGCTGCCTGGGCCGTTGCCAGCAGCAGGGACATCAGCGGCAGCAGGAGGGTCGACAGGCGCAGCCTCGTCGGCGCGAACGCGCCGTCCAGGGACCTCAGGCTTCTGAAACGGGTCATCGACCCATTATCCGGCCCGTGACAGCGTCGCCGCGGCGTCAGGGTCAGGGGGCTGGGGTGCAAGGGCGCGCGGCGCCCGCGGTCACGCCGGCTTGTCGTCCAGCGCCAGATACAGCCAGGCGCGACCCTTGTCCCAGCGACGGCGCACCGTGCGTGCGTCGACGCCCAGCAGTTCCCCGACCTCCACCTCGGTGTAGCCGCCGAAGTAGCGCAGTTCGATCAGCCTGGCCAGTTCGGGGTCCAGCGTCTCCAGTTGGGCCAGGGCCTCGTGCACCTGCAGCAGACTCTGGTCGGCATCGGGACCTTCGGCGGCCAGCACCTCCGCGGCGCTCATCGTCACGTGTTCGGCGCCACCGCCCCGGCGCGCGGCCAGGTGCTCTCTCGCGCTGTCGATGATCAGGTGGCGCATGGTCTTGGCGACGTAGGCGAAGAAGTGCCGCCGGTCCTCGATGCGCGCCAGACGTCTGGCCACCAGCTTGAGAAAGGTCTCGTGCACCAGGGTGGTGGTCTGCATGCCGTCGCCGCGCCCCTGGTTGTACAGCCGCGCCCGCGCGATGCGCTTCAGATCCGGGTACAGGGACTGGAAGACTTCGCCCAGGGCGCTGCCGTCGCCCTCGGACGCCTGTTGCAGCAGTTGCGTGATGGGCGGCAGGGCGTCGCCGGGCGGGGTGGGGGCTGCGGTCACGGCGCAAGCGTAACAAGGCCGGTGCGTCCAGTCCATCGTGGCCATGCGGACGCCGAGAGCGGGTGTGTCCGGTTTCCGCGCCCACTGCCGTATTCCCTTCCGAGCGTCGTATTCCCGCTGAGCGCGCCTGCCAGGCTTCCCACCGTCGGGAGGTGACGCGCCGCAGCCCGAGCCCTAACATCCCGATGCTGCAGGAGACCCTTGCATGACGCATGACGCGGTCGACCGCTGGAAGCAGTTGTCGGCACTCTACGAGCAGGCCGATGGCATGCCGGCGCAGGCGCTGCCGGGATGGCTGGACGGACTGCGCGCGCAAGGCCACCCGCTGGTCGACTCCTTGTGCCGCATGCTGCGGGCCAGAGAGCGCGTCGAGCAGGACGCTTTCCTCGTCACGCTGCCGCCCTTGAAGGAACCGGCGGTCCATGCGTCCGACCTCGCCGCTGGCGGGCTCGTCGGGCCCTGGAGGTTGCTGGAGCCGCTGGGAAGCGGCGGCATGGCCGAGGTCTGGCTGGCCAGCCGCGACGACGGCGCCTACCAGCGCCGGGTGGCTCTGAAGCTGCTGCACCGCCACGTCGCAGTCCCGCATCGCGACACCTTCCTGGCTCGCTTCGACCGCGAACGCGACATCCTGGCCAGCCTGAACCACCCGAACATCGCGGCCTTGCTGGATGCCGGCGTCACCGCGCAGGGACATCCCTGGCTGGCGCTGGAATACGTGCAGGGCCAGGCGCTCACCACCGCCTGCGACCGCCGGGCCCTGACGCTGCGCCAGCGCGTCGAACTCTTCAGGCAGGTGCTGCAGGCCGTGCAGCATGCCCACGCCAACCTGGTGGTGCACCGTGACCTGAAGCCGGCCAACATCCTCGTCACGTGGGACGGTGCGGTCAAGCTCCTCGACTTCGGCATCGCCAAGCTGGCGGAGGCCGACGGCGGGCCGCTGGCCGAGACCGAACTGACCCGGCTGGCCGGCCGACCGCTCACGCCGGCCTATGCGGCGCCCGAGCAGTTGCAGGGCCTGCCCCTGAGCACGGCCTGCGACGTGTACTCGCTGGGTGTGGTGCTGTACGAACTGCTGACCGGCTTGCGCCCCTACGAGCTGAAGGCAGAGACGCCGGCGCAGCTGGAGCAGGCCATCCTGGAAGCCGATCCGCGCCCGCCGAGCCGTCGCGAACTGGGCGCCGATGCCGCCGCAGCGCGCGGCAGCACGGCTGCCGCGCTGCGCAGGCAACTCGCGTCCGACCTCGATGCCGTCGTGCTGCGTGCACTGGCCAAGCTGCCGTCGCAGCGCTATGCCTCGGTGGAATCCATGCACGCCGACGTGCAGCGCTGGCTCGACGGCGAGCCCGTCACCGCGCGGGCGCCCAGCCCGGCCTACCGGGCGCTCAAGTTCGTGGAGCGGCACCGCATCGGCGTGGCGCTGGGCAGCCTGGCGGTCGTCGGCCTGGCGGGCCTGGCGGTGACCGCCAGCGTCTATGCATTGCAGGCGCGTCAGGAGTCGGCGCGCGCCATGGCCTCGCGTGACTTCATGATCGACATCTTCCGGCGCGCCGACCCGGAGAAGGCACGCGGCGCCAGCATCACGGCCGGCGAGATGCTGGACATCGGCCGCCGCGAGATCAGCGAACGCCTGCGCGGGCAGCCGGCGTTGCAGCTGGAAATGCTCAGCAGCATCGCGGACATCCTGTCGGAGATGTCGGACCACGCTCGGTCGGACCCGACGCGTGGCGAGGTCACGCGGCTGGCCGTGCAACTGGGCCGTCCGGCCGAGGCCGCGACGTCCGAGCTCAAGCGCGTGATCGATCTGGTCCATGCCGGCCAGAGCCGCCGTGCCGAGCTGGCCCTGGGCGAGGCGCAGCGGCTCGCCGCACGCACCTCGATCACGCCGTCGCTGCGTTTCCAGCTGCGATGGACGGAGGGCGTGGTGGACAACGCGATGGGTCGCCACGACGATGCCTCCGCCCGCTTCACCGAGGCACTGGCACTCGCCCGCGCCGCACACGGATCCAACAGCCGGGAAGAGCTGATGGTGCTGCGAGGCCACGCCGCCGTCGCCGGCGGCCGCGGCGACCATGCGTCTGCGATCGAGTTGCACGAACGCATCTTCGGGCTGCTGCCCGCAATGGGCTTCCTGCAGGCCCGGGAGCGCGTGGGCATCGCCTACGACCAGGTGTCTGCCCACTACTCAGCCGGAAAGTTCGCCGCGGCCTGGAGTCTGGCCGGCCGGGCGCTGGCCGAGTGCGTCGGCCAACTCGGCCGCTGGGATTCGACCTGCCGGCTGATCCGGCGCAATCGCGCCATGAGCGCGCTGAAGCTGGGTCAGCCCGAGCTGCTGTCGCCCGGCGACCTGTCGGACCTGCGCGCAGATGCCCAGGAGCGGGCCGACGAAGTCGAGGCGGCGATGGCCCTGCTGACGCTGTTGCGGGCTCTGGCTGCCGGAGCCGGCGCCGCCGGTGACCTGGACCCGCTCCGCGACGAACTGCAGCGGCGCCTGATCGACCTGCAGCAGCGCGCGGCCCTGCCCGTGGACGAAGCCCTGTCGGTGCAGCACGGGCTGCTGGAGTCCTGGATGCGCCGGGGACAGTGGCTCCGGGCCTTGCCCGAGGCCGCCCAACGCGCCGCCGACGATGCCCTGGCTCCGGCCTGGCAGGCCCGCTTCGGGATCCTGGAGGGCGTGGCGCTGGCGCGCACGGGCCGCCACCACGAGGCGGTCGAGGTGCTGACCCGGCACCTGGACGCCATGCGCCTGACCCTGGGTGCCGACCATGCCTCGACGAACCTGGCCGGGCTGAACCTGGCGGTCGAACTCGGGCGCACCGGCGCGCTCGACAAGGCCCTGGCGCTTCTGGACCGCAGCTTGCCTGCCCTGCAGGACGATCTGGGCCCGGCGGCGCCGCCCGTCAGGCGCGCGCTGGCGCTGCAGCAGTCGCTGCGGTCCCGGGTTCCGGCTGCGGACGCTGCCGCAGCGACCGAGTTTTTCAACTGAGGCTCAGGCCTCGAAAGGAGGGGCTCCATGCCAACCATGAACCCGATCAGGCTGAAACTGCGGCCCACGGTCGAACTGATTGCGAAGCCGTTCCCGCGCCCGCAGCCTCCGATCATGCCCGCGATCATTGCCACACTGCTTGTAGACGGCACGGGTCGTCAGGTCTACGACCTGCGCGTGTCGCTCGAATGGCGCAATTTCGGTGACGCCGTGCAGCCGGCCTTCCCGGCGGTGCTGCGCATCGAGTACGACAACGATGGGGGCAAGAACCCCGCCGCCTATGCGGAGGCGATGCTTCCCGAACTCGAACCGCGTGCCCTAGGTCGCGTGGAGGTGTCGATCACGCTCGACCACCGGCCGCGGGGCGTCTGGCTCTTCCACGAGTTGACGCAGGACGTGGCGCCACCGCGAGGTTGACGGGCTGGCGTTCAGCCCCGCGCGCCCTTGCCCGCTGCGGCCGCTGCCGCTGCTGCAAAGCCATCCCACCAACCCACCGGCCCGGCGCGGCCGGTGGGCGCGGCCGCGCCGTAGCGCGCCCGGTCCAGCGCATCCAGCAGGCCGGCCAGCGTCTCGCCACGTTCGCCCAGACCGGCCCGCACCAGCTGTGCGCGGGCCCGGGGTGCGTGGTGCGGCTCGACCACCACCCCCAGGGTCGCCAGCTGCTCGGCCACGCGTCGCTGCAGGCGCAGCCAGGGGTCCTGGCGCCAGCGGTCCCACAGCGCCCATCCCGCGCCCGCGCTGGCCGCCAGGCTCAGCAGCACGGCCATCACGTAGGCCAGGTCCTGCCAGCTCGGCGAGCTCACGCCCACGTTGCGCAGCAGCTCGAACTGCTGGCCGCGCGAGTAGTTCAGCACGTACTGGTTCCAGCGGTTGTTCATCACCTCCCAGGCCATGCGCATGCGCGCAGCGATCTCGGGATTGACGTTGATCAGCGCCCCGGCCACCAGCCCGCGCGGCGGGGCCAGGTTGGCGCTGCGCTGCACGCGCTCGGGCGCCACCGCGGCCGTGGGGTCGGCGCGCACCCAGCCGGTGCCGGCCAGCCAGTACTCGGCCCAGGCATGGGCGTGGCTCTGGCGCACGATCCAGTAGCCGTCCACCGGGGCCGGGTCGGTGCCCTGGTAGCCGGTGACGATGCGCGCCGGCACGCCCAGCGTGCGCATGATGAACACGAACGACGCGGCGAAGTGTTCGCAGAAGCCCAGCTTGCGGTCGAGCCAAAACTCGTCGATGGCGTCGGCGCCGTAAGGACCGGGCTCCAGCGTGTAGGTGAAGCCGTCCTTGCGGATGTGGTCGAGCACGGCCCGCACCAGCTGCGGCGTGTCGGCATCCTTCAGCTCGGGCCTATCGCGCAGGCCCAGGGCCCACGCCTGAGTGCGGGGGCTGTGTTCGCGCGGCAGGCGCAGGTCGAAGTCCAGTGCCGGCATCGGCACGGTGGGGCCGTGGCGGAACGAGGTCCAGGCCTCGGCCTCGAAGCGCAATCGTTCGCTCACCGGGCGGTCGGTCACCCATTCGAGGTCGTGCCGCTGCACGACGTTGAAGCCTTCGAGGTCGGTGGCGAGTCCGGGGCGCAGCGGCGTGGCCTCCAGCATCGGCAGCATGGCGAGCCGGCTGGGCTCCACCGTGACTTCGTAGCGCAGCGGCTGGCCCGACAGCTGCATCTGCGGCTGTTCGCGCGAGCCCAACGGATCGGCAAACGACGTGCGGCGCGACCACTCGCGGCCGTTGAAGGCGCTGAGCACGGGGCCACGGAAGTACATCTCGCCCGGCGACGGCGGCTCGCCGAAGAAGCGCACCCGCATCGCCACCGAGTCGTCGTTGGCCAGGTCGGCGATGCCGCCCATGCGCAGGCTGCCCGACAGGCCGGTGCGTCCGGCGGCGTCCTGCGGCATGCCCCACAGCGGCCCCATGCGCGGGAACAGCAGGAACAGCGCGATCATGATGGGGGCCCCCAGGATCGCCGCACGCGCCGCCGTCCTGCCGGCCTGGCCCAGCGACGGACGTCCCACCGGCATGTGGGCCAGCACCAGGCCGGTGAGCAGCCCCCAGACCGAGATCACCATCGAAGCCGCCACCAGCAGCGACTGCGAGTACAGGAAGTGCGTCAGCACGAGGAAGAAGCCGAGGAAGAAGGTCACCATCGCGTCGCGGCGCGCACGCAACTCCAGCGTCTTCAGCGTCATCAGCACCACCAGCATGGTGACGCCGGCCTCCTTGCCCAGCAGCGTGCGTTCGGTCCACAGCGTCAGTCCGACGGCCAGCATCAGCACCAGGCCCACCACCCAGCGGCTGGGCAGCGGTCCGTTGGTCAGCGCCAGTTGCGTGCGCCAGGCGAGCATCGCGGCGGCCAGCGCCACGCACCACCAGGGCAGGTTGGCAGCGTGCGGCAGCACCGTCCAGGTGATGACGGCCAGGTGGAACAGCGTGTCGCGCGTGTCGCGCGGCAGGTGGCGCCAGGCGCTCCAGTTCATGCGAACCCCTCGTCCGACGGGTGCCTCGGCCCGTCACCACGGCAGCAGCGGATCATGGCCACAGCGCCAGGGCTTCGAGCAAGGCGCGGCGGTGTGCATCGCCGTGTCCGGCGGCGTACTCGCGGCCGGGCAGGCGCATGCCGTAGGTGGCGCCGCTGCGGTCGGCAGCCATCACCCAGGCGGCCAGGCGCGACAGGCGCAGTTCGGCGTCGCTGCGCAGGTGGCCGTTGGTGGCCGACCAGTCCAGCCACAGCTCGCGGCTGCCGGAACCGGCGGTGTCGCGGCTGACCATCTCGCCGGTGCGTGCCATCTTCTTCCAGGCCACCTGGCGCATGCTGTCGCCGCGCCGCCAGGGCCGCACGCCTTCCAGTTCGCTGCCGGCGTGTGCATTGGGCAGCGGGCGCTCGCCCGGCACCGACTGCGCCGTCGGCAGCGGCGGGGCAGGCGTCTCCGGTCGGGGGTAGGCCAGCACGCGGGTGGCCGGGCGCCAGAGCGTCCACGCCCTGAACAGTCCGAACGGGAACACCGTCTCCACCACCAGGGTGGGCACGGCGTGCCAGCCCCGGCTGGCCGGCACCAGGCTCACGCGCGCCGTTTCCTGGCCCTGTGCCGGGATGTCGACCCAGGCGAAGCTGCGCCCGTGCACGCCGCGGTCGTCGAAGTGCAGGGCCAGCGCATGACGCGACTTGCCGGGGTTGGTGAAGACGATGTCGAGCACGGCCGCGTCGCCGGCCACCACCGGCGCGCTGGGGCGCATGTGCAGCGTCAGCCCACGCAGGACGCCGTGCGTGAGGTGCATCGACACCACGCCGCTGCCGGCCAGCAGGAAGGTCAGCACGTAGCCCAGGTTGAGCTGGTAGTTGATGGACGCCAGCAGCATGATCACCAGCGTGGCGCAGAACACCAGGCCGGCCTTGGTGGGCAGGATGTAGACGTTGCGTTGCGTCAGCGTCCAGGTGTCGGCCAGCGGAAGACGCGACAGGAACCAGGCGCGCACGCGGCGGCGCAGGCCCCGCCCCGTGATCGACTCGCTGCTGCGCTCCGTGGCCGCCATCGGTCGGCTGCCTACGGGATCGGGGTGGCCTCGACCATGGCCCGCACCTGCTCGATGGGACCTCGCCCGGCGCCCGCCACGGGCACCAGGCGGTGGGCGATGGCCTGGGGCAGGATGAGCTGGATGTCGTCGGGGGCCACGTAGTCGCGCTGCGCCATGAGTGCGCGCGCCTTGGCCACACGCAGCACGGCGATGCCGGCGCGCGGCGACAGGCCTTCGACGAACCACTGGCCCGAGCGCGTGGCGGCGATCAGCACCTGCAGGTAGTCGAGCAGGGGCTCGGACGCGCGCACGCCCAGCACCGCCTTCTGCGCGGTTTCCAGCTCGCCGGGCAGCATCACCGGCTGCAGCCGGGTGACGAGGTGGCGGCGGTCCTCGCCCGACAGCAGCGCGCGTTCGGAAGCGCGGTCGGGGTAGCCCAGCGTGATGCGCAGCAGGAAGCGGTCGAGCTGGCTCTCGGGCAGCGGGTAGGTGCCGAGCTGGTCCGAGGGGTTCTGCGTGGCGATGACGAAAAACGGGCGGGGCAGGGCGCGCGTCTCGTTTTCCACCGAGACCTGCTGTTCTTCCATGGCCTCGAGCAGCGCGCTCTGGGTCTTGGGGCCGGCGCGGTTGATCTCGTCGGCCAGCAGCACCTGCGAAAACACGGGGCCTTGATGAAAGACAAAGGCCTCCTTGCTGCGTTCGTACACGCTCACGCCCACGAGGTCGCTGGGCATCAGGTCGGCGGTGAACTGCACGCGTGAAAACTTCAGGCCCAGCGAGACGGCCAGCGCGTGCGCCAGCGTCGTCTTGCCGACACCCGGAACGTCCTCGATCAGCAGGTGCCCGGCGGCGAGCAGGCAGGCCACGCAGTCTTCGATCTGCGAGCGTTTGCCGACGATGATCGTGCTAATCTGATCGACCAGCCGGGAAAGCTGGCGCGCAAGGGCAGAGTCCATGCGCGGGACGTTAACGCAATTGAGACAGACAGCACGAAAGAACAACGGGATGATCACCGCGTTCTACAGCCACTCGGCCTGCCGCCTGCACGATATGGGAGCAGGCCATCCGGAATGCCCCCAGCGACTGGATGCCATCGCCGACCATCTCATGGCCACCGGCCTGGACGTGGCGCTCGACTTCCGCGATGCCCCCGAGGCCACGCTGGAGCAGCTCGAACGTGCCCACACCGCCGGTTACGTGCTGCAGACCCAGGACGTGCTGAAACGTCTGCGCGACGAAGGCGGCTCCCGCGCGATGGACCCCGACACCGTGGCCGGCCCCGGCACCTGGGACGCCGCGTTGCGTGCCGCCGGGGCGGCCATCGCCGCCACCGAAGACGTGGTCGCCGGCCGGGTCGCCAATGCCTTCTGCGCCGTGCGCCCGCCGGGCCACCACGCCACGCGCGACGAGACGATGGGTTTCTGCTTCTTCAACAACGTGGCCATCGCCGCCCGCCATGCGCTCGACGTGCTGGGCCTGCGGCGCGTGGCCATCATCGACTTCGACGTGCACCACGGCAACGGCACCGAGGACATCGTCGCCGGCGACAGCCGCATCCTGATGGCCAGCTTCTTCCAGCACCCGCTGTACCCGTACAGTGGCGCGGTGCCCAAGGGCACCAACATGGTCAACGTGCCGGTCGCGCCGTACACGCGCGGCCCGCAGCTGCGCGAGACGCTGCTGGAGATGTGGATTCCGCGGCTGGACGACTTCGAGCCCGAGATGATCTTCATCTCGGCCGGATTCGACGCCCACCGCGAGGACGACCTGGGTCAGCTCGGGCTGGTCGAGGCCGACTACGAGTGGATGACGCGCCAGCTCAAGGCCGTGGCGGACCGCCATGCTGGCGGCCGCATCGTGTCCTGCCTGGAGGGCGGCTACAACCTGAGTGCGCTGGCGCGCTCCGTCGCTGCCCATCTTCGCGTCCTGGCGGATGTATGACCACCCCCGTAGCGCCTGCGGCGCACCTTGCAGGCCGCGCCGAGCCGGTGGCTCGGCCCCTCGGCAGGCACGACAGGTCCGCCGGACCTGCCGTGTCCGGCCTCGGCCCCCTCAAGGGGGCGACGCCACCGACCGGGCAGAGCCCGTTCGCGGCATCCGCTTGATCTCGACCCACCTTTTCGTCTGTTGAATCGATGGACCGTGCTTTGACGGCCGAGGAGCTCGGCAAGCTGATCAACGCCCTGCTGCAGCGCGACTCGATCGTCGAGATCGGCGTCGTGCTGATCTGCCTGGTGGCGGCCTGGGCCATGGTCCGGCTGTTGCGCGGGGCGCAGGCGCAGCCGGGCTCCATCCTGTTCGGCGACGCGGTGTACGACGGCGTGCTGTTCCCGGTGCTGGCGCTGCTGCTGGCGCTGGGAGCGCGCTGGGGCCTGCAGGACATGCTGCCGCTGGCCGTGTTCCGGCTGGTGGTGCCGCTGCTGACCTCGCTGCTGGTCATCCGGCTCACGGTGCGCGTGCTGCACCGGGTCTTTCCCACGTCGAGCCTCATGCGCGTGGTCGAGCGCAGCGTGTCCTGGGTGGCCTGGATCGCGATGGCGCTGTGGATCACCGGCGTGCTCCCGCTGCTGATGGCCGAACTGGATGCCATCCAGTGGAAGATCGGCAGCACCCGCATCTCGGTGCGCAACCTGCTCGAAGGCGCCGTCACGTCGATCGTGGTGCTGGTGCTTGCGCTGTGGGTGTCGGCCGCGCTCGAGGCCCGGCTGCTGACGGGTGCGACGGACAACCTCAGCGTTCGCAAGATGGCGGCCAACGCCATGCGCGCCCTGCTGCTGTTCATCGGCCTGATGTTCGCGCTGTCGGCTGCCGGCATCGACCTCACGGCACTGGGCGTGCTGGGCGGTGCCCTGGGCGTGGGCATCGGCTTCGGCCTGCAGAAGCTGGCGTCCAACTATGTCAGCGGCTTCGTGATCCTGGCCGAGCGCAGCGTGCGCATCGGCGACATGGTCAAGGTCGACAACTTCGAAGGCCGCATCACCGACATCAGCACGCGCTACACCCTCATCCGCGCACTCAACGGCCGCGAGTCCATCGTGCCCAACGAGATGCTGATCACGCAGCGCGTCGAGAACTCGTCGCTGGCCGACACCAAGGTGGCCTTGAGCACGGTGGTGCAGGTGGCCTACGGCACCGACCTCGATGCGTTGTTCCCACGCCTGCTCGCGGCGGTGGCCGCCGTACCGCGCGTCGTCGCCGATCCGGCACCCGCGGTGCAGCTCACCGCCTTTGGCGCCGATGGCCTGGAGCTCACCATCCCCTTCTGGATCGCCGACCCCGACAAGGGGCAGGGCAACGTGCGTTCAGACGTCAACCTGGCGGTATTGCGTGTGCTCAACGACCACGGCGTAGAGATCCCGTTTCCACAGCGTATGCTGCATTCCATCTGAGGGCATGGGCACCGATTTCGCGGTTCTCATCTGAAGATGCAGTTGACATTCCCAAGAACCTGCGGCCGCACACGGACGCACTTCCCCACAAAGAGGTCCCGCCATGGCTACGATCGCACCCCTGCCTCTGCTGGTCAGCCAGCTCTCGTTGGCTGTCTACGGCGCCAAGCTGGGCGCCACGTCGTTCCTGCAGGTGCTGGCCACCACCCCGTCTCTGGAATCCGTGCGCGGCCTGATGAATGCGCTCTATGCGCGTGACCTGGGCACGCTGACGGTTGCCGCGGCCGCCGCTCGGCTGGTCGACAACATCGGCATCAGTGGCGGCGCACGGACGGATGCCGTGGCCTACGTCGAGGCGCAACTGCTGGCGGTCCCGGCCGAGCAGCGGGGTGTGGTTCTCCTCGAGACCGTGCAGCTGTTCTCGACCCTTTCCAGCCACCCGTTCTGGGGCGCGCAGGCTACGCGGTTCAACGGCGAGGTCGATGCCGCCGTGCAGTACGCCTTGACGGCCGGCTCTCAGGACACCTATGTGCGCGATGCCGCGTTGGCCGGCCAGTACGCGCCCTGGATCGCCGTGACCCCTGCACCGCCGCCACCCGCGCCGCCGCCGGCACCGCCGCCGCCTCCTCCTCCCCCTACGCCGCCGGCGGAAGTTCTGCTCGACCTGAAGGCCGTCTCCGACAACGTCGCCGCTGCGGTCGGCACCGACTCGCTGGTGTCCGAGGGCCTGGAGGTGGAGTTGACGCGTACGCCTTCGATCCGCACGCTGATCGACAAGAACAACGACGGCTTCCTGATCGCTTCCGAGATCATCGAACTGACCACCGTGCAGGGCGTCGACAGCGTGATCACGGGCGCGGCCAACGACCGCATCACGCTGGGCCCGACGCAGCTGCGCAGCAAGAGCACGATCTCGCTGGGCTCCCAGCAGGACAACCTGCTCACGCTGCGCGAAGGCGCCGACAGCATCACCGTGCAGCACGGCGACATGGACAACGACGGCCTTGTCACCGCGGCTGACGCGCCCCTGCGTCCGACGATCACCCTGGCGGTGCAGGGCCTGCAGCAGGTCAACATGGCCGCCACGGGCGGTGCGCTGTCCCAGCAGCTCGCAGCGGCCGAGTGGGTCGGCGTTGAAATCGTCGATGTCGGTGCTGCTGCCACAAGCGACCGCCACGACGACAGCTTTGACGTGTCCCGGCTCAACGGGGCCACTCTCAACCTGGGCGACGACCGATCGGTCGGCCGCTCTCTGTCGGGAGTCGGCACCCCAACCACCGTCGGCCAGGCCGATGCGGTCCAACTGGACTCCGGCGGCATCTCGCTCGGGGGCACGGGACTGGGCGTGGAGTTGCTCACCGTGCCGGGCCTGCGGCAGTTCGAGCGCTTCACTGGCAGTGCGTCGGACGATCGCTGGATCGCGGGCGCCGACCAGAAGATGCAGTCGATCGGGACCGGGATCTTCGCTCTGCAGAACAACGCCCGAAGCACGCACTTCGACCAGACGCTGTCAGAGGCCGGCGGCTTCTCTGCAACGCCCAGTCGTTGGGAAGACCAGGGTTTGTACCGCGTCGACCTCGGGGGCGGCGTCGACGCCATCGACTATGCCGCCGAGACCCTGACGATCACCGTGAGCGTGAACACGCTGAGCACCGGCGCCGACCAGGTTCACGTCGGCCTGCCCGGCGGCGCGGGCGGCCGCGTCGACTATGCCTCCAACGTTGAGCGCTACTTCGGCGGCAGCTTCCAGAATTGGATCGACCTTGCCGCAGCCACGGTGCCGACAACGATCGAGTTCTCCAGGCCGGTGGCTGGCGGCGAAGTCCCCGAGCCCAATGGCAACGACGCCACGGTCACGCGCGGGCTGACCAGGCTGGCCGAGGTGCGCAGCACCGCAGATGCTACGGTGTTCGCCAGCTTTGTCGATCGCACGGGCGCTGGAGTCATGGCTGCCTCGTCCTGGCTCCATGTGCAGGGCGGCGCTCTGGGCGAGACCGTCTTCATGGGCGACGGCGAGTCTGGTCAGGCGCACATCCTGCAACTGGGCGCGGGCCCGAATCGCGTCGACTACGGTGCCGCGTCGCTGGGCGTGCGAGCCGTGATCGGATCCGTCAACGTCACGTTGCCAGCGCAGGAGCAGATCACGACAGTGGCAGGGGATACGGTGCAGCAGTTGCGAGGGGTCGACGCCTTGCTCGACCGCCTGACTGTTGGCGGCTCGCGCTCCGGCGGCAACATCGTCGACGTGGTCGCGCTGGTCCATGGGGCAGTGACGACAGCTCACCCCGTCGCACCCACTACCTCCCAGGTCGACCCGGCCTTCCATGTCGTCGACCTCGCCACCGGGACCGTCACCGAGAGCTGGTTCGGCCAGTATGCGCCGCTGGGTTCCAGCGGCCTGACGATCCCGCGTGCCTTCGTCACGCGGTTGACCTCGTTTTCGCAGGCCACTAACGCCGGTGATGCCGACGTCGTGCACCTGCTCGGCGATGCGGGCCGCAACCTGCTCACCGGAGGTTTGGGAGCGGACCTTCTCGTTGGAGGCCGTGGCAATGCTGGTTTTGGCAGTGCCGATGTCGGCGCGGGCTTCCGCGGCGACCAGTTGACGGGCGGTGCCGGTGGCGACTTCTTCCTGTACCGCAGCGAGCTCGAATCGCCCGGGGGCACGATTGCCGGCGGCGCGCAGTCGGCCTCCAACTTCGGCAGCAGCGAGTTCAACGTCACCAACTCGCGCGACACCATCATGGACTTCCAAGCCGGTCTCGATCGAGTGGTGATCGTCGTGGAAGACAGCCACGACGCAGTGCGGCTCTCCGGCGGTGTGCCTGGGCTGTCCGGCGTTGCGAATTCCGTCGCGCCGGTGTCCATCGGGCTCGCGGCAAGCAGCGTGAGCATTGACGTGCCACGCAATGCTGCTGCGAGCGCGCTGGCCGAACGCGAAGACAACTATGCCATCGACACCCCTGGAGGCACGCCGGGTCTCGGGGACATCACCCTGCGGGTAAGGGCCAGTTCCGGTGCCGATCTGATCGACGCCTCGGCCGGACTGTCGGTGACGGCATTGAACGCCCCCTCCACCGATGGCCTGTCCGTTGAGGTCGTGTACACGGCAGCCTTGCAGTCGCGCGGCGACGCCTTCGACCAGATCCTGCACTTCACCTCGGGCAGCGACCGTATCGATCTGAGCTTTCTGAAGGTGCCACGCTACGAGTCGCTGCACGCCGGCAACGGCGTGGACTTCGACAAGAATGGGAACAATGTCGTCGATGCTGTCGAATCGGGTCTCATCCGCACGCTGTCTGCTTCGCCGCCGATCTCGATCAATGCAGCGGTCCAGTCGTTGTTCATCGACTCTGGGGGCATCTACCGCCCGGTGGCCGTTCAGGCACAGTCGCCCACCGGCGGCACGACCACAGTGGTCTTCGTTGACGTCGACGGTGATGCCAGCTTCCAGCCGCAGGTTGACATGGTGTTCACGCTGGTCGGGGTCGCCAGCGTCGTCAGTGGCGACTTCGTGATCGACCGCTACGGCGGTGGCTGGGAAGGCTGACGCGGCGCGGCACCGGTCCGCGCGGTGCCCGTCGGTCCGTTCGCTACGGCTGCCTGGTGGTCGTCACTTCGGCGGCGGCGGCGGCCGCAGACCCGGGTCGTCCTGCCAGGCGGCCTGCACCAGGATGTGCGCGGAAACCGGCGCGGTGAGGAACAGGAACAGCGTGATCAGCAGTTCGTGCACGCCCAGCGAACCGTGCAGCGCGAACCAGATCCCCGAGGCGATGAGGGCGCAGCCCACGCCCAGCGTGGTGGCCTTGGTCGGGCCGTGCAGGCGCTGCAGCACGTCGGGCAGCTTCACCAGCGCCCACGAGCCGACCAGCGCGAAGAAGGCCGCGATGGCCACCAGCAGCGACAACAGGATGTCCAGCCAGAGCGGCAGTTGATGCAGGGCGCTGTTCATTCGACCAGCTTCCCGCGCAGCACGAACTTTGCCACCGCCACGGTGCCCACGAAGCCCAGCAGGCCGATCAGCAGGGCCACCTCGAACATCACGGTGGTGTTCCACACGATGCCCAGCAGGATCACGATGGCCAGGGCGTTGATGTAGAGCGTGTCCAGTGCCAGCGCGCGGTCGGCCGACGACGGGCCGCGCAGCAGACGCCAGGCCGCCAGCAGCAGCGCCAGCGAGAACGCCACCAGCGCCAGGGGCAGAACGACAGACAGGATCATTCGAAAATCCTCCGCAGCGGTTCTTCGTAGCGTTGCTTGATCTGCTGCACCAGTTCGGTCTCGTCGTCGACGTGCAGCGCGTGCACGAGCAGATGACGGCGGTCGTCGGTGAGTTCGGACGACAGTGTGCCCGGCGTCAGGGTGATGATGCCGGCCAGAGCCACGATGGCGTGAGGGTCGCGGATGTCCAGCGGCACCCAGACCCAGCCCGAACGGATGCGCGACACCGGTCCCAGGATCAGCCGTGCCACCGCGATGTTGGACATCACGATGTCCAGCAGCACCACGCCGCCCAGCCGCACGGCCACGCGCCAGGCGCCAGGGCGGGGCCGGTCGGGGTGGAAGCGGCGCGTCAGCCAGGGCAGGCCCAGTCCCAGGATGACGGCAATGATCAGGTTGCCGGCCGAAGCCGACTGGTTGAGCATCAGCCAGGACACCCCCAGCACCGTGCTGGTCAACGGCGCCGGCACCAGGCGTCGAAACAGGCTCGTCGTCACTTGGCGTCTCCCCGTTCGCGCATTTCCTTGCGCACGTCCCAGGCCGTAGGGGCCGGCTGCGCCTTCAGCACGGCGTCGATATAGCCCTGCGGTGCTAAGAGCTGCTGTGCCGCGGCCTGGGCGTACTGGCCCAGCCAGCCACCCCCGGGCGCCACCGCCACCGCGGCCGCCAGCAGCCCGACCAGCGCCAGCTTGTGGGCCGCATGGTGCGAAGCGGCCGGCGGCGTGGGCGCACCGCTCGGCGCCACCTTCCAGAACAGCGCCGAGCCGGCGCGCGCCAGGGCCACCATCACGGCCAGGCTCGACGCCAGCACCAGGGTGACGGTCGGCACGGCCCAGTCCGTCTGGCCGGCGGCCTGCAGCAGCAGCGCCTTGCCCAGGAAGCCGGCCAGCGGCGGCAGCCCGGCCACCGCGACCGCGGCGACGAAGAAGGCCACGCCCAGCGCAGCCCAGCTGCCGCCGAGCGGACCCGGTGCCAGCAGGTCGCTGCCACCGCGTGCGTCACCGATGCGGTCGACGAGCAGGAACCACGCGGCGGCGATCAGCGTGCTGTTGACCAGGTAGAACAGCGCCGCGGCCACCGTGCCTTCGGTGCCCAGGCCGACTGCCAGCATCAGCGTGCCGGCCGACAGCACCACCAGGTAGGCCACCAGCCCGCTGAGCCGCTTCGCGGCCAGCGCGCCCACGGCCGCCAGCACCAGCGTGGCCCCGGCCAGCACCGGCAGGGCGGTGTGCAGCATCGGAGAGATGAAGGCGCCGCCGGCCCACAGCGTGGTGACACGGGTGATGCCGTAGACGCCGACCTTGGTGAGCACTGCGAACAGCGCCGCCGACGAGGCCGTGGCGCTGGCATAGGTGTCGGGCAGCCAGAAATACAGCGGCAGCAGCGCCGCCTTCACCGCGAACACCACCAGCAGCATCAACACCGCGGCCTGCGCCAGGCGCAGGTTCTCGGGCCCCAGCTGCGGCAGCTTGACGGCCAGGTCGGCCAGGTTGAGCGTGCCGGTCAGCGCATACAGCAGGCTCACGGCCACCAGGAACAGCGCCGAGCCCGTGAGGTTGAAGACCACGTAGTGCACCGAGGCCTTGAGCCGCTCGCGCCGTCCGGCATGGTCGCCGTGCAGCAGCAGGCCGTAGCTGGCGGCCAGCAGCACCTCGAAGAAGACGAAGAGGTTGAAGAGATCGGCAGTGAGGAATGCGCCGTTGAGCCCCATCAGCTGGAACTGCAGCAGCGAGTGGAAGTGCAGCCCGCGGCGCGCGTCACCACCGATCGAATACACCACCGAGCCCAGGCCCACCAGGGCCGTGAGCGCGACCATCAGGGCCGACAGCCGGTCCAGCGCCAGCGCGATGCCGAAGGGCGCCTGCCAGTTGCCCAGCAGGTAGGCCTGGACGCTGCCCTTGCCGGCCAGCGAGAGCAGATGCCAGGCCACGCCGCACAGCAGCAGCGTGGCGGCCACCGCCACGGTGCCGGTCCAGCGCGATCCGCGCATCTCCAGCAGCAGCAGCAGGGAGCCGACCGCCAGCGGCAGCACGACCGGCATCACCACGGCGTGCGAAGTCAGCATCTCAAGCATCGCGCTGCGGCTCCTCGCCGTCGACGTGATCGCTGCCGGTCTCGGCGCGCGTGCGCAGCGCGATGGCCAGCAACAGGGCCGTCATGCCGAAGCTGATGACGATGGCCGTCAGCACCAGGGCCTGCGGCAGCGGGTCGGCATGGGTCGCCAGCGTGGCCTTCACGCCCGACTCCAGGATGGGCGGCGCGCCCACCTTCACGCGGCCCATCGCGAAGATGAACAGGTTGACGGCGTAGCTCAGCAGCGTGAGGCCGATGATGACGTCGAAGCTGCGCGCGCGCAGCATCATCCACACGCCACTGCCCGCCAGCGCGCCGATACCCAGGGCCAGAAGCAGCAGCATGTGTCAGGTCTTCCGCATCGACAGTCGGGCGATGGACAGCAGCGCGACCATCGTGGCGCCCACCACCACCAGATACACCCCGAGGTCGAAGGCGGCTGCACTCGCCAGCGGCACACCGCCGATGCCCGGCAGCCAGGGATAGTCGTAGGTGCTGGTGAGGAAGGGGGAACCGAGCGCCCAGCTCGCCACGCCCGTGCCCGTGGCGATCAGCAGGCCCCAGCCCACCCAGCCGCGGTAGTCGCCACCGCTGCGCGCCGCCACCCAGGCGCCCCCGTGCGCCACGTTCTGCAGCAGCAGCGCGATGGCCAGCACCAGGCCGGCGATGAAACCTCCCCCGGGCTGGTTGTGGCCGCGCAGGTAGAGATAGAAGGAGATCATCAGCGCGAAGGGCAGCACCATGCGCGAGACCAGCTGCAGCATCAGCGGGTGGGCGCTGCCGCCCGGGGCAGGGGTGGCCGCCGTGGGCGGAGCGCTAGGCCCGAAGTTGGCCATCAGCGCGTGGATGATGATGCCGGCCAGACCCAGCACCGTGATCTCGCCCAGCGTGTCGAAGCCGCGGAAGTCCACGATGATGACGTTGACGACGTTGCTGCCACCGCCCAGCGGCAGCGCGGTACTCAGGAAGTAGGGCGAGATGGAGTCGAAGGGCCGCGTCAGCACCATCCACACCAGGGCCGCCACCCCCAGGCCCACGCCGCCGGCGATGATGCCGTCGCGCCAGCGTTTCCAGGGCCGGTCGTCGGCCGGCGGACTGGTGGCCGGCAGCCACTGAAGTGCCAGCATCATCAGCACCACCGTCACCACTTCCACGAGCAACTGGGTGAGCGCCAGGTCGGGGGCAGAGAACCAGACGAAGACCATGCACACCATCAGACCCACCGCGCCCAGCAGCAGCAGGGCGGTCAGTCGCCGGCGGTGCAGGGCCATGGTGCCGAAGATGCCCAGGATGGTGACGATCCAGACCGCCCACACCCCGGCGTTGGCGCCTTCCAGGTGCAGCGGAGCCATGGCCGACGCACCGCCCGCCTGCAGGAAGGGCCACAGCCCCGCAGCCGCCGCCATCAGCACCAGCAGCAGCAGGTAGTTCTGCAGGCGGCCGCTCTGCAGCGCCCCGGTGAGCTTGCTCGACGTGGCCAGGCCGGTCTTGACCAGCGCCTGGAAGAAGTCGCGGCCGCCGCTCTTCAGCCAGCCCGGCAGGCGCACCACGGCGTGCAGGTCGATGAAGCGGCGCAGGCCGAAGTACAGCGCCACGCCGCCGGCCACCGCGACCACGCTCATCAGCAGCGGCAGGTTCAGGCCGTGCCAGATCGACAGCTTGTAGGCCGGCAGCGCCACGCCCGGCGCGCCGTACAGCGCGGCCTGTGCCGCCACCGCCAGCGTGGGCCCGGCCACCAGGGCCGGGAACAGCCCGACCGCCACGCACAGCGTGACGAGCAGCAGCACCGGCAGGCGCATGAAGAAGGGTGCCTCGTGCGGCGTCTTGGGCAGGCCCGTGGGCGGCCGGCCGAAGAAGACGTCATGCACGAAGCGCAGGCTGTAGGCCACGCTCAGCACGCCGGCCAAGGTGGCGCCCACCGGCAGCAGCCATTGCATGACGCCCGGCACGTCCTTGGCCACCGCTTCGGTGAAGAACATCTCCTTGCTCAGGAAGCCGTTGAGCAGGGGCACGCCGGCCATCGAGGCCGCCGCCACCATGCCCAGCGTGGCGGTGAAGGGCATCAGCTTCAGCAGCCCGCTGACGCGCCGCATGTCGCGCGACCCGCACTCGTGGTCGATGATGCCGGCCGACATGAACAGCCCCGCCTTGAAGGTGGCGTGGTTGATGATGTGGAAGACGCCGGCCACCACCGCCAGCGGTTCGTCGATGCCGAACAGCAGCGTGATCAGGCCCAGGTGGCTGATGGTCGAATAGGCCAGCAGTCCCTTGAGGTCGTGCTGGAAGATGGCGATGTAGGCGCCGACCACCAGCGTGGCCAGCCCCACCAGCGAGACGATCCAGAACCAGGGCTCGCTGTTGCCCAGCGCCGGGTACAGGCGCGCCAGCAGGAACACGCCGGCCTTGACCATCGTGGCCGAGTGAAGGTAGGCCGACACCGGCGTCGGCGCGGCCATGGCGTGCGGCAGCCAGAAGTGGAAGGGGAACTGTGCGCTCTTGGTGAAGGCGCCCAGCAGCACCAGCACCAGCGCCGTCTCGTACAGCGGGTGGGCGCGGATGAGGTCGCCCGAGGCCAGCACCACGTCGAGCGAGTACGAGCCCGTGATGTGCCCCAGCAGCAGCACGCCGGCCAGCAGGCACAGGCCGCCGCCGCCGGTGATGGTCAGCGCCATGCGCGCGCCTTCGCGCGCGTCTTCGCGGCGATGCCAGTAGCCGATGAGCAGGAACGACGACAGGCTGGTCAGTTCCCAGAACACCACCAGCAGCACCAGGTTGCCCGCCAGCACCACACCCAGCATGGCGCCCATGAAGAGCAGCAGGAAGGAGAAGAAGCGCGGGGCCGGGTCCTTGGGGTCGAGGTACCAGGCCGCGTACAGCACCACCAGCGCGCCGATGCCGGCGATGAGCAGCGCGAACAGCCAGGCCAGGCCGT
>JALHMT010000073.1 GCA_022843905.1 Rubrivivax sp.
GGGAAGCCGGCCGGGGCCGGGTTGCCGTCGGTGGCGGGCGGCGGCAGCGTGCCGGTGGCGGCCTCCGGCAGCGGCGGCAGTTGCAGCGACACCTGCACCGGCCCGCCCCGCACGCCCAGCGTCGCACCGCGCTGCTGCACGCCCTGCAGCACGGTCTCTCCATCGACCGCCGCACCGACGCGGAAGGCCTTGGGCATCCTGCCGTCGACGGCGATCAGGGCGACGCCACCAGCGCGCTGCGAACGCGGCGCCACCACGCCGAGGAGCTGGAAACGCGATTCCATGCCGGGTGCGACGGGGGCATCGGGCGTGTCGGGTGCCTGCTCGACGGGCTCGGCGCCGAACAGCCGGGTCAGGTCACCGGCGGGCGGCGGCACGGCTTGCGCCACCGTGGTCTGCGCGGGTGCGCGCAAAGGCGTGACAAAGAGCTTCAAGCCCCAGTAGAGCGCACTGCCGGCCACGGCAGCCCACACGAGGAAGGTCAGCGCTCGCAGCAACATCGGCCGATTATGATTCAAGCCCTTGCCCGCACACCGCCTTCCATGACCATCGCTTCCCTCCCCCGCCGCGTCCGCGCGGCCGGCTTCACGCTGATCGAGCTGCTGGTGGTGCTGGTGATCATCGGCGTGCTGGCGGCCCTGATCGTGCCCAACGTGCTGGACCGCACCGACGACGCCCGCGTCTCGGCCGCGCGCACCGACGTCAACAGCCTGATGCAGGCCCTCAAGCTCTACAAGCTGGACAACCAGCGTTTCCCCAGCGCCGAGCAGGGGCTGGACAGCCTGGTGCGCAAGCCCACGGTCGGCACCGTCCCGATCAACTGGAAGCCCTACCTGGACAAGCTGCCGACCGACCCCTGGGGCCGCCCGTACCAGTATCTGAACCCGGGCGTGAAGGGCGAAGTCGACATCTTCAGCTTCGGGTCCGACGGCGTGGCCGGCGGCGAAGGCAAGAATGCCGACATCGGCTCCTGGCAGTAGCGGCCGGCCTGCCGCTCGCGGGCGCCGCCCGCAGGGATTCACGCTGATCGAGGTGATGGTGGTGATGGCCATCGTCGGGGTGGCGATGGCGGTGGTCAGCCTGGCCATCCGCGACCCCGCGCTGGACCGGCTGGAACGCGATGCGGTCCGACTCGTGTCGCTGCTGGAAAGCGCGCGGGCCGAAGCGCGCTCGTCGTCGATCGAAGTGCTCTGGGTGCCGGCGCGCGAAGGCATCGACACGCCCTTTCGCTTCGTCGGCCTGCCCGAGGATGCCGGCCAGCCCACGCAATGGCTGGACGAGCGCGTGCGGGCCCAGGTGGTGGGCTCGAACAACGTGGTGCTCGGCCCCGAGCCCATGCTGCCGGCGCAGCGCATCGTGCTGAGCCTGGAGCAGCACCGCCTGGAGATCACCAGCGACGGCCTGTCGGCCTTCGCCGTGGCCGGCGGCCCGGCATCGACCACGCCATGAAGCGTCACGGCGGCGGCTTCACGCTGATCGAGGTGATGGTGGCGCTGGCCATCGTGGCCATCACGCTGGCTGCCGGGCTGCGCGCAGCCGGTGCCTTGACCGACAACGCCGAACGGCTGTCGTCGGTGCTGGAAGCACAGTGGTGCGCCGAGAACCGCATCGCCGAGTACACCGTGCAGGGCCGCATGCCCGACACCGGCGAGTCGGAGTTCCCCTGCGAACAGCTGGGGCGCAACTACGTCGGCACGATGCGGGTGCAGCCGTTCCCGCTCAACCCCGACCTGCGGCAGGTCTCGGTCTCGGTGGCCAGCGAGGCGGGCGTGCCGCTGGTGCGCATCGTCACCATGGCGGCACGTCGATGAGCCGGCACGGCAGGCGGCAGGCCGCCGGCTTCACGCTGGTCGAGGTGCTGGTGGCCCTGGTGATCATGGCCGTGCTCGCCGGCCTGGCCTGGCAGGGCGTCAACGGCATGCTGCGCTCGCGCGAAGTCACGTCGGAGAGCATCGAGCGCAGCGCCCGGCTGAACACCGTCATCGCGCAGTGGGAACGCGACCTCGAATCGCTGTACGACGGCCAGGACGTGCCCGCACTGACCTGCGACGGGCAATCGGTGCGCATCACCCGGCACGTCGGGAACGGCATCGCGCTGGTGGTGTGGACGCTGCGCAGCGGCACCTGGCAGCGCTGGGCCAGCCCGCCGGTGACACGACGGGCCGAGTTGCAGGAGCAGTGGTTGCGCAGCCAGAGCCACCTGGGCAACGAACCCGGGCACGTCACCGCGCTCGAGGGCGTGGAGTCGTTCCAGCCGATCTTCCTGCGCGGCAGCGGCCAGGAAAGCAACTGCCAGAGCACCGGGGACGCGCGCGGCGAAGGCAACCAGACCGCCGAGCTGCCGGTGGCCGTCGACCTGCGCCTGACCATCGGCGGCCAGTCGCTGCGCCGCCTGGTGACCGTGGTGCCGCTGAGCTGATGTCCATGCGCCGCAGCCTCCTTCGCAGCCGCCAGCACGGCGCCGCGCTGTTGCTGGCGATGATCATCGTGACCCTGGTCAGCACGGTGGCCGCCGGCATGGTCTGGCAGCAGGCGCGCGCCGTGAACGTCGAGGCGGCCGAACGCACCCGGGCCCAGATGTCGGCGTTCAGCGGGGCGGGCATGGACTTCGTGCGCGGCCTCATCCGCCAGTCGCTGGCCCGCGGGGTGACCCCCGAACGCATCAAGGAACTCGTCGAGCGTCGCATCGAACCCGCGTCGCTGGCCAGCCTGGTGGCCGCCGACCGCAACAACACGCTGGACGTCGAAATCGACGTCACCATCGCCATGTCCGGCAGCGACGCCAGTGCGCGCTACAACCTGCGCAACCTGGTGGACAAGGACGGCAAGCCGGTCGAGGCGGAGGTCAAGACGCTGCAGCGGCTGTGCGAGGCCCTGGGGCTGCCGTCGGACGTGGCGCGCACGCTGGCGGCCGGCCTGCAGCAGGCCTGGGCGCCGCCCGGCGAGAGCGCCGACCCGGCCGCACCGCTGGCCCCCAACCGGCCGGTCGACCTGGTCTGGCTCGGCCTCGACGCGGCCACCGTGTCCACGCTGGCGGCCCATGTCGAGATCCTGCCCACCGCCACACCGGTCAACATCAACACGGCGTCGGCCGAGGTGATCTACGCCGTGCTGGACAGCCTGAAGTCCTTGGCGGAAGCCAAGACCATCGAGCGCCCCCAAGGTCCCGTCAATACCGCCAGCAACAGGAAGGCCTTTGCGCAGATGACCGAACTGCAGGCCCTGCTGCCCGAAGGGGCCCAGATCGCAGCCAACCGCGTGGCACTGGTCAGCTCCCATTTCCACACCACGGTCACGCTGCGTTACGAAGATCGCCTGCTCGAAGAAAACTACCTCGTGCGCTGGGCCGGCCCGGGCAACGCGAACGCCGTGCAGGTGTTGCGTCGCGAGAGAACTTTCTCGAAGGCCCCTTCCCCGTGAACGGGAGCGCGCAGGCACCACGCGCCACAATACGGCGTTGTGCCGTCTGCGGCGCCGGCGCCCGGCGGGCGGGCGGGCGGCACCGGCTCCCGAAACCGCCCTTCATCTGCAACGCCGGCGCCTTCCGCGCGCCCGTCCCCCACCGCGCCTTGCCTTCATGTCCCTGCTGCTGATCGAGATCCCCGCCCGCGCGCGGCTGGGTGCCCGCACCGACGGCCCGGCCGGGGCCGCGCCGCCGCTGCCCGCCGAATGGCGCTACGTGCTCAGCAACGATGGCCGGCAGGTCACGCGCGCCGGCATCGCCGCACCTGCGCTGCTGCCCCGCGCCGACAGCGCGGTGGCGGTGCTGAGCGAGGCCGATGTGAGCTGGCATTCGGTGACGTTGCCGCGCGTGGCCGCGTCGCGCTGGCGCGCCGCACTGGCCGGCATGCTCGAAGAAGCGCTGCTCGACGACACCGATAACGCCCACTTCGCACTGGCCCCCCAGGCCGCGGCCGGCAACCCCGCCTGGGTGGGCGTGGTGCACAAACCCTGGCTGGCCGGCGTGCTGGCCGAACTCGAAGGCGCCGGCCTGGTGGTCGATCGCGTGGTGTGCGCTGCCGTGCCCGGCGGCCCGACGGCCGGGCACTTCCACGTCGCCGACGAGGCCTCGCCCGACGCCGCGCCGGTGCTGGTGCTGTCGGGTCCCCAGGGGGTCTACACGCTGCGCACCTCGGGCGGCCTGGCCCGCAGCGTGGTGCAGGCGGCCATCGCCGAACCCAGCGCCGTGCCGGTGCGCTGGACGGCCACGCCGTCGGCGGCCGCAGACGCGGAAACCTGGACGGGCTCGCCGGTGACCGTGCTGACCGACACCGAGCGCCTGCTCGAAGCCGCTGCAGGCACCTGGAACCTGCGCCAGTTCGACCTGCAGTCGCGCCACCGCGGCACCCGTGCAGCCCGCGATGTCTGGCGCAACTTCTTCAGCCGCGACTGGCGCAGCGTGCGCTACGGCCTGGTGGCCCTGCTGGCGCTTCAGGTCGTGGGTCTGAACGCCTGGGCCTGGCGGCAGTCCGAGGCCCTGGCCGAGCGCAAGGAAGCCATGAACGAGCTGCTGCGCAGCGCTCATCCGCAGGTTCGCGCCGTGCTAGATGCGCCGCTGCAGATGCAGCGCGAGACCGACCTGCTGCGCGCTGCGGCCGGCCGACCCGGCACCGCCGACCTCGAGGCCCTGATGGCGGCTGCCGCCGCCGCCTGGCCCGACGGTCTGGCACCGCTGCAGACGCTGCGCTACGAGAACAACCGCCTGACCCTGGCCGCCCCCGGCTTCGGCGACGCGCTGCTGCCGCCCATGCGCGAGCGCCTGCGGGCCGCCGGGTTCGACGCCGAATTCGCCGAGGGCCGCCTCACCGTCTTCCGTGCCGAGCCGCGGAGGCCTGCATGAGTGCTGCTGAGACGCGGGACGGCGCAGCCGCCGGCTCCGGCTGGGCCGGCGCGCGCGGCACGCTGCAGCAGTTCTGGAAGGGCCTGGCCCCGCGCGAACGGCGGCTCGTCAGCGTGGCCGCGGCGCTGGTCTTCGTGCTGCTGCTGTGGCTGGTGGCGCTGCGCCCGGCGCTCACCACGCTGCGCACCGTGCCGGCCCAGCTCGACGGCCTGGACGGGCAATGGCAGGTCATGCAGCAACTCGCCAACGAGGCGCGCGACCTGCGCGCCCTGCCCAAGGTGGCGCCGGAACAGGGTCGGGCGGCCCTGCAGGCCGCCACGACGCGGCTCGGCGACAAGGGCCGGCTGACCATCCAGGGCGACCGCATCACGCTCACGGTGACCGGCGTGGGGGCAGCACAGTTGCAGGACTGGCTGCAGGAAGCCCGCGCCGCGGCCCGCGCCCGCCCGGTCGAGGCCACGCTGACGCGCGCCGGCACGGGCTTCAACGGCAGCATCGTGCTGTCGCTGGGAGGCAGTCCTTGAACGCAGGATGGCGCTGGGCCGCGGCAGGCGGCGTGCTCGGCACGGCGGCCGCCCTGGTGGCCTTCGCGCCAGCGGCCTGGCTGGCTTCGGCCGTGGCCTCGGCGACCGGGCAGCAGGTGCTGCTGGCCGACGCCCGCGGTACGGTATGGAACGGCAGTGCCGTGGTCGTGCTGGGCAGTGGCCCGGCACTGCGCACCAGCACCGCCCTGCCCGGCCGCCTGTCATGGCGCCTGGGCCTGCACGGCCGCGAGGTCGAACTGCAGGCGCGCCTGGCGTGCTGCCTCAACGACCAGTTCCGCCTGCGCGTGGAGCCCGGGCTCGGCCGCCTGAAGCTCAGCCTGCTGCCGGTGCAGGGCGCCCAGGGCCAGTGGCCGGCCCTCTGGCTGAGCAGCCTGGGATCGCCCTGGAACACGCTGCGCCTGGGCGGCATGGTGCGCCTGAACAGCCCGGGGCTGTCGATCGAGTCGGTGCAAGGCCGCTGGGCCTTCAGCGGTCAGGCCGAGCTGCACCTGGACGACGTGTCCTCGGCCATGGCCTCGCTGCCCAAGCTGGGCAGCTACCGCGTCTCGGTCGACGGCCAGGCGCAGGCCGCCGACTCGGCGGCGCTCACGCTGTCCACGGTCGAAGGCCCCTTGCGCCTGGCCGGCACCGGTCAGTGGGGCGGCCGCTCGGGCAGCACGCGGCTGCGCTTCCGTGGCCAGGCCAGTGCCGACCCCGGCAGCGAGGCGGCGCTGGACAGTCTCCTGAACATCATCGGCAGGCGCCAGGGCGCCGTGTCGATTCTCCTGATCGGATGAGCATGAAATCGCAGCGTCACACCGACCCCGCGTCCACCCCGCTTCGCAGCCGCTCCGGCCGCAGCCCCTGGGCGCTGCACCTCGTGCTGGCAGCCGCCCTGTTGGCGCCGGGCGTGCAGGCACAGCAGGCCGACACGCCACGCGCCGGCGCGTCGCGCGGCCTGCTGACGATGAACTTCGTCAACGCCGACATCGAAGCCGTGACACGCGCCGTGGGCGCGATGATCAACCGGCAGATCAGCGTCGACCCGCGCGTCAAGGGCACCATCACCGTCTACAGCGAACAACCGCAGACGGCGCGCGAGGCCTTCCTGAGCTATCAGTCGGCACTTCGAGGCCTGGGCTTTTCGCTGGTGGAGAGCGGCGGCCTGCTGAAGGTGGTGCCCGAAGCCGACGCCAAGCTGCAGGCCGGCACGGTGTCGGTGGGCGAAGTGTCGGTGCGCGGCGACCAGGTCATCACGCAGATCTTTTCGCTGCGCTACGAAAACGCCAACAACCTGGTGGCCGTGCTGCGCCCTCTCATCACGGCCAACAACACCATCAACGCGAGTCCAGCCACCAATTCGCTGGTCATCACCGACTACGCCGACAACCTGCAGCGTATCTCCAAGATCGTGGCCGCCCTGGACGTGCCCTCGGCCACCGACCTCGAGGTCATCCCGCTGAAGCACGCCGTGGCCAGCGACATCGCGGCCCTGGTGCAGCGCCTGGCCGACGGCGGTGGCGGCCCGATGGTGGTGCCAGGCGGCATGCCCGGCGGCGGTGGCGGCGCCACCACCGTGATGGCCGATGCGCGCAGCAATTCGCTGATCGTTCGCGCACCGAACGCGGCCCGGCTGAACACCATCCGCAACACCATCGACAAGCTCGACCGCCCCAGCGCCGGCATCGGCCCCGGTGGCGGCATGTGGGTGGTCCACCTGAAGAACGCCGACGCGGTGAAGCTGGCCACCGTCGTGCGCGCCGCCTTTGCCGCGGTCGGCTCCGGCAGCAGCGGCGGCAGCACCGGCGGCTCCACGCCCGTGCTGGGAGCCTCTCCAGGCCAGGGCGCCGCGGGCGCCGGCCAGGGCGCCGGCGGCGCCAGCCCGTTCGGTGCCGCGAGTTCGCAGTCCACTGCGCCCATCGCCGCATCGGCGCAACCGTCCACCGGGGGCTTCATCCAGGCCGACCCGTCGACCAATTCCCTGATCATCACGGCGCCCGAGCCGCTGTACCGCCAGGTGCGGGCGATGATCGACCAGCTCGATACGCGGCGCGCGCAGGTCTCCATCGAAGGCCTGATCGTGGAGGTCAACGGCGGCGACGACGCCGACTTCGGCGTGCAGTGGCTGGGCCAGCTCGCCACCGACGGCAACCGCTCGCTGCAGGCGGCGCAGATCCTGCCCACCACGAGCAACCCGAGCATCGTCTCGGTCAACACCGGCATCCTCAGCGGCTCGCTGAACCTGGGCTCGGGCCTGAACCTGGGCATCGTGCGCACGATAGGCAACGCGATCTCGCTGAACGCCATCGTGCGGCTGCTGCAGACGCAGTCGGCGACCAACATCCTGTCCACGCCGAACGTGCTGACGCTGGACAACGAAGAGGCCAAGATCGTGGTGGGCAACAACGTGCCCTTCCTGACGGGCCAGTTCACCAACACCGGCATCGGCGCCAACAATGCCTTCCAGACCATCGAGCGCAAGGACGTCGGCCTGACGCTGCGCATCAAGCCGCAGATCGGCGAGAGCGGCTCCATCCGCATGTCGCTGTTCCTCGAGAATTCCGACGTCATCAGCCAGGCCACCGGCACCGCCGGTGCCGGACCGACGACCAGCAAGCGTTCGGTGGAGTCCAACGTGGTGGTCGACGACAACCAGATCCTGGTCATCGGCGGCCTCATCCGCGAGAGCTTCGACGAGACCAAGAGCAAGGTGCCGCTGCTGGGCGACCTGCCCCTGGTGGGCGGCCTGTTCCGCAGCGAGACGCGCGCCAAGCGGCGCACCAACCTGATGATCTTCCTGCGGCCCACCGTGCTGCGCGACGCCGACAGCGCCACCCGGTTGTCGATGGACCGCTACGACATGATGCGCGCCGAGCAGAAGGACACACAGCCCCGGCCCAGCACGGTGATGCCGATCAACGAGTCGCCCGTGCTGCCGCCGCTGCGTGCGCTCGGCGGCCAGCCCGTGACCCCGATGACGCGCGACGGCACCACGCCCTCGCTGGCCGCACCGGCATCGGCCGCCGCGCCGCCCGGTGCCGTTCCCCTGCCCGTGGCGCCGCGCAGCGACACCGGTCCCTGAAGGAGCCAGCGATGGGTTCACGCCACCCCCTGCCCTACGGCTTCGCCAAGGCCCACACGCTGCTGCTCGAGGACGACGGCCAGCAGCTGGTGCTGTGGGCGGCCGAGACCACGTCGGCCGCGGCGCTGTCGGAAGTCAACCGCCTGTTCGATGTCGCCAGCTTCGAACGTGAACCGGCCTCCACGCTGGCGCAGCGCATCGCCGTCGCCTACGCCGGCGGCGAGAGCAGCGCCGCGGCGGTGATCGGCGAAGTGGAAAGCGGCGTCGACCTGTCGCGCATGATGCAGGACCTGCCGGCGGTGGAAGACCTGCTGGAGGCCGCCAACGACGCGCCCATCATCCGCATGCTCAATGCGCTGCTGACGCAGGCCGCGAAGGACGGCGCGAGCGACATCCACATCGAGCCCTACGAGCGCAGCAGCTCGGTGCGCTTCCGCGTCGACGGCACGCTGCGCGAGGTGGTGCAGCCCAACAAGGCGCTGCACGCGGCGCTGATCTCGCGCCTGAAGATCATGGCCGAGCTCGACATCGCCGAGAAGCGCCTGCCGCAGGACGGCCGCATCTCGCTGCGCATCGGCGGCCGCGCCATCGACGTGCGCGTGTCCACCCTGCCCAGCGCACACGGCGAACGCGCCGTGCTGCGGTTGCTGGACAAGACCGAATCGAAGTTCACGCTCGAAGGCCTGGGCATGAGCGGCGACGTGCTGTCGGCCTTCAACCGCCTGGTGCAGCAGCCGCACGGCATCGTGCTCGTCACCGGCCCCACCGGCAGCGGCAAGACGACCACGCTGTATGCCTCGCTGGGCCGCGTCGACACCGCCACCACCAACGTGCTGACGGTGGAAGACCCGGTCGAGTACGAGCTGCCCGGCATCGGCCAGACCCAGGTCAACCCGAAGATCGACCTGACGTTCGCGAAGGCGCTGCGCGCCATCCTGCGGCAGGACCCCGACGTCATCATGATCGGCGAGATCCGCGACTACGAGACGGCGCAGATCGCCATCCAGGCCTCGCTCACCGGCCACCTGGTGCTGGCCACCGTGCACACCAATGATTCGGTGAGCAGCGTCACGCGCCTGATCGACATGGGCGTGGAGCCCTTCCTGCTGAGCAGCAGCCTGCTGGGCGTGCTGGCGCAGCGCCTGGTGCGCAAGCTGTGCCCGCACTGCAAGCGGCAGGACGGCGAAGGCCTGTGGCACCCGGTGGGCTGCGCGCACTGCAGCAACACCGGCTACAAGGGCCGCACCGGCGTCTACGAGCTGATGGTGGCCGATGCCGCCGTGCAGGCATTGATCCACAACCGCGCGCCCGAGAGCGAGCTGCACGCGGCGGCGCAGAGCGCCGGCCTGCGCTCGATGCGGGAAGACGGCGAGCGCCTCGTGCGCGAAGGCGTGACCTCGCCCGAAGAAGTGGTTCGAGTCACCCGAGACTGAAGATGAGGCCCCCACGCTCACTGCCGTTCGCTGCCCCCCGTGGGGGCGCTCAGTGGCTTCGGGCGGCCGGGCGCCACTGACATGATGCCCCCACGCTCACTGCCGTTCGCTGCCCCCCGTGGGGGCGCTCAGTGGCTTCGGGCGGCCGGGCGCCACTGACATGCCCGCCTACCGCTTCGAAGCGCTAGACGCCGCCGGCAAGTCCAGCAGCGGCATCCTGGAGGCCGACAACGCCAAGGCCGCGCGCTCGCAACTGCGCGCGCAGTCGCTGGTGCCGCTGGCCGTCGCGCCGGTGGCGGCGTCGGACGCCAAGCGCGCTTCGGCACGCTTCACGCGGCGGGCCTTCAACGCCACCACGCTGGCGGTGTGGACGCGGCAGCTGGCCGGCCTGGTGGGTTCGGGCCTGCCGCTGGAACGTGCGCTTACCGCACTGGCCGACGAGGCCGAGGACCAGGCGCAGCGCGAACTGGTGGCGCACCTGAAGAGCGAGGTCAACGCCGGCAGCCCGTTCGCGCGCGCGCTGGCCACCGCGCCGCGCGAGTTCGACGAGGTCTACCGCGCCGTGGTGGCCGCCGGCGAGCAGAGCGGCGCGCTCGGCCCGGTGCTCGAAAGGCTGGCCGACGACCTCGAACAACGCCAGGCGCTGCGCGCCAAGGTGGTGGGCGCGATGCTCTACCCGGCCATCGTCTCGCTGATCGCGGTGGTCATCGTGATCTTCCTCGTCACCTACGTCGTGCCGCAGGTGGCCTCGGTGTTCACCAGCTCCAAGCGCGCACTGCCCACGCTCACGGTGGCGATGCTGGGCATCAGCGCCTTCGCGCGGCAGTGGGGCCTGCTGGTCGGCGTGGGCCTGGCGGCCGCGGCGGGGGCCGTCGTGCTGCTGCGCCGAGGTGCCGCGTTTCGCGAGAAGACCGATGCGATGTTCCTGCGCCTGCCGCTGCTGGGGCGCCTGGCACGTGGCTACAACGCGGCGCGCTTCGGCAGCACGCTGGCCATGCTGGCGGGCGCCGGCGTGCCCATCCTGAAGGCCTTGCAGGCGGCGGCCGAGACGCTGGGCAACCACGCCATGCGTGCCGATGCGATGGACGCCCTGGTGCAGGTGCGCGAAGGCGCGCCGCTGGCCAGCGCGCTGGCCGGCAAGAAGCGCTTCCCCGGCCTGCTGGCGATGTTCGCACGGCTGGGCGAGCAGACCGGACAGCTGCCGCTGATGCTGGGCCGCGCTGCGAACCAGTTGTCGGCCGAGGTGCAGCGCCGCGCTCTTGCGGCCGCCACCATCCTCGAGCCCCTGCTCATCGTGGCCATGGGCCTGATCGTGCTGCTCATCGTGCTGGCCGTGCTGCTGCCCATCATCCAGCTCAACACCTGGGTCAAGTAGGGCGCCCGCCCGCTCTCTCAGCAGCCACCTCCGGCGAGTGCCAACAGCGACCCGGCCCGCCGTTTGCTTTGCCTGCAAATGAGGGGTGGTCCTGTCTTTGATCAGGCCATCGTTTGTGGCAACCTGTTGCCGAATGGAGCAACGGACACTGAACTCAAGGAGTGGTGCATGAGCGATACGCATGAACTGGTGCCGATGGGTCGAAGCTCCATCCCCATCGCACACATGCGCAAGGTGTTCCGGCCGGCCGACGTGGAAAAGCGGCTCGACCGCCTGCCCTCGAAGGAGCACGAGACCTTGCGCAGCACCTACGAGCGCATGCTCGAGAAGGGGCCGGAGCGCTTCCAGGTCAAGCCCTCGGGGCTGCCGGCCATGCACCACCTCTACGAGGAGCTGCCCAACTTCACCGAGGTGCTCGACGACGTCAGGCGCCAGCTTGCGCTGTGCCAGGACAGCCGCGACGCGCTGGAGATCACGCCCATGCTGCTGCTCGGCCCGCCGGGCATCGGCAAGACGCACTTCGCGCGCGAGATCTCGCAGCTGCTGGGCACGGGCCTGGGCTTCATCTCCATGAGCTCGCTGACCGCCGGCTGGGTGCTGTCGGGCGCCTCGTCGCAATGGAAGGGTGCGCGGCCAGGCAAGGTCTTCGACACGCTGGTGGAGGGCGCCTACGCCAACCCGGTGATGGTGGTCGACGAGATCGACAAGGCGCGCGGCGAACACGCCTACGACCCGCTGGGTGCGCTGTACAGCCTGCTCGAGCACGACACCGCGCAGCAGTTCACCGACGAGTTCGCCGAAGTCGCCATCGACGCCAGCCAGGTGATCTGGGTGGCCACCGCCAACGACGAGCGCGCCATTCCCGAACCCATCCTGAACCGCATGAACGTCTTCGAGGTGCACGCGCCCGATCGTGATGCGGCGCGCACCATCGCCAGGCGGCTGTACGTGGGCATCCGCGGTCAGCACGACTGGGGTCGCCACTTCGACGAGGAGCCCGGCGAGGCGGTGCTGGAACGCATGGCCGGCGTGGCCCCGCGCGAGATGCGGCGCGCCTGGATGACCGGCTTCGGCAACGCGCGGCTCGACGGGCGCGGCAGCGTGGAGCTGTGCGATCTGCCCGACTTCGGTTCGCGCAAGTCGCCGCTCGGTTTCGTGCAGTAGGGGCTTTCGGGGCGACAATGTGCCCCGAGACCTGCACGATGGACCGCCAGAGCCCAACCGCCCCGGGAGACCACGCCGACGTTCGCGACGCCGCTGCTCGCCCGCTGCGGCCATGAACACACGGGACCCTGCCGCATCGCACGCCGGTTCCGCCTCGGCGCTCGGCGCATTGCCCGAAGCCGGAAAGATCTACCGCCACGTGCTGCTGGCCGGCGCCACGGGCCTCATCGGGCGCGAGCTCATCACGCAGATGCGCGCCGAAGGCGACGTCATCGTGCATGCCATCGTGCGCCAGCCACCGCCCGACCACAAGCAGAGCAACCGCCTGCGCTGGTCCTCGGTCGACTTCAGGGCGCTGCCGCCGCTTCCCGCGGCCGACGTCGCCTACTGCGCGCTGGGCACGACGATCCGCGTGGCCGGCTCGGGGCATGCCTTCCAGCGTGTCGATCTGGACGCCGTGATCGCCTTCGGCCGTGCCGCGCGCGCCGCCGGCGTCAGGCGATTCGGCGTCATCTCGGCGCTGGGCGCCGACCCGCAGGCCAAGCGCTTCTACAACCGTGTCAAGGGCGAGATGGAAGTGGCCGTGGGCATGCTGGGCTTCGACAGCGTGGTCTTCGCCCGACCCTCGCTGCTGATCGGCAACCGTGACTCGCTGGGCCAGCCCCGGCGCCCCGGCGAAACCTGGGCACTGCGCCTGACGGTGCCGCTGAGGCTGTTCATCCCGAAGTCGGTGCGGCCCATCAGCGCCGCCCGTGTGGCCAAGGGCCTGCGCGTGGCGCTGGCGCAAGGCCGGCCCGGCGTACGTGTGGTTGAATCCGGAGAACTCTACACACTGGGCAAATGAAGATCCACTTCCTCGGCGCCGCCGACAGCGTCACCGGCTCGCGCCACCGGGTGGAGATCGGCGACCAGCGCATCCTGCTCGACTGCGGGCTGTTCCAGGGCTACAAGGTGCTGCGCGAGCGCAACTGGGCGCCGCTGCCACCGGCCTTGAAGGATCTCAGCGCAGTCGTGCTCAGCCATGCGCACCTCGACCACAGCGGCTACCTGCCGGCCCTGGTGAAGGGCGGCTTCAAGGGCCCGATCTACGCCTCGCCCGCCACCTGCGACCTGGCCGAGGTGCTGCTGCTGGACAGCGCGCACCTGCAGGAAGAGGACGCGCGGCGCGCCAACCGCTACGGCTATTCGCGCCACGAGAAGGCACTGCCGCTGTACACGCGCGCCGATGCGCAGAAGGCGCTGGCGCACATGGTGCCGCTGCAGACCGGTGTGGAGCATCGCGTGGGCAACGTGAACGTCCGGCTCACACCCGCAGGGCATCTCCTGGGGGCCTGCGCGGTGACGCTGTCGCGTCGCGACGAACGCCTGGTGTTCTCCGGCGACCTGGGCCGCAGCGACGACCTGCTGATGCCGCCGCCGGAGCGCCTCAGCTCGGCCGGCGTGCTGCTCGTCGAGTCGACCTACGGCAACCGCAGGCACCCGCAGGAAGACGGCCTGCAGCGGCTGGGCGGCATCATCCGCGACACCATCGGTCGCGGCGGCTCGGTGCTGATGCCTTCCTTTGCCGTGGGGCGCGCGCAGGCCCTGCTGCTGGTGTTGCAGCGCCTGCGTGCCGCCGGCGAGATCCCGCAGGACATGCCGATCTTCCTGGACAGCCCGATGGCGCAGCAGGCCACCGCGCTGTACCGGCGACACGCCAGGCTGCTGCGCGTGCCGGCACGCGAGATGAAGAACCTCGTCGACGACGTCCGCATGGTCACCACGCCGCAGCAGTCCATGCGCCTGTCGCATTCGCGCTGGCCCTGCGTGATCATCTCGGCCAGCGGCATGGCCACCGGCGGCCGCGTGCTGCACCACCTGAAGGCCATGGCGCCCGATCCGCGGCACCACGTCGTCTTTCCCGGCTTCCAGGTCGGCGGCAGCCGCGGCGCCCATCTGGTGGCCGGTGCCACCGAAGTCAAGATCCACGGCGAGTACGTGCCGGTGAGGGCCCGCGTGAGCCACCTCGAGGGCTTCTCGGGCCATGCCGACGCCGACGAACTGATCGAGTGGATGGCGGCCTTCCGCTCGCCGCCGCGGCAGACCTTCGTGGTGCACGGCGAGCCCGACGCCAGCGATGCGCTGCGCCTGCGCGTGCGCGATCAGCTCGGCTGGCCGGCACGCGTGCCGCAGCACGACGAGACCGTCGAGGTCTGACCGCCGGCATGGACGGCGACTGGCTGGGCGTGCTGGTCGCCCTCGGCGGCGGCCTGCTCATCGGCCTGGAGCGCGAGCGCCGCAAGGGCAGCGGCCCGGCGCGCGAAGCTGCCGGCATGCGCAGCTTCACCCTGGCGGCGATGGGCGGCGCGCTGGCGCAGGTGCTGCAGCAGCCGCTGCTGGTCGCCGCGGGCGCGCTGATGGTGCTGGTGCTGGTGGGCGTGGCCTACTGGCACAGCCGGCGGCGCGACGGCGACCCGGGCCTGACCACCGAGCTGGCGCTGTTCATCACCTATCTGGTGGGCGTGCTGTCGGTGCAGCAGCCGGCCTGGGGCGCAGGAGCGGCCGTCATCGTCGCCGGCCTGCTGTTCTCGCGCGAGCGCCTGCACCACTTCGCCACGCGCGCGATGAGCGACGCCGAACTGCACGACGCGCTGCTTCTGGCCGCACTGGCCCTGGTGGTGCTGCCCCTGCTGCCGGCGCAGCCGATGGCCTGGCTCGGCGGGCTGGCGCCGCGCACCCTGGCGCTGCTGATCGTGCTGATCCTGGGCCTGCAGGGTGCCGGCCACGTCGCGCTCTGCTTGTTCGGCCCGCGTGCCGGCCTGGCGCTGTCGGGGCTGTTCTCGGGCTTCGTCTCCAGCACCGCGACGGTGGCGTCGCTGGGCTCACGCTCGCGTGCCGACCCCTCGCTGCGCCCGGCCTGCGAAGCGGGAGCGATGTTCTCGACCGCGTCGACCTGGATCCAGGCGATGCTGCTGCTGTCGGCACTGTCCCCTGTCTTGATGGCGCGCCTGCTGCCGGCCGCGGCTGCGGGCGTGGCGGTGGCAGCAGCAGGCGGATGGCTGGTGCTTCGGCGGCAGGTGTCGCCCTCTCAGGCCGCTGCGACCGCCCCGGCGTCGGCCACGCGGGGGCCGCTGCGCGTGCGCGAGGCCCTGCTGGTCGCCGCGTTGCTGACGGCAGTGACCGCCGGTGTGGGCTGGGCGCGCGGCGAGTTCGGCGATGCCGGCGTGCTGGTCGGCGTTGCCGTGTCGGCCTTGGCCGATGCACATGCCTCGATCGCGGCCGTCGGCGCCATGCATGCGTCACAGGAACTGGCCACGCCGGTCGCCCTGCTGGCGGTGCTGCTGGGCGTGGGCACCAACTCGCTGACGCGCAGCGTCACCGCCTTCGTGGCAGGCGGCGCACACTACGGGGCCGCACTGAGCCTGTCCATGCTGGCTTCGACCGGCGCCGCAGCGGCCGTGGCCTTGCTCGCAGCGTGAAGACAGACCCTGTCGTCAGACGAAGACCCGTTCACGAAGCCATTTGGTGGCCACCCACTTCTCGCCGGCCAGCACCGGCGCGCCACCATGCAGCGTGCGTGTGTCGGGGTGGGCGCGGTCGTAGCTGAAGAAGACCGCATGGCCCTTGACCGGCGCGACCTCGAGTCCGACGTCGGGGAAGGTGGTCGCGCCGCCGCGTTCCGGATGGTTGAGGTACATCACCAGCGTGCCCACGCGCTGGCCGCCGCGCTGCAGGATGGTGGGCGTGCCGGGCAGCGCGGGGTCGAAGTAGTCGTGGTGCGGCTTGTATTCGGCGCCCGGCCGGTAGCGCAGCACCTGCAGGCCCTCGCCGTTCTCCAGCGGCCAGCGCAGCAGCGTGGCGATGCGCTGTTCGATGCGCTGGATCAGCGGCGCCTCGCCCCGCTCGAAGAACATGCCGTCGCTGGTGCGGGCGGCATTGACCTCGCTCCCGCCGGTCTGCGTGTCGACCGTCTCGGAGCGCAGCAGGCGCGGCCGGGCCAGGGCGACCAGGCCGTCGCATTCGTCGTCGGACAGCAGCCCGCCGAAGACCAGCACGCGCGGCAGCCGCATGCTGGTCACCACGCGCACCTCGCGGTCGCCGGCCCACAGCACGGTGGCGCCGTCGGCCAGCGCCGGCTCGGGCACCGGCACCGTTACGGTCAGCGGCATGGCCTCGGGCACGGACGGTATCGGTCGGCCCAGTTCCTCGAGGCGTCCGCGCAGCGTGGCCTCCATGGCCTCGATAGCGACATCCTCGTCCCAGCCGCTGGCGCGCATGGCCTGCAGCACGTCTTCGGGCCGGCAGCCGGCTTCGGCCTGCGCGACGATCCACTGGCGCAGGTCCTCGGTGACGGTCTGTGGGGAAGCGGTCGAACTCACGGCGACACCTTCGCAAGGAGGGGCCCTATTCTGGCAAATCGTTCCTCCGTCGTCGAAGGGCAGGCCAGCGACGCGGCGTGAGGCGGCGGCTCGGCGCCGCGGCACCGGTTCAACGCCCCATCACGGGCCGGCCGCCGGCCCGGCGTCCGACGGTGCCCGCTCAGGCCGCGGTCGGCGGTGCCAGAACAGGATGGCCAGCACCAGCGGCGCGCAGACGGCCGTCACCACCGGGTCGGCGAAGACCAGCGACAGCGACAGCACGTTGAGCGCCAGGAAGGCCGGCCGGCCGATCGGCCGCCCCACGTAGCCGGTGTAGGCCGCGCCCAGGCCCAGGATGGCCACCACCGAGGCGAACAGGGCCAGCAGGAAGCTGCCCCAGGTGAAGTCGATGAACAGCAGCGCCGGGGTGTAGACGAAGGCGAACGGCACCAGGGCCTTGCCCATCGACAACCGGAAGGCCGTCATGCCGGTGCGCATGGGCTCGCTGCGGGCGATGCCCGCGGCGGCGAACGCCGCCAGCGCCACCGGCGGCGTGACGTCGGCCAGCACGCCGAAGTAGAAGACGAAGAAGTGCGTGGCCAGCTGCGGCACGCCCAGTTGCGCCAGCGCCGGCGCCACGATGGAGGCCAGGATGATGTAGGTGGGTGTGGTGGGCACGCCCGAGCCCATGATGATGCAGGCGATGGCCGTGAAGAGCAGGCCGAAGAAGATGGTGACCTCCCGCAGGTCGAGCAGCTTCAGGACATCGAACGCCACCACCGCCTGCGCGGCCGTGCCCGAGAGGTCGATGACGAAGGCCGAGAACTTGAAGCCCATGCCGGTGAGCGTGGTGATGCCCAGTACGAAGCCCACGCAGGCGCAGGCCGCGCCGATGCCCAGCGCCGACTTGGCCCCCATCTCGAAGCCCTTCACCAGCGCGCCTGGCGTGATGGCCAGGCCGGTCATGTTGCGCCCCCAGCGGCCCAGCAGGCGCGGGATCCAGGAACAGGCCACCGTCAGCGTGATGCCCCAGAAGGCGGCCAGGAAGGGCGTGTACTGCATCAGCAGCAGCGCGACCATCACGATCAGCGGGATGAAGAGGTGCCAGGAGCTCCTGAGCACCAGACCCACCGACGGGATCTGGTCGGCCGGCATGCCGGCCAGCTTCAGCCGTCGGGCCTCGAGGTGGACCATGTAGAGGATGGCGAAGTAGTGCAGCGCCGCCGGCACGATGGCCACCAGGATGAGCTGGTTGTAAGGGATGCCCAGGGTCTCGGCCATGATGAAGGCCGCCGCGCCCATGATGGGCGGCGTGATCTGCCCGCCGCAGCTGGCCGAGGCCTCGACGCCGCCGGCGAAGCGTGGCGAGAAGCCGACCCTCTTCATCAGCGGGATCGTCATCACGCCGGTGGTCACGGTGTTGGCGATGGCCGAGCCCGAGATCATGCCGAACAGGCCGGAACTGACCACGCTGACCTTGGCCGGCCCGCCGGCGAAGCGGCCCGCGGCGATGGTGGCCAGGTTGACGAAGAGCTGCCCCAGCCCGGTGAGCTGCGCCATGATGCCGAACAGCACGAAGTGGAAGACGAAGGTCGCCACCACCCCGACGGGGATGCCGTAGATGCCTTCGGTGCCCTTGTACAGGTGGGCCACGATGCGCGAGACGCTGTAGCCGCGGTGCGCCAGCCCGTCGGGCAGGTAGGGGCCGAAGAGGCCGTAGAGCACGGTGGCCACCGCCAGCAGCGGCAGGAAGATGCCCATGGTGCGCCGCGTGGCCTCGATGACCATCGCGATGGCGATGACGCCGAACATCAGGTCGATGGGCGTGTGCTGGCCCGGACGCTGGATGAAGATGCCGTCGAAGAAGACCAGCAGGTACAGCGAGAAGCCCGCTGCCAGTGCGGCGAAGATCCAGTCGCGCCAGGGGATGTGCTGGTGGCTGCCGTCGTAGACCTTGAAGGGCAGCGACAGCGCCGCAATGGCCACCAGCACGACGGCGAACACCGCCTGCGCCATCACGGGCACCGGTTCGTCGAACGACTGCAGCAGGCTCCAGCCCATCACCAGGTAGAAGACCACCAGGCCGATCGAGACGATCCACTCCCAGGGCCCGGGCAGGCGCCGCTGCCGCGGGAAGACCAGGAAGCACAGGCCCAGCACCACCGCCAGGTGGATGGCGCGGTGCGCGATCTCGTTGTGCAGGCCGAAGCCGGCAGTGTAGTAATGCCAGGCCGACAGGCCCACCGTGAGCACGGTGACGACGCCGGCCGAGACGCCCACCAGTCGGCGGAAGCTGGACTCGGGGTCGAACTGCTCGATGAGGCGGTCGACTTCGGCTTGATGGGCGTTCATGGTCAGTGCAAGGTTGCGGAGAGAGGTTCAGCTGCGCCGCAGCCGAGCGCGCGCAGCTCGACGGCCTGCCGGGTGAGCGCGCCCAGCATGACCGCAGGCGGCGCGGGCGAGCCCTCGACGATCACGCGCATGGCCAGTGCCGGCAGCGGTCGCACGACCAGCGGGTGCACTTGCCGGTCGAGCCGCAGCCGCATCGCGTCGCCATCGCGTTCCAGCGCCTGCCCCGCTTCGGCGACGTAAGGCAGGCCGTAGCCCTGGCCTTCGAAGCGCTCTTCGACCAGATGGGCGCGCCACGCTCCGCCATGCCGGCGCCATTCGTAGCGGTCTTCGACGGGCGTGCCCAGCACGGAATGGGTGAACCTGATGCTGAAGCCCGACGGCGCCACCGTCGCGCCCTCTGCAGGGCGCCGGACGGCGACCTGGGGCATGGGCAGTCGCAGCAGTTCGCGGCCGCTGCGGTGCTCCGAGAACGACAGCTCGCAGGGAGGCGCCTGCGCTGCAGCGGTTGCCGAGAACCAGAACGCCGGCCCCAGCAGCGCGCCGGCCGCGAGGGCGGCGCGCTGCGGGCGCTTCACTTGATGACGCCCTTTTCCCGCAGGTAGCGCGCCGCGCCGGGGTGCAGGGGCGCGGTGCCCACGGCCGTGGCCGTGGCCAGCGAGATGTTCTTGCCCTGCACGTGCACCTGACCCATGATGGCGATGTTCTCGAACAGCGCCTTGGTGACCTCGTAGGCGACGTTCTCGGGCACGGCGTCGTGCGTGGCCCAGACGGCCATCACGGCCAGGGTGTCGATCGCCGTGGTCTGGCCCTTGTAGCTGTTGGCCGGCAGCTTGACGCTGGCGTAGTAGGGCTGCTGCTTCTGCAGCTCGGCGATCTCGGGGCCCGACAGCGGGATGATCTTCAGCGCATGGCTCTGCGCGAAATCGGTAACGGCCGAGGTCGGCACGCCGGCGGTGATGAGGGTGGCGGCCAGGTTGCCGTCCTTGATCTTGTCGACGGCCTGCGTGAAGCTGCTGAGATCTTCCTTGACGTCGTTGCGGCTCATGCCGTGCACCTTGAGCAGGTCGGTCAGCAGCTGGTACTGGCCGGAACCCGGTGCGCCCGAGGACACGCTCTTGCCCCGCAGGTCACGCACACTGTTGATGCCGCTGTCGGCGCGCGTGATGAGCTGCACCGTCTCGGGGTACAGCGCACCGAGGGCACGCAGGTTCTTCAGCGGCGCGCCGTTGAACTGGCCGGTACCGTTGAAGGCGGCGTCGAGGATGTCGGCCGCGACGAAGGCCGACTCGATGTCCTTGTTGCCCAGCAGCTTGGCATTGCCGACGCTGGCGCCGGCGGCTTCGGCGGTGGCGCTGATCTTCCTGCCGTCGACGGTGGCCTTGTTGGAGATCAACTGGGCCAGCATGCCGCCCAGCGGGTAGTAGGTGCCGCCGGTGCCGCCGGTGGCGATGCCGAAGAACAGTCGCTGCTGCGCGAAGGCGGCGGTGGCCAGGGTGGCGGCGGCCAGCACGGCGGCGATCTTCCAGCTGAACTTCATCGGGCTTACTCCTCGGAGGGTGGGGGGAACGGATCCAGGACCTGGGGCGGAACGGTGGGGAAGAACGATAGCGTGGCCGATGACCGGCCGCCCCGCGAGGTTTCCCCGTGCAGAGGAGGTTCGCAAGAACCGTGCTCGGCAACGCCGGGTGCGGCCGGCGCGGTTGCGCCGGTACGCGTCAGCCGAGGTGCCGGCCGAAGAAGGCGAAGCTGCGATCCCAGGCGATCTGCGCCCAGGCAGCGTCGTACTGCGTCATGGCAATGCGGCCCGGCCCTTGCGCCAGTTCGTTGGCGAAGCCGTGGTAGGCCAGGTAGCGGTGGCCGGTGTAGGCCACGCCGGCGGCGGCCAGCTTTTCTTCCAGGGCCTTCACGCCGTCCATGGAGAAGGCGCCGTCCTGCTCGGCCCAGTGCGCCATCATGGGGGCCTTGATCTTCCCCGCATCGACGAACTCCAGCGGCGGGAAGCCGTACCAGACCACGCCGGCGTCGGCCTCGGGGCACATCGTCATCGTCAGCACGGTCAGCGCGCCGCCCATGCAGAAGCCGGTGACACCGACCTTCTTCGAGCCGGCCTTCAGGTACTGCAGCGCACCGCGCACGTCCTGCGAGGCGGCGTCGCCGAAGTCGAGGCTGCTCATCAGGTGGTGCGCCTCCTCGGCCTCGACCGTGCTCTTGCCGCGGTAGAGGTCGGGCACCAGCGCACGGTAGCCGGCGTGCGCCAGGCGCTCGGCCACCCCGCGGATCTGGTCGTTCAGGCCCCACCATTCCTGGATCACGACGACGGCCGGTGCATGGGCCGCATTGGCGGGTTCGGCGAGGTAGCCGTGGACGTCCTTGCCGTCGGGGCGCTTGAAGGTGATGGTCTTGCCCATGGGGGTTTCTCCTGGAAGGGTGAGGTGTTCGAAGATTCCGGACGAATCATCGGCGAGTAGAGGCCAGGGCGCGCGCAGCGTCAATCCGGGACGGCCTGAAGGGCCGGGCCGCGGGCTCGACTCAGTCGAAGCTGCGCCGCCGGAAGACCAGGCGGTCGGGCTCGGACGCGGCGGCGTCCAGCGCATAGCCGTCCGCAGCGAAGTCGCGCAACTTGCGCGGGCTGGCCACGCGCTGCTGCACGGCCCAGCGCGCCATCAGGCCGCGCGCTCGCTTGGCGAAGAAGCTGATGACCTTGTACTGGCCGGCCTTCCAGTCTTCGAAGACGCAGTCGATCACACGGGCCTGCAGGCTGTCGCGCAAGGCCACCCGCGAATACTCGACGGAGGCAAGGTTGACCACCACCTTCGAGCGCTCGCCGGCCAGGCGCTGGTTGAGGTGTTCGGCCACGGTGTCGCCCCACCAGGCGTAGAGGTCCTTGCCCTTGCTGGTCTGCAGCGTCGTGCCCATCTCCAGGCGGTAGGGCTGCAGACGGTCGAGCGGACGCAGCACGCCGTACAGGCCCGACAGGATCACCACATGCCGCTGCGCCCAGCCGAGGTCGGCCGTCTTCAGCGTGCGCGCGTCCAGCCCCTGGTAGACGTCGCCATCGAACGCCAGCACCGCCGGCTTGCTGTGGGCGGGCCTGGCCTCGGGCGACCAGGCGGCGTAGCGTTCGACATTCAGCGTGGCAAGCGCGTCGGACAGGTCCATCAGCGCCGAGACCTCGGCCGGCGTCTTCTTGCGCAGCACCGCGATCAACTCGGCGGCCTGGGCGGTGAACAACGGCTCGGTGGCCTTCTTGAGCACGGGCGCGGGCACGCGCGTGTCGTAGTCGAGTGTCTTGGCGGGGGACAGCAGATACAGCATGGGTCGGTGGGATCCGTGTTCTCGAAGCGGGTCAGAGGTCGTCGGCGCGCGCACCCGGCAGCGGCGGCACGGCGCCCAGCGCCGCCTGCCAGGTGCGCAGCGGGATGTGCGTGCGCAGGCGCCGCAGCGCGCAGTCGATCAGCACCGGGTGCAGTTGATGGCCGATGCCTTCGGCGATGTCGATCGTGGCGTCCCCCTGCAGGTCGGCCAGACGCGCCAGCGCATTGCGCGAGCCGTCGGCAGGGATGACGCGGTCGTCGCTGCCGTGGAACAGGTGCACGGTGGTGTGGCGCGGCGCCGCTTCCGGCGGCTTCACGTAGCAGCCGCCGAAGGCCAGCACACGGCCGGCGATGCCGTCGTGCAGACCCACCGTCTCCAGCGACAGGATGGCGCCCTGCGAGAAGCCGCCCAGCGCGGTGGCCGCCGGCCCCACGCCCAGACGCTGCTGCTGCTGGCGCAGGAAGGGCTCGATGGGCGGCAGCGCGGCGGCCACGCGTTCGGCCCAGTTCTGCGGCGTGAGACCGTCCACCGGATACCACTGGCGGCCGCGGCGGCCACCGTCGGTGACCTGCGGCGCATCGGGCGCGATCACCGCCGCCTGCGGGAAGGCCAGCCGCAGCGCCTGCGCCAGCGGCGCCATGTCGCGGCCGTCGGCGCACCAGCCGTGCAGCAGCACGATGAGCTGTTCGGGGGCGCCGCTGTCGGGCAGCCATTCGATGGGAATCTGCAGCATGCGGTGATTGTCTCCGCAGGCGCCCGGCGGCGTGGCGCGGGCACCGCGCAGCCTGGTTCTCAGCGGAAGTTGCGGCTCTTGGTGGACAGCCCCTGCAGCAGGGCCGAGTGGTCGACCAGCTTGCGCGCCACCAGGTGGCGCACCTCGCCTTCGCACTGCCACACGCCGTAGACGGTGAGCAGCGTGCTGGCCAGCAGCGGCCGGCGCTGCGCCTCGGCCACGGCGGGCCAGACGATGACGTTGACGTGGCCGGTCTCGTCCTCCAGCGTCACGAAGACCACGCCCTTGGCGGTCTCGGGCCGCTGGCGGTGCGTGACGATGCCGCTGGCGCGCGCCAGCTGGCCGTTGCGGCAGCCCTTCAGCACGGCGGCCGGCTGCACGCGGAAGGCGGCCAGCTCGTCGCGCAGCAGGGCCAGCGGGTGCTGCGTGAGGCTCAGGCCCGTGCTGCGGTAGTCGGCCAGCACGGTGTCGGCGAGGTGCGGCGCGGGCAGCGTGATGTCTGCCTCGTGCGTGCGCGTGCTGCGCAGCAGCGGCGTGGCACGGGTGTCGATGCCCTTGACGGCCCAGGCCGCCTGGTGGCGGTGGCCGGTGAGGGCCTGCAGCGCGTCGGCCTGGGCCAGCAGCGAGAGGTCGCGTGCGTCGAGCTGCGCGCGGCGCGCCAGGTCTTCGGGGCCTGCGAAGGGCGGGGCCTCGGGCGCTGCCGCCAGCGCCTCGCTGCGTGCCGCCATCACGCGCCGCGCGGCGTCTTCGGACAGGCCGCTGATGCGGTTGAAGCCCAGGCGCACGGTGCGCAGGGCCGGGGCCGGCGCGGCGTCACCGCCCTGCCCCACTGCGGCCGCGGGCGCCTCGAGCAAGGTGTCCCAGTCGCTGCGCAGCACGCACACCGGCGCCACCGTCACGCCGTGCTCCTTGGCGTCGCGCACCAGCTGCGCCGGTGCGTAGAAGCCCATCGGCTGGCTGTTCAGCAGCGCGGCGAGGAAGGCGTCGGGGTGGTGGCACTTCAGCCAGGCGCTGACGTAGACCAGCAGCGCGAAACTGGCGGCATGGCTTTCGGGGAAGCCGTATTCGCCGAAGCCTTCGATCTGCTTGAAGATGCGCTCGGCGTAGTCCAGCGTGTAGCCCTTGGCCACCATGCGGCCGACCAGCCTTTCGTGGAAGGGGCCGAGGCCGCCCTTGCGCTTCCAGGCCGCCATGGCGCGGCGCAGCTGGTCGGCTTCGCCGGGCGTGAAGTCGGCGGCCAGGATGGCCAGCTGCATCACCTGTTCCTGGAAGATGGGCACGCCCAGCGTGCGCTCGAGCGCCTGGCGCACTTCGTCGCTGGGGTAGTCGACGGCCTCTTCGCCGCTGCGCCGCCGCAGGTAGGGGTGCACCATGCCGCCCTGGATGGGGCCGGGGCGCACGATGGCGACCTCGATCACCAGGTCGTAGAAGCTGCGCGGCTGCAGGCGCGGCAGCATGCTCATCTGGGCGCGGCTTTCGACCTGGAAGGTGCCGACGCTGTCGCCGCGGCACAGCATGGCGTAGGTGGCCGGGTCTTCGGAGGGCACGGACTGCATCACGAATTCAGCACCGAGCTTGTCGCCCACGAACTCGAGCCCGCGCCGGATGGCCGACAGCATGCCCAGCGCCAGCAGGTCGACCTTCAGCAGGCCCAGCGCGTCGAGGTCGTCCTTGTCCCACTGGATGACGCTGCGGCCTTCCATCGCGGCGTTTTCCACCGGCACCAGGCGTGCGAGCTGGTCGCGCGCGATGACGAAGCCGCCGGGGTGCTGGCTGAGGTGGCGCGGGAAGCCGATGAGCGTCTGCGTCAGCTCGACCCACAGCCGGCACAGCGGTGCGGCGGGGTCGAAGCCGTGCTCGCGCAGGCGCTCCGAGGCAATGGCGCGGCCGTCAAACCAATGTTGGGACTTGGCGAGGGCGTCGATGCGCTCGAGGTCGATGCCCAGCGCGCGACCCACGTCGCGCAGGGCCGAGCGCGGGCGGTAGCTGATGACCACGCCGGTGAGCGCGGCGCGGTGGCGGCCGTACTTGCGGTAGACGTACTGGATGACCTCTTCGCGGCGCTGGTGCTCGAAGTCGATGTCGA
>JALHMT010000074.1 GCA_022843905.1 Rubrivivax sp.
GGCACGGGCTGGTTGCCGGGCCAGTCGGCCGACTTGTGGTGGTAGTAGGCGCGCAGGAAGGCGTGCAGGCCCTGCGGCGCGTGCTGCATGTCGGCGTTGGCCTCTCGCGTCGCGTAGTAGCGCTGGTAGTGCTTGCGCGGGCGCGGCAGGGCGGCCAGAACGGTGTCGATGTCCGTGTCGACCGCACCCAGCGCCGGCGCGCCGGTGAAGGGCGCGCTCATCAGCACCACCGAGCGATAGACGTCCGGGCGCAGCAGCGCGCTCCAGCCGGCCACCGACGCGCCGAAGTCATGACCCACCACGCAGGCCACCTGCGAATGGCCCAGGGCGTGCACCAGGCCGAAGGCATCGCGCGCCAGGTTGGCCATGCGGAAGCTGGCCAGGTCGCCGTCGTAGTCGGGGTCCCAGCCGGTGGTGCGGCCGTAGCCGCGCTGGTCGGGCGCCACGGCGTGGTAACCGGCGCGCGCCAGGGCGGGCAGTACGTGGCGCCAGGACCAGGCCAGTTCCGGGAAGCCGTGCAGCAGCAGCAGGAGGGGGTGCGACGGGTTGCCGGCCTCGAGCACGTGCATGTCGAGGCCGTTGATGCCGGGCAGCATGCGTGAGCGCACGTCGGGCGGCAGCGTTGCGGTTCGGTATCCGGTCATGGTTTCCTCCTGGGAATTGCGGTGACGGCAGGGCTCGACCCTGCCGCCCCCTTGCTGGCATCGACAAAGGCCTGCAACACCGCCGCCAGCGCGGGCCCGGGGGTGGCTTCGCGCCACACCAGGCCGACGTGCCCGGTGTCGTGTACCAGCTTCAAGGGCAGGGCTGCCAGCAGGCCCTGGGCCAACGAGCCGGCCGCGACAGCGCCCGACTGCACGCCGAGGACCTCCGACCCCCGCAGCAACTCGATATTGGCCAGCATCGAGGTCGAGGTCAGCAGCGCCTGCGGCGGCGCGACCCCCGCGGCCGCGAAGGTCTGCTCTAGGGCACCGTGCAGGGGCGTCCCGGCAGGAGGCATCACCCAAGGGTAGCGCACGGCCTCGCGCCAGGCGACGCGCTTGTTGCGCGCCAACGGATGTCGGGGTCCGCAGACCACCCGGTGCTGGTCCTGGAACAAGCGCCGTTGCTGCAGGCCCGAGCCCAGTGCGCGTGCGTCCAGGCGGGTCACCAGCAGGTCGAATTGATTGCTGTCGAACTGCGCCCACAGGCCGGCCGCGATGTCTTCCACCAGGAACAACTCGACGCCCGGCGCGTGGTCGCGCAGCCGCATCACCGCGGCGGGCACCAGCGTCGCAGTAGCCACCGGCATGGCGCCGATTCGCACGCGGCCCGAGCCGCCTCGCCGGATGGCCTGGACTTCGGCCAGCGCGCGCTGGGCGTCCTGCAGCACCCGCTCGGCGTGCGCGAGCAGCGGCGCCGCGAGGGGCGTAGGCCGCAGCCGCCGGCCGCGCTCGAACAGCCGTGCGCCCGCGGCCGACTCGATGTCGGCTAGCCATTGCGACACCGCCGGCTGGGTGATGTCCAGTGCATTCGCGGCCGCCGTGAGGCTACCGCTTCGCGCGATCGTCAGCAGCACCTCCAGGTGGCGAAGGCGGATGCGACGCGTCCAGGGCTGGGCGGGCGTATCGGGGGGCGCTGGCGCCGGGGCTGCCATAAGCGTTTGGTTATGCAGACAGTAGAGGAGCGCGGTTCTCAATGATGCCAGCGTCTGCAATCATGGACCGGTTCCAGGTGTGCGCCCGTACCTCCTGGAGCGCGCACACCTCAACGCACGGTAGCCCCGGAGACCCCATGACGCCCACCCCCCGCCGTTTGCCTGTCGACTTGCCCCTCCAAGCCGAACGCCGCCGCCTGCTCGCCCACGGCATGGCCGCCGCGGCCGCCGTCTGCCTCGCGCCGTGGATGACGGCAAGTGCCTGGGCCCAAGGAACTGCCGGCGGCTGGCCGAACAAGCCCATCAAGGTGGTCCAGCCCTTTGCCGCGGGCGGCGGCGGCGACATCGTCACGCGCCTGCTGGCCGAGAAGATGCAGGCCGAACTCGGCCAGCCCGTGGTGGTCGAAAACCGCGCGGGTGCCGGCGGCAACATCGGTGCGCAGATGGTGGCGCGCCAGCCCGCCGACGGCTACACGCTGCTGACGACGTCAGGCGGCTTCGCTATCGCGCCCTCGCTGTTCAAGAGCCTGGGCTACGACCCGGTGAAGGACTTCGTGCCCGTCACCAAGATCGCCGTAGCGCCGCTGCTGGTGCTGGTAAGGGCCGACTCGCCCCTGCGCAGCATGGCCGACCTGATCGCGCTGGCGAAGAAGGATCCGAAGGCGGTGAGCTACGCGTCCTTCGGCATCGGCTCGCCCTCGCACATGATCGGCGAGAGCATCAACCGGCAGGCCGGCATCACGATGGCCCACGTGCCTTACTCGGGCGGCAATGCGACCACCGACCTGCTCGGCGGCCAGGTCACGGTGGCCATACTCGATGCGCTGTCGCAGACGCCCCAGGTGAAGGCCGGCAAGATGCGCGCGCTGGCGCTGAACGGCAACCAGCGCCTGCCGGCGCTGCCCGACGTGCCGACGCTGACGGAAAGCGGCATCCCCTTCGATCTGGTCGGCTGGCACGCCATGTTCGCGCCGGCAGGCACGCCGCGCGAGATCGTCGAGCGGTTGAACCGCATGGTCAACCAGATCATCGCGCAGCCCGACGTCAAGGCGCGGCTGTTCGAGATGGCGATGTTCCCGCTGCAGCAGCCGACCACCCCCGAACAATGGGGTGCGATGTTCCGCAGCGACGTGCAGGCCTGGGGCGAACTGGTGCGCAGTGCGGGCATCACGCCCAACTGAACGTCGCACCGCCCGCCACCCTGACCCGCAAGAAGGAACACCATGAACGGCAGCACCCCTACGGCAAACGCCGCGATCCGCATCGAACGCGACGTCTGCTACGGCCACGGCTCGACCGGCTTCGGCACCCCCCAGCCCGGCACGCGCCCCCTGCTGATGGACGTGTACCTGCCGGCGGACGATGCGCCTGCCGCGGGGCGGCCGGCGCTGGTGCTGTCGCACGGTGGCGCCTTTCACCGCGGGGCCAAGGACCGGGATGAATTCGAGCAGGAGGGCTCGCACAACACGCCGGTGCACGAGTACTGCGAGCGCTTCGCAGCGCGGGGTTATGCCTGCTTCTCCGTCGGCTACCGGCTGGTTCAGGAACACCCTGCGCCTGTCGGCTTGCCCATCAAGCGCAACCAGAAGGAGATCGAGCGCGACCGCATCGACTACGTGCGGGGTCTGCTGGGCCTGCCCCCGGCCACGCACGCCGAGCTGCTGCACGGCGCCGAAGGGGCGTTCACCGATGTCGCCAACGCGTTCGCCTTCGTGCAGGCGAATGCCGCGCGTTGGGGCATCGCCTCCGACCGCATGGCCATCGGCGGCTTTTCTGCCGGCGGCTTTGCTTCGGCCTATGCAACTTATGCAATGGGACAGGGCGCGGCCGCGGTGATCTGCCTGTCGGCGGCCATGGATGCGGTCGATGCCGAGTACTACCTGCACGCTGCCCGTGGGCTGCCGCCGGTGCTGCTGTTTGCCGGCGAGCACGACCTGCCCTCGATCCCGCCGCGCGTGGACGCGATGACGTCTGCCGCTGCACGCACCGGGCTGGGCATGCGCCAGTACCTGGTGCCGGGCAAGCCGCACTTCTACGACCGCGAGTCGGCGGTGGTGCTGAAGAACGCCACGCTGAAGGGTGGCGAACACTGTGCCACGGTCGAGGCCGCGATGCAGCGTTTCCTGGACGACGTGCTGCTGCCGCCCGCGGTGACGGTGGCCGACCTGGACGCCTTCGCCCAGGCCTGGAACCGCCACGACATCGAGGCCCTGATGTCCTTCATGGCGCCGGAATGCGTGTTCCACACCGCTGCCGGCCCCGACGCCAGCGGCACGCGCCACGTCGGCCGTGAAGCGGTGCGCGCGGCCTACCAGAAGGCCTGGACCGACTTCCCCGACGCGCAGTGGACACGTGCGCGGCACACCGTCAGCGGTGCGCGCGGCCTGTCGGAGTGGACCTTCGTCGGCACGCGTGCCAGCGATGGTGCGCGGGTCGAGGTCGACGGCTGCGACCTCTTCACCTTCCATGGCGACAAGATCCGCGTGAAGGACTCCTGGCGAAAGTCGCGGGCCTGAAGCGGCGGCAGCGCGGCTTCAGCGTCGGGCCGTTCGACACTAGACTGGCATCGCTCCGGTGGCGCCACGCGCTGCCGGCCTGCAGCCCGTTCGCCCAACACCTCCACGCCCGGACCTCGCAGCCATGACCACGCTCACGCCCCGTCGAACCGCACTGATCACCGGCGGCGCCAGCGGCATCGGTGCCGCCACGGCCCGCCGGTTTCTGAAGGAAGGCTGGAACGTGGTGATCGGCCACCTCGAAGGCCAGCAGGCCGAGGCACGGGCGGTCGCCGACACAGCACCCGAAGCCGGGCGCGCCGTGTGCGTGGTCAGCGACGTGACGCGCGACGAAGACTGCGTGCGTGCGGTGCGCGCCGCCACCGAAGCCTTCGGCGCGCTGCACGTGCTGGTGAACGCAGCCGGCATCAGCAAGATGGTCGCGCATTCGCGAATGCACGAGGTCTCGGCCGAGGACTTCCAGCGCATCTACGCCGTCAACACCATCGGCCCGTTCCAGATGACCCGTGCCGCCGCCGACGCGCTGAAGGCCGCGTCGACCGACGCCGTGCGTTCGGCCATCGTCAACATCTCTTCGCGCGCGGCGCTGATGGGCAGCGGCTCGTCGCTGCCCTATGCCTGCAGCAAGGCGGCGCTGAACGCGCTGACGATGTCGACCGCACGATCACTCGCGCCGCAGGTGCGGGTGAACGCGGTGTGCCCGTCGCTGGTGGAACAGGGCTTCGTGGAGCGGCTGGCGCCCGAGTCCTTCGCCGACCGCAGCGCGCACCAGAAGACGGTGTCGCCGCTGCAGCGCCTGGGGCACCCCGACGAGGTGGCCGAGGCGATCCACTGGCTGGCGACGGGGGCCTCGATGATGACCGGCGCGCTCGTGGAGCTGGACTTCGGGATGCACCTCAACGCGGTGTGAAACCGGCGCAGGCGCGTCTGCTTCGCTGCCCGGGCCACGACCCTCATCGCCGTCTTCGCCTGCAGGCCAGCCCGTTGCGGCCGAACACCTGCACGCCGCGGTGGCGCCCCCTGGCCTGGCTGTGCGAAACGCCGATGCTGGTGCCCAGGGCTTCGTGCCGCCGACCGGGGTGATCGGCCCGGCTCACCCTCTGCATCGCAGCTGGGACAGCCTCAGGTCGCCGCACCGACAATCTCCATCCATGCCCAGAGCCACTCCCACCACCGAGTTCGAGGCCTTCGTCCGCCGCCTGCCGGCGGCGCAGAGCGCCGAGCTCTTGATCGAGCTCAGCGCCGAACAGGACGCCGTCAAGGAGCGCCTGCTTCGCCTGATGCTGGCCGACAGCCCCAAGCGCCTGGCCGCGCACTTCCGCAAGTCCTTGACGGCGTGGCGCCGCGGCCGGAAGTTCCTGGCCTACCGCGACGCGCGCGAGTTCGGCCGGGAGATGGAGGCCTGGCTCGAGCAGCTCGACAGCGAACTGCTGCCACGCGACCCCGCCGCCGCGCTGGACCTGGTCGAGTCCTTCATCCAGTCCGACGAGAGCTTCTTCAGCCGGGCCGACGACTCCGACGGCGTCATCGGCGACGCCGTGCGAGCCGGCTGCCGGCTGTGGCTGAAGGCGGCCGCCTGCTGCGAAGCGCCGGCCGAGGCCTGGCCGGACCGGTTGGACGGGCTGGCTTCAGCTGACGCCTATGGCTCGCGGGAAACCCTGTACCGGTACGCTGCCGATCTGCTGCCCGAAGCGGCGCTGCGGCAGCTGGTCCGGCAGCGCCAGGCGGCGTTGACGGCCGCGCTGGCCACAGTGGGCGATGCGGAGCGGCTGCCGGTGAACGTCTTCCGGCTGTCGGCCACCTTGTCCCTGCTGGCGCAGGCGCTGCGCGATCCCGACGTGCATGTGCAAGCCGTGCTGGCCTACAGCCCGCAGCCGAATGCGAACCAGATGGAAGGCTTCGTCCGCGAATACCTGGACTGCGGGCGGCCGGCCGATGCACTGCCCTGGCTGGATCAGGAGTGGGGGCACCTGCGCGACTCGCGCCAGCGCTTGCGGGCGGAAACTCTGTCCCTGCTGGGTCGCCGAACCGAGAGCGCCGCGCTGCTGCAAGCCTTGTTCGAGAAGACGCTGCTGGTCCACGACCTGACACGCTGGATGGACTCGCTGTCGCCGGCCGAACAGCCGCAGGCCGCTTCCATCGCGCGCGAACGGGCCCTGCAGCACGGTGATCCGGTCGCGGCCGCACAGGTGCTGGTGCAGATCGTCGACCACGTGCGCGCTGCGGCCGTGCTGGTGCAGTCGTTCGACAAGATCAACGGGCAGGATTACGGCGCGCTCCTGCCGCTGGCCCAGGCGCTGGAAGAGCAAGGCTGCTGGGCTGGGGCCACCGCTGTGTATCGCGCGCTGCTGGATGCCATCCTGGCACGCGCCTACGCACCCGCCTATACGCATGCCGCTCGCTACTGGCAGCGGCTGCAGGCCCTGGCAGAGCGCGACGCCGACCTCGGCGGGCTGCCGCCCCACGACGGCTACATCGCCGGGATCCGGCGACAGCACGCGCGCAAGGCCAGCTTCTGGGCGCACGTGAACGGCACGCGCGGCGACTAGGTGCTGGTTGGGGCCGCCTCGGCGGCCACCCTGGCTTGCGGGCTCTCAGCCTGGCGGCGCGATGCTCAGTGCAGCCGGCGCGCCCCCACCTTCAGCACCGGCCGTACCGAGCCGGGCTCGCCCTCCTGCAGCTGTCCCGCCAGCGCCACCCACAGCGCATGGGCCGACGCGAACACCTCGCGCAGCGGGGCGCCCAGGCCCGGGTGCTCCTTCAGGAAGAAGAGGTTCGAGACGATCTTGCGTGCCATCAGCAGCCGCTGCGTGGCCGCCGGGACGCTGGCCGCGGGGTTCGGGTTGGCGAAGGCCGTCATCAGCGCCATGGTGGTGGCCACCAGCATCTGCGGGCAGGGTCGGCTCAGGCGTTCATCCATGGGCGGCGCTCCGGTCGGGCAGGGAACGCGGCGCCGCTGCGCCGCGTTCCGACAGGTGCACGCCGATGGCCGCCTCGAAACGCGACAGGCTGGGCCGTTCGAGGTACACGCAGGGCGTGCCGGTGCGAGCGCAGTGGCGCTTGATGCGGTGGTAGGCCTCGTGGTTGATGCAGCCGGCCTGGCACACCACCAGGTCGGCGCGGCTCAGGTGGCCTTCCAGCCGCGGCAGCGAGTCCTCCAGCCCGCCGTCGTGGTGCTCGAAGCGCGCACCCAGACGTTCCACGTGCTCGCGGTAGTGCGGCACGGCATGCTGCACACCGCCCACGCACAGCACGTGGCGCAGCGGGCGAGGCATCGGCCGCTCGGTCGCAGCCGGCGCGCCGTCCAGCGTGGCCGCGGCATCGGTCGGCATGGCCGTGCCGACGTCGCCGCGCGTGGGGGCCTGCGCCGCTGCGCCGTGCGGCGTGGCCGGGTGGCGCCAGCGTTCCTTGCGCGCAGTCGGTGGCGGGTGGTCCGTGATGACCGGGGGCCGGCTGCTCGGCGCGCCGGGCGTCGCCGCCGCGGCAGATGCGAAAGCCCCCTTCTCGGCCAGCAAGCGTGCTCGCTCGCCGTTCCATTGCGCCTGCCGCAGCGCCCAGGCCTGCCGCTCCGACTGATGCCCGCAAAGCGCCTCGTTCAAGCGCGCCTGCAGCTTGTGTTGTTCGGCCGAGAGCGCGGTGACCCGGGCTTCCAGCGCGCGCCGTCGCTCTTGCTGCGCGTCGACGGCGCGGCTGTGCTGCCAGCAGCGCGCCTTCAGGTCGAACAGCAATCGCTTCTGCACTGCCGGGCCCAGGGGGTGCGTCAGGAGCGCCCAGAAGGCCGCGACGATGCGTTCGCCGTCCCCGTCCTGCAGCCGCTCCTGCCAGACGGCACGCAGCGCGGCTTCGTCGCGCAGGGCGCGCACGGCCTTTTCGGCGGCGGCGTGGCGCAGCTGCAGCAGTGCCTGCAGCCTGTCGCTCAAGGCGTTGCGGCGGGGCAGGTCGTGCGCCACGCTGTAGAGCACGTCGCTGGCGCTGCCCTGCAGCACGCAGTGGGCGTGGTGCAGCCGTCCCAGCACCCGGGCGGCCTCGCGCCGCAGGTCCTCGGCCTCGAAGCACAGGCCCAGCAACAGCTCATGCGCTTCGGGAGGCAGCTCCCAGAGGCGACGGCGCCGGGCCGGCGTCGTCGCCTGGGGCTCGGGGGAGACTTCGGGGCAAGGGTCTGGCGACGGCATGGGCGACCTCATGGGGTGCGTCCATGCTATTAGGAATCATTCGTATTCGCAAGTGGGGCCATGAAGAGGCCCGGACGTGCGCCGCCGCCGGACCCCCTTGTGCGCCGGTGCTACCGGATCGTCAGCTCGATGTCGCGCAGCAGCGCGTCACCCTCGCAGGCGATCTCGTTCTCCAGCAGGGCCCCGCAGCCCGGGCAGAAGAACTGGCGGAAGACCGGCCGCACGTCCAGGTAGCGCTGGTAGTCGCCCACGTTGGGGTTGGCGCTGCGGATGTCGTTGTCCTGCCGCACCGCGTGGTCCTTGTAGTTGTCGCGGATGGGGCCCAGGTCGGCGGCACACTTGCTGCAGCAGGTGTGCAGGCCGTCGGCCTCGCGGCGCAGGTCGAGGTTGTCGGTCAACTGCCGCGCCACCTTGCCCTGCAGGATCTTCACGCGGCCGCCCTTCTTCTTGCGGGCGCTGCGCCGTTCGGCGCGCAGCTTCTTCGTGGCGGCCAGGTCCAGCTGCTCGTTGGCGTCCATCACCACGCCGTAGATGTCGCGCGCTGCCGCCACCGACACCGCGCGGTTCTCCACCACGTCCTTGGCCACGCGCTCGGGGTCGCGTTCGGTGGGGTCGCCGAAGCCGCCGGCCGCCGTCCAGATCACCGAGTACACGTCGTCGGGATGCTGCAGGAAGTCCTGCTGGCGCAGCTGAAGTTCTTCCACCGTGCCGTTGACCTCGTCCATGTCGCCGATCAGGTCGGCATCGTTCAGGCGCTGGCGGATGTCGGTGCCGCGCTTGAACTTGTAGACGTTCACCGTGGCCGGGTAGCCGCCCATCATGCCGGTCGACGTGGGGATGGCGTTGCCCGACGACAGCGTGTCGTGCGTGATCACCGGCGTGCGGTGCGGGATGAAGCAGGTCTCGGCCGACAGCCCGCCGCGCCAGCGGCCGGCGCCGCCGGAGTCGATGACTTCCTTGCGGAACAGGATCAGCACCGGGAACGACTGCTCGTTGTGCTCCACGTTGGGCAGCCGGCAGATGGGCGTGCGCGACTGCCCGCCGTTGCTGATGCCATCGCCCGTGGAGAACGCCCCGATGGCGCCGCCGATGGGGTCGACCAGCAGGTAGCCGTAGCGCTCGCCCCACTGGTCGATGCCGCGGAAGATGGTGGCCGGCCACTGGCTGGTGCCGCCGATGCACATGATGTCCTCGCGCATGCCCTTGTCGCTGAAGATCAGCTTGGACAGCACGTTGTAGGCCGGGTAGAGCGAGATCTCCATCGCCTGCACCGGCGCGGTCGACACCGAGGCCGGGAAGGTGGCGCAGTTGAAGGTGCCCAGCGTGGGGTCGAACTCGACGTGCCGCAGCGCGCCGCCGATGGCGAAGTTCTGGTCCCAGCACAGCAGCTGGTTCAGCGCCACCATCAGCGCACCGCGCCAGCCCGAGTAGGTCGAGTTCATGGCGCCGTCCTGCGGCGCCGTGCCCTCGTTCTCGAAGGTCAGGGTGTTGCCCTTCTTGCGCAGCGTCAGCATCACCGGGTGCGCGCGGCGGTCGCCGGGGCGGCAGCTCTCCACGTAGCTGCGGTCGCGGTAGATGCCGTCGGGCAGGCGCTTGAGCTTGTCGAGGAAGGCGCGCTCGCCGGTGTCCAGGATGCGCTTCATCACACCCTTGACCACGCCAGCACCGTAGCGCTCGATGAGCTCCAGCACGCGCTTGCGCGCCGTGATGTTGCCGGCGAACTGCGCGCGGAAGTCCAGCGCCACGGCGTCGGGCTTGCGCGAGGCACGCAGGTACAGCTCCTCGATGTCGCGGCGGATCTGCAGGCCTTCGACGATCTTCACCGGCGGCATGCAGATGCCTTCTTCGTAGGCGCTCTCGGCCGAGCCGCAGAACGATGAGGGCGTGATGCCGCCGATGTCGTACTGGTGCAGGCAGTTGGTGACCCAGCAGAAGAGCTCGCCTTCCCAGAACACCGGGCAGATCAGCATCACGTCCTGCTGGTGCGCGGCGCCCACCCAGGGGTCGTTGGCGATGAACATGTCGCCGTCCTGGATGCCGGGGTTGTCGCTGCGGTACTCCAGGATCCACTTCACCTGCGTGTCGGTCACGCCCGACATGTACTGCATGTAGGGGCCGAAATACACGAACTCGGCGTCCTCGGTCAGGATGGACGGGTTGAGGTCCAGCGCGTACATGGCCACCGGCGAGCCCGAGATGCGCTGGATGGTGGCGCCGTGCTCCTCGTTGACCTGCCACAGCGAATGGCGGATCACCTCGTAGGTGATGGGGTCGAGGTCGGTGTCCTGCCGCGTGTGCAGTTTCAGCTTGGGCGAGATGGCCAGCTTCTTCGGCGGCACGTAGCCGTAGACCTTGCCGTCGAACTTCGTGTCCTTCATCTCGCTGACCTTGCGCATCGCCGGCGCGGTCAGTTGGCGGTCGGGTGCGTTCATCGCGGGGCCTTTGCAGAAGACTTGTCGAAGGTGATCTCGAAATTGCCGTAGGCGTCCACCCGCAGCGTGCGGCCGGGGTGCACCACCACGTTGGTCTGCGCGGTCTCCACCACGCAGGGGCCGGCCACGCGGTTGCCGGCCTTCAGCGCGGCGCCGTCGAAGATGGGCGTCTTCACGCTCTTCTTCAGGTCGTCCCAGTACACGCTGCGCGAGCCGGTGAGGGCCGCCTTGGGCACCGTGCTGCTCAGGCGCGCGGCCTTCTGCAGCGCCGGCCGCGGCGTGGCGGCACTCGCGCGCACGCGCAGCGTGACGATCTCCAGCCGCGCGTCCTTGTAGGCGGCGTTGGCGCCGTAGAGCTGTTCGTAGCGCGCGTAGAACTGTTCGTGCAGGGCTTGAAGCTTCGTGGCCTTCAGGCGCGGCAGCGCCAGCACGCACTCCACCTCGTTGATCTGGCCGCGGTGGCGCATGTCCAGCGAGAAGCTGAAGCGCCGGCGCGACTTGGCGATGCCGTCCTTGTCCATCTGCGCCTCGGCGCGCGCCTGCAGCTCGTCGAGCACCCGGTTGACGCGCGCGGCATCGAAGGGCGAGCCCTGGATGTCGACCTGCTCGTAGACGTGCAGGATGTCGGCCGACGCCGCGCCGAAGGCGCACCAGGTCGACGCGATCTCGCGCAGCGGGACGATGACCTTCTGCACGCCCAGTTCCGAGCCGAACACGCCCGCGTGCACCGGCCCGGCGCCGCCGAAGGCGAAGAGCGCGAAGTCGCGCGGGTCGTAGCCCTTCTCCACCGTCATCTTGCGGATGATGTCGGCCATCTTGAACTCGGCGATCTTGGCGATGCCGGCGGCCGCCTGCATCAGCGTGAGGCCCAGCTGGTCGGCCACCGCCTGCACGGCGGCCACCGACTTGGCGCGGTCCAGCTTCATGCGGCCGCCCAGGAAGTTGTCGGGGTCGATGTAGCCCAGCACGACGTCGGCATCGGTCACCGTGGGCACCGTGTTGCCACGCCCGTAGCAGGCCGGGCCGGGATCGGCACCGGCGCTCTGCGGGCCCACGCGCAGGCTCTTCGAGAACGGGTCCACCACGGCCAGGCTGCCGCCGCCGGCACCGATGGCCTCGATGTCGATCTTGGGCAGGAAGTATTCGTACTGGATGACGTTGGAGATGAACGAATACTCCGGCGCGCCGTCGGCGATGATGCCCACGTCGAACGAGGTGCCGCCCATGTCGGTGGTGATGATGTTGGGCGTGCCGATGAGCTTGCCGAAGAACACCGAGCCCGTCACGCCGGCCACCGGGCCCGAGTCGAGCGTGAGCAGCGGCGACTCCATCGCGCGTTCCACCGACACCGAGCCGCCGCCGCACTGGGCGATCTGCAGCGGCTGCGTGTAGTGGTTGCGCTTGAGCTCGCGGTCGAGGTTGGACAGGTAGCGCGACATCACCGGGCCGATGTAGGCGTTCAGCACGGTGGCCGTGGTGCGTTCGTACTCGCCCCACTTGGGCGCGATGTCGACGCTGCACGAGATGAAGACCTCGGGCGCCAGGCGGCGCACGATCTCGCGCACCCGCCGCTCGTGCGCGGCATGGCGGAAGCTCCACAGGAAGCAGATGGCGATGGCGGTGCAGCCGTCGGCCAGCAGCTCCTTCACGGCGGTTTCGGCCTCGGCCTCGTTCAGCGGCACGATGACGTCGCCGAAGCAGTCCACGCGCTCCGAGATGCCCTTCACGTAGCGCTTGGGCACGATGGGGTCGGGCTTCTGGCTTTCCGGGAAGTGCACGACCTTGGCGATGTCGCGCGAGTTCACGCCGCGCGAGCCGCGCATGATGTGGATCGCGTCTTCGTGCCCGCGCGTGGTGATCAGGCCCACCTTGGCGCCCTTGCGCTGGATCAGCGCGTTGGTGCCCACGGTGGTGCCGTGCGTCAGCACCTTGATCTGTTCGCAGAAGGTCTGGAAGGGCAGGTCCAGCCGCTCGGCGGCCACGGCCATCGCGCCCAGCATGCCTTCGGCGAAGTTGCCCGGTGTCGACGGCGACTTGGTGGCCGTGATGTGGCCGTCCTTGTCCAGCACGACGCAGTCGGTGAAGGTGCCGCCGATGTCGACGCCCACGAGATATGGTCCCACGCGCTCTCCCCTCGCGCCTGCCCCTGCAGGCTGCCGGCGATTCTGGAAGGCCGTCCTGCGGCGCGCCAATACCATCTGGCTGTGGCGGCCATGCCGAACGGGCATGCCCCGGGGGAACCCTCAGGCGCGGGGCAAGGCCGGGTCGGGCAGCGCTTCTCTTTCCATGCGTGCGCTGGGCCATTGACCGCGCTGCATGGCACGCTGCGCCTGCACGCGCAGCAGGCGCGACAGCTCGCCGCCGGCGCGCGACAGCGTGCGTTCGCGCGAGTGCGCCAGGGTCCAGCCGATGCGTAGCCCCTGCACCGGCGCGGCACACACTGCGGCCGACGTCAGCGCCGCGTGCACGGCGCTGTAGGGCAGCACGGTCCAGCCCTGCCCAGCCGCCACCAGCTGAAGCATCACCGAGGTGGCGTTGGACTCCAGCACCGGCCGCAGCGCGCGGCCCCGGGCAGCCAGCGCCGTCTCGATCAAGGTGCGCACCGAGTTCGGTCGCGGCGTGACGATCAGCGGCAGCGTGGCCACCTTGTCGATGGACACCGGCCGCTCCAGCCGCAGCCGCGCCTTGCGCGGCCCCACCAACACCATGTCTTCCGACAGCAGCGGCCGGCTGGCCAGCGAGGCGATGGGTTCGTTGGCCGACACCACGGCCAGGTCGATCTTGCCCAGCAGCAGCGCTTCGCTGAGCATGGCGCTGATGCCTTCGGTGAAGCGCAGCACCACGGCCGGGTGCTCGGCGCGAAAGGCCTCGATCAGCGGCACCGTCACCATCTGCTGCATCGACGGCGGCATGCCCAGGCTGAGCTCGCCGCGCAGTTCACGCGACGGGTCGCCGACCTCGTCGCGCACGCGCGCCATCTCGGCCAGCAGGTCGGCCGCGCGCGTGCGCAGCAGCTCGCCCTGCTCGGTGAGCGTCACGCCGCGCTCGCTGCGGTGGAACAGCGCCACGCCCAGGTCGTCCTCCAGCGCGCGCACGCTGCGCGACAGCGCCGGCTGCGCCACGTGCAGCACGGCAGCGGCGCGCGTGAAGCTGCGGAACTCTGCAACCTGCAGGAAGCACTGCAGCTGGCGCGTGTTCACGGGGGCAGGGGATCGCCGGTGTCGGCCACCAGGCCCTGCGACCGAACGCCGGCCACCAGGGCCAGTTCGTCCTTGTCCGAGGTGTCGCCGCTGATGCCGATGGCGCCCAGGATCTGCCCCGAGGCATCACGGATCAGCGCGCCGCCGGCCACCGGCACCATGCGCCCGCCCGACATGGCATTGAGCGCCGTGAAGAAGGCCGGGGCCTTCTCGGCGCGGCGCGCCAGCTCGCGTCCGCCGAAGCCCATGCCCAGCGCACCCCAGGCCTTGCCGGTGGCGATGTCGGGGCGCAGCAGGCTGGAATGGTCTTCGCGCTTGAGCAGCGTGAGGTGCCCGCCGCTGTCCAGGATGGCCACGGTCAGCGGGGCCAGGCCCAGCTCGCGGCCCTTCTTCAGCGCCGCGTCGGCGATGGCTTCGCTCTGTGCCAGTGTGATGTTCATGCGGGGTCCTTGTCCGGGTTCGGGGCGGATCGGTCGAGCTGCGCCATGCCGGCCAGCACGGCGCACACGGCAGCCGTGTCCTGACCGCCGCGGCCCTGCGCCACGGCGGCATCGTAGATCGGGGCGCAGGCGTCGAGCAGGGGCGTGGGGCAGCCCAGCGACCCGGCGAACTCGCCGATGATGTGCATGTCCTTCTGCCAGATGCTCAGCTTCATGGTGGGCGGCTCGTAGCGGTCGGCCACCATCTGCGGGCCGCGCACGCTGAACATGCGCGAGCCGCCGGCGCCGTCGCCCACCACGCGCAGGATGTCCTGCGCATCGAGCCCGGCCTTCATGCCCAGCACCATGGCCTCGGCCGCGGCCACGTTGTGGATGGACACCAGCAGGTTGGCCACGAACTTCATCTTGCTGCCGTTGCCGAAGGCGCCGAGGTCGTGGTGCGCGCGGGCGAAGCCGGCGAAGACCGGCGCGCAGCGCGCGATGGCCGCGGCGTCGCCGCTGGCGTAGACCAGCAGGTCGCGCGTGACGGCCTGCGCGCCGGTGCCGCTGAGGGGGCAGTCCAGCACGGTGAGGCGGGGCAGCGCGGCGTCGTGCACGCGCTGCTTGTCTTCCAGCGCGAAGGTGCTGGCTTCCACCAGCACGAGCCCGCTGCGGCCGGCCGACAGCAGCCCGTCGGTGCCCAGCACCACGGCTTCGAGTGCCTGCACGCTGGGCAGCACGCTGATCACGATGTCGGCCGCCTGGGCTACCGCGCGCGGCGACGCCGCCGCCGTGCCGCCGGCCTGCACGAAAGCCTGCATGCGCGCGGCATCGATGTCGAAGCCGACCACATCAAAGCCCGCCGCCAGCAGGTTGGGCGCCATCGCGCTGCCCATGATGCCCAGGCCCAGCAGGCCGACGGAAGGGCGCGGATCGACGGGCATCGTGTCTCCTACAACAGCGAAGGCAGCCAGGTGCTGATGGCCGGCACGGCGATCACGATGGCCAGCGCCACCAGCAGCTTGAGCATGAAGGGCAGCGCGCCGGCGAAGATCTCTTCCACCGTGGCGGCTTCCTGCAGCGAGGACTTCATGGCGAACACGATCATGCCGAAAGGCGGTGTGAGCAGGCCGATCTCGATGGCGAGGATGGCCACCATGCCGAACCACAGGGGATCGAAGCCGAGCTTGACGATCACCGGGTACATGATGGGGATGGTGAGCAGCAGGATCGACACCGAGTCGATGATCATGCCCAGCACCAGGAACACCAGCACGAAGGCCAGCACGATGACGATGGGCGCCACCGGCAGCGCGGCCGCCCAGTCGGTCAGCTGCGAAGACAGGCCCGACAGCGTGAGCATGCGGCTGTACATCTGGGCCGCGATGAGCAGCAGGAAGATGCTGGCCGTCGAGCGGCCGATCTCGGCCAGCGCGCCGGTGGCCGACTTCAGGTTCACCTGGCGTGCCAGGAAAGCCAGCAGCAGCGCGCCGAAGGCGCCCACGGCGCCAGCTTCGGTGGGCGTGAAGAGGCCGCCGTACAGGCCGCCCAGCACCAGCGCGACGAGCAGCAGCACGCCCCAGGGCTTGAGTGCAGCACGCAGCAGTTCGTGCGCCGTCGGTGCCGCCGCCAGGGCCAGCTGGCCCGACAGCTGCGGCTTCAGCGTCGCGCGGCCCCAGATGCCCAGCGACAGCACCACCACCACCAGCAGGCCCGGCCCGATGCCGGCCACGAAGAGCTTGCCGATGGACTGCTCGGTGAGCACGCCGTAGACGATCATCAGGATCGAAGGCGGGATCAGCATGCCCAGGATGGCGCTGCCGGCCACGATGCCCAGCGCGAACTTGCGGTCGTAGCCCAGGCGCAGCATCTCGGGCACGGCCAGCTTGGAGAACACCGCCGCCGAGGCCACCGAGACGCCGGTGATGGCCGCGAACACCGCGTTGGCGAACACGGTGGACACGCCCAGGCCGCCGCGCACGCGGCCGAACACCACCTGGGCCGAGCTGAAAAGGTCGCGCGTGGCCCCCGACAGGTTGGCCAGGATGCCCATCAGCACGAACAGCGGGATCACCGCGTACACGTAGTCCATCACCGACGAGTAGGCCGTGGTGTTGAGCAGGCTGATGGCCACCGCGCCCTTGCCGGTGATGGCCCAGATGCCCAGCACGCTCAGCAGGGCCAGGGCCACGCCGATGTGCACGCCCAGCAGCACCAGGACGAAGACCCCGGCGATGGTGAGCAGCGCGATGCTGATCGGGTCCATCAGGTGCCCCTCGCGTCGGCGGCGAAGGGCCGGCCGCGCAGGTGCTCGAGCAGCAGCACCGCGAACTGCAGCGAGGTCAGTGCGGCGCCGACGAACACCATGGTGCGGATCGGTGCGGTGGGCACGCGCATCGGCTCCTCGCCCTCGAACTCACCGATCTGCCAGGCTTCGATCATCTTGTCCCAGCCGGAGTAGACGATCAGCGCGAACATGGCGATGCCCAGCAGGCAGCTCAGCACCTCGACCGCGCGCCTGCCGCCCGGCGGCATGCGGTCCATCAGGATGGTCGAGCGCAGGTGGGCGCCGATCTTCAGGGTGTGGGGCATCATGCACCACACCAGCCCGACGACCGAGATCTTGACGATCTCGGGCACGCCGAACAGCGGCTTGCCGAAGGCGCGGCCGACCACGTCGGCCACGATCAGGAGCATCAGCGCGACCACCCACACGGCGCCCAGCATGTTGAGCACGGACAGCAGGCGGTGGAACAGGCGAAGGGCGGTGGGCATGGCGGACCGTGCAGGTGAAAGGAACCCGGCCCGCAGCGCGGGCCGGGCCGGGGGCAGGGCGGGGACTTACTTGATCTGCCAGTCGCGCGGCAGCTTCACGCCGGCTTCCTTCAGGGCCTTGATGTACTCGGCCACGGCCTTGCCGGGCTGGCCGGCCTTGTTGATCTCGGCGGTGCGCTCGTTCGGGATGTCGGGCAGCGAGTTGGCCCACTTCACCTTTTCCTCGTCGCTCAGCGATCGCACGTTCGCGCCCGAGGCCCGCATGGTGGCCATGCTGGCCGCGGCGCGCTCGTTGCTCATGCGCGGCTGCACGGTGGTGAACTCCTTGCCGACGTCGAGCAGGATGTCCTGCAGGTCCTTGGGCAGCTTGCGGAAGGTGTCCCGGTTGATGGCCAGCACCACGGTGGACACGGCGCCGAAGTCGGTGACCGTGTAGTTCTTGGCCACCTCGTGCAGCTTGAAGCCCACGGTGGCGTCGGGGAACATCACCCAGCCTTCGTACACGCCGGTCTGGAACGAGGTGTAGGCCTCGTTCAGGTTGGACTGCACGGGCACCGCGCCCACGGCGCGCACCCAGGGGATGTTGGGGCCGGCGGCGGCGATCTTCTTTCCCTTGAGCTGCTCGACCTTGTCCCACGCGAAGGTGGTCACCAGGCCGTAGTTGCCCACGCTGCCCACGCCCAGGAAGACCTGGTTGTACTTGGTCTCCAGGATCTGCTTGAGCTCGGGCACGCGGTCGTAGACCAGGCGCGATGCCCGTGCCACCACGGCCGGGTCGCCGCTGCCGAAGGGCACGAAGAAGGCGAAGTTGTGGCCCATCAGCTTGGCCGGCTCGAAGGCCACGTGAAGGTCGGCGATGTCCAGCAGGCCGGTTTCCACCGCCTCCAGGCATTCACCGAGCTTGCAGACGCTGCCGCCGTAGGCATTGACCCACTCGATCTTGTGGCCCTTGGCGGCGGCACGCTTGGCCACCTCGGGGGCGAAGTAGTCGCGGATCGCGGTGATCCAGACCGCGGCGTCGGCCGGGTGGCCCGAGCCGATGGTCAGGCGGAAGTCGGCGGCCAGCGCGGGGCCGGCTGCGGCCAGGCCGAGCAGGGCTGCTGCCAGCAGGTTGAGGATGGGCTTCTTCATGTCTGTCTCCTGGGTATTGACGAATGCGAGGCGTCGGTCGAAGCGCTCGCGGGGTGTGGTGGCCCTGGGGGCCTTTTTCTACTGGGACGAAATCGGCGGCGACATCGGCGGCGAAAAGGAAACGGAACGCAGGAACCGGGTTTCCTGGTGGACGATCAGGTCCAGCTCGCGCAGGGCGTTCACGTAGGCGGGCCAGGCGGGGTCGGCCAGCATGGCGGCGCGCCGGCTTTCTCGGTCGGCCATGCTTTCGAAGCCCCACAGGTGCACCACCTGGTTGATGGTGCCGACCTCGGTGGTGTAGAAGCCGATCAGCCGCCCCAGGTACTTCTTCTGCAGCGGCAGCGCCATGGTTTCGTAGAGCGAGACGAAGTCGGCCGTGCGCAGCGGCTTGATCGTGTAGGCGCGGTGTTCGACCAGCATGGTGGAGCTTCCGGTGTGTGGATGCGTCAACGGCCGCCGGACACGTCGACCACCGCGCCGTGCATGTAGCCGGACAAGGGGCCGGCGAGGAAGGCGACCACCTCGGCCACTTCCTCGGCGGTGCCGGCGCGGCCGATGGGCACCGTGGGCCCGATGCGGTCGACCAGTTCCTGCCCGCCGTGGGCGTCGTGGATGTCGGTGCGGATGAGGCCCGGCCGCACGGCATTGACGCGCAGGCCGTGCGGCGCCAGTTCCTTGGCCAGGGCCACCGTGAAGCTGTCGATGGCGCCCTTGGACGCCGCGTAGTGCGCCTCGTTGGGCATGCCGCCATGGCGTGCCGCGGCCGACGACAGGTTGACGATGCTGCCGCCGCGGCCGCCGCGCTGCGTGGACATGCGGCGCGCCGCTTCCTGCACGCAGAAGAACTGGCTCAGCACGTTGGTGCGGAACAGCGAGGTCAGGTGCGCGTCGTCGGCGTCGAGGATGGAGTGCACGCCGCCCACGATGCCGGCGTTGTTCACCAGGGCATCCAGCCGCCCGTAGGCCTGGTCGGCTGCGGCGAACAGCCGCGCCAGTGCGGCGCGGTCGGCCACGTCGGCCTGCACCGTCACCGCGCGTCGCCCCAGGTCGCGCACCTGGGCCGCCGTGCTCTCGGCCGCGGCAACGTTGCTCACGTAGCTGAAGCACAGGTCCCAGCCCTGACGCGCCAGGGCCAGCACGACGGCTGCACCGATGCCGCGGCTGCCGCCGGTGACCACCGCCACGGGGGCGCCTTCGACCTGCACCGTCATTGCCTTCTCCTCGGGTTCGTGCCGCGGCACGCGCTGGCTTGCACCAGCAGGCAGGCCGCGACAGTCGTGCTATCTTGCGGCCCCTCATGAACAAGCCGACGCCCACGCAGCCTGTCGCTGCGGCCCTGCCGCTGCTCAAGCCGGTGGAGAACATCACGCTGCGCGAGCAGGTCACGCAGGCGGTGCGCACGGCGTTGATGCACGGGCATCTGCGACCCGGGCAATCGGTCACGGTGAAGTCGATCTCCACCATGGTCGGGGCCAGCGTGATGCCGGCGCGCGAAGCCATGAACCGGCTCATCGCCGAGGGCGCGCTGGAGCTTCGCCCCAACCGCACGGTGATCGTGCCCGACCTCACGCGCCAGGAATTCGACGAGCTCACCGAGCTGCGCTGCCACATCGAGGCGCAGGCCGCCGCGAACGCCGTGCAGCGTGTCACGCGCGACGATCTGGCCCGGCTGCAGGCCCTGGACGACGCCATGCATGCTGCCGTGCCGGCCGCCGACGTGGACACCTACCTCAGCAAGAATTTCGAGTTCCATTTCCAGATCTATCAGCTCGGCACCAGCAAGTTTTCGCTGTCCATCATCGAGAAGCTCTGGGTCCGCGTGGGCCCCTTGATCCGCTTCAGCCTGGACGCCTCGGGCTTCGGCCAGTCGACCCGGCTGCATGCGCGTGTCATCCGCGGCCTGCAGACCAAGGACGGCAAGATGCTGCGCGACGCCATCCAGGCCGACATCAACGGCGCGGCGCAGTCCATCCGGTCGGCGCTGGACGTTGCCCAGGCCTGGCACTGAATGGAGCACCGGACGGGGCACCGCGCGGCGTCCTAGAAGCGGACCTTGTCCGCCCCCTTGAGCTGCAGGATCGAACGCGCTTCGTCGGGCGAAGCCACCTCCAGGCCCAGGCCCTCCAGGATCTGGCGCACGTTGCGCACCTGCGCCGCGTTGCTCTCGGCCAGCCGGCCCTTGCCCAGCCACAGGCTGTCTTCCAGGCCCACGCGCACGTTGCCGCCCATGCCCGCGCCGATGGCCGCGATGCGCATCTGGTGGCGCCCGGCGCCCAGCACCGACCACTGGTAGTCCTGGCCGAACAGGCGGTCGGCCGTGCGCCGCATGTGCGCGACGTCTTCGGCATGCGTGCCGATGCCGCCCAGGATGCCGAACACCGACTGCACGAAGAACGGCGGCTTGATGAGGCCGCGGTCGGCGAAGTGCGCCAGGTTGTAGAGGTGGCCGATGTCGTAGCACTCGAGCTCGAAGCGCGTCTGGTTCTCGGCGCACTTGGCCAGCGCGTACTCGATGTCCTTGAAGGTGTTGCGGAAGATGAGGTCGCGGCTGTTCTCGAGGTGCTGGCGCTCCCACTCGTGCTTGAACTCGGTGAAGCGCTCGAGCATCGGGAACAGCGCGAAGTTGAACGAGCCGACGTTCAGCGACGCCACCTCGGGCGCGAACTGCATCGAGGGCTGGATGCGCTCTTCGATGGTCATGAAGGGCGAGCCGCCGCTGGTCAGGTTGACCACCGCGTTGGTGCGCGCCTTGATCTGCGGCAGGAACCTGGCGAAGGCCTGCGGGCTCTGGTCGGGCTTGCCGGTGACCGGGTCGCGCGCATGCAGGTGCACGATGGCGGCACCGGCCTCGGCGGCACCGACGGCGGCTTCGACGATCTCCTCGGGCGTCACCGGCAGGTGCGGCGACATGGAGGGCGTGTGGATGGCACCGGTGACGGCGCAGGTGATGATGACCTTGCTCATGGCGGTGCAGCGGGCGCGAGGGGCGCGATGCTGGCAATTGATGTTTGATCAATCGTAGCCAATCGTCGCGGCGCGCAATGGGTCGAAAACCCTAAGCGCCGAGAGTGGGGACCCGGACTTGAAGACCGTGACGACGCAGCGCTGGGAGACCTTGAACCAACTGCTGCCGGAGTGGAATACGCGGTGGAACAAGACGATCCAGCCTGGGTCGGCGATCCCGCGGTCGCGGCGGGCCGACTTTCTTGAAGAAGGGCAGCAGCGCAACCTCACCCGCATGGGCTGCCCCTGCCGGTTTGGTCTTATTCACGCTCGCCGTTCACGTACAAAGTGTTGCAGGACGTCCGAATCGCGTTGAAACTTCGTCGTAGGCGCTCGCCACTTCTGCGGCGTCATTCCTAGATTGAGGTGAATATGCGTGCAGTGAAGACACAGCGTCATCTGCTTGGAGCGATGTCGCTGGCCGTGTTGGCGGCGTGTGGTGGGGGCGATGGTGCGATTGAGCTGAGCCAAGGCACGGAGACAAGGTCCCAGGCCGCGAGTCAGCGGCCAACGATGCGTGCTCTGGCCACAGCGGAAACGGCGGCCACGCCCACAGAGTTTTCCCCCACGACCTACGATCCGGCACAGCCCGACCGTGTCACCGTGGGCACCATCATCGTCGGCGACACGCGCTACAACGACGTCGTCGCCAGCTTCACCGGCTTGGTCAGCATCGGCAACGGCGTCGCGACCCGCAGCTACGACAGTTACGACGGGGCCACCGGCCGCCTGACAGTGGCCTCGGTCAACGTCGGTGGCACCACCTACACAGACGTTGTGGTCGCCATCGGCAGCGTCATCAGCGTCGGCAGCGCGGGCCCGGTCACCGACTTCACCCCCAACGACCCGTTGTTCGTCGACCAGTGGCACCTGCGCAATACCGGACAGGTCGGCCCTGGCGGCGTTGCGGGCAAGTCCGGCGAAGACCTCAACGTCAGCATGGCCTGGAACTATGCCACCGGCACCGGTGTGCGTATTGCCGTGGTCGACGACGGCGTCGACATCGGCCACGAGGACCTGAACATCGTGCCTGGCAAGAGCTGGGACTACCGCGTCAATGCCTACGGCGACCCGTCTTCCAGCAAGTCGCCGCACGGCACCTCCTGCGCCGGCCTGGCAGCAGCCAAGGGACACAACGGCATCGGAGTCACCGGTGTGGCTTTTCGCTCGCAGGTGGTCGGCTACAACCTGCTGTCGGCGACCACGGGCGACTTCGGGGCCGACGCCGTGATCAAGGACTTGGCCGACAACCACATCTACACCAACAGCTACGGGTCGGCCGACAGCAATGGTCAGATGGCCCCGAGCGACGAGGCCTGGCGCGACGCCATCGACACCGGCACCCGCAATGGACGGGGTGGAAAGGGAGCCGTCTACACCTGGGCCGCCGGCAATGGCGCGCCCGAAGACAGAACGGACTACGACGGACAGGCCAACTACCAGGGGGTTTTGGCGATCGGTGCTCTCAACACCCAGGGCGAGCGCTCTTCGTACTCGGAGCCGGGCGCCAACCTGCTGGTGATGGCGTTCGGTGGCGAGTTCTGCGCCCAGCACACCACGACCACCCTCGACGTGTCGGGCGCCGACGGCTACAACAACGGGACTTCGTCGCCTGACGACTACGCCGGAAATCCCAACTACACGCGCTGCATGAACGGCACGTCTGCGGCCACGCCCCAGGTGGCGGGGGTGGCAGCCCTCATGCTGGAGACCAACCCCAACCTGGGTTGGCGCGACGTGCGTGCGATCCTGGCCAAGACAGCGCGCAAGAACGATCCTGGCAACGACGACTGGATCAACAACGCCGCCGGGTTGAGTGTCAACCACAACTATGGATACGGCGCCGTAGACGCCACGGCTGCCGTGGCTGCGGCGCGCACCTGGCAAAATCTGCCGGCCCAGAAGACGGCCAGTTCGACGCAAGGCACGGGCGGGGTCATTGCCGACAATGCCGCCGCGCTGACCCGGACCTTGACGCTGTCCGGCACGGGCATTGCCAAGCTTGAGTTCGTCGATCTGTTCGTCGACATCGACCATCCCGAGATCGGCGATCTCGAGATTATCCTGACCAGCCCTTCGGGCACGCCCAGCACGGTGAGCGTGCCGCGCGAGTGCAAGGACGCCGACGGCAAGGTCGTCACCTGCGGATCGGCCCTGAAAGGCGGCTTCCGCTTCGGCATCGTGCGACTGATGGACGAAGTGGCCAACGGCACCTGGCGACTCTCGGTGCGCGACGCCACCGCCGGCAACACCGGTTCTCTGGTGAACTGGTCCATCAAGGCCTACGGTCACTGACGAGCGAGGGCGCGACCATGAACCCACACCCGAACTCCGAGGACACGACCATGAACACCCGTTTCAACCCCACGCTGTTGCGTACACTGGCCGCCTGCGCACTGGCTGCCTGCATGGGCTCGGCCACTGCGCAAACCCACTACTACGACGGCGGCCAGGCCCGCACCGTGTCGCTGCAACCCGACCTGCGCGCCGAGTTCACGCGGGGCGACAACCCGCGCGCGCGGCAAGCTCTGGCCGCCACTGGCGCGGTGCCGCTGAGCGGAGTCGGTGACGCTCTGGTGCGCATCTATCGCCTGCCTGCCACCGCCGAGCGCGCCAGCGCGGCGGCGGCACCTGCCGCAGGCTCGCCGGTCTACCGTGAGGGCAACTCACCGGCCGGGCGCTTGATGGCCCTGCCCGGCGGCGTCATGGTCAAGTTCAAGCCCGACTGGTCGCGCGCGCAGATCGACGCCTTCGTCGCCGCTCGTGGCCTGACCGTCGAGCGCAAGCTGGCCATGGATGGCAACTGGTTCCTGCTGGCCACACCGGCCGGCCAGGCCTCGTTGACCACCGCCAACGCCCTCTTCGAGACCGGCGAGCTGCTCGTGTCCACGCCGAACTGGTGGAAGCACACGGTCTCGCGCTGACCGGCCCGTTGAAATGGGGGCGGCACGTTGGTCGTGCCGCCCCGTTGGGCTGTAAGTGGCTGCCGTTACCGGCAGCCCTCTACCTGCCTGCTACGTTCAGGTCCCGACGTCGCTGTTGGCGGCGAAGCCCGGCAG
>JALHMT010000075.1 GCA_022843905.1 Rubrivivax sp.
TACTACGCGACGCGAGAGGCCAACGCCGACATGCAGCACGCGCCGCAGGGCCTGCACGCCTTCCTGCGCGCCTACTACCACCACAAGTCGGCCGACTGGCCCGGCAACCAGCCCGTGCCACTGGCCAGCTGGGCGGCCGAGGAACTGGCCCGGCTGCCCACCTACTACGTGATGGACCATGCCGACGGCATGGCCGCCACCGTGGCGCCGCACATGCCCACCCCAGCCGAGGTGGCCGCCTGCCGCTGGCTGCGCGAGCCGGACCTGGCGGTGTACAGCGGCGAATTCGCCCGCACCGGCTTCCAGGGCGGCCTGAACTGGTACCGCTGCCGCTTCGACGCCCGCCTGGTGGCGGAGCAGCAGCTGTTCGCCGGCCGCACCATAGCCATCCCGGCCCTGTTCGTGGCCGGCGCGCAGGACTGGGGCATCCACCAGTCGCCGGGTGCGCTGGCCCGCATGCACACCCACTGCTTCACCGACATGGGCCCGCCCGTGCTGATCGACGGTGCCGGGCACTGGGTGCAGCAGGAACAACCGCAGGCGGTGGCGGCGGCGCTGCTGGCGTTCCTGGGGCGGGTGAGCGGCGGGTAAGGGGCGGGTGAGGGACTGAAGCCTCGCGACGGTGGCGCCCGCCTTCAGGGCGCCGGCCCGGTGCTGGCGCGCACCTGCAGGTGCGTGGGCAGGCGCAGGCAGGGAACGGGTTGCCGGTCGCGCAGCGCGGCCAGCAGCACGCGCGCCACCTCCTGGGCATGCAGTTCGACCGGCGTCTGCACCGAGGTGATGGCCGGCTCGAAGGCGCCGGCCAGCGCCGAGTCGTTGTAGCCGCTGACCGAGACGTCCTGCGGCACACGCAGGCCCTGCGCCTGGCATTCCAGGATGACGCCGGCGGCGATCAGGTCGTTGCTGCAGATCACCGCCGTGGGCTGCTGCCCGCGTTCGCGCAGGGTGCGCCACGCGGTGCGGCCGGCGGGGGCGTCCAGCCCGCTGTCGTCCACCACGGCGTCGTTGGGCAGGGCCAGGTCGTGCAGCGCGAGGGCCTCGCGCAGGGCGGTCAGGCGGCCGCGGAAGCGGTCGGCCAGCGCAACGAAGGGGATGACCACCGCTAAGCGCCGGTGGCCCAGCGCCACCAGGTGATGCGCCACGTCGGCCATCGCGCTGCCGTGGTCGAAGGCCACCGACGGCTCGTCGGGCAGCGCCGACCAGCAGCGCAGGTGCGGCACGCCGCGCAGGGCCAGCAGCGGTGCGCTCTGGTCGTGCAGCGGACGGCCGAAGAGCACGACGAAGTCCACACCCTGCGCCATCAGCGCACGCACGCCGTCGAGTTCGGCCTGCGGGTCGTGGTTGGCGGTGCTCAGCAGCACGGTGTAGCCCTCGCGCGCCAGCAGGCCCTGCAGCAGTTCCAGCGTGCCGGCGTAGTAGGCATAACGCAGCGACGGCATCACGATGCCCACCACCATCGAGCGCCGCTTGCGCAGCGAGCGCGCCAGCCCGTAAGGCTGGTAGCCCAGCTGCGCGGCCGCGCGCTGCACGCGCTGCAGCGTGTCGGGCACCAGCAGGGCGGGTGCGTTGAAGGCGCGCGAGACGGTGGCCGGTGACACGCCGGCCAGACGGGCGACGTCGGACACCGAAGGCGGAGCAGGGGGTGCAGAACTCTTCATCGGCCTCGGCGCCGATGCCGGCGCCCCATGAAAACATTTCATTGTGCCATCGAGGTGACGAAATCGTTTCATGCATTGACGCTTCTGCCCTGCCTTCCTAGACTGAGTGAAATCATTTTCATGAAAGGGCGGGAGATGAATTCACCGAGCTGCAAAGCGCGGCGCCGGGCGCTGGCCGCCGCGGCGCTGGGCCTGGCCGGGCTGGGCGTGGCCCACGCCAGCGACGCCTGGCCGAGCAAGCCCATCACCATCGTCTCGCCCTACCCGGCGGGGGGCATCACCGACCTGCTGAGCCGCATCGTCGGCGAAGAGCTGGCCAAGGCGCTGGGGCAGCAGGTGCTGGTGGAGAACCGCACCGGGGCCAGCGGCGCCATCGCGCATGCCTCGGTGGCCAAGGCGCCGGCCGACGGCTACACGCTGATCATGGGCGGCAGCGCGCCCACCGCCATCACGCCGGCGCTGAACAAGGGCGCCAGCTACGGCCCGAAGGACTTCGAGCCCATCGGCTACGTGGCCGAGCTGCCCATCGTGCTGAACACGCACCCGTCGGTGCCCGGCACCACGGCCAGCGAGTTCATGGCCTACGTGAAGGCCAACAGCGGCAAGCTGAGCTGCGGCCACCACGGCAACGGCTCGAGCAACCAGTTCGCCTGCCTGACGCTGGCGCGCATGACGGGCACGCAGATCGCCGACATCCCCTACCGCGGCGCACCGCAGGTCAACACCGACCTCATCGCCGGCCGCGTGCAGATCTACTTCGGCACCCTGCCCACGCAGCTGCCGCTGGCCAGGGACGGCAAGGTGAAGATCATCGGCATCACCGCGCCGGCGCGCGCCGCCACCGGGCCCGACATTCCCACGCTGGACGAGCAGGGCGTGACGGGCCTGAACTTCACCTCGTGGAACGCGCTGTACGCGCCGGCCGGCACGCCCAGACCCGTGATCCAGCGGCTGTCGACCGAGCTGCTGAAGCTGCTGGCCAAGCCCGAGGTGCGCAAGCGCATCGAGGACACCGGCTCCATCACCCGCCCCGGCACGCCCGAGGCGCTGGGCCGGCTGACGATGGCCGAGTTCGACAACTACCGGCGGATGGCGGCGGAGTCCGGCATCAAGATGGAGTGACCGCAGCATGACCTTTTCCATCGTCGCCCGCTGCCCGCGCAGCGGCGAATACGGCGTGGGCATCGCCACCTACTCGCCCAACGTGGGCGTGCGCTGCCCGGTGGTGGTGCCGCAGCGCGGCGCGGCCTCGCTGCAGGCCGTGGCCAACCCGCACCTGCTGCCGCTGGCGCGCCAGCTGATCGGCTCGGCGCTGTCGGCCGAGAAGATCGTGGCCGAACTGCAGCAGGCCGACCCCTTTCCGCAGTCGCGCCAGATCCACGTGGTCGACGTGTACGGCCGCGCTTTCGCCTTCACCGGCGAGAAGAACGCGCCCTGGTGCGGGCACCACCTGGGCGACGGTTACGCGGTGGCCGGCAACGTGCTGGCAGGCGCTGGCGTGGTCCAGGCCATGGCCCGGGCCTTCGAAGCCTCGCACACGGAAACCCTGGCCGAACGCCTGGTGCGCGCGGTGGAAGCCGGGCGCGACGCCGGCGGCCAGCCCGAGGGCCAGAACTCGGCCGCGCTGCTGGTGCATGGCGAGCAGCCGTTCCCGCTGGTGGACCTGCGCGTGGACCTGCATGACGAGCCAGAGGCCGAACTGCGCCGCCTGTGGGACTGGTTCTGCCCCATGGTGCCGTACTACGTTCAACGCGCCAACACACCGGCCGTGCCGCGCTGGTGGCAGTGGCGCATGGACCACGTGCCGGGGTGGGTGGCGCGGCATCTGCGCGCCCCGCGCTGAAAGCGCGCGGCCGATCGACCGGCCCTACAAGGCCACGCCGTTGAGCGAGCCCGACTTGAACTGGAGCACTGTGGTCGTGCCGGCGCTCGTCGACTCCAGCCTCACCACCACGCCCTTGCCGAGAACGCGCCAGACCGTGCTGCTCGTGCTGGCCGCGCCGTTGCCCGGCACCGTGTTGCGAACGTACTTGCAGGTGTTGAAGCTGCGGCCGAAGACCGTCACCGTTTCGTTGCCGACGTAGGTCGTGGTTTCGGTGAACGTATTGGTCGTGGTGGTGCTGGGTTGCGGGAATGGTGGTGTCGCGGTGATCACCACGGTGCCCGACACGGTGGTGCTCTCCCCCATCGCGAGCTGGTAGAACTTGTCGACGTAAGGCGGCGTGAGGACCACCTTGGCGCCGCCCGACGGGCGCGACACGCCGCCGTTGAACTGTGTGGCGCTGCTGGTGTTGCCGTACTGCGTCAGCAAGCCCCCGTTGGACTGCTGGTAGGCCTTCAGGTCGGTCTGCACGCGCTGGGTGCTGTTCGCGGCCGAAGGGGTGACGGTCCTGACGGTCCGCTGGATGCGCGTCTGGCCTTCGAACACCGCCGGGCCGTCGATGGTTTCGGTGATCGTCGTGTCGCCGGTCAGGGCGCTGCCGTCGTCGTAGACGCCGGTGGTGGTGAAGCCCGTCGTCAGCAGGGCCTCGGCCGGATCGAAGCAGGCATTGGCCACGCCTGACGGCGTCGGTGACGGTGAAGGCAAGGGCGATGGCGAGGGGCCGAGCGCGGCACCCGGGCCGGCGTCCCCACCGCCGCCGCAGGCGACCAGGGCGCAGCTCAACGCCAGGCATGACAAGGTCCAGGCGCGAAGGCGCTGGGGCTTCCCGTTACGGTGGTCGAGCATGGTCCAGATCTCCAGGGGCAGGGTTGAAGGATGTCGGTGGTCAGATTCACGCGGGGCGGCACCGGGCCGCCCGGTCGCCTGGTCGCGCAGGGGCGTCAGCGCAGCCAGGCCAGCAGTTCGCAGCCCAGCCGGCGCGAGGAGCCCTGGGCGTTGCGGACGTTGAAGGCCGAGGCCTCGCCGGGGAAGGACGGCAGCGGGTTGGCGTTGCGGGTGGTGCTGGCAACGACCCAGAGGCTGCAGCTGCCCAGGCAGCCCGCGCCGTTGCAGAGGAAGCCCGTGTCGTCGTCGAATGCGATGTGCCGCCCGTCGGGCGACCAGTGGCCGTAGCTGGTGATGTTGGTGCTGGTCAGGCGCCCGGGGTTGCTGCCGTCGATGTTCGCCACCCAGAGGTCGCGCTGGGCGATCGCGCCGCTGTCCTGGGTCAGGGTGACGATGAACTGCGTGCCTTGATGGTTGACCTTCACGTCGCCCAGCCTGCGCCCTTGCAGGTTGAAGCTGCCGGCTGCTGCGCGGCTGCTGCCCGGTGTGCCGACCGAGATCTGGCCATTGCTGCCCAGTTGCAGGTAGCGGCCGTCGGGCAGCCAGTCCACGCTGACGCTGCCCTCGGCGAAGCGGTCGATGAAGCTGCGCGTGCGCAGGTTGATGAAGGCGTAGTCGGCGCGTTCGGTGATGCTGTTGCCCACGGTCAACAGCACCACGTCCCTGCTGATGGGCGAGGGCTTCGGGTCGCGGGCATAGCCGTCGTAGACGAGTTCGAACAGCACGCGCCGGGTTCCCGTCTCCTTGACGGTGATGGTGGTCTCGCCACGGGCGGGCCGGTAGTCGGTCAGGATGTACTGGGTGCCGTCGCGCCAGGGGATGGCAAAGCGGTCCGGGTCGGCCAGGGTCGATGGGCTCTGGTCGAGGTGGGCGACCTGGCTGCCGGTGACGAAGTCGAGCGCGTAGTTGTTGTGCCAGAGGCGTCCGGTGGGCGCGGCGCTGGTCACGGGGCCGGGAGTGCTGCCCGTGCCCGGGCCCGGGCCCGGGCCGCCGGGCGGCGTCGGGTTGGTGCTGCCGGCGCCGCCACTGCCAGCGTCGCCGGCTCCGCCGCCCCCGCCTCCTCCGCCACAGGCCGTGAGCAGCAGGCACAGCAAGGCCGGCAGGGCGGGCTGCAAGAGGTGTGCGACGAATGTGTTCATGGCGTTGTGTGTGCAGGCGTGACGTCTGGCCTGACGGTAGGCAGACATGCGTTCAAATGCCACGGCGAACTTGAACAGGGAGAGCACGATGCAGGACGAGCAGCAGGCCACGGTGGTGCGCGGCGAGGCAGCCGCGCTGTTGGTCGACGCCAGGCGCAACCGCTTCTTCAAGGTCTTCCTGGCGCAGGAGCGCGGCGTCAGCGATGCCGCCGCCACGCTGGGGGTCGGCAAGAGCCTGGTCAGCTACTGGGTCGGCCGCCTGCGCAGTCTGGGCCTGCTGCGAGAGACCTCGGGGCCGGGCCGGCTGCGGCGCTACCGCGCGGTCGGTGACCGCTATGTCGCGTCGCTCGCCGACGTGCCGATGGACTCGGTCGACGACATCCTGGGGGCCCAGATGGACCCGGCCTACGCCACGCTGAAGCAGGCGTTGCTGCGGGTGGCGCTGCGCTACCGCCATCGCTGGTGCTTCCGGATCCGGCGCGTGCCGCAGGGGGTCTACGAGGGTCTGGAGCCCGAAAGCGGCTCGCTGGCGGAAGCCGGCATCGTCAACCAGCACGGTGAGTTGCACCTGACGCCCGACGAGGCCGAGCGCATGCGCACCGAGCTGCAGGCGCTGTGGGACCGCTACGCGCAGATGTCCGGCAAGGGACCCGGGCGCGTGCCCTGGCTGCTCTGGGTCAGTGCGGTGGAGAACCGGCAGGGGACGCGGACGCCGCGCTAGTCCCCCGTCGTGCAGGCGCGTGAGCCCCGTCGGTGGTTGGCGTGGCTCCAGAGCCCTCTGGACCCCGAACGCCGTTCAGATGTCCGCGACGCACCGCAGCAGCACGAAGCCCACCTGCCAGGGCACTCGCAAGGCTTGCGTGCATGCGGCCTTGGCGCCACGCTGGCCCAGGTCATCCCGCCCGAGTTCATGGGCCGTCTCGATGGAGATGGCCCGCGCTGCACGCCGATGGCGCGGCGCCACCCGCATGCGCCAAGGCAGTGCACGCAAGCGCCCGCACCGGGATGGCTGCCGCTGGCGGCCCAGCCCATGCGGTAGCCTGCATCCAGGCTCACCTGGAAGCCGGGCGGGCGACCGCCAGCCGCAATGGCATGGTTCTTGATGCACGGTGCACCACATGAACACGAAACCGATTCGCTTTCTTCGAGGTGGCAAGCCCGTCACCTTGCACAACGTGCCGCCCAACCGCACGCTGCTCGAAGTGCTGCGGGAAGACCTGGCCTGCACCGGCACCAAGGAAGGCTGCGGCGAAGGCGACTGCGGTGCCTGCACCGTGGTCGTCGGCCAAGCCCATGCGGGCACGCTGCGCTACAGCGCCATCAACAGCTGCATCCGCATGGCGCATTCCATCGACGGCATGGCGCTGTGGACAGTGGAAGACATTTCCGGTGCCAGGCCGGCCCCCGCCGAACCCGCTGGCGGCCTCGCAGCCCTGCACCCCGCACAAGCGGCCCTGGTGCGCTGCCACGGCTCGCAGTGCGGCTTCTGCACCCCGGGCTTCGTGATGAGCCTGTTCGGCCTGTACCAGAACCAGCGCGGCGCAGCGGTGACACGCGAAGCCGCCCAGCACGCCATTTCGGGCAACCTGTGCCGCTGCACCGGTTACCGGCCCATCCTGGACGCCGCACAAGGCATGCACCTGGCTGGCGGGCCGACAGGCGAGGACCGCAGCGCGCCGGCGCAGGCCTGCGTCGACGAGGCCCAGGTGCTGCTCGAACTGAAGCGCATGGCCAAGGTCTTGCCGGCGCCACAGGCCGATTCGGCCTACCTGGTCCCCCGCACCCTGGCGCGGCTGCTGGCCGCGCGCACGCGCCACCCCAAGGCCCAGCTGGTGGCGGGTTGCACCGACGTGGGTTTGTGGGTGACCAAGCAGCACCTGCAGGTCGACCATGTGATCGACCTGACGCAGGTGCGCGAGTTGCGCCGTGTCGAACACTACCGGCACCACCTGGCCATAGGCGCTGCCGTCACGCTCACGGATGCCTTTGCCGCCCTGGTGGCCGACCGCCCCTCGCTCGAAGGCTTCCTGAACCGCTTTGCGGGGCTGACGGTGCGCAACACGGGCACGCTGGGGGGCAACGTGGCCAACGGTTCGCCCATCGGCGATTCCATGCCGCTCTTGATTGCGCTGGGCGCCAGCGTGGTGCTGATGAGCGAGCGCGGCCACCGTGAACTGCGACTGGAAGACCTGTACACGGGCTACCGCCGGAACGTGCTGGCACCCGACGAGGTGCTGGCGTGGATCAAGGTGCCCAAGGCGGTGGCTGCTGCGGCCGGAACGTCGGCTGCCAGGGCGCAGGGCACCAGCCACCTCTTGCGGGCCTACAAGATCTCCAAGCGCTTCGAAGACGACATCTCTGCGGTGTGTCTGGCGCTGAGCCTCGACTTCAAGCACGGCGTGGTGCAGAAGGCATCCATCGGCGTGGGCGGCATGGCTGCCACGCCCATGCGGGCACGCCAGACCGAAGCCCGCCTGGTGGGCCAGACCTGGAACGCAGCGTGCGCGCAGCAGGCCGCCGAATCGCTGCGCGCAGAGTTCTCGCCGATCTCCGACATGCGCGCCAGCGCCAGCTACCGAAGCCAGGTGATCGGCAACCTGCTGCAACGCTTCTGGCTGGAGAGCCAGGGCCTACACCCGGTGAGCCTGGACCACCTGAAGCCGGGCAGTGCGCTGCCGCTGGGAGCATCCGCATGAAAACGCCGATTCCTGGCTCCGCCCCCAGCCTGGCGAAACCCCCCTCGGGCTTCAACAGCGAATCAGAAGCCGGCGTGGCCGGCAACAGCATCGCCCACGAAAGCGCCCTCGCCCAGGTCAGCGGCTCGGCACCCTACGTCGACGACCTGACCGAAGTGCGCGGCACCTTGTACGCGGCGCCCATCCTGTCGGCCGTGGCCCACGGCCGCCTGCTGGGCGTGGACACCCGCGCCGCGCTGGCCATGCCCGGCGTGGTGGACGTGGTGCTGGCCGCCGACGTGCCGGGTGGCCTGCACCTGCCCGTGCTGGCAAACGACGAAGTGGTGTTTCCCACCGACACCGTGCATTACGTGGGCCAGGTCATCGGCCTGGTGGTGGCCACCAGCGTGATGCAGGCGCGCCATGCTGCACGCCGGGTGGCCGTGCGCATACAGGCGCTGCCTGCCGTCCTGGACGTGCACCAGGCGCGGGCTGCTGGAAGCTATGTGCTGCCGCCGGTGTTCGTGCGCCGCGGCGACGTGGCGCAGGCCCTGGCCCAGGCCCCACACACCCTGACCGGCACGCTGCAGGCCGGTGGCCAGGAACACTTCTACCTGGAAGGCCAGATTGCCTACGCGCTGCCGCAAGAGCAGAACCAGTGGCAGGTGTACAGCAGCACGCAGCACCCCGGCGAGGTCCAGCACTGGGTGGCCCACGCGCTGGGTGTCGAAAACAACGCCGTGCGGGTGGAATGCCGCCGCATGGGGGGTGCCTTCGGCGGCAAGGAAACCCAGGCCGGGCACGTCGCGGTCTGGGCGGCGGTGGCGGCGCACAAGGTGGGCCGTGCAGTGAAGCTGCGCCTGGATCGTGACGACGACTTCATGATCACCGGCAAGCGCCACCCCTTCGCCTTCGAGTACACGGTGGGCTTCGACGACAGCGGGCGCCTTGCTGCGCTGAAGGTCATGATGGCGGCCAACTGCGGCTACAGCGCCGACCTGTCGGGCGCGGTGGCCGACCGCGCCATCTTCCAGCTCGACAACGCCTACTTTCTGCCGCACGTCGAAATCGCGTCCTACCGCTGCAGGACCCACACCCAGAGCCACACGGCCTTTCGCGGTTTCGGCGCACCGCAGGCCGTGATCCTGATCGAGACCATCATCGGCGACATCGCCCGCCACTTGCAGATGGACGCGCTGGATGTGCGCTACCGCAACCTCTACAGCGACGATGACGAGCGCAATACCACGCACTTCGGCATGCGTGTGGAGGACAACATCCTGCCGGCGCTGCTGCCGCGACTGGAGCGTTCGGCGCAATACCGCCAGCGCAGCCAGGCCATCGACGCCTGGAACCTGACCAGCCCCGTGCTCAAGCGCGGCTTGGCCTTGACGCCCGTGAAACACGGCATCAGCTTCACGGCCATGCAGTTCAACCAGGCCGGGGCGATGGTGCACGTGTACCTCGACGGCAGCGTGCAGGTGAACCACGGCGGCACCGAGATGGGCCAGGGCCTGAACACCAAGGTGGCGCAGCTGGTGGCCGATGAACTGGGCATCCCCGTGGAACGGGTGCTCGCCACCGCCAGCGACACCAGCAAGGTGCCCAATGCAGCCCCCACGGCAGCGTCGGTCGGCACCGACACCAACGGCCGCGCCGCCCAGGCGGCGGCTGCCCAGGTGCGGGGCAACCTGGCGGCTTGTCTGGGCAAGATCGACGGCTGCAGCGCCGATGCGGTGGCCTTCGCGCAAGGCTTCGTGCACACACCCGCCCGTTCTCGCAGCTTTGCCGAAGTGGTGAAGCTGGCCTTCGCCCACCGCGTGCAGCTGTGGAGCGACGGCTTCTACAGCACGCCCAGGATCCATTTCGACAAAGCCAGGTTCACCGGGCGGGCCTTCCTCTACTTTGCCTACGGCGCGGCCTGCACCGAGGTGGCGATCGACACCCTGACAGGCGAGAGCAAGGTGCTGCGGGTCGACATCCTTCACGACGTGGGCCGCTCCATCAACCCGGCCATCGACATCGGCCAGATCGAAGGCGCCTTCGTGCAAGGCATGGGCTGGCTGACCACCGAACAACTGGTGTGGACCGACGACGGCGCACTCGGCACGCACGCCCCCAGCACCTACAAGATCCCCACCTCGGCCGACATACCCGAGCACTTCCGTGTCGAGCTCTGGCCCGAACCCAACCGCGAAGACACGGTCTTCAAGAGCAAGGCCGTGGGCGAGCCGCCGTTCATGCTGTCGATCAGCGTGTACGAGGCGCTGCGCGATGCCATCGCCCGCACACACGCTGGCGCCCTGAACGGCGCGCCGCCGTCCCCGGTCTGTCTGGAAGCGCCCGCAACGGCCGAGAACGTGCTGCGATCGATTCAGCGTGTGCCGATGCCGGCGGCCAGCGGCTTGCCGCCGCCGACCCGTTCAGCTGCGGGACAGCCGCATCAGCAGGCCTGAGATGGGCCGGCCCTGGTCGTGGCGCAGGGTCTGCCGATCGACGTGCTGGACTGCAAACCCGTGCGCCGCCGCCAGGTCTGCGACATAAGGACGTGAATGGGCGTAGCGCGCGCTGGGGCGCAGTTGCAGTGTCTCGCCGGCATCGGCCTCTTCCACCGAGAAGACGAACAAGCCCCCGGGCCGCAGCACACGCGCCACGCCGGCAAACACCTCGTCCAGCGCGCCCACGTAGACGAACACATCCGCCGCCAGCACCAGATCGTAGTGTTCGCCGCCTTGCTGCAGGTGCGCTGCCACGTCGGCATGCCAGAGGTGGCGATACAGGCCCGTCTCGCGGGCCTTCTCGAGCATCTGGCGCGACAGGTCGACGCCGTCGATCGCAGCGCAACACGGCGCCAGCAGCGGGCCCATCAAGCCGGTGCCGCAGCCCAGGTCCAGCGCGCCATCGAAGCGCCGACCCGCCGGCAGCAGCGCGGCCAGCCACTGTGGCGTGCGGTAACCCAGCGTCGCCACCAGGTGCTGGTCGAAGTCGGCCGCGTAGCTGTCGAAGAGCTGCTCGACGTACGCCCGTGGCGCCGCCTGGGGCATCGCGTCACTGCTGACCGAGGCCAGGAAGTAGCGGTTCAGCTCGGCGTCGCCGCCATGCACCAGCGCCTGCTGAAAGCTGTGAGCGGCCTCAGGCATGCGGCCCATGTCCTTCAGCAAGGTGCCGCGGCGCGACCAGGTGCTGGCCCCGTGCGGTTCCAGGGCCAGGGCGCGGTCGTAGCTTTGCAGGGCGGCGTCGTTGCGGCCCAGCGCCTGCAGCGTCTGGCCGTGGTGGAACCAGGCTTCGGCGTCGGGTGTTCGAATCGCCATCAGCCGCTCCAGCGCCACCAGCGCCGCCGTGGCTTGCCCCAGCAGGTTCAGCAGCACGGCACGCTGGAACAGGGCTGGCACCAGCAGGGGCCGACTGCGCAGCGCTTCGTCGTAAGCCGCCAGGGCGGACTCGGTCTTCCCCAGCGCGGCCAGCGCCGCGCCGCGGTGGCAGAGTGCTTCGGTGCTTCCGGGCTCGCCGGCCAAGGCCTGATCCAGCAGGGGCAGCGCTTCGGCCGGGCGGCCGGCGCGGGTGAGCGTGGCCGCCAGGTTCATCAAGGTCGAGGGCCGTCCCGGCAAGGACTCCAGCGAAGCGCGGAAGGCCGCTTCCGCCGTCGCCAGGTCACCCGCTTCGAAGGCGCGCACGCCGTCCAGGAAACTGGTGCGGGCAGTGGCGAAGGGGTCGGTCATGGGTGTCTTGGGCAGCCTGCGCAGCATAGCGGCCCGGGCGGTGGCGCCCGGGCGGTGTCGCGGCTTGGCATCACGTTCCCTCAGGGTGAGGGGACGTCACCATGCGATGAACCGATCGATGCCGTGGTGCTGGGTGCCGTCAGCTTGGCGCCTCGGGCCCCGGCTCGGCTGGACTTCGGCGAGGTCGGGATCAAGGGATCGATGATGGACTCGGTGCAGGCCCGAACTGCACAGGGCGCTGGGGCTGGTGCTGCATGACGATGGCGCGCGTCGCGATTTCAGCGGCAGCACCGACAGCGGCGCTGAGTGTCCATCATTGACATATTCGGACATCATGAGACACACCACCAACGCGGAGATTGCCGGTGGGCATGAACGTCAACCTCACACCACAGCTCGAAGAACTGGTCCGGTCCAAGGTGGCCTCTGGCATGTACTCCTCTGCCAGCGAAGTCGTGCGCGAGGCGCTGCGCCTGATGGACGAGCAGGACCGCTTGCGCGCCGCCAAGCTCGAGCAGCTGCGCCACGACATCCGCCAGGGCTTGAACAGCGGACCCGGCCAAGCATGGAGCGCAGAGGAGGCCAAGCGCGAGGGCCGTGCCCGGCGCGCTCAGAAGCCCGCGTAGTCGGCAATGGCACGCGTCACCCGCCGGCCCCTGGCGGCGGCCGTCGAGCCCGCAGGCCGCCGCCCTGGCGTCCACTCATGGCCTGCTCTGCCAGAGGCATGTTCGAAGGCGTGCACCCGGACTCAGGCCCGGTGCCCCGCCCACGGCCGCTCAGCGTGGCAGCGGCTGCCCCATCCAGTACTTCAGCGTTCCGAAGACGTGCTCGACGGTTCGCTTTCGTATTGCCATTGCTGTTGATTTCCACCCGATCCTGAACCGGCACTTCCATTGGATCTTGATCCACCCGTTTTTCGTTTTCGAGGGTCTACGGTGTGGATGACTTTTTGGTCTTGGACTCCTTGGCGGTGGTTGTACGAGGCTGGGTAGAGCTGTGCTTGAGGCGGTAGCTGTCGTTGCCGGTTTCCAGGATGTGGCAGTGGGGGGCGGATTCAGGGCAGCGAATCGGAAGGCGCGGATGTAGGCTCAGATTCGGAAGCACCCGCTCGCGGCGGATGCAGGCAGCCCGTGCCCTGTCGCCCGCGTTGCAGCGGGCGCCTTCATCGGCCCGAGTGCCAGAAGCCGGCAGGCTGGTGACGATCTGCTGCGCTCCTGAGCACACTCCACGCCGGCGCCCCTCATGGCCACCAGGCTCGCGACAATGTGCGGATCCTGCAACGCCGACTTGTCGGGGCCGCAGCGAACCCCAGCACCACCCTTTGACGGAATGCCTACACTCTTCGACCCCCTGACCTTGGGCGCCCTGACGCTGCCCAACCGCATCGTGATGGCGCCGCTGACACGCGCCCGTGCCGGCCGCAGCCACATCGCCAACGCGCTGATGGCCGAGCACTACGCCCAACGTGCCTCGGCCGGCCTGCTGATCGCAGAGGCCACCATGGTGGCAGCCGATGGCTGCGCCTTCACGGGCGAGCCTGGCATCTACGACGACGCCTGCGTGGCCGGCTGGCGTGACGTCACGGGTGCCGTGCACGCCGCCGGCGGACGCATGCAGCTGCAGATCTGGCACCCCGGCCGCTCGGCGCACTCCAGTCTCAATGGTGGTGTGCAACCCATCAGCAGCGGCGAGCGGGCCATCCAGGGCTTCATCAACACCCCCGACGGCAAGCAGCCCTACGAGAACCCGCGCCGCCTGCGCGACGACGAACTGCCAGCCATCGTCGATCTGTTCCGCCAAGCCACCCGCCGCGCTTTGCAGGCCGGCTTCGACGGCGTGCAATTGCATGGGGCCCACGGCTACTTGCTCGACCAGTTCCTGCGCGACGGCGTGAACGACCGCAGCGGGCCCGGCTACGAGCGTTATGGCGGCAGCATCGAGAACCGGGCGCGCCTGCTGCTCGAGTGCATCGATGCCGCCATCGCCGAAGCGGGCGCCGACCGGGTCGGCCTGCGCCTGTCGCCGCTGGCAGGCAGCAACGACCTGCAGGACAGCAACCCAGAGGCGCTGCTGGCCTACATCGCCACGCAGCTCGGCCAGCGCCACATCGCCTATCTGGAACTGCGCCACATGGATCCAGCGCTGGACGCCGAGCGCCGCATCGCTGCTGTGGCGCGTCAGCACTTCAAGGGACCGCTGCTGCGCAACGGCGGCTTCAGCGCGGCCACCGCACAGGCTGCGCTCGACGAAGGCAGCGCCGACGCCATCGTCTTCGGACGGGCCTTCCTCGCCAACCCGGACCTGGTCGAGCGGCTGAGCCTGGGGGCCGCGCTGAACGAACCGCAGCCGAAGACCTTCTATACGGCGGGTGCGTTGGGGTACACGGACTACCCTCGTCTCGGCGCAGCGTCTGTCAGCCCTGAGCACCCGGCAAGGCTTGAGGGCCCCGCAGAGAAGGCTGAGATCAGCGAGCCAGCGTCAGCGGAAGGACTAATGAGCAAGGCAACGCCCGCCACGCGGGAGTTGTTCGAGCAGCTTCGCGAATAGGTTCGGGCGATGGACGACGCCATTGTCGAGAAGGCCACTGCCTCTTACGTCGCCTTTCGGTTTCCAACAACTTTGCCGAGGTGCACATCGGCAAGAGCCAATTAAACATTCACCTGCGCCCGATCGACTACGCGGACCCCAAGGGCTTGGATGACAAGATCCCTGAGGGCTACAACTGGACGATGGACCGAAGGGTCTATCTCAAGGGCCCTGAGGATCTTGACTATGTTGTCGGGATCATCGAGCAGTCCTACAAGAACGTGCTGTAGTCGGGGAGGCGATCCAAATGTCTTCCGGGGGTAGGTGCCATAGTCACTTCTGATCTGCAAGCAAGCACCGATTCAGGCCTCAGCCCCCGCGGCAACCGAGTCGCCACCCGACCGCCAGCTCGTCTGTATCCGCACCGCCAGTTCGCGTAGGCGACCTCATGACCAGACACAATGGCACTATGTCCGAAAAAGAAGCTCAGGCCAGAATCAAGATCAACAGGCTGCTAGACGCAGCCGGCTGGCGCTTCTTCGACGACGAGCGAGGCAAGGCCAACGTAGTGCTTGAGCCGAAGGTCAAGCTAACACAGCCCCAAGTGGACGCGATGGGGAACGACTTCGATACCACAGGCAACGGCTTCGTCGACTTCCTCCTTTTGGATGACAGCGCCTTTCCGCTGGTGGTGCTGGAGGCAAAGGCAGAAAGCAAGAACCCGCTGATTGGCAAAGAGCAGGCGCGCAAGTACGCGAAAGCCCAAAACTGCCGGTTTGTCATCCTGAGCAACGGCAACCTTCACTACCTGTGGGACCTTCAACACGGGAATCCCCAGGTCATCACGTCCTTTCCACGTGCGGACGCCATCAAGAGCTACCAACGGTTCCAGCCTGATCCACAACGGTTGGTGACGGAGGATGTGGCGCTCGACTACATCGCCCGAACCCAGATGCCGCAATACGACGCGGAGGCCGGCTGGAAGGATCGGTCACTTCGAGAAGTCTTCGTAGCGAAACACCGCCTGCGCTTCATGCGGTCCTACCAGCAACGCGCTGCTCAAGCCATTCAGCGTGCAGTCAAGGATGGTTCCACGCGATTCCTGTTCGAAATGGCGACCGGTACGGGCAAGACTCTGACGTCTGCAGCAGTGATCAAGCTGTTTCTTCGCACGGGGAATGTTCGTCGGGTGCTCTTCTTGGTTGATCGTCTGGAGTTGGAGGATCAGGCCAACAAGGCATTTGTCTTCCTGCTGAAGAACGACTTCAAGTCAACGATCTACAAGGAGAACCGCGATGACTGGCGCAAAGCCGAGATCGTGGTGACCACTGTGCAGTCGTTGCTGTTCAACGGCAAGTACAAGCAGTTCTCGCCTACCGACTTTGATCTGGTCATTTCCGACGAGGCGCATCGCTCCATCGGCGGCAACGCGCGCGCGGTCTTCGAGTACTTTGTCGGCTACAAGTTAGGACTGACCGCGACGCCCAAGGATTACCTCAAGCAGTTCAAAGCTGACAAACCGGCGTCCAACGATCCGCGGGAGGCCGAGAGGCGACTGCTGTTGGACACCTACCGCACCTTCGGATGTGAATCGGGTGAGCCAACCTATCGCTATTCGTTGCTAGACGGTGTCCGGGAGGGCTTCCTCATCAACCCACGGGTGGTCGATGCACGAACAGAAGTCACCACCAAGTTGCTGTCAGAACAAGGCTATTCCGCCGTGGTAGTGAGCGACGTTGCACCGGGCGAGCAATCGGCGGAGCAACGCTTCAAGCAGAAAGACTTCGAGAAGAAGTTCTTCTCTGAACCCACCAACCGCCTGTTCTGCAAGACCTTGGTGGAACACGGTTTGCGGGACCCCATCAGCGCCGAGTTCGGCAAGACGATCGTGTTTGCTGTCAGCCAGGCGCACGCGACCAAGCTGACCACGATCCTCAACGATCTGGCAGACAAGTTTTTTCCTGGCCACTACCAGTCAGACTTTGCGGTGCAAGTCACTTCCAGCATTCCAGACGCGCAGCAGTTCACGATCAACTTCACCAACAACAACCTGCTGGGATCCGCCAACGGTCTGCCCACCTACAAGACCAGTAAGGCCCGCGTGTGTGTGACCGTAGGGATGATGACTACCGGCTACGACTGCCCCGATCTGCTCAACCTGGCGCTGATGCGTCCCGTGTTCTCGCCCTCGGAGTTCGTGCAGATCAAGGGCCGCGGTACCCGCAAGCACGACTTCCGCGAGCAACTGCAGGACGAGTTGTTGAGGGCTCAAGTTGCGAGCCCTCTCAAGACGGCATACAAGCTGTTCGACTTTTTCGCCACCTGTGAGTACTTTGAAGAGAAGTACAACTACGACGAGGTTCTGAAACTGCCTCGAATATTGAGTCTCCAACTCAAAGGAGGAGATGGCACCGATACGGGCGGTGGGGGTGGCGGAGGAGGCGTTGACGAATCTAGTCACTACCACCACACATCGCCCGACTCCATCACCGCGCAGGACGAAACCCAGATCGGCTTTCAGGGCATGAAGGTCGACCGCATGTTCTTCGAGAAGTTCGAAGACACCGTAAAGGCCGACCCCGTGGTAGCCCGTCAGGTCAACGACGGCCAATGGGATCAAGCCATTGACTATGTTGTCAACCACCTGTTCGACAAGCCCAATGAGCACTTTAATCTCGACAAGCTGCGCCGTGCAGCTGGTGTAGACCGGCGTCTGGGCCTGCGCGAAATTCTCGAAAAGGCTTTCGGCTTCATTTCCGGGTTCAAGAGCAAGGACGAACTGCTCGAAGAAGAGTTCGAGAAGTTCTTGCTTGATCAGCAGAACGCTACAGGTTTCCACGCCGATTCCACCGCTAGTGCGGTGCAGGCCATGAAGTACTACTTCAAGGCCTACGCTACCGACCACCGTTTGCGCGACATCATCGAGACCAAGAGCCTCAACTCGCTCTATGTTTACCCGTCATTCGGGATGACCGACTTCAAGGCCGTTCCCCCGGCTTGGCGAACCCGCATCCCCGAGTACGTCAAGGATTACGTGCCACTCAACCAGTTCATGTAGCCGTGCTGGCTTCAACCGCAGCCAAGCCTGCCGCATCTCCCATACAACCCAATGCTTGACGCCGACACCAAACGCCGAATAGACAACTGCCGCGACATTCTCGTGGGCAAGGTGCCTGACCCCAAGTCCCAGGTCGAGCAGATCACCATCGCGCTCATCTACAAGTTCATGGACGACATGGACGCCGAGGCAGAGGAGTTGGGCGGAGAGCGAAAGTTTTTCGCCGGGGCCTACGCCCGCTTCGGATGGGCGCAGATCATGGCGCCCAGCCTAGGCGGCTTTGAGGTGCTTGCGCTCTACAGTGAAGCTATCCAGAGCATGCGCGAGAACCCCGGCGTGCCCGAGCTGTTCCGCGACATCTTCAAGAACGCGTACCTGCCTTACCGCGACCCGGAGACGCTCAAGAGCTTTCTGAAGGAGATCAACGCCTTTGTCTACGACCACTCCGAGCGTTTGGGAGATGCCTTCGAGTATTTGCTCAGCGTGCTGGGCAGCCAGGGCGACGCGGGGCAGTTCCGCACGCCGCGTCACATCATCGACTTCATGGTCGCAGTGGTCGATCCGCAGAAGACCGACACCATTCTGGACCCAGCCTGCGGAACTGCTGGCTTTCTAATCTCGGCGTGGAAGCACATCCTCAAGGCCAACACCTCTCCTGAATCTAAGGTCCTGGGTGATCGCCTCACACCGGATGAGCGCACCCGCTTGGCCAGCGGCATCAAGGGCTACGACATTTCGCCCGACATGGTTCGCCTGAGCCTGGTGAATCTGTACCTGCACGGCTTTGCCGATCCGCATGTCGTCGAGTACGACACTCTCACACAAGACGACAAGTGGAACGAAACGGGCGACGTGATCCTGGCCAATCCGCCCTTCATGTCGCCAAAGGGCGGAATAAAGCCGCACAAGCGGTTTTCAGTAGAGGCCACACGTAGCGAGGTCCTATTTGTGGACTACATGGCGGAGCACCTCACGGCCACTGGCCGCGCTGCCATTGTGGTACCTGAGGGCATCATCTTCCAAAGCGCCACGGCCTACAAAGCACTGCGCAAGATGCTGGTCGAGAACTGCTTGGTAGCGGTGGTCAGCCTACCGGCCGGCGTGTTCAACCCCTACAGCGGCGTGAAGACGAGCGTCCTCTTCTTGGACAAGCGCGTCCACAGGCAGATTGACAGCGTGCTGTTTGTGAAGGTGCAGAACGATGGTTTCAACCTTGGCGCCCAACGGCGAGCGGTAGCCAACAGCGACTTGCCAGAAGCCGAACATTTGCTGCGTAGCTGGATTACTGGGCCACAGGCGTTTCAGAGTGATGGGGAGATGGCGCAATCGGTGGCACGCAGCCGTATCGCCGAGAGCGGTGACTTCAATTTGAGTGGAGACCGGTACCTGGAAGCGACCGCGACGCCAAGTGCGTTCCGGCAAGTTCCGATTGGTGACCTGGTTGTGGCCTTGACACCGCCGCTCAAGATTCAAAAGGTTGACTACCAGAAGGCCGGCCGGTTTCCGATCATTGACCAATCGCAGGAGGCCATCGCAGGGTGGACAAATGACGAGAATGCATTGGTAAAGCCAGAGAAGCCATTGGTCGTCTTTGGGGATCACACATGCGCAGTGAAGTTGCTAAATCAGCCCTTTGCACAGGGTGCTGATGGAATCAAGATTCTTCAGACCGGCAACATGCTTGAACCCTGGTTTCTGTATTTCTTCCTCAAGGTACATCCACTGGAGTCTGACGGGTATAAGCGGCACTTCGGTGATTTGAAGCTGAAGACGATCCCTGTCCCGCCCCTTGAGTATCAGCAGCAGATCGTGGCCGAAATTGTTGGCTATCAAAAGGTAATTGACGGCGCTCGCCAGGTGCTAGAAGGTTACAGCCCAAAGATTATGGTCGACCAAAGTTGGCCTGTCGAACGGCTGGGTGGCATCTTCCAGACCAAGTCCGGAACAACTCCTGCACGTGACACGGCTGCCTATTTCGAAGGTGGGCACATTCCTTGGGTGAAGACACTCGATCTTAACGACGGGGGAGTTGTTACCACTGACGAGTGCGTTACCGACTTGGCACTAGCTGAAACGCATCTTGATGTCTTGCCGATTGGCACAGTCTTGGTCGCCATGTACGGCGGCTTCAAACAGATTGGCAGGACGGGTGTGCTGGAGATTGAAGCCACCTGCAACCAGGCCATGACGGCCTTGTTGCCGTCACCTCGTGTCGATCCATACTTCCTAAACTCGGTCCTGATCTCTCGGCGCGACTACTGGAAGTCAGTTGCCAACAGCACACGCAAAGACCCGAACATTACGAAGTCAGACGTTCTGAACTTCAAGCTCCCGCTACCGGACCTTGCGACTCAACGTGCCATCGTTGCCGAGATCACGTCCGAACAAGCCTTGGTCGAAGCAAACCGCGAACTCGTCCGACGCATGGAGGCCAAGATCAAGGCAGCCATCGACCGGGTTTGGGGCAGGGGGGAGTGAGCCGTGGATGACGCCCTGCCCATCCTTGAATACTTGCCCAACTCATTCCGGGAGCCGGGCGAGCAGGAGTACATCAACTTCCTGTGGGATGCGTTTGCGAGCAACTACGAGCACGAGAAGTACCAGTTCGCCATGCTGCCGTATCACATGCTCTACATGAGCTTTGTGTACTTCTCGGTCTGGCAGATCAAGCTGATGCGGCCTCGCGACTTCGAGAACGCGTCGATCTTCGTTCCGCAGAAAGAGCGCGACATCCTGCGCGCCACTTCGCCCTTCACCTTCAGCATCGTCAATGAGCGCAGCGTCTTTCGGTTCCTGAAGCTGATTGGCTGCGAAGATCAACACACAGGTTCATTCGCCAAACTGGTGGATGTCCGGAACGAACTGGCGCATTCGAACGGCTTGATCAATTGCCGAGACCAGCGGAGCGCAGATCAGCGAATTGATCAGGTGATGCGCCAGGTGCGGGCTATCCAGTCGCACATGACGCCACTGCTGCACGAATGTCTGACCCAGTTTCTGGTGGAAAGCTGTGCGGAAGGTGACGGCATGCAGTACGACAACCCGGAAGACCAGATTCGAGAGTTGCTGGTGCACAAGCACTATTTTTCGCTCAAAGACATCGAGGCGTGTCAAAGCTTCGACGTTGAGGTACTGGCGGCCAAGCCACACTTCGAGACGATGAAGGCGATGTTCGAGCAGTTTGTGGCCATGTACCCCGCTGAGGTGGCGGGGTAAGTCAATTCGGACGCCATGACTGAAGTCCAAGGCCATCGTTGTCGGTGGTCGTCCTAGCTGGGCGAGTCGATCATCTTCCGCCGACGGTCACGCGCGGCAGGGCTCTGACATGCTCTTACTCGTCGCGCGCGCCCACACCGTCAACCTAGCTAGGCCAGCCGCAACAACAAGCGCCCGCCGGTCGCAGAACTCTGGCGCGAGTCGCAACTAATCTGGCGCCCTACGCGAGCCTCGACAACTAGACATCAATATTCGCCGCCCTCAACGCATTCGACTCAATGAAATCCCTCCGCGGCTCCACCTCGTCCCCCATCAGCATCGTGAACACCCGATCGGCCTCGATCGCATCATCGATCTGCACACGCAGCAGCCGCCGCACGGTGGGGTCCATGGTGGTCTCCCACAGCTGCGAAGGGTTCATCTCGCCCAGGCCCTTGTAGCGCTGGCGCGCCACGGCGCTTTCGGCCTGGCCCATCAGCCAGGCCATGGCGGCGCGGAAGTCGCTGACCTTCTGTTCCTTCATGCGCTCGCCTTCGCCGCGGCGCGCCACGGCGTCCTGGCCCAGCAGGCCGTTGAAGGTGAGGCCGGCTTCCATCAGCGCAGCGTAGTCGGCGCCGTGCACGAAGTCCTGCGTGATGACGCTGCTCTTGACGTTGCCGTGGTGGCGGCGGCTGATGCGCAGCAGGTGCTTGTCGGTGCGCGTGTCGAACTCGCTGCCCACGATGGCGTCCTTCAGCGCGGCCTGCAGGGCCACGGCGCCGGCCTCGGCGCTGGCGGCGCTGTCCAGGTTCAGCACCAGGCCGTCGGCCAGCGCGCGCAGGGCGTCCACGTCCATCCAGTTCGACAGGCGCTCGATGACGCTGGTGGCCACCAGGTACTTGCGCGCCAGGTCTTCCAGCGCGGCACCTTCCAGCGGCGGGCGTGAGGCGGTCGCGCCTTCGGGGGCGGCGCCGTCGGGCAGCACCACGGCGCCTTCCAGGGCCACCTTCAGCAGGAAGGCGTCGAGCTCGTGGCCGTCCTTCAGGTACTGCTCGTGCTTGCCCTGCTTGACCTTGTACAGCGGCGGCTGTGCGATGTAGATGTGGCCGCGCTCCACCAGCACCGGCATCTGCCGGTAGAAGAAGGTCAGCAGCAGGGTGCGGATGTGCGCGCCGTCCACGTCGGCGTCGGTCATGATGATGATGCGGTGGTAGCGCAGCTTGTCCACGTTGAAGTCGTCGTGGCCGATGCCGGTGCCCAGTGCGGTGATCAGCGTGACGATGCTGTCGCTGGACAGCAGCTTCTCGTAGCGCGCCTTCTCGACGTTCAGGATCTTGCCGCGCAGCGGCAGGATCGCCTGGAACTTGCGGTCGCGGCCCTGCTTGGCGCTGCCGCCGGCGCTGTCACCCTCGACGATGTAGATCTCGCACAGGCTCGGGTCCTTCTCCTGGCAGTCGGCCAGCTTGCCGGGCAGGCCCATGCCGTCCAGCACGCCCTTGCGGCGCGTCATCTCGCGCGCCTTGCGCGCGGCTTCGCGGGCACGGGCGCTGTCGATGATCTTGCTGCAGATGATCTTGGCGTCGTTGGGGTTCTCCAGCAGCCAGTCGGTCAGCAGCTTGCTGACGATCTCTTCCACCGGGCCGCGCACCTCGCTGCTCACCAGCTTGTCTTTCGTCTGGCTGCTGAACTTGGGCTCGGGCACCTTCACGCTGACCACGCAGGCCAGGCCTTCGCGCATGTCGTCGCCGGCCACTTCGACCTTGGCCTTCTTGGCGAGTTCGTTGTCTTCGATGTACTTGTTGATGACCCGCGTCATCGCCGCGCGCAGGCCGGTCAGGTGGGTGCCGCCGTCACGCTGCGGGATGTTGTTGGTGAAGCAGAGAACGTTCTCGTTGTAGCCGTCGTTCCACTGCATCGCCACCTCGACACCGATGTTGGTGTTCTGGTCGCTCATCTTGTCGCCCGCGGCGTGGAAGATGTTGGGGTGCAGGATCTTCTTGCCGGTGTTGATGAACTGCACGAAGCCGCGCACGCCGCCGGCGAAGGCGAAGTTGTCTTCCTTGCCGTTGCGCTCGTCCACCAGGCGGATCTTCACGCCGTTGTTCAGGAAGCTCAGCTCGCGCAGGCGCTTGGCCAGCACGTCGTAGTGGAAGTCGATGTTGGTGAAGATCTCTTCGTCGGGCAGGAAGTGCACCTCGGTGCCACGCTTCTCGGTCTCGCCGGTGATCTTCATCGGGCTGGTCTCGAAGCCGTCGCGCACTTCGATCACGCGGTCCTGCGTGAAGCCGCGCTTGAACTCGATGGCGTGCACCTTGCCGTCGCGCCGCACCGTCAGGCGCAGCCACTTGCTCAAGGCGTTCACGCAGCTCACGCCCACGCCGTGCAGGCCGCCCGACACCTTGTAGCTGTTCTGGTTGAACTTGCCGCCGGCGTGCAGCTCGGTCAGCGCGATCTCGGCCGCGCTGCGCTTGGGCTCGTGCTTGTCGTCCATCTTCACGCCGGTGGGGATGCCGCGGCCGTTGTCGATGACGCTGATGCTGTTGTCGCTGTGGATGCTGACGACGATGTCGTCGCAGTGCCCGGCCAGCGCTTCGTCGATGGAGTTGTCGACGACCTCGAACACCAGGTGGTGCAGGCCGGTGCCGTCGGAGGTGTCGCCGATGTACATGCCGGGCCGCTTGCGCACGGCCTCCAGGCCTTCCAGGATCTGGATGCTGCCTTCGCCGTAGGCGGCGCTGGCTTCGTTGCCGGTGCTGGCTGCGGGTCCGTCCTCACCGGGCACCGCGCGCTGCGTCACGCCGTTGGTCTTGGGGTCCTGGGGCTTGTTCGGTTCACTCATCGGGGGCTCTTTTCACTCGCGGGGCTCGTGCGGCGGCCCCTTCCAGAAACGTTGAAGCGGGCCGCGGCCCGCCTGGTACCGTGTCGCACTGCGGGCGGTCTCCTCGGCCGTCCACAGGTGCGGGATCAGATCCGCATGGGCATGACGACGTATTTGAATCCTGCGCGCTCGGGCAGCGTGATCAGTGCGCTGGCGCTGCTGTCCTGCAGTTCGAGCTTGAGCATTTCCTGCGTCATGTTGCCCAGTGCGTCGATCAGGTAGGTGACGTTGAAGCCGATCTCGATGGCGTCGCCGTCGTAGTCGACCTCGAGTTCTTCCTTGGCCTCTTCCTGCTCGGCGTTGTTCGACGCGATGCGCAGCACGCCGGGTTCGAGGTTGACGCGCACGCCCTTGAACTTCTCGCTGGTGAGGATGG